>JBBREP010000044.1:0-28859 GCA_038202885.1 Acidimicrobiia bacterium | reverse complement strand
CGCCCTCATGCTTGAGCTCGTCGTTTCCGGTCACGGCACCAACGGCTTCCTTGGCCTTACCTTTCACACCCTCGACGACGCCCTTGACGCCCGCGGCGGGTCCCGTGTCCTTGTCACTCATCGTGTGAGCTACTTTTCTCGGCGCGAACTTCTCGCGGAAACGGATCGACCATCGGGATGCGGTCCGACCGAAACGTTGGCCGCAGGACTTCGGTCCACGATTCGAACGGCAGGTTCGTGGTGATGATCATCGCGGTGCGTTCGTACGCGGTGGAGATCACGTCGAAGAGCAGCTCGGCTCCGATCTTGGACGCTGGGACGTAGCCGAGTTCATCGAGCACGAGCAGGTCGAGTTTCGCGAGCTGGGTCTTGAGCCGCAAGAAGCTGCGCTCGTCGCGTGCCTCGATCAGGGTGGTGACGAGTTCGGTAGCACGGTAGAACCGGACCTTGTAGCCCTTGTGGCATGCCGCGACCGCGAGCGCGGTCGCGAGATGCGATTTGCCGGTGCCGGGGTTGCCGACGAGGAGCACGTTCTCGCGCTTGTCGATGAACTCGCAGCGAGCCAGTTCGGTGATCAGCATCTTGTTGACCGACGGTCTCGCAGTGAAGTCGAACGTCTCGAGCGTCTTGGTGGTCGGGAACCGAGCAGCCTTGAGGCGCCGTTCGGCTGCACGCTTCTCGCGCTCCAGCAACTCGAGTTCGCTGAGTTGCAGCAGGTAGCTGAGATGATCGACGTTGTCAGCCGCGCACTGGTGCGCGACCTTTTCGCATTCGGCGCCGATGGTCGGCAACCGGAGTGCTTTGAGATGGTGGCGTAACAGCACCATCGATTTGGCTTCCAGGGTCTTCATGTCATGCTCCTATCTGGGTCAGAGCGCCGTAGGCGCCAAGGTCGGGTGGATCGATCGCGAACAACTTGAGGTGGGGGTGGCCATCGAGGCTGAACAGCCCGACTGGCCGTTCCCCACGGTGCAGCAAGATGAGATGGATCGCGTCCGCTGAAGTCGCGCCGATCGACAGTGCGGCCTCGACCGCGCCGGTAAGTTCCCGCAACGACGCCGACTCCAACATGCGCAGCACCTTGATGAACTCGCGTGTCCCAGCCGAACCGAGATCGCCTTCGAGACGTCGACGCAGGATCGCGAAACATGCGGGCAAGTCCCATGCCTCGAGGGGTCGGGCGACGTCGAGTGCGCCGGGCTTGCGTTCCAGCAACGCCAGGTAGTGGCGAGGGTCATACGTCGTTTGTTCTTTCGCCCAGCAGCGCGGGTGGCGAGCCACGACGGTCGGCCCGACCGCGATGGCGACTTCGTCGATGCCGCCGACGGCGGTCACGTCGTGATGCGCGTATGCGGTCGGCACCGAGTAGTCGTTACGGTCGAAACGGACCAACGACAACGAGTTCGACTTGGCGCCAACGACTCGGCGTGCCTCGAACGCGACGCTCGGCAGGCAGAGCAGCGCGGCCCGGTCGATCTCCAAGCGCTCGGCCTTGGACTGCGGCTTGCCCCGCACCCGCCGGTCCAGATCGGCGATGCAACACGCTTCGAGATAGACGTTCAACGCCGCGAACGTGTCGAACTCCGGGACTGGGACCATCGTGTTGCGACGTCCGTAGCCAACGAGGCCCTCCACGACTCCTTTCTCGTTGCCGCGCCCGACTCGACAGAAATGATGCGCGAACAGATAGTGCGACTCGAGTCGCAAGAACTCGCGGGTCAGTTCGCGTTCACGGCCGATCACCTTCTTGACCGCGATGGTCGTGTTGTCGTAACTCGTGCGCGTCGGCACACCACCAAAGAACGAGAAGGCAGCGACATGCGCAGCCTGGAACGTCTCGGTGCACTCACGCGGATACGCCGACAGATGCCACGCATCCGAGAACGGCAACGTCATCACCGCGAACGCCGCCTTCATGCGCTCACCAGCGATCACGACCGTGGCTTCACCAAAATCGAACTGGGCCTCACCCGGCGGGTGGCTCAGCGGGACGAACACCTCGCGGGCGTGTCGACGGTGCTGGGCGACGTAACGGCGGACCTGCACCTCGCTGCCCCGATAGCCGTGCTCCTCGCGGAGCCGGTCAAAGATCCGTCGAGCCGTGTGCCGCTGCTTCGCCGGCGCGTCACGATCCAACTCGAGGATCTCGTCGATCACCCCGACGAACGCACCCAACACCGGCTGGGCTCGTCGCTCCCGCCCGCGATACCCAGGCGGCTCCACATGCGCAAGGACCTTGTCGACCGTCCTCCAACCCATCTTGTAGTCACGACAGATCGCGCGCTTCGAGACCCCCTCGACCAACACCTTGCGCCGGATCTCTGACCACAGCTCCATATCGGTAAGCACCCTTCTCCCGTCCTGCTCGCCGGAACTCCTTCCGAGGAAGCCTCGGAGAGAGCCCACGAGCAAACGGGGACCGTCAGGTGCTGTCGTTTTCGATGATCACAAACCCATCACAGGTGCTGTCGTTTTCGATGAGCGTTTACAACATTGCTGTCGCTCGCGTACACGCGAGACCAAACCGATCGCCTCACTACCGAAAACGCCAAGACCTACAGCTACGACGGACTCGACCGCATCACCAAGGCCGCCACCACCGGCTACAGGTACGACAAGGCCGACCAGGTCACGTCAACCCTCGTGAATGGCGCGACGACCTCGAACAACACATACAACGCCAACGGTGAACTCACGAAGGTCGTCCGTCCCACCGGAACGACGACGTACGTCTCCGACCCGCAAGGCAACCGCACGACGATCACGCGGCCGACCGCCACCACAACACTCACGTACGACCAGGCGAACCGGATGACCCGATACGGCACGTCTGACACCTACACCTACAACGGCGACGGCCTCCGAACCGCGAAGACCGTATCCGGCGTCACCACGAAATTTGTCTGGAGCCTCGCACAAGGACAACCCCTCATCGTGAGCGACGGTGCCACCGCCTACCTCACGGGCCCGCACGGCCTGCCGCTCGAACAGGTCAACGGTACGACGGCCTTGTACTACCAACACGACCAACTCGGCAGCACCCGGCTCCTCACATCGAGCCCCGGCACCATTGCGGCCCGCTACGACTACGACGCATACGGCAACCCCACAGCGACCACCGGCACGAGCCTCAACCCATTCCGCTACGCCGGCCAATACACCGACCGCGAAACCGGCTACCAATACCTCCGCGCCCGCTATTACGACCCCACCACCCAACAATTCATCACCAAAGACCCCCTCGCCACCCTCACCGGCGCGCCATACACCTACGCCGGGAGCTCACCGACTAACGCCACCGATCCAACCGGTCTCGACTACTTCGACGACGTCAGCGACGCCATGCGCGGCGAGATCGACAGTTGGACCCCCTGGGATCTAGCGACGAACGCGGCCAACGCCTTGGGCGCGGGGGTCGACACATGCTCGGACGCCTACCGTGCCGGCAACGGAGTCGGGCCATTGGTCAATCCCTTGGGTGCCATCGGCGGGGCCGCCTTGGAGGCCACGGCGGTGAGGGTGGCTGCGGCCAATGTCGGACTCGCGGATTTCGTCGGCCGAACTTCGGTCGGAGCGTGGGTCGGGGTCAAAATGGCCGATTTGGGAATTGGAACGACATTCGGCGGTGACCAGCTCTACGGCCTCGTGAGTGGGAGCAAGGCGGGATGGACCAAGCTGGCAATCAAGGCGGCCTGGCGAGCAGCCACGAGCGTGGACTGGTTGGCCGCCGGCTCCCGCTTCTGGATCGGCTTTGTTTGATATCAGCCGTGTGGTGACGGCCACGACCTGTCAGCTCGGCGGCCCTAGTCCTGATCCGGCGGGCTGGGATCCCAACAAGTGAGGTCGGGACGAATGAGGTGATCCCGTGTAGTGGCCCGGGTGATCTGTCCCCCCGGCGCTGGACCCGCGGCGCGAGAGCCAGGCGACGTGGTCACCGCCTGGGTGTGGTCCAGATACCCACTTCGTCCTGCACCATTCCGTCGTAGCGGTGGAACGCGACTCCCTTCGCCGCGAGTTCTCGCACCGTGGCTGCGATGTCGTCGACCGCCTAGCCGAGCACGGTGTACGGCGCGTCGGGCTTCTCGTGCACCGCCGTGACGCGCAGCATCGTTCCGTTCGCGTCGAACACGCACGCCGCGATCAACAATTCGGGGTTCCTGCAGGTCCTGAACAGCACGATCACCGGCAACTCCGTCAACTACGCGTCGACGGCCGCCATCGAGAGCTGGCTGTCTTCCCAGCGGGAATGTGAAGATGATCGCCGTCAACGTCACGATCGCCAACAACCATTCAGGAGGGGCCATCGTCGGTGCGGGTGGCATCATGAGCGATGGCGTCGTTGTCGCCCGGAACCTTACGATCACCGGTAACAGTTTCGACGAACGAGGGGGTTCCAAGCCCTCGGCCGGGGTCTATGCGATCGGTATGGACGGCTCGATGTACTGGAAGTACCAGACCGGCGTGAACGGCGGGTTCTCGAGCTGGGCGC
Organism: Acidimicrobiia bacterium; assembly: GCA_038202885.1. Taxonomy (GTDB): domain Bacteria; phylum Actinomycetota; class Acidimicrobiia; order IMCC26256; family PALSA-610; genus JBBREP01. Next base: position 24,370 of record JBBREP010000044.1, on the reverse strand, counting down.
AGATCGGCGGGAAGGGCCCGTTCCCGGCGTACGCGACCCCGACCATCGGCTACGACGCGGACGGCCGCCAGCAGGTGTACTGGCGGGTGACGACACGAGTCTGTACACGAACGCGCAGACGTCGGCGAGCAGGCCCGTCGCTGCGAACTGGACGAATCTCGGTGGGAACGTGCCCGACGACGTCGTCGTGGGGCTGGATCTCGCAGGCAGAACCTGTTCGCAGTCAGTACCGACCACCAGCTGTACCGCAGCGCGCAGAACGCCCCGAACGGCGCCGCCTTCAGCGGCTGGCAGAACGTGGGCGGGCCGTTGCCGGTGTCGACGCCGGACGCACCGACACTGACGGGGATCCGCGCCGGCAACGGTTGGGTAGGCGTCGCGTGGAACCCGCCGAACGGCACGGGCGACACGCCGATCACGTCGTACGGGTACCTGCTTGCTCTGGGAGGACACTGAGCGACCCATCCCGCGGGTCGACGAACCTTGCAGCGCTTCGCGGCTGATCTCGCTCGCCGTCGTGTAGTCGACTACTGCCCGACCGGGCCTGACGATCAACCTACGAAGAATCGCGCCCCGCCACCGCGACGACGCCGAGGATTACATGGGCGTGTCAGCTGTCGGTGAGACGAGCGAGCGCCCAGTCGCGGATGACGGGGATGAAGTCAGTCGGTGCATTCGGGGCATACGTGGGATCGCTGCGGTTCGCCCTGGAAAGCCCGACCACGTGCTTGTCGCAGGGATTCCCGTCGGTGGTCGACGCGTTCACGCACACGCCGAGGCTTGCCGAGTGACGGCTCCCGGGGAGTCCGGCGATGGCGAGTGACAGTGGCGTGTGCCCGCACGTGGCCGACCAGAGCGTTGGTGTGGAGCCGTCACGAAGGGGGCACACCATCGGCGTGTTGCCGCACGTGTTGCTGTCGCCGAGGTTCCAGAGGTGGAACACCGGCACCGTGAGGGATCCATTGGACACCAGGAGGTCCGGTTGGTTCGCGGGATCGCTGATCTCGGGAGCCCAGCGTGCCGATGAGCGCGTGAGCGAGTCGAGCGTCATGCCCTTCGATCCGCACGTGCCCTGCTCGACGCGCGCGAGTTCGGCTTCCTGGTTGATGAGGCCCGAGTCGGCGATGAGGCCGGCGGGCGCGAGCCCTTGGCGTTGGAGTCCCCAGCCGACGTTGAGCGCACCGGCGCTGCCCGCGCTCGTGCCGTAAAGCAAGAACTTCGTCGTCGGCACAACAGCGCGCGTGTACTGGATCGCGGCCTTGACCGAGATGAGTCCATTCGTCGTACGAGGAAGGCCGGCGGCGTCGAGATTCGGGTTGTGGGGGTCGGTCGAGTTCACACCTGCGTAGATGTCGTGACTGCACATCGACACGAGGAGCACTCGAAAGCCCGCACCCGAGCGCCGGATCAGCCTCGTCAGGCCCGAGTCGGACGCGGCCAGGAGTTGGGACAGCGATTCCTGCCTCTTGTTCCCTGCGCTCGGCTTTGGCTTGCCCAGGTCGTCGAACCACCCTTGGCCACCGCCGTGCATCTTGACCCAGAGCGGCGCGGCCGCGCTCAACGACGATCCGGTCGCAACACCGATGGCGAAGCTTTGGTAGCCGCTGATCGCGCACGGGTACGCACGGTTCTCGAAGTAGCGGTACGTGTAACCGTCCCTCGATACGTCGGCCACACCAGCCGGGTGCACGATCAGATCCGTGCGCCCAGGAAGGGCGATCGTCCCCGAGCTCGCACCACTCGGCGCGCCACCATTGGTGATGCCAACAAGGACCGACGCGCTGAGCGCGAGTGCGATGAGTGTCTTGCGCGCCATCGAGTCTCTCCTGATCGCATGATGTGTCGGAAGTAGATACTAATGAATCATTAGTTACTCGTCAAGCGGACCCGCGGCGTGCGAGGCTGGCCCGATGGGCCAACGGCAAACGGAGCACGAAGTGCCCGCACCTGCGAGTCACCGGCTGATGGACGCCGCACTCGAGCGAATGGCTGACGGGGGCGTGCTCGCCGGATTGAATCTCAGCGAGGTCGCCGAGCGTGCAGGCGTGACGCCGGCGAACATCTATCACCTGTTCGGCACCCGCCAGGGCCTGTTGCGCGCTGCGATCAATCGCGAAACCGCGCGCCTGGCGGAACCACTGCAGGAGTACCAAGCGCGCGGGCTCGCAGGCCGGCGCCTCGCAGTATTCGACTGGGTCATGAGCCACCCGAACGTCCGGCTGGGCGCATTGCTCGCGCTCGATGACGATCCCGATTTCGCTCCGCTCCCGTTCGCCGAAAACCTCGCGGCCTCGTATTTCCCGGTCGCCGGCGAACTCGACGGCGACGTCGATGTGCTCGCCGTGCACCTGCTCACACTCGCGGCATCCCTCGGTGTAGCGATCTACCGGGAAGCCGTCGCGCGCCAGCTCGGTGAATCGGTCGACGACCTGACTGCCCGCGCGCGCGCCGTGTTCGAGCGAATGCTCGGAGCCATCGCCAGCGACCACGCACCGCACGATGACAACACCACCGGCCCCGCAAGCCAACACGCCGAAACGCGCTGACGGTTTCAGCACATCAATAGCCAAGCGAACTCCACTGAGATGCCCCGGCATCGCGCCGCGATTCCGACTCGAAGAAATGTGTTCCTCACGGTTCCAGCGCTGACCCCCAGGACGGCGCCGACCTTGGCGGCGTGCATGGGGGCGGACCGACCGAGGCTTCGTCATGCCTCACCCTCACCGCACGCCGACACCGTCCCCACCGTCGACGCCGGACAGGTCCTGAGGAAGATCCGTCAGTTCCCTGCGCTCGCGGTGAGTGTTGCGGCGAAGATCTGCCACGCGAGAAGACTCTTGGCGATGAGCGACAACGTGATGTACGCGCGCTCTCCGATCAGGTAGTCCTTCCACTTGCCGACCTGCCTGTACTGCAACCATTGGTTGATCGCGAAGCAGTTGAAGAAGACAAACAGCGAGACGAAGATTCCGTACACGAACGCAGGGGCGTGTTGGTCGGCGCCGGGTCCGACAAGGTAGATCGTGATCGCAATCCACGGGATACTGCCGGCGAGGCAGCCGATCCAGAAGGGGCCGAGGCCCGCACCGGGCGCCTCATAGCGTTCCTGCATCCATCCGAACCCAATCATCGAAGCGTTTGCACCGACCAACGCCAGCAGCGCTGCGATGTCGTTGATGCCGACAAGCATGGCGATCAGCACGATCATGATCGACGAGCTCAGCGAGTATTCGAGCCACCGGTATGGGTTCCGGCACTTGTCGAGGAGGGTTTGGTAGGACGCCCAGCGGGGCCCGGCGACAGTGAAGTGCGCCAAGGCCGAGAGCGCGAAGAATGTGGCGATCGCCCACGCGAAGTTGAGGTTGAACAACGTGACTGCTTGGCTGCCGACGGCAGGTCCGGGAGGACCTGTCATGTAGGTGGCGCGTATGGGCAACGAGAAACTGTTCGCCAACGTCACGATGGCTACTGCTTGGGCGAGATGCAGGCCTCCGGCAAAGACGTTGTAGCGGCGGAGCATCGCCAGCGATGACGACTGGTCGGTCATGTCAGGATCGTCCGGGCTGACGTCAGTCATGACCCATGGTACGGAGACACGCCGTCGACGGACGGGCGCACGTCGCTTCGACCACGGAACCCTGTCCGGTCACCGAGTTGCAAATGATCCGTCCGAGCGGGCCGCTCCGTAGCAGTTGCATGAGTCGCTCCACGAACATGCCCGTGCGCGCCGAGCGTGGGCCCAGTCAGCAATCGGTGTGGGACTACCCGCGGCCACCCCGACTCGAAGTCGTGTGGCGGCGGCCGCGTGTCGTGCTCGGTGGCGTGACGATCGCGGATGCCACCCGAGCTATGCGCGGGAACGCAACGATGTCGGTTGTGACTGATGCCGTTCGTTGCGGGCGGACGTCTCGCGGGCACCGTCGGCGCACAACGCGACGGCTCGCGGCACACGCAACGTAGGATCGACGGCGAGACATCTTGGAGATCGTTCGATGAGTATCGATTCCGACCATCCCGAGGCAGGCGACGAGCGTCTTGCGATGCTGGCTGCTCTCGTCAGCGGCGACGTTCCGCTCGCCTACCGGCTCGCGGTCGAGCTGCTTGCCGAGGGAATGCCCTTCGACGAGATCGCGGTCGACGTGCTCAGTCCGGTGCAAGCAGATTTGGGCCGTCGCTGGGCTGCGGGCGATCTCGGGATTGCCGAGGAGCATGCAGCGAGCGCGGCGGTCGAGGATCTGCTGGTGAGGCTCGGCGCGATCGCCGAGAGCCCGCAGGGTCCGGCGGTGGTGGTGTCGAGTGCCGAGCACGATGCCCATGCGTTGGGTGGTCGGGTGGTCGCGAGCGCGCTCGCACTCGACGGCTACCGCGTGATGTATCTCGGCGCGTCGGTACCCGCCGCGGATCTCGGAGAATGTCTGGAAATGCAACGGCCCCTTGCGCTCGCCCTGAGTTGTTCGATGCCGACCGCCCTTGTCGGCGTGGCTCGCTCGGTCGAGGTGGCGCACGATCTCGCCATACCCGTTGTGGGCGGCGGCCGGGCGCTGCCGACAACCGATCGCGCAGTGCGGCTCGGTCTCGACGCGCTCGCACACGTGCCGGGCGACGCAGTCCGGGTCCTGCGATCGTGGGCGCTGTCGCCACCGAGCCACCTGGCCGAAGCGCCCCGCCCGGTTCCCGAACACGCAGCGTTCGTCCATCGGCGTCACGCGCTCGTCGCTGCCGCGATCGAAGCGACCAGGAACGGTGACACCGCAGCGCCCGTCCTTGGCGAAGAACTACAGCGCGTCCTCCAGGTCGTCGAAAGTGCGCTGCTCATCGAGGAAGCCAACCTGATCGATGAGCATGTGCAGTGGCTTCTCGACACCGGCCCGGCCCACGGGTTCGAGCGCGCTCACGTCACTACTGCGCTAGCAGCACTCGCCGACGCGATGAACGGCGAACTGCAACGAGCAGGCACCGCGTTGCGTGGGGCGCTCAACTGAAACCCCGGGCTCACAGGCGTTCGCGTATCAGGGACCTCGAAGGTCTTGGGCCGCGAGTTCCGCGCGAAGCCTCCCCAAGCCGGTGCGGATCCTGCCTTTGATTGTGCCCTCCGGCTCGTTGAGCATCTGCGCGACCGTCCGATAACTGTGACCCCCGAAGTAGGCCAGTTCGACTGACCGTCGCTCGTTGTCGGGAAGCTGTGACAGCGCGTGGTGGACGGCTTCGGCGACGCTCCGCGCAACGACCTCTCGCTCTACACCGGCTTCGGTAGGGGTTGTCCGGATCGCGTCGCGCTTCTCGCGCATCCGACGCGCGGAATCAGATCGGATGACATCGAGCGCTCGCCCATGGGTAATCGCGAGGAGGAACGCACGCAGCGACCCGCGCTGCTCATCGAAGCGCGAGGCCCGTTCCCAAAGCCGCAAGAACACCTCCTGGGAAATCTCCTCAGCGCGGCTGCTGTCACCGACGAGCCGGCGCGCGAACGCGAGCACCGGCCCGCGATGACGTCGGACGGCCTCGGCCATCGCCGCCTCGTCGTGGCGAGTGATCGCGGCAACGAGCGCACCGTCGTCAGCCTCGCTGATCTCGTCTCTCGGCACAGCTCCACCTGGTCCGACCGTGTGTGGACCAACCTACGCCGAACACCGAAACGAGTGGAGGCGCGCTCGCCCGTGAGTTGTTCTTACCCTTCTGGCTCCTGGTCGAGCCGCAGTTCAGGCCGAGTGCCACACAACTCGCCTACGCCACGGACACCGAAAGTGGACGGCGACCCAAGAAGGTCTGCGATCCACCCGTCCATTCGGATGCCGCCTCCGTAGACGGGGCGGTCGACAGTTGATCGACCTTCAGGGCGGACCCGCCCCCGAGAACGAGGAGAACCGTTCCCATGTTCAAGAAGCTCGTAGCTGCGCTGTTCGGCGTCAGCGTGCTCGCAGGACTGGCAGTCGCCAGCCCCGCCGGTGCTGCTGCCAGTGACGGCACCGTATATGTCGTGCACGGTGTACCAGGCGTTTCCGTCGACGTCTACGTGAACGGCACCAAGACCCTCCCGAACTTCGCACCCGGCAAAGTTGCGGGACCGCTTTCCCTCCCGGCCGGTTCCTATGCGATCAAGATCTTCAAGGCCGGCGACAACCCCGCTTCGGCGAGCGCGGTAATCGACACGAGCGTCGACTTGCCCGCCGGCGCGAACGCCAGCCTCGTCGCGGGTCTCGACGCGGCAGGGAAGCCGAAACTGTTCACGTTCGTGAACGACGTCTCAGCTGCACCGGCCGGGCAGGGCCGCCTTGCCGTTGCCCACACCGCCGCAGCACCCGCCGTTGACGTTCTCGCCAACGGGAGCCCCGCATTCACGAACCTCGTGAACGGCAAAGAAGACAAGGCCGACCTTCCCGCCGGCACGATCAGTGCGTCGGTCGTCGCGACCGGCACCACCACACCGGCGCTCATCGGGCCAGCCGATGTGCCCGTCACCGCAGGCATGGCCACGGTCGTCTACGCGATCGGTGCTCCCGCAGCGGGTCAGAGCGCGAGCACGCTCGGCGTCGTCACCCAACAGATCCCGCTTGCTGCCACACCTATGGCCGCGCAGACCGGCACATCGGGACTCCTCGACCACAACCGTGGCATCCCAGCCTTTGCGCTCGTCGGCTTGCTCGTCGCAGCCGCGGGGATCCTGGGCTCAGGCATCGTGCTGATCCGTTCACGCGCACACGCGTGAACCCCGCGATGGGAGGGTGGAGGAATCAGGTTCCTCCACCCTCCGGTGGTACTGAGATGAGACGACGGCTCGCGATCGCTGTCGGCGCGTTCAGTGTCGTCGCCGCGATCTCCATCGCTGCCGCGCTGATCGTCGGCTCCCCACACGCGTCTCGCATCACCACGATCGGCACGATCGCACCCCCCGCCACGACAATGCCGACTGCAGCGACTCCCGCACACGGTCCATCGCTCACCGATGCACCCGCGAGGTTTCCGACCGCGACCACAGTCCCGAGCCCGCCGCTCCCCACGCGAATCACGATCCCGGGAATCGGCGTCGATGCGCCGATCGTCGCCGTCGGTGTCGAACCCGGGACCAACAGCCTCCACATCCCTGACATCGATCACGTCGGCTGGTACCGGCTCGGACCAAGTCCCGGCCAAACCGGGTCCGCAGTACTCGTCGGCCATGTCGACGGCGACGGCAGGCCCGGAATCTTCTGGCGCCTCGGACGGCTCGCACCCGGCGACCGCATCACCGTCGACTACACAGGGCTGGGTCCACGCGACTTTCGCGTCACCGGACGACAACAAATCCCCAAGGACGAACTCCCCGCCGAGCTCTTCAGCCGAGCCGGACCACCACGACTCGCACTCATCACATGCGGCGGCGCCTTCAACAGCACCACCCGCCACTACCAGGACAACGTCGTCATCGTCGCCATCCCAAGCAGACCAGGCACGGAAAGAACCGAGCCCTAACGTCCTGCTACTCGTCGGGCTCTGGAGCCTGACATGCAGCTCAGGCAATTCTCACGACGACGCCGCGATGCTCGCCCTGCCCAGCTTGTCCGTTGTGGATGAGTGTCAAAGCCGTGTCATTAGCATGCCTTGCCTCTCAGGTTCGCGCCCCGTCGGATGGGGCTGCGATGAGGCTCGCTGGTCGAGCGAGGCGACGGCTGTACGACACGACTTGATCGCGTCCGCGCTGCTTGGCGGCATACAGCGCCTGGTCGGCCTTGTGGATCAGCGAATCGGCGGTGTCGGCCAGTTCGGCCACCGCGATTCCGATGCTGCACGTCACCCTCACGTCGGGACCGCCTGGGTACAGCCGTCCTGATGCGATCGCCTCGTGGATCCGCCAAGCGAAGGCTTCGAACTCGGCGGGCCCGTCGACCGCGGAGCCCGAGACGAGGAACTCGTCGCCGCCGAGCCGGGCGACGATGTCGGACGTCCGTGTCGTCGTCCGCAGCGCATCGGCGACGAACCGGAGCGCGTCGTCGCCGGTCTCGTGTCCGTACTCGTCGTTGATGCTCTTGAACGTGTCGATATCGAGGAACAACGCCATCATCGGAGTGCCTGCTCGCTTCGATCGCGACAGGTCGCGCTCGAGCGCGTCGAGCGCCGCCGTGCGGTTGAGCAGGCCCGTGAGCCCGTCGTGCGTTGCCACTTCTTGCAGCTCGACGCGATGCCGCTCTCGTTCGTGGATCGTTTCTCGCAGCCGGTCCATCGCGACCTGCAGTGCCTGGCCGGTTCGACCGGGGAGAGGCTGATCCAGGATCGCGGCGCGCGGATCTGCGGCCAGCCTCACGGCATACCCCTCGAGCGCCGACAACGTTGCCGTCAGATCGTTGAGCGCCCGCGCGGTCTCGGCAAGCTCGCGCGGCCCTTGTGGCCGCAGCGGTGGTAGGGAGAACTCACCTTGGCTGATCCGACGGGCCGACGTCGCGAGCCGGATGGCGGGGCGCTTGACCGACCGCGCCGTCAATTCCGCCATCACACCAGCCACCGCGGCGAGCATCACGGCCGCGAGGAGCCCCACGACGAATGCGCGTGTGGCCGACGCCTCGCGTTCACGGGCGACGAGGCCCAGGTCGCTCGCGGCTGCACCGTTGACGTCGGCCAGATCGATGATCCACCGTCCGCCGTCGGTCAACGCGGCCCCGTATTTCGTTGGATCGGACGCGAACGGTGAACGGGCGCCGGTGAGCCCGACCTTGACCGTCTGATCGATCACCGCTTCAAAGCGGCGGGCAGCGGGATCGCGCACGAACGCTTGCCATGCAACGGATGCTTTCGGTCCGAGCCGGCCGCTCCCCTGCGCCTCCGCGTCGGCAAAGCGGGCGTCCGCTTCGATCAGCGCCTCGACGTTGGCAGCCGTGTTCCGACCGAGCAGCAGGTTGTTGGCGTACCTGGTTCGATCCTGCGCAGCTCGGAACACCGCAAAGGTCGACTCGGCGAGATCGATGCTTGCCCGGAGGTGCGCGGACCCGTGCGTCCCGGAATCGTCGATGAGGGTCCGCGCGGCTGCGACTCGGTGTTTCCACAGGTCGTCGATTGCCGCGGCGAACGGGCTGAAGACCTTTTCGACCGACGCGAAACTGGCACGTCTCGCGTCGATGTCGAGGCGGACGCGCGTCAGGAGCTGGCGGTGGGCCGCGAGCTCGGGAAACGAGGACCAGATCGTGTCGGCATCCACAATGCGCCGCGCGTCGCTCAGCAGACCCGCGAAGTCGACGCCATACAGTGCCGAGAGTTGGGCAGGGCTCAGTTTGTAATCGGCGGCGGACGCGAGGGCGGCCGAATAGACGTTCTCGGTAGTCACATCGCCGCGGAAGGCGATCAGGCGCTGCATTGCCAGGGCCGCGCGACTCACTCCGGCCGAAGCCGATCGGTCGGACCACCGGGGTGCCGCCGCCGATACCGCGAGCACCGCCATTCCCGCTGTGGGGACAAGCACCACGACGGCGAGCATCAAGCCGATCCGCGGCCTCCAGTTCCGCTGACGCGCCTGGGCAACGGGATTCCCCGGCGGCGAGGCGCGGCGAAGCGCGTCTCGGTTGGCCAGCCGTCGTCGCATCTCCATATATAGGTCGTCACTTCGAGCGTCGAGCAGTAGGGGCATCTCGCGAGGTTTGCCGGGTCGAGCCGGCCATGCTCGCCGCATACGGCGCGAACCGTGCTCAGAGCATCCCCTTGCACCTCACGCGACGTGACCTCGTATGGTGACGACGTGGCACGGGAGTGGACGGTCGGTGAGCTGGCGCAAGGCCCGGCGACCTCATCACTGAAGAACCGCTCGGAGAGAGCCGCTACGCCGACGTCTCGCCGGAGCTCGGGACCAGCCGAGGCTTACGCTGCGCGCCGAGCAGCCTGACGCACAATCACCCGTATCCAAGATCGCGGGTCAACTCCGTATCGGGCTGATCCCGTTGTGTCACGGTTCGATGATGGCGAAGAACATGTCGAACTGATCGAGCAGCGACACGAACGTCGCGAACGGGTCGATGGGCCCGGTGACGCGCAGCGTCTTCGTGTTCTGGGCGTCGGTGATGGTGGTGAGTTCGCTGGTCAGGTTGATGAAGGTCTCGATCGTGGTGTGGACCGTTGTCGCGGCCGGTTCGCCTGCCAGGCCGTGGCGCAGGGTGCCGTTGGCCACGATCGCCCGGTAGGTCTCGCCGCGGTCGATGAACTCGATGTCGAAGACGAGTTCGTGATCGGTCGCGCGGGGACCGTTGAGCTTCACTGCGCAGTTGTCGAGCACCATCGTCGGGGTCATGGCTTGCATGACGTCGATACTCACTGCCCCCCGCATTCCGGGCAGCGACGGTGTGCCGTTGCGCAGTTCCTGGGCGCCAGTCAGGTAGAAGGAGCGCCACGGTCCGGACTCGGCTTGATAGCCGAGTTGTTCGAGCGCGTCGGCCTGTAGCTGGCGAGCGGCCTGATTCGTCGGGTCGGCGAACACGACGTGGTTGACGACCTGGGCGACCCACCGGTACTCGCCGCGAGCGAAGTCGGCGTGCGCTCGGGCGAGCACCGTGTCGGCGCCGCCCATGTACTCGACGAAACGGACCGCGGTCTCGACCGGGGGGAGTTCGTGGAGATGGGCGGGGTTCGCGTCGAACCAGCCGAGGTAGCGCTGATAGACGGCCTTCACATTGTGGTTGACCGTGCCGTAGTAGTCGCGGTTGAACCACTCGTCAGAAATGGTCGGGGGCAGCGTGATCATCTCGGCGATTTCAACCGACGTGTGGCCGTGGTTCGCGAGCCGCATGGTCTCGTCGTGCAAGTACCGGTACAGATCACGCTGACCGCCGAGGAACGCGCCGATGTCGCCATGGCCCCACCGCGGCCAATGATGGCTTGCGAACGCGACGTCGCTGCGATCGCCGAACCGGTCGATAGCGTCGTCGATGTACTTACTCCATCCCAGCGAGTCACGGATCTCAGCGCCGCGCGGTGTGTACACATTGTGCAGCGTCGCGGTGCAGTTCTCAGCCATGCACACCGCCCGATACGTCGGGAAATAGAAGTTCATCTCCGCCGGAGCTTCAGTTCCCGGGGTCAGTTGGAACTCGATCGGCACCCCATCGATCTCGAGGTTGGCACCGGTTTCGGTGATCGCCTCCGTCGGTGCGATGAGGCCGCGCTCCCCGACTGGGATCGTCTTGCCGAGACCCGCGTCGACATGACCGAGAGGACCGGCAGGCAGGAGGATGCCGTACATGAACGTCGCACGCCGAGTCATCGCCGGGCCAGCGGTCACGTTCTCGCTGATCGCCGCCTCGAGAAAGCCATCGGGTGCGATGATCCGCACGGCGCCTGACGCGAGTTCCTCATCGGTGACGATGCCGCGGATACCACCGTAATGATCGGCGTGACTGTGCGTGTAGATCACCGCCACGACCGGCAGCGGGCCGAACTGCGCGTCGATCAACTCGCGCGCGGCTCTCGCAGTCTCCGCAACGGTCAGGGGATCAATCACGATCCACCCCTGGTCGCCACGAACGAACGAGACGTTCGAGATGTCGTAACCGCGTACCTGATAGATCCCCGGGACCACCTCGAACAAGCCGTGCACGTTGTTCAGCTGGGCCTGACGCCACAAGCTTGGATGCACCGACGACGGTGCATCCCCCTGAACGAAATCGAAGCGACTCACATCCCACAAGATGTTGCCTGCCGCGCCGCGGATCACCGGCGGATCAAGTTGGGCCAACAGCCCCCGATGCACCCGCTCGAAGTCAGCCCTGTCGGCGAAATCGAACCGAGCTGCTGCCGCGGCGTTGACCGCCGCAGTCACCGGGCTGGCGGGCTTGGAAGTATCCGCGGCATCAGTCACGCCGAGCGACCGTAGCGTCATCGCCAGGTTGCGTTGGGTTCGCGATAGGACGACGAGGCTCCGCGAGTCAGCTAATCGCGGTGCAACGCGTGCTTCACCTTGTCGATCACCGTCCCGGCCTTCTTGGCCAAAGTGTCCGCAGCCTCGTCGACCTTGGCCTTGACGTCGCCAACCTTCTCCTTGGCTTCGCAGTGCGCGGTGCACGCCCGTGCGCTCGACGCTCTATTTCGTTCCGACGATGCACCGCGCCACGCCAGGAACCCGGACCTCGCCGTCTTGTTCGAACGCGCTCACGTTCGCAATGGCGTGGGCCCGAATCCGCTCGCGCGCCGGTTCGTCGACCTGCTGAAGCGCCGTAACTGCGAGCGAGACATGGTCGCTGATCATCTCCCAATACTCCGCGGTCGATCGCGTCACGAGCGCGACGTCGACGTCCCACTCCGCAATGTCGCGCAACCCCGCGCCCTCGTACAGGGCACTCACATATCCAGGCGCCGCACACCGGAACATATTCGGCCCGTCGGGGTCGGGTGGCGCCACCGCTACCTCAGTCGCGATTGCCTGCATGGCGATCGTCGTCCACGCGTTTGCCTCGGGCTTGACCCACACCGACGAACACACACGTCCGCCCGGCTTGAGCACGCGCGCGAACTCGGCCGTCGCCTTGGCCATGTCGGGCAAGAACATGTAACCGAAACGCACAGAGACGCTGTCGAACGTCGCGTCGTTGAACGGCAGATCATCTGCACTGCATACACGCGTCTCGATATTGGTGACTCCTTGCGCCTTGGCCCGCCGCTCGGCGATGTCGAGCATCTCGGCAACGAGGTCGGTCAGCACGACGCGCCCCTTCGGCAACAGTCTCGCGATGCTCAGACCGGGCTCGCCCGTGCCCGATGCAATGTCGAGATGCTGATGGTCTTCGGCGATACCGAGACGCTCGATCATCGCTGCGCCGACCGGGCCCAGCTGATCCATGATGACCGAGTCCCACTTCTCCCAACCAGCAGAAAGCCCGGCCCACCGCTCTCGCTGACCGTCTCGGATCTCATCGGCGCTCGGCATCGGCCCTCCCGCTCTCGATACGTCCACCCAACACGACAACACTCCTTGGCGCGCGTGCATACTGGCATGCCGCGCGGCAATGATTGCGGGCATGGCCACCACCCGACGAGCCGACATGTTCACCGCGGACGGCACGCCGTCCGACGACGACCCTCGGGAACACGGACCAACGTTGGGCGACGAGCGCACCACGCTGGTCGAAGCCCTGCGCTGTCAACGCCTCACGTTGGAGATGAAATGCTCCGGCCTTGATGCCGAGGCGCTGGCGCGGCGTTCCGTCGAGCCGTCGACGATGTCGCTCCTGGGGCTGCTACGACACCTGGCCGAGATGGAGCGTGCGGCGTTCCGGGTGCTGATGGCAGGCCAGAACGTGACTCGGTTGTACTGCTCTGAGACTGACCGTGACGGGGACTTCGATGGTGCTGTTCCCGACCCCAACGTGGTTGCAAAAGCATGGGACGCATGGCGTACAGAGGTGGACTTCGCCGAGCGATTCGTGGCCGAGGCGTCCAGCCTCGACATCACCGCCAACGATCCCTTGAACCAACACGGCAGCGGTGGCGGGGCCATATCGCTGCGCGAAGTGCTCGTCGGAATGATCGAGGAGTATGCCCGCCACCTCGGTCATGCCGACCTGTTGCGCGAGCGGATCGACGGTCGCATCGGCCAGTGACCCAACCGGCGGGCGGTCGTTGGCCATATCCGACTGTGCTACACACCCGGCGTGAGCGACGATCATCGGGCGAGTCCGCTGATTCAGACGAAATTCCACCTTCCGTCGCCGCGGCGCAACCTCGTCGCGCGCCCGCGCTTGCAGGCGCGCTTGGCTGGCGCGGCTGACGCGAAGTTGATCCTCGTTTCGGCGCCCGCCGGTTTCGGCAAGACGACGCTCGTCTCGGCATGGCTGGGTACGGTCGCCGCCGCCGGCGCCGCGGTGGCGTGGCTCTCACTTGACGAGCGAGACAACGATCCTGGCTTGTTCTGGTCGTACGTTCTCGCGGCGCTCGAGTTGGCCGTCCCCGGCCTCGGCACGAACGCACGCGCCCTCTTGGATTCGCCGAACACGCCACCGGATCCCGTGCTGGCGACCCTCGTCAACGAGCTGCACGGCGTCGAACGCGATGTTGTCCTTGTCCTCGACGACTTCCATGTCATCGAGAACCCCGAGATCCTGGACGAGGTCAACTATCTCCTCGACCATCTGCCCCCGGGCGTGCGTCTCGTGGTGACGAGCCGGGCCGATCCGCGGGTGCCGCTCGCGCGGCTTCGCGTGCGCGGCGAACTGGTGGAGATCCGAGCCGCCGATCTGCGCTTTACCGCCGACGAGGCTGCGGAGTACCTGAACGGAACGATGGGCCTCGAGCTGACTCCGAACGACATCGCGACGCTGGACGCGCGCACCGAGGGCTGGATCGCCGCGCTGCAGCTCGCGGCGCTGTCGATGCGGGGGCGCGAAGACGTTGCGGACTTCATTGCGGGTTTCTCCGGCGACGATCGCTTCATCGTCGATTACCTGGTGGGCGAGGTGTTGCACCGCCAGCCCGAATCCGTGCGGCGGTTCCTGCTGCAGACGTCGGTGCTCGACCGACTCGAGGGATCGTTGTGCGACGCGGTCACGGGCGAAACCGCAGGGAAGGCGACACTCGTTGCCTTGGATCGGGAGAACCTGTTCGTGGTTCCGCTCGATGATCGACGCGAGTGGTACCGGTACCACCACCTCTTCGCCGACGTACTGCGCGCGCGGCTCCTCGACGAAGACCCACAAGCCCCGACGGAGCTGCATCGGCGAGCCGCCGGTTGGTTCGCCGGGCACGACGACCCGTCCAGCGCAATCCGGCACGCACTGGCGGCCGGGGACGTCGACCGGGCCGCCGACTTCGCCGAGTTGGCACTGCCGGACCTGCGCCGCAGCCGGCAGGACGCGACGATGCACGCCTGGGTGCAGCTCATTCCCGACGATGCGGTGCGCGTCCGGCCCGTGCTCGCGATCGGCTTCGTGGGTGCGCTGATGTCGATCGGCGCGCTGGATCGCGTCGACGAATACCTGCGCGACGTCGAGCGGTGGCTGGCGCTGACGCCTGCGGCCCGCGACGCCGCCGGCATGATCGTCGTCGACGAGGCGCAGCTCCCGACCTTGCCGGGCGCGATCGAGATGTACCGCGCCGCGCTCGCGTTGATGGGCGGCGACATCGTCAGCACGGTCGACCATGCCACACGCGTGCTCGTGCTCGCGCCGGACGACGACGAGATGGGCCGGGCGGCCGCCCACGCGCTGCTCGGCCTCGCGGCCTGGTCGGAGGGCAACCTCGACACTGCGTTCGCCCAGTACTCCGACTCCATTGCCCGGATGCGGCGAGCAGGCCACATCGCCGACATCCTCGGGTGTTCGATTGCGATGGCCGACATTCGCGTTGCCCAGGGACGACTGCGTGACGCGCAGCGCCTCTACGAGCAGGGCTTGCAGCTGGTCGCCGACCACGGTGGCGGTCCGTTGCGCGGCATCGCCGACATGCACGTCGGCCTCGCCGAGATCCTGCGCGAACGCGACGACCGCGACGCCGCTGCCGCGCAGCTGCAGCGCGCCCAAGAGCTCGAACTGTTCGGAACCCGGCAATATCCCTACCGCTCGCGGGCAATACGCGCCGGGCTGCGGCTGGCCGACGGCGACACCGCGGGTTGCCTCGCTTTCTTGGAAGAAGCCGAGCGGGTCTACGACACCGACTTCTCCCCTGCGGTGCGTCCGATCGGCGCACGCCGGGCGCGCGCCTACGTGCGCCAGGGCGATCGCAACGCGGCGCGCGCGTGGGTGCGCGAGCGCAACCTGTCGACCGACGACGAACTGCGCTACGTCAACGAGTTCGAACACATCACGTTGGCGATCATCCTCGTCAACGACGCGCCCGGCGAACGCGAGCTCCAGCAGGTGAGTGCGATGCTCGACCGGCTGCTGGCTGCGGCCGAGGCGGGCGGCCGCGGCAGTAGCGTGATCGAGATTCTCGCGGTGCAGGCGCTGGCCTTCGATGCCCGCGGCGACGCATCCCGAGCGCTCGACACGCTCCGGCGCGCGGTCACGCTCGCCGAGCCTGAGGGCTACGTCCGGGTGTTCGAGTACCTCGGTCCGCGGCTGCACGCACTACGGGAGGCCCTCACGACCGGCGCCGTCTCGACCCCGCCCCGCACGCAGCAGGGTCTCGTCGACCCCCTCAGCGGCCGCGAGTTCGACGTGCTGCGGCTGCTACGGAGCGACCTGAGCGGGCCCGACATCGCACGCGAGCTCATGGTCTCGCTGAACACCATGCGCACGCACACGAAGAACATCTACACGAAGCTCGGTGTGAGCAGCCGCCGGGAGGCGGTCCGCAGAGCCGACGAGCTGGGCATCTAGCGCCGCGCACCCAATCACCACGTCAATCACCACATGTGGCGATGTGCGCTCACCACATTGGTTCGTACGTTGCGTTCGTGCAGTACGAGATCCGAGTCAAGGGACATCTGGACGCCCGCTGGGCGACCTGGTTCGACGGGCTGAGCCTGACCCGGGCCGACGACGGGACCACCGTCATCGCCGGCCCGATCGTCGACCAGGCCGCACTGCACGGCTTGCTCCAGAAACTGCGCGACATCGGCGTCCCGCTGGTCGCGCTCACCCAGATCCAACCCGAAGGAGAATGACATGGAAACCAGCAACACCCGCAAGCTCGCGCTCGCCGCCGGCGTGCTCTACCTCGTGACGTTCGCAGCATCGATCCCGACACTCCCGCTCAAGGCTCCATTGGTCGACCACGCAAGCTGGATCCTCGGAAATGGCAGCGACAAGGGCGTGATCCTTGCCTGCCTCATGGACTTCGTCTGCGCAGTCGCCGGCATCGGTACGGCCGTCGCGTTGTACCCGGTGGTCCGGCGCTTCAGCCCATCCGCCGCGATCGGCTTCATCACCTCCCGCACGCTCGAAGCCGCCATCCTCGTCGTCGGTGCGATCAGCCTTCTTTCGATCGTGACGCTCCGCAGCAACGCCGCCGGCGGCGACACGGCGTCGCTGATGACGACCAGCCGAGCACTCGTCGCGGCCCACCACTGGGCGTTCCTGCTCGGCCCCGGCTTCATGCCCGCCATCAACGCGCTGTTCCTCGCAACGGTGATGTACCGATTCCGTCTCGTTCCGCGCATCATCCCGCTGATGGGGCTTGTGGGTGCGCCGTTGCTGTTCACTTCCGGCGTGATCACGATGTTCGGCGGTTACACACAGACGTCGTCGGCCGCCTTCGTCGGCGCATTGCCGATCGCCGCATGGGAGTTCTCGGTCGGTGTGTACATGGTGGTCAAGGGCATCAAGCTTCCGGCGGCCGTTGTCGACGTCCCCGTTGCGAGCCCCGCTCTCGCTGCCTGACGGTCATGCACCGGCACAGCTCCGACGTCGTGATCGTCGGTGGTCGTGCAGCCAACCTGAGCGCCGCACTCGTCCTCGGACGGGCGCGGCGCTCGGTCGCGGTGCTGGAAACCTCGCGCGCACTCCACCGCGAATGGGTGTTCGGTTACGGGCCGGCGAGATCGGTGACGACGAAATTGTCGAAGAGCCAATTCGCCAGATTCGTGGATCCCCCACCGAGGAACACGCGCACACCAGGCTGACCGCCGCTCTGGAGGGCAGCGGTGGAGTCCGTGGCCGTGAGGGCCCACTGCGATGGCTCCGCACTGCCGGCAAGCCAGGCCTTGGCTTGGAGGGTCGTGGGGTTCGTGCCGGTGACGGCAAACGACAGCGACAGGGCCACCCCCTGCTGGTAGCTGAGGCCGCTCACGATGGTTTCGCTCCCGATGAGCACCTCGGCGTTACTGGCGAGCGTCTTCACGAACGACAACCGCACACCCCCGCCGGGCGGGAATCGCAACCGCACGCCTCGCGAAGCGCGCGCCGGGTCACACGCTGGCGCCTCGCGAAGCGTGGGCGCTGGAGAGTACGGCCCGCGCGCACCCCTCGGCGGGAGGGTGCCCAAGGGGTGCGCCGCCCGGTGGGCGGGGTGGATTGAGCCAACCGGTTGGGGCCATGTGACGATGCTCGTCGGTCCATGGTGCGAACCGGTGATGGGAATGTCGCGATTTCGCGACAAGTGTCCTGTGTCGTCACCACGAGGCTGTCGCGTGATCGCAACCTTGTGATCACGCGACCGTCGCGTCGACCTCCAACACTCACCGCATGGCGGCTTCCCTTCGCCGAGCTTGGTTCGACGGCGCGGCACGACGAATTGCCCGTTTCGTGACAGCGCCGACACGCGGGCGGGCTAGTACGCAAGAATGGACTCGTGGCAGCCCGAATTTTGATCGTCGAAGACGACGGTGACGTGCGTGCGACGCTCCGGATGCTGCTCGAGGACGACGGCTACGTGGTGATCGAGGCCGCAGACGGCGACACCGCGATCGCTCGAGCCTTGTCCGAGGAGCCCGACCTGGTGCTGTTGGATCTGCGGCTACCGGGAACTCACGGGCTTGAGGTGTGCCGAATCGTGCGCCAACACCGCAACGTTCCGATCATCGTCGTGTCCGCGCAGGCCGACAGCGTCGATGTCGTCGCCGCGCTGGAAGGTGGCGTCGATGATTACGTGACCAAGCCCTTCGTGGCCCGCGAGCTGTCGGCCCGGGTCCGGGCGCTGTTGCGACGAGCCGCGCCCCAGCCCGACGAACGGCGGGTCTTCGATGTCGGCGACCTCGAAATCCGTCCCGCCGAAGGTGTCGTGCGAAAGCGCGGCGAGCTGGTCGAACTCACCCGGACCGAGTTTCGCCTGCTGTGCGAGTTCGCCAAGCACGCCGGCGCCATCTTGAGTCGTGAGCAACTCCTCGACCGCGTATGGGGTTACGAGAGCGTCGGCGACAGCCGGACTGTCGACGCGCACATCGGACGACTGCGGGCGAAGATCGAGGACGACCCGGCGGCCCCGCGGACGCTCGTGACGGCGCGCGGCCTGGGTTACAAGCTCGTCGACGGTGCCTGACCCTTCGCACATTCAACGCAAGGCCGGATTGCGAGTCCGGACGAGCATCGCGTTCGCCGCCCTCGCGCTCATCCTCTCCGTCAGCCTCGTGCTCATGACCTACGCGTTGACTCGGCGTTATCTGCTCTCGAAACGCGAAACGCTCGCCACGCACCAGGCCGTTGTTGACGCCCGCACCGCCGCGGCGTTTCTGCAAGACCGAACCGCGGACCCAACGGTGATCCTCGCAAGTCTGTCCAGCGCGACCGGAGCGCATCCTGTGCTGCGACTCGATCGCCGGTGGTTCGCGGCGTCAATCGACGCCGGCCGTGACGCCATACCGCCAGCGCTGCGCACGCTCCAAGGGTCGCAAACCCAGCGCCAGCGCGTCACGATCGGCGGCCAGCCCGCGGTCATCGTCGCGGTTCCGATCGGTCCCGATGTCGGGGTCTACTACGAAGTGTTCACGCTCACCGAGCTTGAGGCGACGCTGCGTACCCTCGCCATCATCCTCGCCATTGCGGCCGCAATCACTACCGTTTCGGGCGCCACCGTCGGGCTCTTCGCGAGCCGCCGCATCCTCCGCCCTATCGACGCCATGGCCCACACGGCTGTCGATATCGCGAGTGGGAACCATGACCGGCGCCTGGTCACCAGCGACCCGGATCTCGCGCCGTTCGTGCATGCGTTCAACGACATGGTCGACACGCTTCAAGAGCGCGTCGACCATGAGGCTCGGTTCGCATCCGATGTCAGCCATGAGCTCCGTACGCCGCTGACAGCAATCCGGTCCGCGATCGACGTCCTCGGCCGCCGCGTCGATGATCGGTCCCGTCCCGCGCTCGACATTCTGCGCCGCCAAACCGAACGTTTCGAACGCCTCGTGCTCGACCTTCTCGAAATCTCGCGCTTCGACGCCGGATCGGCGTCGCTCGTGCTCGAAGATACCGATCCGGCGCGTTTTGTCGAGGGGGTGCTTCGACGAACGGGACACGCCGAAGTCCCTGTGGCCGTCGACCCGTCCGCACCGCGGTCGGCACGGTTCGATCCTCGTCGGATCGATCGCGTGCTGACGAACCTGCTCGAAAACGCCGACCATTATGCGAACGGAGCGACACAGGTTCTCGTGGTCGGGACCGTCGACGGGTTGGAAATTGCTGTTGACGACGCAGGGCCGGGGATCCCGCCCGGCGACCGCGACATCGTCTTCGAGCGCTTCAATCGCGGTGAGTCCAGCCGAGCGTCGAGTGCGCCCGGCACTGGGCTCGGGCTCGCCATCGCCGCTGCGCACTGCGAACTCCACGGTGGTCGCCTCACTGTCGCCGACAGTCCCACGGGCGGCGCGCGTTTCGTCATCGAGCTCCCGCTGGACATATCGACGGGTAGCTCCGAATGACCCGGCGAGTTCACGCGCTCGGTGTCGTCGTCGCGTGCGCGCTGGTCGGCGCGTGCGGGGTGCCGCACCAAGACACTCCGACGCAACTCGACAACAACCGCGTGCATCTCGCCGCGCCCGCGACGACCACCACGCTCGCGATTGGCACGCCAACCGGGCGCGTCGAACTGTGCCTCATTCGCGGCAATCACCTCATCGAGAACCCGACGGGGCTCCCAGCTCCGCAGTCGGTCCGCAAGACCCTCCAAGCGCTGCTCGACATATCCCAGAGCGCGCTCCCCGCCGGAACGCGCTCTGCGCTCACGCAGCCCAACCTCTTCACGGCCGGCGCCACTACCCGTGGCATCGCGAACATCGATCTCGACTTCGCGAACATCCCGCCCGCCACCCAAATCCTCGCGATCGCCCAAATCGTGTGCACACTCACCAGCCTGCCCGGTATCGGACAAGTGCGCTTCACCAACCACGGGCGCCCCATCGACGTTCCCCGGGCCGACAGCTCCCTCACGAATCAGCCCGTCTCCCGCGACGACTACAAGGCCCTCATCCCGAACACGTGAGCGCGCGGCGCCCGGTCGGGCCGGTGCCGCTCACGACACCATCACCCATGCGGCCGCAGACGGGATGTTGTTGGCGTTGAGCGCGAACAGCATGTATGGCCCGGGCGGCACGCTGCCGTCGTTCGGGATCGTGAGCACGAGGCCGTGGCCGAACGCGGGTACTGATACTGGCCGGACCATCCGCTGGTGCATGTTCGTGGCGTGGGTGGTGGCCGCCGGTGAGATCAGCACCGCGTTGGCGACTTCGCCAGCGGTCACGACCGCGAACGTGGAGCCGACCTTCGCGGCTGCGGGTGCACTGACGATCGTCGGGCGGTCGCCGCGGAACAGGTACGGCGGCGAGTAGATCTCCTCATGGTTGCGCCCACCACCGCCGACCACGGGTCCATTGTCGCCGGCCGACAGCACCCGGCCGTCGGGCAGGAGGATCGCGGTCGAGTGATACCCGCGGCGCAAGGCCTGCGATGCCATCGGCGTCCACGTGTCGTGCACCGGGTCGTAGAGCAACGACTGCAGATACGGGTTCGTGAACTGGTCGATTTGGTTGCCGCCGACGACGAGGATCGTGCCGTCGGGCAGGAGCACCGAGTTCGTGTTCGTGCGCGGCTGCGGCATCGGTCTGAGCGCGGTGAACTTCGGTGTCGGCGACGACAGATCGATCTTCGACGAGATCGACGTCGTCGTGCCGGCGAACTTGTTCTTGCCGCCGTACACGACCATCTCGATGTCGGCGCCCGGCGTGATGGGCAGCACGACCGCGTTCGGGTAGTTGAACTCGGGCGCAAGCGGCACGGGGCCCTTGTCGACACGCCACGTTGACGGGTCGAGGAAATTCGTGGCGCTCCCGGCGAACGTGAACACGTGGCCGTTGGGCAGGAGGAACTGGTTCGGATAGAGGTCCTGCTGATAGTCGAGCTTCATCGTGCCGACTACGTGCGGATCGACCGAAGGCATTGGTCCGACGCGTTCGATCGAGTTGTTGCCGCGCGCGTTCACGTCGCGCCCGCCGACGATCACGGCGCTGCCGTCGGCCAACTCGGTGACCGTCGGGTACCAACGACCCGCGGCCATCGGCTTGGCCTGCGACCACTTCTGCGTGATCGGGTTGAACAGCAGCACCATCGCGCTGCCACGCGATCCGTACCAACCGTGGTACGGATCTTGGCCGCCCACGACAAGCACGGTGCCGTCACCGAGAATCGTCGCGGCACCGCAGAACACATCGCCGTCGTCGGGCGGATCGACGCGAACCGACGTGTTCGTCACCGGGTCGTACACCGCGGCCATCGTCTGGATCTCGTAACTCGGCGCTTGCGACGCGGACGCGGGCGCAGAGTGCTTCGCGTACGGGCTCCACAGGAGCACCTTGCCGGTGCGCAGCAACACTGAATGAATACCCGTGACCCCGGTTGCATCAGTGTGCGGCGCAGCCCACGACCCGATGTCACTCGGAGCCGTGCTCTTCACCGGCAGCGGAGGAACCGGCGCCGATGGTCTGGCGGTGTACGCCGACGCGTCTTCCACTGCGTGCTGATCCGCGGCCGCGATCGGATCGCCCAACGCGTCGATCCCGGTAACGGTGTCGCGACGCGCAGCGTGCGCAGCACCACTACTGCTCGCTCCCGACGTCGCCGCGCTCGCCAAGATGAGTACACCCAGGAGGGCTCCCGTCGCGATCGCGACCCGCGAACCGAAACCTGCTCGTTCACGCCGAGTCATCGCCCACCACCCTTTTTCGCCAGCCTTGCGGCCCCGCCAAGCTGCCCGCGGCGGGCACCGTATCGCGAAAACAGCACACGATGCAGGTACCGACAGCATGGAATTTCTGGTGTCCGGGCAACACAGCCTCAAGCGTCGCGATCGCTTACCTAGGCAAGCCCGACGGCTGCGCGATCACGTCACGACAACACTCCGGGCGTTCGACGGCGGAGACGGCTGCAGGTTCGTGTTGCCCAGGTAAACCGCGGTGATCGCGCGGACGCCTGTGGACAGTGTGATCGCGAGTTTCGCCGCCGCGGTGGTCGTCAGGGTGACGGTGCCGATCGACACGACACCGTCGTAGAAGGTCACGGTGCCGGGGAACACCTTGGACCGGCCAGGCGCGACGACCTTGACAACGGCATTGAACATGAACACCGTTGCCGTCGTGCCCTTCGCTCGATTCACCGTGAGCGTCACACTCGTCGAGGCCTGACCAACGACAACGGCCAACGGTGGCGACGTGAACGCCACGCTCTTGGCTGTTGGTCGCCACACCGCGGTGATCGAGTGAGCACCGAGGCCGAGCTTGGTCGTCACGAGCGACGCAGTGCCCCCAGACTTGAAGCTCCTCGCACCCAGCTGGGTCGCACCGTCGTAGAACCGCAGCATGCCGCCGATGGCACTCGACGGCTTCGCCGAGTCGGCCACGGTCGCCGTCAGGGTCACCCGCTCGCCGACGACTGGAGTGAGGTTCGACGAGGCGACGGTGACGGCGGTCCCAGTCACGGTGAGCGTTGCGCTGGTCGTTGTCGCGGTCCCCGACGCGTTGGTGAACTCGGCGCGGTACTGGCTGGCGGAGTCGGCCAGCGTCGCCGTGCCGGTCAATGTCGTAGCCGTCGCGCCGACAATGTCGGTCCAGGTTGCGCCGAGGTCGTTTGACTGCTGCCACTGCACACCTGGCGACGGGGTGCCGGTGGCGCTAGCGACAAAGGAGTACGGCTGGCCCGTGGCGACAATCGCGTCCGTCGGATTCGCGGTCACCACAGGCGGTGCGCCGACGCTGGCGCCGACCGTCACCAGCGTCGCGGCCGCACCGGTGTCGCCACCGTTGTCGGTCGCCGTGACTGCAATGATCGCGGGACCGTCGGCCACATACGCGTGGGACCCACTGCACGTGCCGCCACTCAACACCCCGGGCTCGGTCGTGCTGTCACCCCAGTCGATGGCGCATGTGATGGTGTCCAGCACTCCTGGGTCTGTGACCGACGCCGCGAGATTCACGGTCTGGCCAGCGTCGAGATGCGTCCCGGAGGTGGGTGCGTCGATCGTGACGGCGGGCGGCGCGTTATGCACGAAGAAATCGACGTCGTAATCGAACGTGCTGCCGCCGGTGCCCGCCGGACCGTCCCAGCCCCAGACGTGGGCGACGTACTCACCTTCGTTCGGGCAAATCGCGTGCACCACGGCGGCCGAACCGTCGGTATTCAGTGGTTGGGCAACGCTCGGCACGACATCGCACGTCCCCGGCGTGCCGTTGATACCGGTCACCTGCCATGTGGTCGACACGGTGTCAGGCGTCGTGGCCCAGCCCACGGCACTCGCATCCAGCGAGATGGGTGTGCCCTCGTTGCCCGTGAACGGCGGGGCGCTGTTGCCCGAGCCGATGCCACCGTTGCCCGTCGGCGGCGGCGTCGTCGAGGCCTGGCACAGCGGGTCGTTCATGTCGATCTTGCCATCACCGTTGTCGTCAGTACCGTTGTTGCACGACTCAGGTGGGACGACGCTCAGGCTCTGCGCCTTAAGCATCACGACCGAGTCGAGGATGTGGTCCCTCGTGTCGGCGATCGCCAGTTTCATGAGGTTCACCTGGCCCGCG
>JBBREP010000043.1:0-28987 GCA_038202885.1 Acidimicrobiia bacterium | reverse complement strand
TCCATGTCCGTCGCGTTGATCATCATCATCGTCGTGATCGTGTTGTTCGTACTGATCTTCGTGATGCAGTACAACGGCCTGGTCCGCCTGCGCAACCGCGTTGACAACTCGTGGTCGCAGATCGATGTCCAGCTCAAGCGTCGCCACGACCTGATCCCGAACCTCATCGAGACGGTCAAGGGCTATGCCAAACACGAATCGGAAACGCTCGAAAACGTCGTCAATGCCCGCAACGTCGCAGTGAGCGCATCCACGCCGCAGCAGGCCGGACAGGCCGAAGGGCTCCTGACCGGCGCGCTCGGCAAGCTGTTCGCGCTCGCCGAGGCCTACCCCGACTTGAAGGCGAACCAGAGCTTCTTGCAGCTGCAGGAAGAACTGACGGCCACCGAGGACAAGGTCGCCTACTCGCGGCAGTTCTACAACGACTCGGTGCTGGGCTACAACAACAAGATCGGCACGATCCCGTCGAACGTCATCGCCGGGATGTTCAACTTCAAGTCGCGTGAGTTCTTCGAGACCGAGGCGCCCGAGGACCGCGAAGTCCCCAAGGTGCAGTTCTGATCGCGCTGTCCGACGCGGCGACCGAAACAGCCGTGGAGCGAAATGGAGACCCGCCTGCAGAGCCCCTCGGCCGGGAGTGGGAGCGACCAGTGGTAACGAGCGATACCGGTGCGTAGGAAGCTCGCAACGCCGGACGAAGTAGGCGAATAGACAGTGTACGAAGAAATTGCGCAGAACAAGCGGCGGACGGTCATCATGATCGCGATCTTTGTGGTCGTGGTGTTCGGGATCGCGTGGCTGATCACGTACTTGGCGCGCTTCGGCGCGATGGGTGTGGTGATCGCGGCGGTGGTCGCGATTGGATCGGCCGTCGGGTCGTACTACAACTCCGACAAGATTGCGTTGGCGATGAGTCGCGCCCACCCGGCCGACGAAACGGAGTATCGGCGGTTGCACAACCTCGTCGAGGGCCTGTGCATCGGAGCCGGCATGCCGAAACCGCGCTTGTATGTGATCGATGACCCGGCGCCCAATGCGTTCGCTACGGGACGCAACCCCAAGCATGCTGCGGTGGCGGTCACCACGGGCCTGCTCGACACGATGAATCGCGTCGAACTCGAAGGTGTGCTCGCGCACGAGTTGAGCCACATCCGCAACTACGACATCTTGATCATGACGCTGGCCGTCACGATGGTCGGGATGATCGCGTTGATGAGCGACCTGTTCCTGCGGTTCACGTTCTGGGGCGGGATGCGCAACGATCGCAGCGATAACAACAACGACAACCCGCTCGGGATCGTGCTCGTCGTGTTCGGCTTCATTGCGATCATCTTCGCTCCGATCGTGGCCCAGCTCATGCAGCTCGCGATCAGCCGGCAGCGCGAGTATCTCGCCGACGTCAGCGGCGTGATGATCACGCGCTACCCACCCGGTTTGATCTCGGCGTTGGAGAAGCTGAAGGACGATCACACGGTGGTGCACACCGCGTCGAAGGCGACCGCGCATCTGTGGATCGAAGATCCACTCGATGGTGACCAGAAAAAGGCGCGCAAGTTCGACAACCTGTTCATGACCCACCCGCCGCTCGACGACCGCATTGCTCGACTCCAGGAGCTCTAGGTGAGACGCGCCCGCCGCGCGACGACGTTCGTCGTCGCGATCGCGGTGGCTGCGGTTGCGACGGCGTGCGGGAGCAGCAGTACGCGCGCGACGACCACGGATGCGTCCGGCAAACGTGTGCTCGTGACGACGACCACCCGACCCCGGCGGGTGAACTGGCCGCTGACGGGGTTGCCCACGACGGACGCGGCCGCCACGTCGCGACCGGCGCTGACCGTCAAGGTCGACAACGTGTCGGCCGCGCACCCGCAGATCGGCGTCGACCTCGCCGACGTCGTGTACGAAGAGGTCGTCGAGTGCGATTACACGCGGCTCGCAGCGGTGTTCCAATCGCACGTTCCGCCGGTGGTCGGGCCGGTGCGATCGGTGCGGCGGACTGATCAGGAACTCGTGCACATCCTGCGCGGGATCTTCGCCTATTCGGGCGGCGCGCCCTACGCGATCACGAGCATCAACACCGCACCGGTTGTGCGCCTCGACGAGACGCGCGCCGGCGACGGCATGTTTCGCGATGGAAGTCGCGGTCAGATCGCACCCCACAACTTGTTCGGGCGCGGCCCGCAGCTCTATGCGCACGCGCCGTCGGCCCAAGGTCCGCCGAGCGCACTGTTCCGCTACTCGCCGTCGAACGCGACCACGTCGGCGGCCGGCGTTGCCGCTTCGCATGTCGTTGTTGGCTTCCGCCAGGGTTACGCGGTGACGTGGGATTGGGATCCCGTCGCTCGGATGTGGAAGCGCGGCCTGTTCGGGCGGCCCGACGTGGTCGTGGGTGGCGCGCAGATAGCGGTCCGCGACGTGGTGGTCGAGTCGGTCGCGTATTCGGTCGGTCAAGGCGCATGCAACAGCGTCGGTTCCCAGGCCGAACTGCACGGCAGCGGTACGGCATGGCTCCTGCGCGACGGTCGGGCGATCCAGGGCACATGGGCCTATCGCAGCGCCGATCAGACCGTGCATCTGCTGGACGCGGCTGGCAACGACCTGCGCCTTGCGCCCGGCGCCGCCTGGGTCGAGCTCCCGAAGCCGACCTATTCGGTGACGATCCAGTGAGTGCCCGCAGATAGCATCGGTCCATGACCGAGCAACGCACCACCGGCACCGCGCGGGTGAAGCGCGGGCTGGCCGAGATGCTTCGCGGCGGCGTGATCATGGACGTGGTCACCCCCGACCAGGCCAAGATCGCCGAAGACGCCGGCGCGTGCGCCGTGATGGCGCTCGAGCGCGTCCCTTCTGACATCCGCCGCGACGGCGGCATCGCCCGTATGAGCGACCCGGCGATGATCGAAGGCATCCAGGCCATGGTCACCATTCCAGTGATGGCAAAATGCCGCATCGGCCATTTCGCCGAAGCGCAGGTGCTCCAGGCGATGGGCGTCGACTACGTCGACGAGTCCGAGGTGTTGAGCCCGGCTGATGAGGCGTACCACGTCGACAAGTGGTCGTTCACGGCGCCCTTCGTGTGTGGCGCGACCAATCTCGGCGAGGCACTGCGCCGCATCAGTGAGGGTGCGTGCCTGATCCGTTCGAAGGGCGAGGCCGGCACCGGCAACATCATCGAGGCCGTGCGTCACCTCCGCTCGATCCTCGGTGACATCCGTCGGCTCTCGCAGGCTCCGCCCGAAGAACTGTTCGGTTGGGCCAAAGAGTTGCGCGCGCCGCTCGATCTCGTGCAGGAAGTCGCGCTGCTCGGCGAGCTCCCGGTGCCGTTGTTCTGCGCCGGCGGCATCGCCACGCCGTCGGATGCTGCGCTCGTCATGCAGCTCGGAGCGCAGGCTGTGTTCGTCGGCTCGGGCATCTTCAAAAGCGATGACCCGGCGCCGCGTGCGAAGGCCATCGTGGAAGCGACGACGCACTACAACGACGCCGACATCGTGCTCAAGGTGTCGAAGGGTCTCGGCGATGCCATGCGTGGCGACGCCAGCCCCGACGTGCACTTCGAAGACCGCGGCTGGTAATGCGCACCATTCGTACGCCCCTCACCATGACGAGACGCGTCGCGTCGAGATGAGGCCTCCAGGCGATGAAGGTCGGGGTCCTCGCCTTGCAGGGGGCGTTTCGCGAACACGTCGAGGCGCTGGGCGCGCTCGGCGCTGAGGTCACGCTCGTCAAACGGCCCGAGCAACTCGCGGCCGTTGACGCGGTCGTACTTCCTGGCGGTGAATCGACCACGCAGGAGAAGCTGCTCGCATCATCGGGTCTGCGTGAGCCGCTGACGCGCGCACTCCACGACGGCATGCCATGCCTGGCGACCTGCGCAGGCGTGATCTTGCTCGCGCGTTGCGTGCACGACGGGCGGGCCGACCAAACGCCACTCGCTGTGCTCGACATCGACGTGCGCCGCAACGGTTACGGCCGCCAGGTCGACAGCTTCGAGGCCGACCTGGCCGTGAACGGGCTGGCGGGAGGCGCGTTCCACGGCGTGTTCATCCGTGCGCCCAAGATTGAACGGGTCGGCGACGATGTCACCGTCCTGGCCGAGTACGAAGGCGATCCGGTGCTTGTACGGTCGGGTGCGTGCACCGGCACCACGTTCCATCCCGAGTTGGCGCACGACCTGCGGCTCCACCAAGATTTCCTGGACGCGTGCTGAGCGCACCGTTGCTCGCGACACGTGTCGATTGACCCAGAGGACCCAATGAGCGGACATTCCAAGTGGCACTCGATCAAGCACAAAAAGGGCGCGGCCGATCAGGCGCGCGGCAAGCTGTTCGCGGTACTCATCCGCCAGATCGAGGTCGCGTCGCGATCTGGCGGTGGTGATCCCGATTCGAACGCCACGTTGCGCACGATGATCCAAAAGGCGCGCGACAACTCGGTGCCCGTCGACACGATCGCGAGGGCGATCCGCCGGGGTACCGGTGAAGAAGAAGGTGTCCAGTACGAAGCGGTGAACTACGAGGGTTACGGCCCTGCGGGTGTGGCGGTGTACGTACAGTGCCTCACCGACAACCGCAACCGCACCGGCGCCGAGATCAAGAATGCGTTCTCCAAGAACAACGGCAGCTTTGCCGAACCGGGTGCGGTGTCGTGGCAGTTCGAGCGCAGGGGGATCGTGCTCGTACCGAAAAGCGCGGCGAGCGAGGACGACCTGATGCTCCTGGCGGCCGATGCCGGTGCCGACGACATTGCCGATGCCGGTGACGAGTGGGAGGTCACCACGCCGCCGACCGAACTCCACAATGTTCGCACAGCGATCGAAGCTGCGGGCCTGGCCGTGACGTCGTCCGACCTGACGATGGTGCCCACCACCACGGTGGCGCTCGAGGACGAGTCGAGTGCTCGCCAGGTGCTGCGCTTGATGGATGCGCTCGAAGACCACGACGACGTCGAAGCCGTCTACGCCAACTTCGACATCCCCGAAGCCGTGCTCGCCGCCGTTGCCGGCTGAGGGCTGGAGTCTGATCACAATCTCCGGGCTTGCCCGCCTCGTATGCTTGGGGGATGGCAGGTATCGCGGTTGGCTCGGTGGCACCGGACTTCACGTTGCCGGGGGTGCAAGGCACGCAACGTCGTGACTACACGCTCTCGGAGTTCCGTGGCTCGAAGGTGATGCTCGCGTTCTATCCCGGCGACTTCACACCCGGCTGTACCAAACAGCTGTGCGGCTACCGCGACGACTACGAGATCTTGGCGCCCGAGGGCGTTGTGGTGCTCGGTATTTCGCCCCAAGACATCGAGAGTCACGAGAAGTTCATCGCCAAGAAGAACTTCGCGTTCCCGCTGTTGTCCGACGTCGACGCGAAGGTGATCGAGGCGTACGGCATCAAGGCTCCGGTCATCGGCGTACGCCGTTCGGTCTTTCTGCTCGACGCCGAGGGCGTCGTGCGGTGGCAGACGGTCAAGGTGGTCGGCATGACCTGGCCGAAGGCCAAAGAGCTCGCCGACATCATGGCCGGCATCTGACGTTTCGGTTCGGTCAGCGCACCGACATCGGGCCCTGCGATAACTTTCCGCCCGTATGAAGATCTCCCTCACCGTCAACGGTGCCAGCCAGGAACATGACGTCGAGCCGCGCACGCTGTTGGTGCAATTCCTGCGGGAATCGTGCGGCCTCACCGGGACCAAGGTCGGGTGTGACACCTCCTCGTGCGGTGCGTGCACGGTGCTCTACGACGGCGAATCGGTGAAGAGCTGCACGATGCTCGCGGCCCAGGCGGACGGGGGCGCAGTGACCACGATCGAGGGCCTCGCGGCCGCTGACGGCACGCTGCACCCGGTCCAGCAGGCGTTCCACGATCACCACGGGCTCCAGTGTGGTTACTGCACCGCGGGGATGGTGATGGCCACCGTCGGCTTCCTCGACGAGAACCCGTCACCGAACGAGCGTGAGGTGCGGCTCGGCCTGGAAGGCAACTTGTGCCGCTGCACCGGCTACCACAACATCGTGCTGGCAGTGCTTGCGGCGGCCGAGGGAGCGTCGGCGTGATCCCCGCGGCGTTCGAATATGTGCGGGCCGACACCGTCGAAGCGGCGGTTGCCGCGGTGGTCGAGGCCGGCGATGACGCAAAGTTCTTGGCCGGCGGGATGTCGCTCCTGCCGTTGATGAAACTGCGGTTGGCGACGCCGACGGTGCTGGTCGACGTCGGCCGCCTTCGTGATCTGTCGTATATCCGTGACGGCGGTGATCACATTGCGATCGGCGCGCTGACACGACACCGCGACGTCGAGACGAGCGAGTTGCTCGCGAAGGAGTGCGCCGTGCTGTCGGCGGTCGCGGGCGAGGTCGGCGACAACCAAGTACGTCACCGCGGCACGATCGGTGGGTCGGTCGCGCACGGCGACCCGGCGAGCGATCTGCCGGCCGCACTCCTCGCACTCGACGCCACGTTTGTCGTACGCGGCTCGGCCATCGAGCGTTCGATTGGTGCCGCCGACTTCTTCAAGGGCTTCCTCGAAACCGCGTTGGAGCCCGACGAGTTACTCACCGAAGTGCGTGTTCCCAAAGCCGGCGCCACCGGCTACAACTTCCAGAAGTTCAACCGGCGGGCCCAGGACTGGGCCATCGTCGGTGCCGTGGCTGCCACCGTGGCGGGGCAGCGCCGCGTTGCGCTGGTCAACATGGGTGCCACGCCCGTGCGTGCCGCAGCGGTGGAGGCGGCGCTCGCTGCGGGCGACTCGATCGCCGACGCGGCGGACCACGCGGCCGAAGGCACCGAACCGCCTGCCGATCTCAACGGGTCCGTCGAGTACCGGGAGCACCTCGCACGCGTACTCGTGCGAAGAGCCCTCGAAGCCGCCCAATAAGTGTCGAGTAAACGAGGCTTGTGACCACGAGGGGCACGATCGCGGCGGCCGTGTTGGCCGCCGGGCGCGGGTCGCGTCTCGGCATCGACGCCGGCCCACCGAAACCATTACTCGACCTGGGCGGTCGGCCCCTGGTGTCGCGCGTGCTCGATGCCGCGGTCGCGTCGGGGCTCGGCCCCGTGGTGCTCGTCGTCGGCCACGACGCCGACGCTGTGGCCGCGGTCGCGCCGCCGGGAGTCGAGGTCGTGCGCAACATTGGTTGGAGCGAAGGGATCTCGACGTCGCTCCAGGCTGCGCTGCGCCATCTCGCGCGGCGCGGCGTCGTGCATGCGGTCGTCGTGGGCCTCGCCGATCAGCCGCTCGTGGGGTCAGTTGCCTGGCAGCGACTCGGTGCCGCGTACGATGCCGGTGCCGGGTTGGCGGTGGCGACCTACGGTGGAGTGCGCGCCAATCCCGTGCTCATCGGGCGAGAGCACTGGCCCGATGCGTTGGCGCTCACCGGCGATGAAGGTGCCCGCCAGCTCTTTGCGGGTCGCAGCGTCGTCGAGGTGCCGTGCGACGACACGGGCCGACCAGATGACGTGGACACGATCGCCGACCTCGAAGCCATCGAGGCGATCGACAGCCGAGCGGTGCGGCAACCAGGCACCGTGCGAACCGAGGAGTGATCGTGGAGAACATCAAGGACAGTTTCCGGGTGAACACATCGTTGACGACGACATGGGACACGTTGCTCGACATCGAGCGCATTGCACCGTGTATGCCCGGCGCGCAGCTCCAAGAGATCGAAGGCAACGAGTTTCGTGGCATCGTGAAGGTCAAGGTCGGGCCCATCACGGCGCAGTACAAAGGTGCTGCGCACCTCGCCTCGGTCGACGAGGCGACGCGCACGATCACGATCGACGCGTCCGGGCGCGACACTCGCGGACAGGGCAACGCGAGCGCGCAGATCACCGTCGTGATGCGCGACGACAACGGTGGCACGCTCGTCGACATCGACACGGTGCTCAACGTGACCGGCAAGGTCGCGCAGTTCGGTCGCGGTGTCATGGCCGAGGTCTCGGCCAAGATCTTGAAGCAGTTCGTGACGAACCTCGAACACGACGTCCTGAACGCGCCGGACGCGCCCGCGCAGTCCGCCGCGGCGCCGGCCGCACCGCAGTCCGCCGCACCGCAGTCCGCCGCGGCGTCGAACGGTAACGGGGCCAGCGCGGCGCGTCCGGCCGTCCGCCTCGTCGATGCACCCGAAGCCGAACCCGTCAATCTGATGGATGCCGCCGGAGCCTCGCTCGTGAAGCGCCTCGTTCCTGTCGTGGTCATGCTTGGCGTCGTGCTGATCGTGTGGCGCGCCCTGCGCCGCTCGCGGTCCGCGTGAGCGTGGACCTCGCACGCTAAGGTCGAACCTGTGTTCGGCAGTGCGCCTGTACTCGGGATCGACCCAGGCGTGTCGCGCTGCGGCTATGGGGCTGTCGTGCGTGCGCCGAAACAACCGATGCAGGCCGTCGCCTGCGGTGTGCTGCGCAGCGACCCGGCCACGCCGCTCCCGCTGCGCCTGGCCGCGCTGGCCGACGAACTCGAACAGCTCGTGGTCGAGCTTCGCCCGTCGGTGCTCGTTGTCGAGCGCGTCCTGTTTCAAGTGAACGCGCGCACCGCGATCTCGGTGGGTCAGGCCAGCGGGCTCGCGCTCGTCGCCGCGGCGCGCCACGGAGTGCCGGTCGTGCAGTATTCGCCCAACGAGATCAAGCTCGCGATTGCCGGCGACGGCGGCGCGGGTAAACGCGAGGTGGGCGAGATGGTCGCGCGGCTGCTGCACCTCGCGGCCGTGCCTCAGCCCGCCGACGCCGCTGACGCGCTCGCCCTCGCGGTGTGTCAC
Source organism: Acidimicrobiia bacterium (assembly GCA_038202885.1). Classification (GTDB taxonomy): domain Bacteria; phylum Actinomycetota; class Acidimicrobiia; order IMCC26256; family PALSA-610; genus JBBREP01. The sequence goes on along the minus strand of JBBREP010000043.1, from coordinate 20,253 downwards.
TCGTGGCGCGCTCGTCTCCCCGCGGCACCGAGCGCGACACCGGGCGACGACCCCAACGCCGACCGACTACAGCAGCAGATCGCGAAGGCCACGACCGCGGCGGCGCGGTCATGATCGGATCACTGCGCGGCACGGTGCTCGAACGCACTGCATCGGGCGAAGTGCTGCTCGAGGTCGGTGGTGTCGGCTACCGCGTGCTCATGCCCCTTAGCTCCTTCGCGCAGCTCACGCCGGGCGCGCCAGCGTTCATCGTCACGCATCTCCACGTACGCGAAGACGCCATGGTGTTGTTCGGTTTCCTCACGCGCGACGAGCGTGATTGCTTCGAAGCCCTCATCACCGCGAGCGGTGTCGGACCGAAGCTCGCGCTCGCGATCTTGTCGGTCCATGCGCCTGCGGCGTTACGACGCTGTATCGCCGGCGACGATCTCGAGTCGCTCTGCCTCGTCCCCGGTGTCGGCAAGCGCACTGCGCAACGCCTCCTCGTCGACTTGAAGGCTCGCCTCGATGTCGCCGACGTCGACTTGCGCGTTGGCGCTGGTGACGGCGACGCATTCGGCGGCGGGCCCGTGCCGGTGCGCGCCGACGTGCGCGAAGCGCTCGAGTCATTGGGCTATAGCGGTGAGGAGATCCGATCGGTGCTCGCCGATGTCGCCGACGATGCATCGGTGGAAGAGGCCCTCCGTGGGGCGCTACGCACGCTCGGGGTGCGTCGATGAGCCGCGAGGAGATGCTCCAACCCGAGGCCGGCGACCCGATCGAAGCGGCCGAGGAAACCACACTGCGTCCTCGGCGCTTGGCCGAGTTCGTCGGCCAGCGCGCCTTGAAGGAACACCTTGAGATCATGCTCGGCGCCGCACGGGCGCGCGGCCAAGCGGTCGACCATGTGCTGCTCGCCGGACCACCCGGGCTCGGCAAGACGAGCATGGCGCAGATCATCGCGGTCGAGATGGGGTCGCGACTCCAACCCACGAGTGGGCCCGCGCTCGAGCGCGCGGGCGATCTCGCCGCGATTCTCACCAACCTCGACGACGGCGACGTGCTGTTCATCGACGAGGTGCACCGTCTGCCCCGCCCAGTCGAAGAGGTGCTCTATCCCGCGATGGAGGACTACCAACTCGACATCGTGATTGGAAAGGGTCCGACCGCGCGCTCGATTCGCATCGACGTGCCGCGCTTCACGCTCGTGGGTGCCACGACACGAACGGGGCTGATCACCGGGCCGCTGCGTGATCGGTTCGGGTTCGTTGCGCGGCTCGACTACTACGACACCGACGAACTCGCCACGATCGTGACGCGCGCGGCGTCGATCCTTGGCGTGATCCTCGATGCCGACGGCGCGGCCGAGATCGCGAGCCGCAGCCGCGGCACGCCCCGCATCGCGAACCGACTCCTGAAACGCGTCCGCGACTATGCCGAAATGCGCGGCGACGGCACCGTGACCACCGAGACGGCTCGCGCCGCGCTCGAGCTGTTCGAGGTCGACGAGCTCGGGCTCGACAAGGTCGACCGCCTCATTCTCAGCGCGTTGTGCCGCACCTTCGCGGGCCAACCAGTGGGGTTGGGCACGCTGGCGGTGGCGGTCGGCGAACAGCCCGACACCGTCGAAGACGTCTACGAGCCGTTTCTCTTGCAGCACGGTCTGCTACAACGCACTCCGCGCGGGCGAATCGCCACGGCGGCGGCGTTCGCGCATCTCGGCGTGCCCGTGTCGGTAGCCACCCCCGAGAGTCCGGGGCTGTTCGAGGCACTCGCTGCGCCCGACGACTGACACCGATGCGCCCCCGAACGACGACTGGAGACGGCTGCGATGAGCGATGAAGTAGTTCACTACGAGGTGCGCGACGGCATCGCCCACGTCACGATCGACCACGGCAAGGCGAACACGCTGTCGACCGAAGTGGTGGGCGCGCTGGAAGCCGCGCTGACGAGGGCCGAGACGGCTGGCCCCGACTCGGTGGGCGCAATGCTGATCACCGGCACGCCGGGCTTTTTGTCGGGCGGGTTCGACCTGGCCGAGATGCAGGCCTCCCCACAGTCCGCGGCCCGGCTCACGACCAAGGGCGGTGCCCTGTTCGCCCGCATTTTCGGCTCGCCAGTACCGGTCGTGGTCGCGTGCAGCGGTCACGCCATTGCCGCGGGCGCGTTCTTGCTGCTCAGCGCAGACGAGCGCATCGGCGCGCAGGGCGCGTTCAAGATCGGCTTGATCGAGACCCAGATCGGGATGGTCGTGCCGCACTGGGCCGTGGAGCTCTCCGAAGAGCGCCTGTCGCGACGCCACTTCCAGCTCGCCACCGTCGGCGCGCGCATCTATGACCCCAACGGCGCGCGCGATGCCGGTTTTCTCGACGAGGTCGTCGAGCCCGATGCGCTCGACGCCCGGGCGCTTGGGGCCGCGCAATACTGGGCTGGGTTGCCGCGGGCTGCCTATTCGGGACAGCTCGAGCGTCACCGGTCCGCGCGCCTCGACCAGCTCAACGCCGTCGTCGCCGCCGATCAGGCTGCGGTCGCGGCGACGAGCGCCTGATCCGTCGCCGGTGCGCCTGGATCGGCGCTTGACCAGGTGCGCTGGTCACTCTCGACTAAGTTCTCGGGGCTCCTGACCGTGTGATCCCGTCCCCAATCGTGAGTGGGTAGAACCCGTGCAAGCCCTCGTGGTGATCCCGTTGGTGGTGATCCCGTTCTTTTTCCTGTTCGTGCTGCCGCAGCGGCGACAGATGCGCGCGGTTGTCGAGATGCAAGGACGCCTCGTTGAAGGTGACGAGATCGTGACGACATCGGGTATCTACGGGCGCATCGTCAAGCTCGACATCGAGACGGCCGACCTCGAAATCGCTCCATCGACCACCATCACGATTTCGCGGCGAGCCATCGGCCGGCTCACGGCCGACCTGCCACTTCCGATGGTGGCGGCGCCCCCGCCCGCTTCGTCTCCGTCTCCGTCAACCGAGCACTCCGACGCCGAACAGTCCGCCGGTGACTCCGGCCGGGAGCAACGACTGTGAATCGCAAACCGCTGATGTTGGTGCTCACGCTCGTACTGGTGCTGACCGCGTTCTTCGCCACGTTGGCATCGAGCAAGAGCCCGCAGCTCGGACTCGACCTGCGCGGCGGTATCTCGGTGCGTTTGTTCCCGGTCAAGGGCACGGACCCTTCGTTGCTGGACACGGCTCGACAGATCATCGAGAACCGCGTGAACAGCCTCGGTGTGGCCGAACCGGAAGTGAGTCGCCAGGGTGACACGATCGTGGTCGACCTCGCCGGCGTCCACGACCGTGCGAGTGCGCTGAACGCGATTGGCAGTACCGGCGAACTCCAGAACCGCGTGGTGATCAGTCCGCCGGGCGCGCTCCCGGCCGACTTTCGATACCCGGCGACCACCACGACAACGACAAAGCCCGGCGCCACGAGTACCACGAACGCCGGCGTGACGACGTCGAGTGGCGGTGCGAGCACCACGAGTTCCGCGGGTGCATCGACCACCGCGGCCGCCACGACGACGGTTGCGCCGACCACGACTACGGTCGCGCCGACGACGACGTCGACCGGCGCGAGCAGCACCACACAAGCGGGTGCCACAACGTCGTCCGGTGCCACGACGACGTCGGCGGCCGGGACCACCACCACCACGGACAGCATCACCGGTAAGGGATGCAAGGACTTCGTCAAGACGAACCCCCCGCCCGTCGCGAGCGCCGAGGGTTGGTTCTGGGATCAAGTGCCGAAGAACGGCAAACATTCACAGTGCTATCTGCTCGGTCCCAACTTGCTGCCCGGGTCGGCCGTCACGGCCGCGTCGGCGAGCTACGACTCGAGTGGAGGTGGCTGGGGCGTCGACGTCACCTATCGCGGTTCGCAGTTCGTTGACAAGGTTGCGACGCCGTACGTCAACAAACAGGTCGCCATCGTGCTCGACAACGCGGTGATCAGCGCTCCGAACATCAACCCGGGTATCACGGGCAGCCGGGTGCGTATCTCGGGCAAGTTCAGCCAAGGCGAGGCGAAGAACCTTGCGCTCGCGCTGCGCTATGGCTCGCTGCCGGTCAAGTTCGATCCGAAGCAGGAGACGGTCGAAGACGTCTCGCCAACGCTCGGCAATGAACAACTCCACGCTGGGATCGCGGCTGGACTCATCGGGCTGGCGCTCGTCGCGCTCTACATGCTCTTGTTCTACCGAATGCTCGGGATCGTGGTGTGGATCGGGCTCGCGCTCACCGGAATGGTGATGTACACGCTCGTGACGTGGCTCGGTCAGGTCCAGGGCGTCACGCTCACGCTGTCGGGTGTCACCGGCATCATCGTGTCGGTCGGTGTCACCGTCGACTCGTACGTCGTGTACTTCGAGCGATTGAAAGACGAGGTGCGCACCGGCAAGACCGTGCGCTCGTCGGTCGATGTCGGCTGGACGCGGGCGTGGCGCACGATCGTGGCGGCCGACTCGGTCTCGCTCATCGGCGCGGGCGTGCTCTACATCCTGACCATCGGTTCGGTCAAGGGTTTCGCCTACTTCCTGGCGATGTCGACGATCGTCGACCTCGTGCTCGCGGTGACGTTCATGCACCCACTCGTGTCGCTGATGGCTCGCCGCGCGAACCTCGTCGGGATGAAGAAGTTCGGTCTGGCCGCGGGCCTCGACGTCGCGGGAAGGACGTCGGTATGACCAGCTCCATCGGTCCGCAGAACCCGCACATGGAAGGTTTGCCGGGTACGCCCGGTGTCGATCGGCGCCATCGCCCATCCGACTTCTTCCACGAACGGACCAACTTCCGTTTCGTAGAGCACAGCAAACGTTTCTTGGTGATGTTCCTTGTCGTCGTCCTCGGCGGCGGCCTCGCATTGGCCGTACGTGGACTCAACCTCGGCATCGACTTCGAGGGCGGCGTGTCGTGGCAGGTCGACGCAGCCAAGGGCGCCACGGTTTCGGTCAACGGCGCGCGCGCCGTGATCGACAAGCTGGGGATTGGCGACTACAAGGCCACTATCAGCACGAACCCGTCGAACGGTAAACGTACGATTCGCGTGCAGGCTCGGATTGTCGACGACGCGAGCGACAGGATCCGCGCCGCAGTTGCCCAGGCGACCGGCAAGAAGTCGGCCGATGTCAGCGACACGCAGCTCGGCGGTACCGAGACGTTCACCGTCGTGAAGGTGGCCGCGCCGGACAAGAACAAGGTTGCCGCCGCGGTCGTGGCGACCAAGCTCACGAAAACCGCGCCGACCGTGACGGTGACCAAGAACCAGGTCACGGTCGTGCTCGACAAGATCCCGAGCATTCGCGACAACGTCGCGGCGGGGCTGGCAACCTACGCGCACTCGAAGTCGCCCGATGTGAGCATCAGTACCGTCGGTCCGACGTGGGGCAGCCAGGTGTCGCACAAGGCGCTCGTGGCGATGCTGGTGTTCTTCTTCGTGCTGGCCGTCTATCTGGCGGTGCGGTTCGAGTGGAAGATGTCGGCCGCGGCGATCGTCGCGGTCATCCACGACATCATCTTCACGGTGGCCATCTATTCGCTCACCCAGTTCACCGTGTCGCCCGCCACCGTCACCGCATTCCTGACCATCCTCGGGTTCTCGCTCTATGACACCGTTGTCGTCTTCGACAAGATCAGAGAGAACCAAACAACACTGCTCACCACGGGTCGCTCGACGTATGGCGAGATGGCGAACCGATCGCTGAACGAAGTGCTGATGCGGTCGTTGTCGACGTCGTTCGTGGCGATCATGCCGGTCTTGTCGCTGCTCATCGTCGGCTCCGGTTTCTTCGGCGCCACGGCCCTCGAAGACTTTGCGCTCGCGCTGTTCGCCGGACTGTTCATCGGTACCTATTCGTCGATCTTCGTGGCCGCGCCGCTGCTCGTGTGGTGGAAAGAGCGCGAGCCCAGTTATCGCGCGCTGATCGAGCGCAAGGCGGCTCGCGCCGCAGCCGCGAGCCGCGCCGCACCGAAGCTCGCTGCGGTGAGTGGCGTGAACTCCGTGTCGCTTCCTACGGCACCGACCCCGAGCGCGACCACGGCCGAAGCGACGGTGCTCGGTGCCGCGCCCCCACTTGATTGGGACGCCAGCGGTGTGCCCGGGCCGCCCGCGGTGAAGCGCAGCGGCGCTGAGCCCCGCCCACGCCAACAGCGGGGCCGCAAGCGCAAGTAAACGACACCGCGTCGGTAGACTTACCCAATGGGTGTCGATGCAGAGTGGCTCCGAGCACATGTGCGCGAGCTCGCGGATCACCCCGAGCCCGGTGTGTCCTTCAAGGACATCACACCGCTGCTCGCGTCCACCGAGGCTTTCGCAGCCATGGTCGACGCCGTCGCCGCGCCGTACGCGTCGATGGAGATCGACAAGGTCATCGGCATCGAAGCGCGCGGGTTCGTGCTCGCGGCGCCCGTCGCGTACAGCCTGGGCGCGGGCTTCGTGCCCGTCCGCAAACCCGGCAAACTCCCGTGGCATGTCGAGTCGGAGGCGTACACGCTCGAATACGGCGCCGGTGAGCTCGAGATCCATCGCGACGCCGTGGGGGAGGGCGAAAAGGTGTTGATCATCGATGACGTACTCGCGACCGGAGGCACGGCAGCCGCCACATTGCGCCTGGCCCAGCGGTTGGGTGGCGACGTGATCGGCCTCGGGTTCCTGATCGAGCTGACGCTGCTCGAGGGACGATCCCAACTGGATGGCAGCGCGATTCACTCGGTGGTCCGATATTGAAGGTGGCGATGAAGCAAGTCTCGGAGGTGTGCGCACGTTGACCACGGTGACGAGCCCCTCGACGACCGCAGCGCCGAGTGCCGGCAGCGGCGCCGACCCGATGCTCGCAGGCCTCCTGGCGCGCTATCACGCTCGCCACCCGCAGGCTTCGGCCACGCTGATCGAAGCGGCGTACGCCGTCGCCAAGGACGCGCACAAAGATCAGGTGCGCCGTTCGGGCGACGCGTACATCACGCACCCCGTCGGCGTGGCATCGGTGCTCGCCGAGTTGGGACTCGACGACACCACCATCGCCGGTGCGCTCCTGCACGACGCCGTCGAGGACACTCCCGTCACGCTCATCGACGTCGAACGTGACTTCGGGGTCGAAGTCGCGGCGCTGGTCGACGGTGTGACGAAGCTCGACCGGATCCACTTCGACAGCAAAGAAGAACAACAGTCCGCGACGATGCGCAAGATGCTCGTCGCGATGGCGAAGGACCTACGCGTCCTGCTCATCAAGCTCGCCGACCGGCTACACAACATGCGCACGATCGCGTCGATGCCCGACGACAAACAACAGCGGATAGCGCAGGAAACACTCGATATCTATGCACCCCTCGCACACCGGCTCGGCATCGGCGATGTCAAGTGGCAACTCGAAGACCTCGCATTTGCTGTGCTGTACCCCAAACGCTACGCCGAGATCGCGCAGATGGCTGCGGGCCGCGCGCCCGGCAGTGTCGAGGAAATCGACGACGTACTCGCTGAGGTGAGCAACCGTCTCGAGCAGCTCCGCATCACCGCAGAGGTCACTGGCCGTCCGAAGCACTACTGGTCCATCTACGAGAAGATGGTCGTGCGCGGCAAGGAGTTCGACGAGATCTTCGATCTGCTCGGCGTGCGTGTCGTCGTCGACAGCATCAAGGACTGTTACAGCGTGCTCGGCGGCGTCCACGCCACCTGGCGCCCGGTGCAGGGCCGGTTCAAGGACTACATCGCGATGCCGAAGTTCAACCTCTACCAGTCGCTGCACACGACGGTGGTGGGTCCGAACGGACGCCCGGTCGAGTTCCAGATCCGCACACGCGAAATGCACGAGCGGGCCGAGTTCGGCGTCGCTGCGCACTGGGGTTACAAGGAGAAGGGCTCGGCCGACCCCGAACTCGACTGGCTCGCACGGATTGTCGACTGGCAACAGGACACCAACGACCCCGCCGAGTTCATGGCGAGCCTGAAGCTCGACCTCGACCAAGACGAAGTCTTCGTCTTCACGCCGCGCGGCACCGTGATGACGCTGCCGACCGGGTCGTGCGGCGTCGACTTCGCCTACGCAATCCACACCGAGGTGGGCCATCGCTGCGTCGGCGCCAGGGTGAACAACCGCCTCGTGCCGCTCGACACGGTCTTGCAGTCGGGCGACACCGTCGAGATCTTCACCAGCAAGGCTACCGACGCCGGCCCGACACGCGACTGGCTCCAGTTCGTCGCCTCGCCGCGCGCCAAAGCGAAGATCCGCCAATGGTTTTCCCGAGAACGCCGCGTCGATGCCATCGAAAACGGCCGTGAGGAGCTCGAAACCGCGCTGCGCCGCGACGGCCTGCCGGTACACAAACTCCCTGCGCTGATCCTGCGCCGCGTCGTCGAGATACTCAACTACGGCGACGTCGATTCGCTCTATGCCGCCATCGGCGAGAACCACGTGTCGGCCAAGGCGGTCGTGCAGCGGATCCAGCGCGAGCTCTCCGGTGGCGAGGAGCAGGTGCCGACCACGGCCCGGCGCCCGCCGCGCCCGCACCGCGCCGGCGACGAGGTCGGGGTCCACGTCGAGGGCCTCGACGACATCTTCGTGCGGCTTTCGAAATGCTGCACGCCGGTGCCCGGCGACGAGATCATGGGCTTTGTCACGCGTGGCCGTGGCGTGTCGGTGCACCGCACGGACTGTGCGAACGCCCTGAGCCTTCGCAGCCAGGGCGACCGGGTCATCGACGTGGAATGGAACCGAGATGCCCCCGCCGCGTACGTCGTATCGGTCGAGATCGAGGCCCTCGACCGCTCGAAGTTGCTGCGCGACGTGGCCGAAGTGCTGTCGGAGAACCACGTGAACATCCTCGGGTGCACCTCGAAGACGAAGTCCGATCGCATCGCGCACATCCGCTTCGAGTTCGAGCTGGCCGAACCCGATCACCTCGATGCCATCATGGCCGCGGTCAAGCAGGTTGACGCCGTCTACGACGTCACCCGGGTCTTGCCGGGCGCACGCGGCGAGCGGTAGCGCCCTCTCGTTCAAGCCCGGCCCGTCCATGGGCCGATAGACCTGTATGTATTGCACGCGCCGCCGGAGGATCATGGCCGGGCGCTGCATGCGATACGTGCGGCGAGCGGAGCAGCCCGGGAGCGAGGGACGAGCGACCCGGGTGCGCAGCGAGCTCGCCAGCGCCGGACGAAGTAGGCGCAGTAGAGACGAACAGGGTTTGAGCTTGTTGGAGCTGGTCGTGGCGATGACCGTGTTTGCGATCATCATGTTGGGGCTGGCCGCGACGTTGGCAACGGGGTTGACGCTGACGCGCAACAACCGCAATCGCAGTATTGCGGCGAACCTGGCGAGTCAGGAAATGGACTTGGTGCGCTCCAGCGTGTTCACCGACCTGGCCGCGGCGACGACGACGCAGCCGGTCGGTGGGGTGCCGTACACGGTGCATCGCGAGCTGACCTGGGTAAGCCGCAGCGCCACGAACGGTCCGTGCGACGCGGCAAACGCTGCGCCCGAAGTGCTCCGCGTGCACGTATGGGTCGACTGGCCGAACCGTCAGGGCGTACCGGCGGCATCGGCCGACACAGTGCTGACTCCTCCCGTGGGCGCGTACAGCGCGAGCACCGGTCATATCGCGGTGAAGGTGCTCGACAGTGCCGCGGCGCCGCAGGACAATGTGTTGGTCACCCTCACCGGACCGGAGGCGCATTCGCAGCCGACGAACAGCGACGGGTGCGCCTATTTTGCGTTCCTCCCCGCGGGCTCGTACACGGTGGCGCTGAACAGCTCGGGCTACGTCGACCGGCAAGGCGATCAGCATCCAACCCAGACCGTGGGCGTGAACGTGAGCCAAGTCAGCTCGACGGAGTTCGACTACGACCAGGCTGCCGCCCTGCAACTGACACTCGCCGGCGACGACGCGGTCGTTGCGGCGGATGCACCGATCACGTTGGGCAACACGATCTTGGTGCCGAGCGGTACGAAGACCTATTCGGGTTCCACGAACCCGCGCACGATCAGCAGCCTGTTCCCAGCCCCAGATGGGTATCAGGTCTGGGCCGGCGGCTGTGCTGACGCCGATCCCGAGGGGCTCGACGCGAGTTCGAACGCGTTCTATCCGGGCGCGCAACGCGACCAGCCGCTCGTGGCGACTCCGAACCAGACGACTGCCGCGACGCTCTCGATGGCAACGGTGCGCGTGCATGTGGTGGACGGTTCGGGCACGCCGCAAGCGAACCGCACCATCCTGGCGGTGCACGCGCCGGATCAGGTATGTGCGACGGGGGAGAGCCACACACTCGGCACGACCAACTCGAACGGCGACATCACCATCGGACTTCCCTACGGCGTGTGGCAGATCCAAGAGCCTGGTCACACCGTGATCGGTTCGTGGCCGAGCGCCACCCTGAGCCCGCTCGACACCCTGCCTCGCACCACGATCACCGTGACCGCATCATGAACACAGCTCGCCGCGCCGGACGAAGTAGGCGCAATAGAGATGAACAGGGCACCAGTTTGGCGGAGATGATGGTGGTGGTGGCGCTGTTGGTGTTCGTGATGGCGACGGTCTTCGGTGGGTTCACGTCGGCGCAGACCGCACTCACGACCACGGGCGGGCGTTTGCAGAACCTGGACGAGGCGCGGGTGTTGATGGCAGCGACGAGCAAGGACTTGCGGACCGCGGTTCGGTTGGAGGCCGGGACGTCGCCGTTCGCGGTGGCCGACCGAACAACGACGACGTTTTACGCCAACCTCGAGACGACGACGAAACCGAAAAAAGTGCACATCTATGTCGACGCAACGTCGGAGTTGGTCGAGGAGGTGTGGGACGCCGATGCCAACTCGGTGGCGCCGGACTACACCTACACCGGCAGCCCGCACGTTCGTTTCGTGGGCCGGTACGTAGCGAACACGGCGAGCTCACCGATCTTTACGTACCTCGACAGCACCGGCGCCGTCTTGGCGAACTACCCGCTCGATGCCACCGATCTCCTCTCGGTTCGCGCGGTGCGCATCATGCTGCTCGTCCGCAAGGTCACGTCCGCGAGCATGGCGCCGACGACGCTCGTGAACCGCGTACGGCTCCCGAACCTCGATTACAACGCGGTGGCAGGATGATCACGCTCGTCGCTCGGTGGCGCCATCGTGACGAACGCGGCTTTGCGCTCATCACGGTGATGCTCGCGACAACGGTGCTTGCCCTTCTCGCCAGCGGGGTCGTGGCCTATGGCGTCGGGTCGCAGAATGTCTCGCGGCACGACGAGAACTGGAATGCCGCCCTCGCCGCGGCGGAGGCCGGTATCGACGACTACCTCTTCCGCCTCAATGAGAACGGCAGCTACTGGACGTACAGCGCCTCGAACCTGCCGACGGGCGGCAACGCCGCGTTCACCGGCTGGGAACGTGTTGCGGGTGGAGGAACAACGAGCGAGTTCCACTACACGCCCGACACGTCGACGATCGCTGCTGACGGTCGCGTGCGGCTCACCTCGACGGGAAGGGTCGGCGCCACGACGCGGACCGTGTCGGTGACGCTGCGCCACCGAAGCTTCCTCGATTACCTCTACTTCACCGACTTTGAGACGGTCGACCCGGCCCTCTACTCCGGGACGCCGTTCACGGCAGCCCAGGCCCAGGCGAACTGCTCGAAGTACTACTACGGAGGCTTCGGGAACCAGCGCGACGAGCCGAACCGCAGTGACTTCCCCGGCGACAGCGACAGCAACGGCGCGTACTGCAGCGACATCGTGTTCATCAGCGCCGACACCATCAACGGTCCGATGCACACCAACGACGCGTTCATGCTGTGCGGTACGCCGCACTTCCTCGGCGATACATCGACGGCGTGGACCGGTGCAAACGGCAAGCTGTATCGCGACAACTGCCCTACGAGCGCGCCCGTGTTCGCGAATCCGACGGACCCGAAGAACCTCAGCCCGTTGACGATGCCGCCGAGCAATTCGGCGATCAAAGCCGAGACCGCTTCGGGCAAGGGCGGGTGCTTGTACACGGGGCCGACGCGGATCCGCGTGAACTCGAACGGGACCATGACCGTCAACAGCCCGTTCTCGAAACAGACGAACAATGCGGCCTGCCCGACGAGCGGCTCTGCCGCGCTGCCGGCCAACGGCGTGATCTTCGTGCAGAACGTGCCGTCGGCGAGCACGGACCCGAACTACACGAACGGCTGCCCCTACAACGTCAACGGACGCGCGCATCCGCTCGGCCTCCCGATCGCGAACGACCTCAATACCTACGGGTGTCGCAACGGCGACGCGTTCATCGAAGGAACGCTGAAGGGCCAGCTCACCGTCGCCGCCGAGAACAACATCGTTGTCACGTGGCACCTCCAGTACCAGAGCGGTCTCAACGGCACCGACCTGCTCGGATTGGTGGCGAATAACTTCGTCGAGATTTACCACCCGGTGAACTGCACGAGTGGCGCGAGCGCGGCGTGCAACCTCAACGCGAATTTCCCCGGCGAGACGGCTCGCAACGCGACGTTCTCGAACCCGAACGTGTATGCCGCGAGCCTGTCGGTGAACCACTCGGTGCGAGTCCAGATGTGGGACAGGGGCGCGCCGCTCGGCACGCTCCAGGTGCGCGGCATCCTTGCGCAGCGCTACCGCGGCCCGGTCGGCACCAACAGCAACGGCAACGTGTACACCGGCTTCGTGAAGGACTACGTGTACGACCAGCGCCTCAAGTATCTCGCACCGCCGAAGTTCCTCGACCCCGTCGCATCGCAATGGCAGGTCAACACCTGGGCCGAAGTCCACCAACCCTCCGGCCTGCCCTAACTATTTGCTCCGCTTCGCTCCGCGGCGAGCGGCCGCGTGCGCCGGTTGTTCTGCTGCGGGTGGAGCGGCCGCCGCGCCGGGCGCGAGGCGAACCGCCCACGGACAGCGTCGCGCGCGCCCACCTGCGGCTCTGAAACAAGGCGAGTTGGTGTGGCGAGTGCCGGTAACCTCGACGGTTCATGACCTCCGGGGAATCGCGCCGCGACGTGTTCCGTGCGCCGAAGGGTACGCGCGACGTGCTCCCGCCCGAAACCGACCAATGGCTCGAGGTCGTCGCCAGCTTCGCCGACCGGGCCGCCCGCTTCGGCTACGGCCTGGTCGTCACCCCCATCTTTGAGCACTACGAGGTATTCGCCCGCGTCGGTGAGACGACCGATGTCGTGTCGAAGGAGATGTACGACTTCCTCGACAAGGGCGGGCGCCGCCTGGCCTTGCGTCCGGAGGGCACCGCGGGCGTGGTGCGCGCGTTCGTGGAGCACCGGCCGCCTACGCCGTGGAAGGCGTGGTACGTGGCTCCGAACTTCCGCTATGAACGACCGCAGCACGGCCGCTACCGCCAGCACTGGCAGCTCGGCGCCGAGGCGATCGGCACCGACGACCCGCGTGTTGACGTGGAGATGATCGACCTGCTCGCCGGTTTCTACCGCTCGCTCGGCCTGCGTCAGACGAGGCTGTTGCTCAACTCGATGGGCGACGCCGAAAGCCGCGCCCGTTACTCGTCGGTGTTGCTCGACTATTGGCGCGCCCACGCCGACGTCCTCGGCGACGAGATGGCTCGAGCGGTTCAGAACCCGCTGCGGATCCTCGATTCGAAGGTTCCCGCGTGGCAGGAGATGATCGGACGGGCACCGCAGCTCGGTGAGCACCTCAACGATGCCAGCGCCACCCAGTTTGAACAGGTCCAAGCCGGCCTGCGCGACGTCGGTGTCGACTTCGAGATCGAGCCGCGCCTCGTGCGCGGCTTCGACTACTACACGGCCACCGTGTTCGAGTTCCAAAGCGATGCGATCGGCGGGGCCCAGAATGCGATTGGTGGTGGTGGGCGCTACGACCGCTTGAGTGAGGAGATGGGGGGCCCGCCCGCTGCTGCGATCGGGTTCGGTACGGGCATCGAGCGGATCCTCCTGGCGTGCAACGCCGACGCTGGACTGTCTGCGGCCGATCACCGCCTCGATGCGTTCGTCATCGACGCCCTCGGCACTGGTGACGCCACGACGCTCCTGCACGAGCTGCGAGAGTGCGGGCTGCGCGCCGACCGTGCCTATGGTGGTCGCGCCGTGAAAAAGCAGTGGAGCGCGGCCGACAAGGCCGGCGCCCACTATGCCGTGATGGTTGCGCCGCGGGAGATGGCCGAAGGGCGCGTCGTGGTGAAAGACCTCGTCACTGGTGATCAGCTCGAGGTGGGTCGCGATGAGGCCTCGGCCTGGCTGTTGTCACGGCGCGACGCGACGAAGTGACGACGTGACCACCATGCCGTACATGACGAACATGACGAGCGACACTCGAATGACTCGAACGGAGCCCGGGGCCATGACGCCGGAGATGATGTGGGCAGGGATGCTTCCATGATGCGTACGCACCGACCGGGCGAGTTGCGAATCGAGCATGTCGACACCACCGTCACCGTGTGCGGATGGATCGCGCACCGGCGCGACCACGGCGGCGTGGCGTTCTTCGATGTGCGCGATGCCACCGGGATCGTGCAGGTCGTCGTTGATCCCGCCGGCCCTGGGCTCGCGCACACGAAACAGATTCGCGGTGAGTGGGTTGTGCGCGTCGTGGGCGTGGTGCGTGCGCGACCCGAGGGCACCGTCAACGAGGACATGCCCACGGGCGCGATCGAGCTCGTGGCCAAAGAAGTCGACGTGCTGAGCGAAGCCGAGCCGTTGCCGTTCCCGCTCGATGATCGCATCGAAGTGGATGAGGTGTTGCGGCTGCGATACCGCTATCTCGATCTGCGGCGCGCGCCGATGCAGGCGAACCTCCGAGCCCGTTCGGCGGTCAACGCGGCGTTGCGCAACGCGATGGACCAGCAGGGTTTCGTTGAGGTCGAGACGCCGATGCTCATCGCTTCGACGCCAGAAGGTGCACGCGACTTCGTCGTCCCCAGCCGGCTCCACCACGGCAGCTTCTACGCACTGCCGCAGAGTCCGCAGCTGTTCAAGCAACTGCTCATGGTCGGCGGGATGGATCGCTACTACCAGATTGCGCGCTGTCTGCGTGACGAGGACTTGCGCGCCGACCGCCAATTCGAGTTCATGCAGCTCGACATGGAAATGAGCTTCGCAAGCCAATACGACGTGCAGGAAGCGGTCTCCGAGGCTGTGCTCGCGGCCGTCGCGACCGTACGACCCGAGGAAGTTCTGCTCGACGTTCCCCGCATCACATGGCACGAGGCGATGGACCGTTACGGTTCCGATAAGCCCGACATTCGGTTCGGGATGGAGATCGTCGATCTTTCCGGTGTGTTCGCGACCACGCAGTTCCGGGCCTTTGCCGACGCGGCGTGTGTGAAAGGCATACGCGTCGAGGGCCAGGGCGAGGCGTCGCGCAACGTCGTCGATGGCCTCGTCGCTCGCGCCAAGCAACTCGGCGCGGCGGGGCTCGTGTGGATGCGCGTCCGCGAGAGCGAGGGCGCGATCATCGTCGAATCGCCGGTCGTGAAGTTCCTGAGTGATGCCGAGCGCCAAGGTGTCATCGACACGCTCGCAGCCGCGCCCGGCGATCTCGTGCTCCTGGCCGCTGGTCCGTGGGCGACGACCGTCAGCCTGCTCGGCCAACTTCGTCTCGACCTCGGTCGTCCGCCTGTGGCCGAAGGCGGACTGCAGTTCTGTTGGGTGGTCGACTTCCCGCTGTTCGAAGGCGTCGACGACCAGGGTGCTCCGATTCCAGCGCACCATCCGTTCACCGCACCGCACGATGACGACCTCGCGCTGCTCGAAAGCGATCCGCTCGCGGTGCGATCGCAGGCGTACGACCTGGTGCTCAACGGTTGGGAGTTGGGGTCGGGGAGCGTGCGTATCCATCGCCGTGAGATGCAGGCGCGGATCTTTGCGCTGCTCGGTATCAGCGAGCAGGATCAGGCAGCCAAATTCGGGTTCCTCCTCGACGCGTTCCGCTTCGGGCCCCCGCCGCACGCCGGGTTCGCGTTCGGCACGGATCGGCTCACCGCGGTCCTGTGTGGCGAGGACAACATTCGCGAGATCATCGCGTTCCCCAAGACGCAGTCGGGTGCCGATCCGCTGACCGGCGCACCAACGGCGATCGACGCGACCCAGCTCCGTGATCTTGGCCTCGCGCTACGGCCTCGCGCGGCACGGGCCCCCGTGCAGGGCGACGTGCAGGGCGACGTGCAGGGCGACGCACAGGCCCGCACCGCACCGCAACCCTCGTCCTAGCCTCGGCGTATGGATCTGTTCGGCGCGGCAGTCGAAGAGCGCCTGGCCAGCCGAGCTCCGCTCGCCGCGCGCCTGCGCCCCCGCAAGCTCGACGAGGTGGTGGGCCAGCGCCAACTTCTCGGACCGGGCAAGCCGTTGCGGGTCCTGATCGAATCGGACCGGTTGTCATCGGTGGTGCTGTGGGGCCCGGCCGGCACCGGCAAGACAAGCATTGCTCGGCTCGTCGCCGGTGCGACCAAGAAAGCGTTCGAGACGCTGTCGGCAGTGAACGCGGGCGTGAAGGATGTCCGCGAAGTTGTCGAGCGCGCGCGTGATCGGCTCGGCCAGCAAGGTCGCGGCACGATCCTGTTTCTCGATGAGGTCCACCGTTTCAACCGCACCCAACAGGACGCGTTGCTGCCGCACGTGGAAGACGGGCTGCTCGTGCTGATCGGCGCGACCACCGAGAACCCGTACTTCTCGTTGACGGGTCCACTGTTGTCGCGTTCGACGCTGTTTCGCCTCGAGGAGCTGGAACCAGCGGATCTCGTGGCGCTCTTGGAGCGCGCGCTCGGCGACGTGTCGCGCGGTCTCGGCGGTGAGCCGGCGACGATCGATGCCGACGCGATGGAACATCTTGCGACGAGGGCCGAGGGCGACGCTCGTCATGCGCTGACCTGCATCGAGCTGGCGCACGCGCTGGCCATCGAACGCGCGAAGGTATCCGGCGATTCCGAGCCGCCGGCGATCACGCTTGCGGATGCCGAAGCTGCGATCGCCATGCGCGCGATTCGCTACGGCGCCGATGAGCATTACGACATTGTGAGCGCGTTCATCAAGAGCATGCGAGGTTCCGACGCCGACGCGGCGGTGTTCTGGCTGGCGCGCATGATCGAGGCCGGCGAGGACGCACGCTTCATCGCTCGCCGGATGGTCATCTTCGCATCCGAGGACGTTGGGTTGGCCGATCCGCAGGCGTTGGCCGTGGCGACCGCGGTGGCCCATGCGGTCGAATACGTCGGGCTGCCCGAAGTGCGGATCAACCTGGCGCACGCGGCCGTGTATCTGGCGTTGGCGGACAAGTCGAACAGCGCCTATGTGGCCATTTCGAGGGCCGTCGATGCGGTGCGTGACACCTCGTTGGGGTCGGTGCCGGTCCATCTCCGGGATGCGAGCTACCAGGGTGCCAAGGCCTTGGGTCACGGCGCTGGTTATCGCTATCCTCACGACGCTCCGGCGAGTTGGGTCGATCAGCAGTACCTTCCTGATGAGTTGCTCGGCTCCCAGTTCTACGAGCCCGGCGCCCAAGGTGGCGAGGTTGTGCTGGTGGAGCGGTGGCACAAGCGCCGAAGTGAGACCACGAAGGGGGCCGACCATGACGCCGAGTGACGTAGTGGCGGTGACACTTGCCGTGCTTGTCGCCGTGGGCGCAGGCGCGGTCGTTTCGGTGTTGGTCTCCTTGCGGTCCACGCTGGCCAGCCTGCGCGTGTCGCTCGAAGCGCTCCAGACCGAGACCTTGCCGATGGTCGAGGAACTCCGCGAGGCCGTCAGCTCCACGACGGGCCACGTCGAGCGCGTCGACCGTTTGATCACCGCGGCGGAGTCGGTGGAGGCGCACGTGGATGCTGCGTCTCGGCTCGCGTACCGCACGATCTCAAGCCCGGTCGTCAAGACGGTGGCGTTCGGCAGCGGCGTGAAACGAGCGACGCAGCGATTGCGCGGCGTACGCCAGGACCCCACGGTGTCGAGCCGGCGCCGGCGCCGGCGAGCGTCCTAGGAGCACGAATGTTCAAACGGGTTCGTTGGACGACCTTCGGCTACATGGCCGGTGTGGGCACGAGCTACGCCGTCGCGCGCAAGGTGAAACGCGAGGTGACCAAACTGGGGCCGCAACAGGTCACTGACCGCGTGAAAGCTGCCGTGGCCGACGGTCGCACTGCGATGCGCGAACGAGAACACCAACTGCGCCGCGAGTACGACCCGCGGTCCTTGCGCGCCGTGCCGAACGCGCGTGCCCGTGGCCGCTGACCGCCGTCCGCGGCGCCTGTATGCGGGCGCCGCGGTATTGGTCGTGGGGCTGATGAGCGCGAGCGCGGCCTCAGCGTTGTCGCGCCCCGATCCGCACACGCCCGCGTCACCGCCGGCACCGGCATCGTTGTCGCCGTCGTCGGGCGTCGCGCGGCGCACCGCCATTCCCGACACTGCATTTCGCATCCCAAAGGGCGCGCTCTTCGTCAAGTCCGGCGGTTCCGATCACAACGATGGCACCCAGACGCGGCCCTTGCGAAGTGTCGGGCGGGCCGTGGCGCTGGCCAAGGCGGGGGGCACCGTCGTGCTCGGTACGGGCGTGTACCGCGAGTCGCTTGGCTCCATCGCGAAACCAATCACGATTCAAGCCGCGCCGCACGCCGCGCCGTGGCTCTCGGGCAGCGACGTCGTCACTTCATGGTCGGCGGTCAGTGGCGCGTGGGTCCATCACAACTGGACCGCGCAGTTCTGCGAGAACTGTTATGACCCGCGTGCCATCGATCCGAAATTTCCCTACGCCGGGCTTGCCGATATGGCCTTCATCAACGGCCGCCCGCTCACCCAGGTCGGCCATCGTGGTGAGCTCGCGGCCGGGCGCTTCTTCGTTGACTATGCGGCCCACGACCTCTACGTGGGTGACAACCCCACCGGTCCCCACACCGTCGTCGAGGCCACGACGCGCGTTCAGGCGGCGCGGTTCAACAGCGCCGCCGCGGGCAGCGTGGTGCGAGGCATCGGATTCGAGCGATACGCGGCGTATTGGAATGCCTCGCCGTCACCGGCGATGGTGCTTGACGCCGCGCCCAGCATGACGTTCGACAGCGACGTGTTCACCGAGAGTGCCTCGCGTGGGCTCAGCGTGTACTCGACCGGCGCGATCGTGCGTAACAGCGCCTTCGTACACAACGGGTTCACAGGTCTCCACGCGAACAAGGCGGATCACCTCGACATCGAACGGAACCTCGTGGCCGCGAACAACTCCGAGCGGTGGTTTCCGGGGTTCTCGGCGGTCGCGTCGGTGTCGGGCATCAAGATCGCGGCGACGCAACATGTGTTGGTCAAAGGCAACGTGGTGCAGGACAACGACGCCAACGGCATCTGGTTCGACGTGTCGTGTTACGACGTGACGATCGTCGACAATTTAGCGCAGCGTAATTATCGCAACGGCATCTACGTCGAGATCACCGGGACTGCGATCGTGGCGTCGAACCTCTCGATCCTCAACGGCCAGGGCGGCTTGAAGCTGAGCGGCGCGACCGATGCTCGCGTCTACAACAACACGCTTGCGGACAACGTCCAGTACCAACTCAGCGTGCACGACGACGGCCGCAACAACACCGATCCCAGCCAGATCAAGCTCGGTATTACGTGGAACACCGCGCGCAACGTATTCGCGAACAACATTCTCTCGGCCCCCAACGGCGCAACGTCGGGCGCACTGCTCTACACCGAGGATCTCGACAAGCCGAAGATCGTCGATGCCTCGACGATGATCGCCGGGATGACGGCCGATGTGTACGCACGCTCAGGCCCGGTTCGTCCGCGGCTGCTCGCGCTCTGGACGCGGCCTGCCTCCAAGCCCCTCAGCAAGTACTTGACGTTGTCGTCGTTTCGCGCCGCGACCGGCTACGAAGCGCGCGCGATCGAGTACGTCGGCTATCCGACATCGCCGATTTTCGTCGACCCGCAGCGCGGTAACTACGCACTGCGGCCCGGGAGCGCGCTGCACAAGAGCGGTGCACCCCTTCCCGCCGACATCGCCGCCGCGATCGGGGTCGCCTGTGCTGCGGGCAGGAATACTGCGGACGGGAATACGGTCGGGGCGCGGTCGCTCGGACCCGTATCTGAATCCGTCGCCGTAGCGGCACCGGCGCTGGCGCCGGGCGCGTCGGCACGGTGTACGGCCCCGGTGGATCGGGGCGCCCTCGTGCACCCTTCGTAGGTGCAGCAGGCGCACTCGCTGAATCGCGGCCCGATTCTGTCGGGACCCTTGGGTATCCTCCGCCGATGACGTTGCCGCCCCGCACCGCCGATGAGCTGCGTACCGCCTGGTATGGGTTCTGGTCGGCGCGCGCCCACGAGATCGTCCCGTCGGCGAGCACCGTCCCGATCGACC
>JBBREP010000042.1:0-29182 GCA_038202885.1 Acidimicrobiia bacterium | reverse complement strand
ATCGCACTGTCACCAACCGGAATTGAGCACGCCGACGCGCTCTTGGTCAACGCCGACATCGCGATGTACCGAGCGAAGGGCCGTGGTCGGGATTGCTACGAACTCTTCGACGAGGCCATGCAGGAGTGGGTTGCGAGCCAGGCCGCGCTCGATGCTGCGTTGCGCCACGCGCTACCGCGGCGCGAGCTACGCCTCTTCTACCAGGCGATTGTCGATGCCGATTCCGGCGCGATTCGCGGCTTCGAAGCGCTCCTGCGGTGGCAACGTCCTGGGTTCGGCTTGGTCGCCCCAGACGAGTTCATCCCGACGGCTGAAAACACCGGACTGATCGTCGATATCGGCGCGTGGGTGCTCGAGCAGGCGTGCGAGAGCGCAGCCGGGTGGTCGCGGCAATGGCCACAACGACACCTCGGAATCTCCGTCAACATCTCCAGTCGTCAGCTCGTGAACCGCGACATCATCGACGTCGTGAAGGGTGCGCTCGCCCGGACCGGGCTCGACCCGACGATGCTCACCCTCGAGATCACCGAGAGCACGCTGATTGACGACACCGTCAACACACGCAGCATCCTGCGCGAATTGCGCGAACTCGGCCTGAATCTGTCGCTCGACGACTTCGGCACCGGCTACTCGTCGCTCACCTACCTGCGCGCGTTCCCGATCAACATTGTCAAGATCGACAAGTCGTTCGTCCGCACCATCGGCACCGAGCGCGAGGACACTGCAATCGTCGCCGCGGTCATAGCGCTGGCCAAGAACCTCGACTTCAGCGTGGTCGCCGAAGGCGTCGAGTCACGCGAACAGCTCGCGGTGCTCATCCAGCTCGGATGTCCGTATCTGCAGGGTTATCTGTTCTCGCGCCCGGTGCCGGCCGGTGACGTCTCGGACCTCGTCGAGGCTCCATCCCTCGTGCTCGCGCCGTCAGAGGATGTCGTCGGCGACAGCACGCACGCTCGCGGTCGCGTCGCCGGGACCGCGATCTAATCGCCCACGTCGTGGCCTGCTGGGCGGCGTCCCATGGATTGCCACCACGACGCGTGGCCGTTACGCTACGCGCAGCATGCGGGCGGGACTACGAGTGGCAATTTCGCTGGGGGTCCTGGGCGCGCTCCAGGTGGCGTGGCTGAGCGCGCGTGCGGACGCGCCGAGGGTGCGCGATGCCGTCGATGTGCCCGCCCTCTCGCCGGGCGCGGCGCCGCTCGGGACAACCGACTACCCGATCCCCGAGAACGCCTTCTTTGTGGCGCCGACGGGCGACGACAGTGCGATGGGCACGGTCGATGCGCCCTGGCACACGCTCACCAAGGCCGTCGGCGCCGTGCCCGACGGAGCGACCGTCGTGCTGCGGGCCGGCATCTATCGCGAAGGCGTCACGATCAGCAACAAGCGTGTGACGTTGCAACCGTATCCGTCCGAAGCCGTCACGCTGCGTGGGTCGCAGGTGGTCAGCGGCTGGAAAAAGCTGGGCCCGGTCTGGGTTCGCAGCGGGTGGAGTTATCGCTTCCCGCGCAATGCGCCGGCCCAGCTCATGCGACCGAATGCCCCGCTCGCCGACTCGCCCGACATGGTGTTCGTCGATGGCCAACAGCTGCGACAGGTCGCGAGCGCTGCGGCGGTGAAGGGCAAGACGTTTGCCGTCAACTACAAGACGAAGCAGCTGACGATCGGCGTGAACCCAAGCGGGCATGTGGTTGAGGGCGCGACGTTGTGGTCGGGGCTGACGTTGGTGAACGCACCGAGAAGCATCGTGCGCGGCCTCCAGTTCGACCAGTTCGGGTCGCCGTACAACACCGGCGGCGCCGTGCGCGATCTCTCCGACGGTGTCACGTTCGAGAACGACATCTTCACCGACAACGCGATGGCCGGGCTGATGTTGATGGGCACCAACACGTCGGTGCTCCATGACAGCGCGGCGCGCAATGGCCAACTCGGCATGAAGCTGTATCGCGCCGCGAACGTCACGTTGCAGGCGAATCGGCTCAGCGAGAACAACGTCGAGCTGTTCAACCAGAGCCAAGAAGCCGGCGGCGTAAAGATCTCGACGTCGCACGACGTGACGGTCGACGGCAATTTGGTCGACCACAACACCGGCATCGGCATCTGGTTCGACGTCGCGGCCACTCGAGGCGTCGTCGTGCACAACGACGTCAATGGGAACACCGCAAACGGAGTGCAGTACGAGATCTCGTCGACTGGGATCATCGCCGGCAACGCCGTGTGGTCGAACAATGGCGGGGGCATCCGCGTGATCGAGTCGTCGGACGTCGACGTGTGGAACAACGTGTCGTATCGCAACTTCGCGGCGCTCGAGGTCTTCGAAGGTCACCGTCCGCAGCTCGTCTCCAGTGTCACCTTCGCCAACAACGTGCTGATGGACAGCGCCGCGCCACCAGCCAAGAGCACGCTCCTCGACGTCGATGACAAGACCAAGCATCGATCGGGCGCCGACATGGGCGTGACCACCGACGGCAACGCATATTGCCGAACGGTACCGACCAACGGGCGCGTGGCCGACTGGTCGGTCGCCGGGGCTGCACAAACCACGTTCACGACGCTCAGTGCGTTCACGGCCGCCACCGCAAACGACGTACACGGCGTCTCGTGCGACGCCGCGCTCGCACGCGAGATGTTCGTCGATGCTTCCCACGGCGACTTCCGGCTCGCCCCCGCGTCGGTCGCGCGAGGTGCAGGACTGCCGCTTCCGCCCGCGGTCGCGGCCGCGCTCGGAGTACCCGGCGGCAGCGCCGTCGACATCGGCATCGCCTGACGGCCACTCATTCGATTCGGTGGCCGTGTTGGTTGTGGAGCGAGTGCTCGGCGTAGCCAGCGGGGTCGGGTGGGATTGGCGGGCATACCCTGCGCTCCCATGGCCGACAACGATGGCAGCGCCTCCGACGACCCGGCCGGTGCGGCGTGGGGGCGACTGACGGGAACGCTTGACCGCGTGGCGCGGCGGTTGACCGACGACGACTTCCCCACCGATCCGCGTGGGCGCGCCGAAGGGCTCCGCCACCTCGCCCGCCAGACCGAACTCGCGTTGGCGGGCGAACTCGAACACGCCGACGCCCAATACCCGCGGCTGCAGCGCTACGAACTTCCGTGGTCGCAGTGGGGTGCGCCGAACCCCGACAACGTCTATACGCGCTGCGCAATTGATCCGAGCGCGCAGTACATCCTGCGCGGCAACGTCGCTGGCGTGCACGAGGCGCTGTTCTCACTGGTTGAGGGCGACATGCACTTGGGCGAACACGGCGTCTTCGCCGAGGTCGCGCTGAGCGACCTCACCGTCGGTGCCGACGGAGATTTCACGTTGCACATCGGGCCGGATGTAACGCAGAGCAATCATCTGCGCGCCACACCAGGTGCACGCATGCTGCTGATCCGCCAGTACCTCTACGACTGGCCGAACGAAACGGTCTCGTCGTTCACGATCGAACGTTGCGACAGCGTCGGCACGCTCCCTCCGGCACCCACACCCGAAGCGGTCGGCGCGGCGTTCGATCGAGCCGCACGTTGGGTCGAGCAGTCGATCGGCTACTGGGCTGCGTACATCGCCGCGTCGCGCGATCTGCTCGAGCACAACACGTTCACCGCGCCGAACACGCCATCTGGTGGCGCACCGAGCATCGCGTACGGCGGAGGCTTCTTCGACCTCGCTCCCGGCGATGCACTCGTCATCGAACACGACGAGCCCGACGCCCGGTACTGGAACTGGTCGATACATCATCTCCACTGGTTCGACTCCGGAGCCTGGGACCAACGATTGACGAGCTGCAATGGCCACGAGGCGCACGTCGATGACGACGGCAAGGTCCGCGCCGTCGTGGCGGCGGTCGACCCCGGCGTTCCCAACTGGCTCGACACCGAAGGCCAGCCGCTCGGGATGGCCGTCTACCGCTACGTCGGCGCGCGTACGAAGCCGCAACCGAGCGCGCGGGTTGTCGCGCTCGCCGACGTGCGTGGCGCCGTCCCGAGCTCGCACCCGCACGTCACACCGCCCCAACGGCGCGCCCAGCTCGCGGGCCGATGGCGAGCCGCGCAACGGCGTTGGAGCTGAACTGCGATGGCCTGGCGCCGACCCGATCCTCCGGAATGGCTGGCGCGCCTCAACGCCCACGCCCAGGCGGTTGGCGGTGCCGAGCAGTTCGTGTCGCTCGATCCCGCCGCGCTTCTCGCGGACGCGTGCGCGAGCACCGGCCTGCACGACTTCGGCGGCGACTCCTGGCGGCCGCACTTCGACGTGCTCGTCGCCGCGCTGCGCGACGAGGCCCACCTGACGCTGGCCGGACGGATCGTGGCGCGCACCGAATTGTTGCGCGCGCTACGCCAGCGTCTGCTCCTGCGCGCCGCATGGACCGCCGACCCGACGATTCTCGAGGAAGGCATCGAGCAACCGATTTTCGTGGTCGGCACGGGGCGATCGGGTACGTCCATCCTCCACGAACTGCTCGCGCTCGATCCCGCGAACCGGGTACCGCTCACCTGGGAGCTGTTGCACCCTGGAGAAACGATCGGACCCGACCCCGAACACGCGCGCCGCGCCGGGCACGCGGTCCACGCCTTTTGGGCTGATCTCCAACCCGCGTACGCGTCGATGCACCACAACGACGGCGACGAACCGAACGAGTGCATCTTCGCGACGATGCTCGAGTTCCTCTCCGACCAGTGGGGCGGCACGTACGAGGTTCCGAGTTACTCGGCGTATCTCGTCGCGGCCGACCAGAGCGAGGCCTACCGCTACCACCGCAAGGTGCTGCAAACGTTGCAACGCCGAGCGCGTGCCGATCGGTGGGTGTTGAAGGCACCGAGCCACCTCAGCCAGTTGCGCACGCTGTTTCGCGTGTATCCCGACGCACGCGTCGTCCAGATCCACCGCGACCCGCTCAAGACGGTCCCCTCCACGATCAGTCTCATGGGCACGATTCGCTCGTCACGATGCGAGCGCGTCGATGTCGACTCGCTCGCGCCCTGGGTCTGTCTCGGATACGCACACATGCTCGACGACACGATCGACGCGCGCGCGTCCGGCGAACTCCCCGACGCGCAGTTCGTCGACGTTCGCTACGCCGACCTCATGGCTGCACCGGCAGCAACGCTCACGGGCGTCTACCAACGACTCGAGATTGCGCTGCCTTCAGCGTTCGCCGACACCGTCGGTCGCCATCTCGCCGCACGGCCTCGCGGTGCGCATGGCACGCACGAATACTCCCTCGCCGACACCGGACTCGACGCTGCCCGCGAGCGAGAGCGGTTCGCCCGTTATCAAGCCACCTACGGCGTGCCCGACGAAGCGTGACCTCGACGTCGCCGCCTTGGGCCAGAAGCATGTGACGTCGAGATGAGCGCGATTTCTGCACTGCACCGACGCGTGCGCGACTGGGGCGTGCCGGTGGGCGCGACCGGTTGCGCGGCGATCGGCGCGGTCGTGGTGTCGCACACCGTGTTCCCATTGCTCTCAGGCGATCACGACGAAGCCGTGTATCTCACGCAGGCCGACGCCCTCGCGCACGGGCACCTCACGCTGCCACTCGATCGCATCGACGGCTTTCAACCGAGTTTGACAGGTGTCGCGCACAGCCATCTGGTGTTCCCGTTCCCGTCGGTGTGGCCTGCTGTCCTCGCGCTCGCGCGCGCGGCTGGCAGTACACGGTTCGCACTCGCCGCGGTTGCAGGGTTTGCCTGTCTTGCCGTCGCCGGACTCGCACGGGAAACGCTCGATGAACCCGCCGCGCGCCATGTCGGCGTCGCACTCTTCGTGTGCTCGCCGCTGATCTGGCTGCTCGCCGGTACGTATCTGCCGTATGTGTTCAATGCTGGCGTCGTGGCTGCGACTGGCGCACTCGTGGTGCGCGGATTGCGTACGGCTGCGCGCGGTGTGCTCGTGCTCGCAGGTTGCTTCGTCGGTCTGGGTACCGCGCTGCGTCCCTACGACGGGCTGCTGACGGCGACGGTGCTCGCGATCTATGCGGTCTATGTCGTGGCGAGCCGACGCAGTGCGACGATTGGTACGCGTCACGTCGCCTGGTGCGCGTTCGGTGCGTTGCTCCCTGTGTGCGTCACATTGGTGGTCAACCAACGCGTGACTGGCAACGCGTTTCACTTGCCGTTGCAGGTGACCGGCGGACAGAACGGCTGGGGTTTCGGTACTCGACGAGTCGAGTCGATCGGTCTGCCGTTCCGCTACGAGCCGTACGACGCGTTCTTCGCACTCAAGCAAAACCTGTGGTTCTTCCCGACGTGGTTGGCCGGCAGTTGGCTCGTGATCGGCGCGGCGGCCACGACGGCGTGGCAACGGCGCCGCGATGGCCGGGTGTTGCTCCTCGCAGCGATGGCTGCGGTCTGGCCGCTGGGGTACTTCTTTTGGTGGGCGACCAAACTCACCGCTCCCGGAGCGCGTGACGGGATGGGCCCGCACTACTACGTGCCCGCCGTCGCGCCCGTCGTCCTGCTTGCTGCGCCCACAATCGTCGCGGTGGCGCGGCGCTTGAGGCACACGGGTGTTGTTGCGGTTGGCGCCGCGCTCATCGCCGGCACCGTCGTGTTCCTGCCCGGCAAACTGCGCGACAAGAGCGACGTCGCCAACCGAGAGCGTGCCGTTGTTGCAGTCGCGCGGACTGCTCCGAGTGGCAGCATCGTCATGCTCGACGACTCGGTGCGCCTCGGTCATCCGCACCCCACGCTGCGCACCAACTACGACCTCGGCGCGCCCGTGTTGTTCGTGACGCACCTCGATCCGCCTGGCGTGGCGCGCTTACACACGCGTTTCCCGACACGGACGCTGCTCCGCCTCGTGTTTGACCGGGGGTGGCGCCTCGAACCCTTGGCGCCGTGACGCTGGCGGCGTGGGAACGAAACGCACCAATACGGTCGGAAGTGCCGGGTCTGTCACACGACCGCGACGTCGAGAGCACGCGACCGTCGCGGGCGGCCGCCACAGTGGAGGCATGGCGCAAGCAGTCCCAACGGTCCGAACGGAGACCAACCCATGACCGCCACGCTCACCGCGATCCTCGCCAGCAGCATGACCCCTGCATCACTCAAGGAAGGGCTCGAGCCTTGGTCGACACCGGTCGGGCAACACACCATCCTGGTGCAGTCGAGCGGATCGCGATGGTTGATCGACGTCACGAGGCGCAGGTTCCAACATCTCGAACGCACCGCCGATCCGCAACGGTATGTCCTCACCGGAACATGGACCGCCTACACAGAACTCGCGTTCTACCCAGCCAGCGCGACGCTCATCGTGCACCCAACCCACGGTGCCCCGCTCCGCACCCACGCGATACAACCCACGGACCTGAAGATCGTCACCCATGTCGGCGTCGCGCCGCCACCGTCGGAGTTCCTGTCCTCGTTCACCCTTACGTAGACCAACGTCCACACAATGACGAAACGACGGAAGTGAGCGGCCCCGCTGACGAACTCCAAAGCGAAACCGAACACTTAGCTGATCGGAGCCACCATGAACTGCAAGGAAGCCGCCCAGCGTCTCGGTGTGTCCAAAGCGACCGTCAGCAAACTGGTGACATCGGGCCAACTCGCAGCTACCCGGATCGACGGTCGCTATGACGTGAGCGAAGAAGCGGTCGCGAAGTACGACGCTGAACGTTGGCACCTCGACGGCCGGACCCGATTCGACTCGCGCCGCGACGTGACGCCGCGAGTGTGATCCGTCAGTGTTGCCACCAGGTTCGGTTTAGCGGGCGAACATCGCGATGAAGTAGCGGGTGCCGGGCACCAGGTAGCGGTTCGCGGCGCGCTCCATTCCAGGGAGCAGCTTCGAGGCCAACGGAGGACCGTTCGCTTGGTCGACAAAGGTGTCGAAGCTCACCCAGTACGAGTTGATATCGAGCTCCATGGCCCGAACGGCGCCAGCCGAGCGCAGCACGTCGGCCAGGCTCACGATGTCGAGCACGCCCGCGGCGTAGACGAGGTTGCCGCGAGCATCGATCCCGACGCCAGAACGCCATACAAACACGTGGCCACCGAGGGTTTCGCCCCAGCGGAGATGGTCGTCACGGGAAAGGCCCGCGACGTCGCGGCCGGCGTCGACGATGAGATCGAGGCTCTGAAACGCGGAAGCGTACGCGGTCGTGGGCTGGAGGTCGCGGCCCCATGTACCGACATCGACGCTGCCGTCACTGCGAATCGCGAACGTCGCACGCCCACGCACGAAGGGGTGTATGACTCGGCCCTCGCTCTGGTAACCACCGCGCGCCATGTCGAGGCGAAAGCCTCCATTGAACGCGGCCACGAGCCGGGGAGTTGCCGACGCGGGCACGTGGTCGCCGTGTTGCCACCCAGATCCGCCGGGCTGGTTGTTGCCGTTGTAGATCACGGCGCGCAACGCCCGGTGATCGAGCCAGGCAAGGCCCGCGAGCAGGCTCGTGTGGACCCGATCCGGCCGCATGAATGTCTCGTACACGGCGGGTCGACCGTCGACGAGTTTGCCCGTCGCCTGCCAGACACCCTCACCCGCCAGCGCAGGCGTCGCGATTGGGGCGATCGATGGTGGTGAGTACGCCGCCGTCGTGGGCGTGCGCGCCGCCGTTGTGCGCGTGCGCGCGATCGTGGTCGCCGGTACTGCTGGCGCAGCGACCTTGGGGATGCCGCCTTTCGGGGTGCCACCGACCGTGGGTTGATGGTGCTCGTACCACCAACGCTCGACCCGGTTGACGACTCCGCCTCCGCCATGGTCTCGGAACCACTCCACGAGCTTGACGCTTGCCGGATCGGACCCGTGCACCAACGCAGTCCCGAGCGACCAACCGACGGTGAGCGCTGCGCCGACCAGCACCACCAACACCGCGCGGCGGATCCCCCGCGCCGTCGGTGAGCGCCGCCGACGTCGACGAGCCCGACGCAGGCGCCTCGGCACCTTGCGCGTAGGGGCCACGATCTCGACTCCGTCGCCCACGATCTCGACTCCGTCGCGATGACCGTCGATCTCTTGGCCGCTCGCGCCAACCACAACCGGATCAACCCGATCATGCGTGGATGTCACGAGGTCACAATATGGGGCGGTCGGGTCTCAGCGGTCACCCTCGAGTCGTCCCTTGAGCATGAGGCGGACGGTGCAGTAGTGCCAGTCCGTTCGAGGACACTTCGAGATACGAGGCGTGCCGCACGACCTTCGAGCGCGGTAGACCTGTCGATGTGGTCGATACTCGGCGTGTGACGGGTGGTTCGAAGCGACGTTGGTCGCTGTCGGTCCCGGGAGCGTCAGCGCGGTTCCGGATCCTGGCTTGGTGCACGCTGCTCGTTGCCGTAGCGCTGGTCGCTTCGGTATTCACCACCCGGGTCGTGTTGCTGCGGCGTCTGTCGGCGGAGATCGACAGCGAACTTACTCATGAGCTCGACGAGGTGGCGGCGCTGCAACACAGCCGCGTCGATCCTGGCACGGAACGACCGTTCCTCGACGCCGATCAGTTGCTCCTGGTCGCGTTGACCCAGGCGGTGCCGCCGAGGTCGCAAGAACTCGTGGCGATCTCCGATGGCAAGGTCATCGGACACAGCCCAAAGCAACCGCTGTTTGCACTCGAGTCCGATTCCAAGCTCGTGGCCCGGTGGGCAGCTGTGCGACGGCGCACGTTCGCCACGGTGCAAACGCCCGCGGGGAGCGTCCGATTCGTCGCGGTGCCGGTCACGCTGACATCAACCCGACAGCCCGCGTCGGATATCTACGTCGCTGCCGCGTTTGTCGATCACGAGCGCTCGCGCGTGAACAGTACGGTGGCTGTCTCCGCCGTCGTTGGCATCGGTGCGCTCCTGGCCGCAGTGGCGTTGGCATGGTTGATCGCCGGGCGGGTACTCGCACCCGTTCGCCAACTTGAAGCTACGGCGCGATCTATCACCGAGTCGGATCTGACGCATCGCCTCGAGGTGCACGGCAACGACGAACTCGCGCGCTTGACCCGCACATTCAACGCCATGCTGGATCGCGTGGCGACCGCCTTCGACACACAGCGACAATTCATCGATGATGCCGGCCACGAATTACGAACCCCAATCACCGTCATTCGTGGGCATCTCGAGTTGCTCGGCGACGACCCTGTGGAGCGTTACGAGGTCCGTGCCGTCATCATCGACGAATTGGATCGTATGAGTCGTATGGTCAACGAACTGCTCATGCTCGCCCGCGCCGAGCGTCCGGACTTCCTCAGGGTGGGCGAGGTCGACATTGCGGCGTGCACGGTGGAGGTGCAGACGAAGGCGGCTGCGCTGGCTGACCGCCGGTGGCTCGACGGCGGGCACGCCCTGGCGATCGCAATTGCAGATCGCCAGCGCCTGACGCAGGCGTGGATGCAACTCGCACAAAACGCGGTGCAACACACCGCGGATGGCGATGCGATCGAGCTCGGGTCGCGCGTGGTCGGTGACGTGGTCGAACTCTGGGTCGCCGATGCTGGAGCAGGTGTGCCCGAGGCCGACCGTGACGCCATCTTCCACAGCTTCACAAGGCCCGGTGCAGTACGTCGGACCGCCGATCACTTCGGGCTCGGTCTGCCGATCGTGCGCGCCATCGCCGAGGCACATCGAGGACACGTCGATGTCGGGACCGCGCACCTCGGTGGCGCCCTCTTCACTATCCGCATTCCCCTGTCGGAGACGAAAGCCGCAACGACATGAGTCGGATTCTTGTCGCTGAAGACGAACGTGGAATTGCCTCGTTCATCGTCAAGGGTCTGACCGCCGAAGGTCACACCGCGACGGTTGCCAACGACGGGAACGATGCGCTTGCAGCTGGCCGATCCGGTGCATTCGATCTGATCGTCTTGGATCTCGGGCTCCCCGGACGTGACGGGCTCTCGGTATTGCGACAACTCCGCAGCGAAGGTATCGATATCCCGGTCATCATTCTCACCGCGCGCGACACGATCGATGATCTTGTCGGTGGACTCGACTCCGGAGCCGATGACTTCATCGCCAAGCCGTTCCGCTTCGACGAGCTGCTCGCACGGATCCGCTCACGCCTGCGCGAGCACCATGAAGCCAAGTCGACCGTGTTGCAGCACGGCGGCGTTGTCCTTGACCCGACCAAGCGGCACGTCGAGCTTGGCGGTATGGCCGTCGAGTTGACGGCGCGCGAGTTCCTCCTCGCCGAGACATTCATGGCCCATCCAGGGCAGGTGCTATCGCGCCAACAATTGCTGAGCCGAGTGTGGGGCTACGACTTCGACACGGGATCGAACATCATCGACGTCTACATCGGCTATCTCAGACGAAAGCTCGGAAGCGGTTTCATCGAAACTGTCCGGGGCGTTGGATATCGCCTCGGCGCCAACGGCGAATGAGAACATTCTCATCGTGACCTCATCACCATCTCATCTCGGTGGTTCAAAGTCAGTGACATCAGCAACACCCAACTGACACAAGGAGCCACACCATGAATATCCGCCGCCTCGCCGTCATCGCCCTCCCGGCTGCGTTGAGCGTTGCCACGCTCGGTGCCGCGCTCCCCGCCCATGCGGCCACACCCAGGTCCGTCGTTGTGAACGGCCACTGCTCGAAGACAAGTCGCGACAACCTGCAACTCCAACGCGAAGACAACGGCAAGCTCAGCGTCGACTTCGGCGTCGACATGGCCCGCCACACCGCCGGCGTCGCGTGGAAGGTCAAGGCCTCCGACAACGGCACTGTGTTCGTCAACGGCACCAAACGTACGATCGCGGATGGTTCGTTCAGCGTCAGCCGCGTACTGACCCCCAAGGCCGGTTCGAACCACATCGTCGCTACCGCCAGCAACGCCGCAACCGGCGAAACCTGCTCGATCACGGCGACGATCTAGCGCTCCCCGGCAACTCACGCGGCGAAACACGGCCGGCGACAGTCCCACTGTCGCCGGCCCCACCGCGTCCATTGCCCACGCAACGTTGCGCCGCTGGTCCCACCGCTCGCACTTTGTTCGTCGAAACACAACGCCTGTGCTTGAGTCGCGTTTTGGCCAAGCTGTCGGACATCCCCGGGCGAGCGCTTCTCCCCGTTGGGGCGGGATTGGTCATGGCGGTGGCTGCGCGCTGCACGCAAATGGTTCGACGCTCGTCGGCGCGCTCGTTGAAGGCCGGACCGACAAGTGCACGGCTTGAACACATCGTCTCATTGGTGTCGCAGGATTCGCGCGAGTTCGGCGTCGAAGTCGAATGGTGGAAGTGGTCCGACGTGGATCGCGACGTCGATGAGCGAGGCCGGTGCCGGTGCGGGTGGTGCGTATTGGCCGCTCACCGGGAACTGCCGCGCGTAGCCGATCGTGAGGAATGCGCCGTCGGGCGCCCAGGCGAGCGGTGGATGCACGCCGAGGTTCTGGCGCACGATCTCGTTGCCGTCGGCGCTCAACGTGACGTCGAGTTGGCCGTCGATGAGCTGGCCGTGCGCGACGAGCACTCGCACGCCAGGCGGTAACAGTGCCCCAACCGCATGGGTTCCGCCCTTGCCCGCGATACACCACCGGACCTCGCCGCTGGTGAGGTACCAGGCCCAGCCCGAGATCCAGTCGCCCTGTTCGCACAGCACCGCGGGAGTCGTCGTCGCGAGTGGTTCGTCGAAGGTCGCGACCATGCGGAAGCCGCCGGCAATGTTCGGTCCGGCGACCTCGTGGACCTTGTCGCCGGGCGCATATTTGAAGCTGGTCCGGGCGGCGGTCCACGGCACGTGCATGTGCATGATGCGGTGCGCGGCGCCGTCGTCGAGCGGGAACACCTGATTCTGTTCCGCGGCGGCGAACCAGCGGGCGACGAGGTGGGCGAGCCGAACTGGTTCTTGTGCGGCGAGGTCGCGCGATTCGGTCGGATCGTTGCGGGTGTCGAAGAGGGCCCAGGTGTCGGTCGCGAAGTCGTGGCTGCCGGCGATCTGATCGCGTTCTGCCGCGGTGAGTTGGTTGACGTGATCGGTGACAGCTTTCCAGCTGTCGTGGTACATCGCGCGGCTGCCCCAGCACTCGTAGTACTGGCTGGTGTGCACCTCGGGCGCGATCGCGTCCGCGAGTACCGGACCGAGGCTGACGCCATCGAAACTCATCTGCTCGACACCATCGAGCTCGTCGGGCAGCGCAATACCGCAGAGGTCGAGGATGGTCGGCAGCACGTCGGTCGCGTGGCTGTACTGATCGCGGATGCCGCCGGGGTCGGTGATGCGCGGGGCGGCGAGGATGAAGGGGTCGCGCACGCCACCTTCGAACGTGTATCGCTTCCAGCGTCGGAACGGAGTGTTGCCGGCGAGGGCCCACCCCCATGGGTAATGGCCGCTGGAGCGGAAACCACCGAGGTCCTCGATGTGCGCGAGCTCGTCGGCGATGTCGTCGGGTTCGTCGGAGATGTAGTGGCCGAGTTGGTTGTAGGTGCCGTTCGGACCGCCCTCCCCCGACGCACCGTTGTCGGACACGAACACGACAACGGTGTTGTCGAGGTCGCCGGTCGTGGCGAGATGATCGAGGACACGGCCGATGTGATGGTCAGCGTGCGCGATGAACGCGGCGCAGACTTCCATCATCCGGGAGTAGAGACGACGGCGTGGCGCGTCGATTGTGGACCATTCCTCGATCCACGGCGGGCGGCTCGAGAGTCGCGTCGCTTCGGGGATGACCCCGAGTTTGATCTGGCGGGCGAGCGTCGCTTCGCGCCATGCGTCCCAGCCGTCGTCGAAGCGGCCCCGGAAACGGTCGATCCATTCCTGTGGCGCTTGGTGCGGTGCGTGGGGCGCGGCCGACGCGTACCAGAGCAGGAACGGTCGTTGCGGATGCGAGATGCGCAGCTCTCGCAGGTAGGCGATCGCGTTGTCGGCGAGGTCGGCGTCGAGGTGGTATCCGTCGGCCGGCTCTCGCGGCGGTTCGACGTGGTTCGTGTCGCGCACAAGGTTCGGGGTCCACTGGTTGGTCTCGCCGTTGAGGAACCCGTAATAGCGATCGAAGCCGAGTCCGGTCGGCCACATGTCGTACGGCCCCGTCACCCGCTGATCGCGCGGGACGAGATGCCACTTACCCACACAGAACGTCGCGTAGCCATCGGCCCGCAAGATCTGCGCGAGCGTTCCGGCCGAGCGCGGAATACGCCCCGAGTACGCGGGGAAGTTCGTCGGAAGGTCAGGCAGCATGCCCATCCCGACGCGGTGATGATTCCGGCCCGTGAGCAAACACGCACGCGTCGGCGAACACACCGCGGTCGTGTGGAAATTCGTGAAACGCAACCCGCGTGCCGCCAGCCGGTCCAGGTTCGGTGTGAGCAAATCCGAGCCATAGCTGCCGAGGTGCGCGAAACCGAGATCGTCGCACACAATCACCACAACGTTTGGTGCACCCTCGCGGAAGGGTGGTTCGGCCGGCGAACGAGGCGTCGTGGCCATCGTGGGCGGTGTCATCGGGTCGCGCATCGCACGATCCTCGCACAAGGACCAAGGCGGCCGCGAGAAGTGCGCCAACGCGAGGCCGGGCGCGAAGCTGTTGGCGTGGACGACATTCGACTCGAAGACCGTGCCCGCATCGAGCAACTCACGATCGCATACGCCTACGCGGTCGACGACCAAGACTGGAGCGCGTTCGAAGCCCTCTACGTGCCCGACGCGATCATCGACTACCGATCCGCGGGCGGCATCGCGGGCACGCCCGCCGAGGTCGCGACATGGATGGCCAGCGCTTCGGAGATGTTCTCCTGGTCGATGCATTCGACATCGACACAGCGCGTTGTCTTTACCGGGCCCGACACCGCGACCGGATCGGCGCACGTGTTCGCCCGCTATGGCCTCGTGTGGGAGAATGCCGAGGAGCTCATGGACGTGAGCGCGGTCTACCACGACACGTACGTCCGCACTCCGTCCGGTTGGCGCTTCGCGTCCCGACGGGAACAGACCAACGCGGTGACCGGCGGCCGCTTCGCCGAACTCGTGCGAACAACGTTGCCCCGATGACCGCCGCGCTGTTCCCGGCCAGTCCCGAAGACCTGACTCCCGAACTCCTCACGCGCGCGCTCGCCTTCCGACAACCTGGCGTCGAGGTCGCGTCGGTGAATCTCGCGTCCGTCAAGCGCTGCGGTGACGGCGTCGCCTCGACGGCCGACCGGATCGTGCTCGATCTCAGCTTTGCGCCCGGTGCCGACGGTGGTCTCCCCGACCGCATGGTGCTCAAGACGATGCTCGTCTCTCCTCACGCGCCAGGAGAGATGTACGACACCGAGGTCCGCTTTTACAACGAGATCCGCCCCCAACTCGACGTCGAAACACCACGTGTGTACGCCGCGGCGTTCGACCCCGCATCGAGTCAGTTCGGTGTGCTGCTCGAAGACCTCACCGCGCGCGGTGCACGATTTCCCGATGCCACCCAACCGGTCAGCGTCGATGACGTCGCGGCCATCCTCTCGCAGCTTGCCCGACTGCACGCCCAGTTCTGGGGCTCCGACCGCTTCGCCCGCGACCTCGCATGGGTAGCGACCCCGACCCGTGGAGGCATGTCAGAAATCTTCGAACGTCACGGGCTCGAGATCATTCGCGACCAGATCCGCCGCCACCCGTTCAAAGCCGATCTCATCGCCCCGCTCGGCGCTGACCTCGACACACTCTGGGCCGCGCTCAACACCTCCCGAACACTGCTCGTCGCCGCGCCCGAGACCCTCCTGCACGGCGACACGCACGTCGCCAACACCTATCTCCTCCCAGACGGCACCGGCGGACTCCTCGATTGGCAACTCCAAGTGCGCGGATGTTTCGCCCACGACGTGATCTACCTCATCTGCACTGCACTGCCGACCGAGATCCGGCGCGTCGAGGAACACCGGCTCCTCGAGCACTACCTCGTCGAGCTCGCCAATCACGGCGTCACCGACGCGCCAACCACCGACGAAGCGTGGCAATGGTGCCGACGAGCCGTCATCTGGGGGCTCGTCATCGGCTGGCTCATCACCCCACCCGAGAACTACGGCATCGCAATCACCGTCGCGAATACCGAACGGATGGTCGCCGCCGTCGCGGACTTCAACGCCTTGGCCGCGCTCCGCTCCGGCGAATAGCCACAAAGGATCCGTCGCTGTTGCGGGCAATTGCGCTCGAGCGGTGCAATGATCGCGCCGCATGTTCTTGGCCTTGGGTGAGATTCGTCGTGCCCGCTGGCGGTTCGTGCTGCTGACGGGTGCTGTGGGCCTGCTGGTATTTCTGATTCTGTTCGTGCAGGCCTTGACCGGGGCGCTGATTGGTCAGTTCATCGGGGCGATCGATCATCAGTCGGCCGACGTTGTCGTCCTGTCGCTCTCGGCGCGCAAGAGTCTTGAAGGCTCGGTTGTTGCTCCCGACGCGGTCACGAAGGTTGCTCAGGTGCCGGGCGTGGCGGCGGCGGGTCCGCTCGGCGAGGGGACATTCAGCGTGCGGACGAGCGGCAAGCTTCGTGACGCTGTGCTGATCGGCTACCAACCGGGCGGGCCGGGCGCGCCGACCACCCTGCGTTCGGGACGTCTGGCGAAGTCGCGTTTTGAAGCGGTCGCAAGTTCAAGGAATGCGTCGGATGGATTCTCAATCGGCGATCGCGTCGAGCTCGTACGCGGTGGTCGGGTCGTCACGATTGTCGGTCAGGCCCGTGACATCAACTACTCGGTGTTGCCGACGATGTTCACGACGTTCGATACCTATGTCGAGGCGCGCCGCGACGCCAATCCGAACGCGTCGAGCGTCTGGCCGTCGGCGGTCGCGGTCGCCGTCGCTCCCGGGGCGAGCGCCGCGGCGGTGCGTGATGCCATCAACCGTTCGGTTCCCGGTGTCGAGGCGTTGACGCGTGCACAGGCCGTGAAGGAATCGCCGGGGGTCGCAAGCGTGAGCGAATCGCTCGGCACGGTCGTGTTCTTGTGCTTCTTCGTTGTTGTCGTGGTCGCCGGACTCTTCTTTTTGATCCTCACGGTCCAAAAGGCCGGCGCCCTGACCCTGTTGCGTGCCATTGGGATCGGTGGCGGCGCGCTCGTGCGGTCGTTGCTTATCCAGGTCGTGCTGGTCGTACTCGGCGGACTTGTGGTCGGCGCCGCGCTCACCATGGCGGCGCTCGGTGCGAGCAATGCGAGTCTCGGCGCGAGTCTGGGGGCATCCCAACTCCTCCAGACGGGTGCCATCGTTCTCGTCCTCGCGACGATCGCGTCACTGGGCGCGATCCGGCGAGTGCTGCGCATCGACCCGATCCGCGCGACGATCCCGGGCGCCGTCGGATGATGCTCGCGTTGCGTGAGCTTCGTCGCGAACCGCGCCGGTTCGTCACCGCCGCCATTGTCCTCACACTTCTCGTCGTCCTGCTGCTCTTCCTCGGCGGGCTGCTCGATGGCCTCTACCTCGGATCCACCGGCGCGCTCCGCGCACAACGCGCCAATGTGCTCGTGTACTCAGCCGACGCGAACAACTCCATCATTCGGTCACGTATCGATTCGCCTACTCGCGCCCGCGTCCAGCACGTTTCCGGGGTGACCGACGTGAACGGTCTCGGCATCACGCTCACCGGCACGACCGTGCCCGGGCAACGCACCCTCGCCGACACGGCAGTGATCGGCTACGAGCGCGCGGCGAACGGCGTACCGGCACCACCTGCGGAGGGTGAGGCCTGGGCCGATCGCCGCCTCGAGACGTTCGGGGTCCGCGTCGGCCAAACCCTCGGTGTCGGCCCCCAAAAGGTGCCCGTGCGCATCAAGGGCTGGGTGCACGACACCAACTATCTGCTCCAGGGCGCGCTCTGGGTTCATCCCGCGACATGGCGCACAGTGCAGGCAACAAGCCGACCCGACGCAGCCGTTGCCACGGCAACGTTCGAGGTGCTCGTCGTGCGCGGGACACCACCCGCGGCACAACTCGCCCGCGACATCGATACGGCAACGCACGGAACGACCAAGACCTTGACGAAGAACGAAGCGGTCCTGTCGTCACCCGGCACCCGCGAACAGAAATCGACGTTCGCGGGGATCATCGATGTGACGTTCCTCGTCGTCGGCCTCGTCGTCGCGCTCTTCTTCGTCCTGCTCACGATC
Organism: Acidimicrobiia bacterium; assembly: GCA_038202885.1. Lineage (GTDB taxonomy): Bacteria > Actinomycetota > Acidimicrobiia > IMCC26256 > PALSA-610 > JBBREP01. The sequence continues at coordinate 11,210 of JBBREP010000042.1, read as the reverse complement.
GAGCGCACGGCCCTCTATGGCGTGCTCAAGGCGGTCGGAGCGAAGACCTCGCGACTACTCGCGGGGTTGATCACCCAGGCACTGGTGATCGGGACCGTCGCGTTCGTTGTGGGTGAGCTCGTGACGGTCGGGCTCGCTGCGATACTGCCAGCCAAGATCCCGTTGACCCTGCAGTCGTCGCGGGCCGTCTCGACCTACGTCGGGGTCATCATCGCTGCGATGCTCGGCGGCAGCATCTCGTTGCGTCGCATTGTCCGGGCCGACCCGATGACCGCTATCGGCGCATCCAATTGACCATCAGGAGCAGCCCATGAGCGCGCTCGAACTCGCGAACGTACGCAAGGTCTACCGATCCGGCGGTGAGGACGTCATCGCGCTCGATCACGCGAGCCTCACCATCGGCGACGACGAAATGGTCGCGCTCGTCGGGCCATCGGGCTCGGGAAAGACCACGCTCATCTCGATCGCCGGCGGTCTTCTCACCCCGACCGAAGGCACGGTCGTCGTCGGCAGTGAAGACATCACCGGCTACGACCCCAAACGGCTCACACGATTTCGCAGCCAACGGGTCGGATTCGTGTTCCAGACGGTGAACCTCGTGCCCTTCCTGACCGCACGCGAGAACCTTCTTGTCATGTCCGAACTCAACGGAGTCGGCCGGGCCGGACGCAAGCGGGCACGGGCCCGAGCCGATCAACTCCTCGACGAACTCGGTCTCACGCATCGCGCCCGAGGCGTTCCCGCAGAACTTTCCGGCGGCGAACGCCAGCGGGTCGCGATCGGCCGTGCGCTCATGAACGAACCGAAGCTCGTCCTCTTCGACGAGCCGACCTCCGCACTCGACACCAAGCTGGGCGAACACGTGATGGAACTCATCCAGACCGAAGTCAAAGGACGCGGAATCGCGGCGGTGATCGTCACCCACGACACACGCATGACGCACTACTGCGACCGCGTCATCACAATCCTCGACGGCAAGCTCGCAGCCTGATCGCACGCGGTCACGCCAGCGCGCGATCGCACCAAATATGCGAGGTCTCAGGTTTCACCGACGTCCGATCGGGCCGGGCGTTCGGCAATGCCCATACTGGTCCGATGACTCTCGTGAGGGTTGCTCGGCGCGGTGCGTTCGCGTTCGGCATCAGCGCCGCGATCGGTCTCGCCTCGTGCAGCAGCTCCGCATCGCCTCACGCAGTTGTGCGCGCGACGAGCATCGTCATGGTCGTCGAGGAGAACCATTCATCGGCAACGATCCTCGGCGCGAAGGATCTCCCGCGGATCAACGACCTCGCCACCTCAGGTGTCGTCCTCGACAACTATTTCGCGATCACGCACCCGTCGCTTCCGAACTACCTCGCACTCACGAGCGGCAGCACCTTCGGGTTCCACGTCGACTGCGGCAACTGCACGGTCAGCGGACCGAACCTGTTCGACCAGCTCCAACAGGCTGGCATCACATGGCGCGTCTACGCGCAAGGGATCCCCAAAGCATGTTCCCATGTCGCGCTCCACGGCGCGTATGCGAGACGCCACGTACCAGCACTGCTGTACGACTCGATCCGCGCACACTCCGCTGCGTGTCGCAACGTCGTCCCCTACGAACAACTCGCTATCGACGAACGCAACGCACAACTGCCGAAGTTCGCAGTCGTGGTCCCCGACCTACTCCACGACATGCATGGCGTCACCGAACGACACGATGACCCACAGACACGGGCAAACTCGGATTCCTTCGTCGGCGTCCTCTACAACACACTCACTCGGTCGCCCTCGTGGCGGCAAGGAAGTCGCTTGGCGATCACCTTCGACGAAGGCGGCGGCTACAGCCCGCCTCCTCACGGCTGCTGCCTGGGTGACGCCGCGGGAGGCCACGTCGCAACGATCATCACCGGTCCAGGCCTCGCGCCCGGACACGACACCGCAAGCTACGACCACTACTCACTCTTGCGCTCCATTGAGACATGCTTCGGACTCACCCACCTCGCCGGCGCCGCGCACCCCGCGACGCACGACATTCCCGCACTCGTCGGCTCGTCGTAGCTCAGCGGCGCACTGCTGCACTCGTGCCCACGACCTCGGCGGCGCACGGTGCGGATCGTTGCAGGTCGTATATCCGGGCTGCAGTGGCGCCGCGCGCAAGGTAGATCATGCGAACCGCTCCGGGATATGCACGCCGCGTTGCGAGATACCGCACGTGATAGTGCGAGCAGAGCTCGTCGTAACGGTGGTTCCGTAACGCGCTTGCGATGCGCCGGTCGACGACGTTCACCGAGCTCGGCAATCGCGTGACATATCCGTATGCCATCGGCATACCGTGGACTGTCTGGTAGTAGAGGGCGAGTGACGCCGAGCGGGCAGCCTCATCGATGACGCCGACATTATGTGGGAGCCGTTGCAACACTGCGACGTACGGCGGGTAGGCCGCGCTCGACATCGGCAACTCGCGCGGATACAGCTCGACGAACGACACTGCCGCAAGTACGACGACCAGTGCGCAACGCCCGCGTTTCGTTCGGAGGGAGGCCTGCATGTTGGTGACGCGATCGGTCACGATTACGACCGCGGCGAACACGACGACGACGACCATCCGAATGGGCATACCGGAGAGCTTGAGTCCGGGCACGATGTGTTCGAGGGCTGCGTACGGCAGCGGAATCGTTCGGTAGGTGACCCCGTAGAACCGCAAGCGAGGTCCGAGGCTGAGGACACCAAACACGGCGAGAACGATCCACCACGCGAGGTTGCGAGTCGAGGGTCGGTCCCGGCGTACCCACACCGCGCTCAGGATCAGACCGACGATCAAGGTCGAGCCCAGGTACACGCTCGTCTCGGCGACGCTGATCGGCAACGTCGATCGCCACACGGTGGCGGTCAGCGAGTTCCAATACGACCCTCCGCCCGGCACGATGAGCGAGAGCGGGTCGAGTCCATATCGGTCGGCGTGGTGCGCCCCGAGCAACGGGTCGCGCTGGTTGATGAGGAACAGCGCGCCAACGAGCCAACCACACGTCGCAGCCGTCGTGACTGCGAACGTGGCCAGTGTGCGGTGCAGCAAAGCAGTCCGCATCGATCGATCTTTCGCGAACCGGACCGCGAGCACGATGACCGCGATGCCGAGGCAGTAGAAGAAGTAGTAGTAGTCACACAGCAGGACGGCGAACAGCACGCCCGCGGCTGCTGCGGCTCGGCGGTAGCTCGGTTTGTCCAAATAGAACAGCCACGCCAATACGTACGCGGGTATGAACTCGAACGATACGAGTTGCAAGTGACTGATGGCCTGCCCAGCGTGATAGCTCGAGAACGTGAACAGGAAGCCGCCGAGAACGGCTGCGGAGTTACTGGCCGACAGGTAGCGAAGCAACCAGAACATCGTCACGCCGCCAGCGACGAATGAACCAACGATGATCGTGTTGACGACCTCGACAAGATTCAGGCCTGCGAGTCGCAGGAAGATCCCAACGAACCCGTCCAGTGCGCTCAGCGTCTGCGGAACCAACGTCACGCCGGTTGGCCAATGCAGCATCGTCGTGAAGTACGGGCTTGCGTGGTGGTCTGCGACGGCGTGATTCACCCACCAGATGTTCCACACGTTCTGGTAGCCGTCGTGAGTGTCGAGGAATATCCGGTGCGAAAACGCGCCGGGAGCATCCGGATTCAGGAGCAGGTACGCAGCCAGATAACACAATGCCGGAGCGCAGACGTTGCGCAGCGCAAAACGCGTGGCGCGCCGCCGCCTCGGTGATGTACCCCGTTCGCTGCGTTCCGCGGGCGGCGTACTACCAATGGTCGTTGTCACACGCTCCTTCCGACGGGCGCGTCGCCGAAGTGCACACCACCCCGCGCGAGGCTAGGCCGACTCCGACTTGACGTGTGTGACCGGGCGGTGAACGAGTCACCGTCGAGGCACGCTTGACGTAATGCCCCGCGTCTCAGGTCACGCGATTGTTGAGCGTTCGTACCATCCACGGGTACGAATCCGCGAAGGCTCGCTTCCAGAAGTAGAAGTTGTGTCCGCCAGGCCGAATGCGCAGTTGCACGGAGATGCCGACGCGGCGCGCTGCTGCGGCGAGCTCGCCGATGGGAACTTTCGTCGAGTCACCTAGCCCTGCCTCGAACCATCCGTGCAGGGATGGGTATCGGTGCGTCGCGAGTAGGTGGAGCGGGCTGTGTGCATTCCACTGCGCGGCCTGACCCGAGTAGAGGCGCTCGATGGTGTGGACGCGAGTCCCCAGGTTCGGGTTGAGATCGCCGGAGAAGTCCGCAAACGCAGCGAACAGCCGTGGGTTTCGCAGCGCCAAGTCGATGGCGCACGTGCCGCCCTCCGAAAGCCCGGCGACGCCCCACGCCATCTTCTGGCCCGGAACTCCGAAGTTGTGCTCGACCCAGCCGACAACGTCGCGGGTCAGGTAGGTCTCCGACTGCCCGTGCGCGCCATTCACGCATTCCGTGTCCGCGAGGAACGAGCCGTTCGAGTCGGGTATGACCAGGATCGGAGCGACGGCACCGTGGGTAGCTGCCCAGCGGTTGGCGACGTCGAGAACTCCCACAACACGCGGCCAGTTGTCGGGGCTTCCCGGCGTGCCCTCAAGCAACATCACCGCGGGCAGCGCGGGTCGCGGGTGTGAAAACCAGGCCGGGGGAAGCCACACGAATCCATTCCGGTGCGCAAAATGTGAACTCGCCGCGGGAAGGTCGGCGTGCAACAGCACACCGATCTTCGGCGTCATCGTGCGGACCGCGGCGGTCATCGTTCGGCTGAGAGCAACAGGCGATCCGACGCCAGCAATCTGCGTGACCTCGCCAGGAAGCGGTGCACCGAACAGATCGCCGACCTTTGGGATGTACCCGAAGAACTCGTTGACCTGCGCGGCGCCAAACAGCACGAGGATAGGGATCGCCGCGAAGGCCATACCGCGCTGCCAGCCGTTGGTGACAGTCCAGTTCCACCCCACCATGACGAGCACGACAAACGGGAATGCGGCCCAGATGAAGAACGAGCCTGGAAAGTCACCGTGGAACTGTTTGGGGATGTCGACAGTGTGCGAGAACCATACGAGTCCCACGAACACCGTCGTCGAGGCGATCGCGAGGCGGCGCCAGTAGCGACGCCATGCGTAGGCCAACGAGCCGAGCAGCACGAAGGCAGCCGTATCGAGCAGAACTGGAACCGCCCCGTGGAGAAGCGACGCGCGTTCGAGGAATTGCATGGTCGTACCGTCGCGCCGGATGTCTGGAGTCAGGCTAAAGCGCGCTGAAACCACCTTCAGGATCGGCACTCGATTCGCCCTGTTCGACGAGCGCACCCGCGGGAGCGCTCCTGCATAAGGCGTGTACCGTGAGGCGTTGCGAAAACGACGCCGCATGTGGCGGCGCATGATGGTGCCGGCCGCAATCGTGTGCGCCTTGGCGGTCGGCGCTGTGGTGCGCGGGCTTTCATTCGCCGGTGTCAGCCACGGGTCGCGTCGAACTGGGATCGGGCCGGGTCGGGTCAGCGTGTTGCATGTGCCCTCGGCCGACACCGACGTTCCGATCCGAGACGTATGGGTGTACCGACCTGCGGTCGCAGATTCGCGCACGGTACCCGTCGTCTACTTCCTGCACGGCGTCCCGGGCAGCGCTTCGGACCTGTTCGGGCAGGGCGGTGCAGCTGTCCTGGACCGAATGTTCGAGACCGGCACCCCGCCGTTCGTGTTGGCCGCCCCGACCGGCACCGGCCACGCGCACGTCGACACCGAGTGGGCCGATTCGGCTGATCGTCGCGACCGCGTCGAGACCTACCTCATCGACCGCGTGATTCCCACTGTCGAGGGTCGCGATCGTCGCGATGCGTCGCATCGGTTCCTTGCCGGGTTCTCCATGGGCGGATACGGAGCCGCCAACCTCGCGCTCCGCCACCCTGACATGTTCTCGGGCGCAGCATCCTTCGCCGGCTACTTCCACATCGACGACCCTGACCACATGTTCGACAACAACAAGCGAGACGAGGCGGCCAACGACCCCGGGTTGCTCGTTCGGAAGGTTCGCTCCGTGCATTTCTTCATCGCCGACGGCACCTCCGACCGTGAACCGGTCGTGCAGGGCGAGGCACGGCGCTTCGCCGCACTCGCCGGGAACCTCGTCGCTCATGGCGATCTGGTGCTTGGCCCGGGAGGCCACAACTACGCGTTCGTGTTCGCGCACTTCCCGAACCTCGGCGCGTTCGTCGCGCGGATGGCTCATTCGCCGTGAACATCGCGTACGCCTGTCTCCCCCTCGCGCCGCTGAGCTACGGCGTCGGGACTGTCTTCCAAGCCGTGGCGGTTCGCCGCGTCGGCAGCGCCCCGCACCTCGACCTGCGGCTTCTGGCGCGCCTCGCGCGGCAACGCTGGTATCTCGGCGGCCTCGCGGCGGATGCCGTTGGGTTCGTCGCCGCACTCGTCGCGCTCCGACGGCTCCCGCTGTTCGTCGTGCAGCCCGCGATCGGTGCCAGCGTTGGCGTGACCGCCGCGATTGGCGCCGCGGTCTTCGGGTTCCGGCTGCGCACGTCCGAGTTATCCGCGATCGGGGTCCTGCTGGTTGGGCTTGCATTCGTTGGCGTATCAGCGCGCGCCGAGGCCGCGACTCGCTTGTCTCCTTTCGGCGAATGGGTGTTGGTCGCAGCGGTGCTTCTCGTCGTGCTCATGGGCGCGGCCGCGGCACGAATACATACTGCGAGCACCTCTGCCCTGGCATTGGCTGCGTGTGCTGGCTTCGGGTTCACCGGTACCGCGATCGCAGCCCGCGCTCTGCAAGTACCGTCGCCTCCCTGGCGGCTCGCCGGATCACCGTTGACGCTGGCAGTCATTGCCTACGGTGCGTGTGGCATCCTCATGTTCGCAAGCGCGTTGCAACGCGGCGCCGCCACCGCGACGTCGGCCGTCATGCTCGCTGTCGAGACCGTCGTTCCTGCCTTCGTTGGGCTCGCAGTGCTCGGCGATCGCACGCGTGCCCATTTTGGATTCGTTGCGGCGCTCGGCTTCGTCCTCACAATCGGCGCCTCCGTTGCGCTTGCCCGCTACGCCGAGCTCGTGCCACCAGCTCCAACAGCCGATGCGACCTGAGGGGAATTGTTGCGTGAGGCGCGGACCCGGATGCTGCGACGGGCGCGAGTGGTGGATGAAGCGTCGTGGTTGGTTGCACGCGCATTTTGCTGTCGCTTTATGGTCGCAACCCAGCCGGTTTCCCTCCAACAACTTACGTTACGTTCCTGACTTCGACGCACTCGATGTTGCTCCACCCCGCACCGCGGCGTTATCGGGTGGCTGCGGTCACGGCGCTTGTGCTCGCCGCAACATCGTGCACAACATTGAGCCGAGCGCACGGCGTTCGATCGCCGACGAGCACGACCCACACCATGTGTGGAAACACACGGTCCCCGCCGGCGCGGTATCGACATGTCGTGGTGATCATGTTGGAGAACCGTCGCTGGAAAGACGTCGGCGGCCCGGGGTTCGCTTCAATGCCGTACTTGCACCGGCTCGCCCGTTCCTGCGCGTTCTATACGAATTGGTCTGAAACAAATCCCCACCAGAACAGTCTCACGCAGTACATCGGGTTGACCTCCGGTGTCGACAATCCCGCGACCATGAACGACTGTCTGCCATCGACGACGTGTCGCTCGACCGACAACAACATCTTCCGCCAGGTCCGCGACGCAGGTGGCACCGCACGGTCGTACGTCGACTCGGTCGCCCCGACCTGTGCCATCGAAAAGGGCTTCACCACGCGGGTCCCGGCGCTCTATTACTACGGAGCCAACGACCACGCCCACTGCGCGAGAGAGGTCCTCGCGCTCACTTACCTCGACGTAAACCATCTTCCAACGTTCGCCATAATCACGCCAAACCTGTGTCATTCCGGCCACAACTGCGCCAACGGCACGGTCGACGCGTGGCTCTCGATACACCTCACAGCGATCCTGCACGGCTCCAGCTATCGGACGGGCACGACCGCAGTGTTCGTCTGCTACGACGAAGACCGTCCGGTCCCAAACCTCCTTGTGGCGCCGACCGCGCACGCAGGACCTCTCGCAGTGAGCGGGGCAGGCCACGCGGCGGCACTACGGACATTCGAGGACCTGCTCGGCCTGCCAGTGTTACCGGCCGTCCAGAAGTCGATCAGCTTGCGCGACTCCAGCGGAATGTAGCGACGCCAGCGCCCACACCTCCGGACGATGCCGTGTACAACTCCGGCGCGTGCGGCCTTCCGCACGTGGTCGACAAACACGACCACCGAGACGATCTCCGGCGCGGGCGGTGGGTTGGCCAGCCTCGGCGGCAACGTCGGCAGTGCATTCGCCTTTGCCCGCTCAAGCCGCGGGCAGGCAGTGGCCACGAGACGCCGACCATCCCCGCCCTGCTCGGTGCCCAACACGTGCAGCAATGAACTCGGCGGATGCGCTATTGAATAGCGCACACGGCCTCGGCGATGTCATCCTCGCACCGGTGAAGGTTCATGCCTACGAGTCGCCCCGGCCCGGAGACTTTCACGTCTCCGGGCCAGGGAACTCGCCGAGAGCGCGCCTTCTCGGCCCGACAAGACCCAGCCATTGATTACGCGAAGGGTGCGGCGGCCTTCATTCAGCAGTAGTAACAGAATCCAGCTGAGTTTGCGTCGTCGAGAAACACTTGGCCGGGAGCCTGGCTCGCGTATCCACCGATTACTTCCAGTTCAGCATGGTAACTGCCATGAGGTGGGTAGACAGCGGTGTTTCCGAGGAAGTTGAAGCTGCAAAGCGTGTAGCTCCCCGCGCTTCCGCAGGATGCGTCGCGGATGGTGGTCGAGATCAGATGGTATTTGCCGTCGCTCTCGTGGTCCCAGAGTTTGACGATCGCGTACAGCTCACCAAATCCATTGGTCGTCACACATGTTCCTGAGGCTGTTGAGGCAACGACGCCGTACCCCGTGTACGGAGTTTGGATGTTCCAACTGATACAGGGGAAGGTCGAGCCCGAGGCCGCCCCTGCCGGGGAAGCGGCGGTACCAGCGGCAATCAGGAGCGCGCCAGACACGACGATGACGGATAGCAGACAGTTCATACGTTTCATGATTCTCCCAAACCTGAGTAATGGTCTGCCCTAATCGAGCAGAGACGTTGTCAGCACGTCGGGAGGGACGAGTCGAAAGGTTGTTCGAAACCGAAGGGCCGCCCGCCGTCGCTATTTGACTCGTCGCTCTCAGTCGGTGTCGCCTTGATTTCACATGTCGGTTGGACTTGTCCACTCCAACGTTCACCGGCATGCGATTGCTAATTTCTCGACTGCTCGGGCACGTACATCCAATATCTCGCTGGAGCAGCTCGGTCAAGTATCGCGCTGGCGTCAAGGGGAATATATGAGGTAACTACTTACTATACGGAATGGGCATCGACGCGACTCCGTTCCCTCCTTCGATCTGATGGCGACCAGACGTTGTCGGGCTCTGTTGTACTTTCGATGAAGCATCGTCATCTTCTGGCGAAGAAGGCGAAGAAATCACGTGTACCCGTGACGAGGTAGCGGTCGTTGGGTCGTTGGTCGCTGCCGATGAGTCGTTCGCCCGTGACGTCGGCTGCATTCTTGCGATTCGGCCGGTTGTAGACGTAGCAGCTGATCCATTCTGGATTGATGTCGAGTTCCATGGCGTAGATGGCGCCGGCACGGTGCAGCACGTCGGCCAACGACGCGACGTTGAGTCCGTCGCCGCCGGCGAAGACGATCGCGCCACTTTTGGTGACGCCGACTCCGGACCTCCACACGTAGACGCGTGCCCCGAGCGTCGCGCCCCATTTCGGTGAATGATCTGTGGGTAGGCCAGGAACGATTTGGCCATGGTCGACGATGAGCCAGAGATTCTGGCGTACCGAGGCGAGTCCGTTGGTGTTGGCGAAGTCTCGGCCCCACTGTCCGATGGTCATCGTGCCGTCGTTACGGATCACTGCGGCGGCGGCCCCTGTTCGCAGAGGGGTGTACTGCCGGCCGTCGGCGTAGTAGCCACCCTGAGAGTCTTGCACGCGAAACCCTGAATTGAATGCGCCGATGAGCGTCGAGCGCTGCGCAACGGGGACCTTCGCTTGCCACGTGCGGTTCGCTGCTGGTGGTTCTTTGAGACCAGGTACCAACACGGTGCGTAACAGCGCGGTGTCGAACCAGACAACGCCCGTTAACACGCTCGTGTGGACCGCGTCGGGCCTGAGGTAGGTGACATAGACCGCGGGGCGACCGCGCACGAGCGTCCCGGTGGGTTTCCATACCCCGTCGCCAGGGAGTTGCTGTGGCGCTGCCGACGTGAGGGCGAGCGGCGCAGCGAGTCCGATCGTTTCGGCGGCTGTCGTTGGCGTCGCGCTGCGGCGGACGCTGCCCGCCGGCGGCGCCACGCGCGGGATGCCACCCTGCGGTGTACCACCAATCGGCGGCGGATGATGTTCGTACCACCATTGCTCGACTGAGTTCACCAACCCGCCAAGATGGTGCTCTCGCAGCCACTCGGTGCTGCGCGCCGCGACCGAATCAGTACCGGGCGCCCGCAAGGCCCCGATGTACGACCACGTCACCGGGACAACAATCAGCACCACGAGCGTGGTGCGCAGCAGTCGGAACCTGCGCGACCGTGAACGACGATGCCCATGCCGACGCGGCGTCGTCTCTCGGGCATTGCTCGCGGAGCCCGCGGCGACGTATTCGGGCGCTGCGGCGCGCAAATACTCAGACGCAGACTCAGGCGCCGGCGCGCCATCGGTGGACAGGGATTCGTCGACGAACGCGCGCAAGGCCCAACGCGACCGCGTGGGGGTAAGACGCGCAACGAAACGCGGCAAGAGACGAGTAAAAGCTTTGGTCACGACCACTTCATCACTGACACCAACCAGGGTCGGCCCGAGTGGTGGGACGTGAAGTTGATCGGCGTCGAGAGCCCGAAGGTGTACGCCGACATCCACGCACACCGGTCGTATGCGTACATCCAGCGGCTGCTCGCCCAGCACAACAAGCACGTCGTCGGCCCCATCGACACGAACCTGTTCCTGTACTTCGGCGGGCACTGTTGCATTGGCGGGCACCGATCGCTGCCGGTGAGTGTGGCGGGATGACGAGGCGTCGGTCGGTCCAGTCGTGTGGGTGTTCGATGTCGGCGTTTCGTGGGTTTCGGTTCCCGCCGGAGGTGATCGTCCTGGCTGTCGGTTGGTACCTGCGGTATGGCCTGTCGTATCGAGATCT
>JBBREP010000041.1:0-29922 GCA_038202885.1 Acidimicrobiia bacterium | reverse complement strand
CCACGTGCACGTTGTTGATCACTCCGATGAAGGCATCGTGGTGCGCGGGGCCAAGGCGCACACGAGCCTCACGCCGAATTGCAATGAGATCCTTGTGCTGCCGACCCGGGCCATGAAGGCCGAGGATGCCGACTACGCGATCGCGTTCGCGGTGACACCCGACACCCCGGGCCTGTCGATGTACGTGAGCCCGTACTCAGCGGGACCCCGTCACCCCTGGGAGTATCCCGCCTCGTCACGGCACAAGATGCTCGAGACGCTGACCGTGTTCGATGACGTCTTCGTGCCGTGGGAGCGAGTGTTCTGCTACCGCCGCCCCGAGCTCGCCGGCCCGATTGCGCTCGCGTTCGTCGAATACCACCGCTTCACCGCCGTGTCGTACAAACTCCCGCTCCTCGACGCGTTCGTCGGCTGCGCCGCAGAGGTCGCCCGCATGAACGGCGTCATCAGCGCGGGGCACATCCGCGACAAGCTCACGCAGCTCGTCATCTACAACGAGACGGTACGCACGCTGATCGAAGCCGCCGCCCGGCGCGGCCGAGTCGGCGCCGACGGCTACTGCCGGCCCGACAGTGCCACCACGAACATCGCGAAGTACACGTTCGCCACGGGGTTCCATGAGGCCGTACGCGCGGTGCAGGACTGCGCGGGCGGGCTCCTTGTGACCGGACCCGGCGGCGAAGACTGGGACAATCCCGAGATCCGACCGGTGCTCGAGAAGTACTTCGCCGCCGCGGCACCAGCGCGCGAGCGCTTGGCGATGATCAATCTGATCTCCGACCTCACCGTGCGCGACTTCGGTGGCTACCACGCGGTGCTTGCCGTGCACGCCGAGGGCAGTATCGAAGCCGAAAAGATGCAGATCTTCAGGGCGTACGACGGTTCACGATCGATCGGTTTCGCCCGCAGACTGGCTGGCCTCGACTGAGGAGTCGACTGACGAGCCAACTGACGAGTTGCCGTCGGCGACGAGGCCGGCCTGGGTCTCGCCGCGCAGGATGGCCAGTTCCTCGGCCAGCAGCCTTGTGCGTTCCTCGAGCCGCGACAGTTCGTAGGAGAAATAGACACACACGAGGATCAAGAACGCGATCGCCATGAGGAACAACGCGTTCGGCGGACTGTAGATGTTGAGCGACTTGGAGACCCGATCGATCGTGCCTGGGAACGTGGCGATGAGCAGCACCACGATGCCGGTGAGGATCCAGAGCAAGGTGTACTTGCCCCGCAATTGGCGGCGACGCAACAACCGCAACAAGAACCCGGCACCGACGAGGCACACCACGAGCACCATCACGTGGGCGCGGGTCGACAGACCGAGCGAATGGTCGTTGCTGACTACGGCGAGCATCTGGCGGCGCACGAGCTAGGGCTTCGCCGAAGCGGGTCGACGGAACGTCCATTGCGACAGCATCGTGACGATCAAGCGCAGGTAATGGAACACCAACCGGAAGTTGCGTGTGGACGGCGTTCCGGCCTGACGTTCGCGGATGACGGTGGGAGCCTCGACGACGCGCAGGCCCGCGTTGCACACGTGGAGCAACGATTCGGTCGAGTCCATGAACTCGACTGGGTACGTCGCCGCGAACAGTTCGAGCACCGGCCGATCGAAGGCGCGAAAGCCCGAGGAAGTGTCCGAGAACTTGCTATTCGTCATCGTGTTCATCATGAATCGGAGCAAGTGCATGGCGCTGCGACGTACGGGACCGACGCGGTACTCGACGGTGCCGCCGTCGCCAAAGCGGGTGCCGACAACCATGTCGGCCCCGTCATCGAGGGCTGAGAACAGCGTCGCGATCGAATGCGGATCGTGTTGGCCGTCGGCGTCGAACTGCACCGCTCGGTCATAGCCATGACGGACCGCGAACCGAAAGCCGGTTTGCAGGGCGCCGCCGATCCCCAGGTTGAAGGGCAGCTCGGCCACGATCACGCCCGACGCTCGAGCGATGGCTGCGGTGCGATCGGTCGAGCCGTCCGACACCACGAGCACATCGAGATCAGGCCGGACGGCGCGCAGCTCTGCAAGGGTGGCCGGCAGCGCCGCTTCCTCGTTCCAAGCTGGGATGATGGCAAGCGCACGCGCCATCGGCGCGCGACCATCCGTCGTGGTCATGATGCGCAAGGGTACTGCCGGTACCACCGATAGATTGACCCCGTGACCGACGCCACGGAGGGCAACACCGCGCTCCAAGGCGGTCCCGAGAGCGGCACGTCCGCTGGCGCGCAATCGCCGTCTCCCCCGGTCCCGACGCCACCGGCAACCGGCGGCCGGCCTCGCCGTGAGCGCTTCGATGCCCTCGACGGGCTGCGCGCGGTTGCCGCGCTGGCAGTGCTCACGACGCACGTTGGCGACGCGTCGGGCATCGGGCGCACGCTGCACTTCGCCGGGATGACCTTTCCGCTGCACCTCGCCGTGCAGCAGCTGAACCTCGGCGTCGAGGTGTTCTTCGTCATCTCGGCCTTCCTCGTGTACCGCCCCTTCCTCGCCGCCCACGTCGACGGTCGCTACGCACACGGGGCCTTTGGGCGCGACAATCAGCCGAGCGGGGGTGCGGACAGCCCCTCGGGGCGCGAGGCGCAGCCGAGCGGGGGTGCGGACAGCCCCTCGGGGCGCGAGGCGCAGCCGAGCGGGGGTGCAGTCGAGCCGTTGCGGTTCTTGTGGCGCCGGGCGTGGCGCATCTATCCCGCGTATTGGGTCGCGCTCACGGCCATCGTGGCGTTCTCCTACAAGGCGCTGTCGTACAGCGGCGGCACGAACAACGCGGATCTGCGCGTCGCGCACTACCTGCTCGTGTGGGGTTACGACGTGCGCTGGCTCGGGGCGAACCTCGGGCTGCGCCAAGCATGGACGCTCGTCGTGGAAGTGAGCTTCTACGCGTTCGTGCCGCTGTGGGCCTGGCTCATGCGCGGTGTCGGCCGTCGGATCGGTGCGATGCGCGCCGAGGTGATCGGCGCGCTCATCTTGGTGCCGGTGTCGCCGTGGATGGTGTGGAACCTGACCGTTGCGAGTACGCCGACGCCGCTGCGGGTCCTACCTCCGTTCATCACCGCGTTCGCGCTCGGCATGCTGCTCGCCGCAGCCGACGTATGGCATGAGCGCCGCCCGACGGCGCATGCCATCTACGAGACGATTGCACGACATGCTTCATGGGCGTGGGCGGTCGCGTTGGTGGCGTTCGTGCTGTTCATCAAGTTGGTCGGCATGGACCCCGATGGGATCCCGACCGCGCATCAGCAGACCGTCGAACGGGCCATGCACGCGCTCATCGCCGCGTTGCTCGTCGTTCCGGCCGTCGTCGGCCTCCATCGTCGCGACGGTGTGCGCCGGATCCTGCGGTGGCGGCCGCTTGTTGCCCTCGGCATCGTCAGCTATGGCTTCTATCTGTGGCACTACGTGTTCATCGACACGATGCAACACGCCCTCGACCGGTGGCGTTCGCAGGGCCTGCACACCCGCACCGTCAATCTCCTCGACCAGCACTCGTTGTTGCACTTCGGCACGTTCTTCGTGGTCGCGCTCGTGGGCGCCGCGTTCATGGGCACCGTCAGCTGGTTCCTCATCGAGCGGCCATGTGTCTCGTTCGCGGCTGGCCGCACACGATGGTGGCCGACACTGCGCGATCGTGTCCGAGCGCGTTGGCGCCGCCCGCGCTTCTACACCGGTCTGAGCGCGATCAGCATCGGCGCGCTGGCGTGGCGGGTGGGCTACGTCATCTTCGAACGCCACCGGCTGACGCTCAGCGGCGACGCGTTCTACTACCACACGCAAGCAAACGACATCGCGCACGGGCGTTGGTTCATCGACCCGAGCCAGTACGCCTTCTACGGTCGGATCACGCCCTCGGCCGGGCACCCGCCGACGTATTTGCTCTACCTCGCCGGGGTCTCGAAGTTCATCGGACAATCAGAACTCACGCACCGCCTCGCGTCCACGCTCCTCGGGGCGGGCGCAGTGTTCTTCGTCGGCGTCCTGGCGCGCATGCTCTTCCAGGACGACCGTGCGGGTTGGCTCGCCGCCGCGATGGCTGCCCTATACGCGCACATGTGGATCAACGACGAGATGCTGATGTCGGAGGGGATGTACCAACTCTGGACGGTGATCGCGATCATTGCCGCGTACCGGTTCTGGCGCCGACCACAACGTTCGACGGCCGTGTGGATGGGCGCCGCCATCGGTCTGGCCGCACTGAGCCGTGCCGAAGCCACCACGCTCTATCCACTGCTCGTCATCCCACTCATACTCGTATTGCGACCAATCAGCGTGGCGCAACGAGTGAAACTCGCGGCGGTCGCCTGCGCGGTTGGCGCGCTCGTGATGTCGCCGTGGGTGCTCTACAACCTCGGCCGCTTCGTCCACCCCGTCGTGATGTCGAACGGCATCGGCAGCACGATCATGGTCGCGAACTGCGACCTCACGTACAAACAGCCGTACCTCGGCTATTGGAACGTCGGGTGCGCCGCGTCGTTCCCCGTGTTGCAACACGGCGACGAGTCCGAAAAAGAAATCGAGTGGCGCAAACAGGGCGTCGACTACATCACGTCGCACCTCGGCCAACAGCCTGAGATGGTTGTACTGCGCGTGGCCCGGATGTGGGACGTCGGGTTCATCGGCCAGAACATCTTCCCGTTCAACGGCGCGCTCGAGGGTCGCGGCATCTGGCAGTCGACGCTCGCGACCCTCCAATATCTGCTGCTGATGCCGCTAGCCCTGCACGGCCTTGTGCTGCTGCGACGGCGGAAGGTCACGATTATCCCGTTCCTCGCCGTCGCCGCCACAATCACCATCACCGCGGCGGGCACATTCGGTATCACGCGCTATCGCGCCCCCATCGACGCCCTACTGCCCGCGCTCGCGGCGGGCGCGGTCTGGGCCCGCCTCGATCGATCGCGGCGCGCCCCACTCCCCGCTGTCGCCGAGCCGGTCATCGAGCACACTGCATGAAGGCCAGGGCCATCGCGGCGTCGCCGGTGCGCATGTTCGTCTGCCTGGCGCTCGCGCTCGGGACGGTGTTTGTGCTCGTCACCCCGGCCTTCACCGGATACGACGAACCGCTGCACTATCTACGAGCGTGGCAGCTCTCCGATGGGCACCTCCGCGGCGACCAACG
Source organism: Acidimicrobiia bacterium (assembly GCA_038202885.1). Taxonomy (GTDB): domain Bacteria; phylum Actinomycetota; class Acidimicrobiia; order IMCC26256; family PALSA-610; genus JBBREP01. The sequence continues at coordinate 24,817 of JBBREP010000041.1, read as the reverse complement.
GCTCAACGACGTGGGCCGGGTCGATCTCGGCGACAACTTCCCGGCCGGACTCGCACCCGACGTCGTCGTGCTCCTGCGCGACGGGCTGTACAAGGGCACCGGCACGTCGTGTCATCGTGGCAGCGCCATATGCGCGGTGCGCCACATCGCTGACGCACCACCGAAAGGTCGGCCGACATTCATCGGCTTCCCATCGGCTGCGGTCTACCCACCGGTGCCCTACGCCCCTGCGACCGTCGCCATTCGCATTGCTCGCACCGTCGGACTTTCCACGCTGGCGACGCTCTGGCTTGCGCGTTTCGCCAATCTGTTCAGCTACGTGCTGCTCGTGGCGTTCGCCATCACGCGCATGCCGCGCTACCGCACACTGCTGGCTGTGCTCGCGCTCGCGCCCGTGTGCGTGTTCCAAGCTGCGATGGTGTCAGCCGACGGCATCACGATCGCGCTGGCGTTGGTTGCGATTGCGATCGCGCTGCAGTCGTGGACGTTCCCGGTCGGCACGCTGACCAACCGATCTGCAGTTGAAGCGGGCGCGATCACCGCTGCACTCGGGTTCTCCAAGCCGCCGTACATCTTGTTCTGCGTACTGTTCCTCCCCACGATCGTTCGCCACCGGCGCCAAGTTGCCGGCAAGCTCGTTGCGGTCGCGCTCGTTCCCGGCTTGGCCATGTTTGCCTATTGGAGCCATTACGCACAGGCCGCGTACATCCCTCCAAGCAACCCGTTCTTCGGCGCCTTCGCCAACCCCGGCTACGCGTATCACGACATTGACGCAACCAAGCAGCTCACCGGAGTCCTGCACTCCCCGTTCTCGTTCATCGGGGCCATCGGGACAACCATCGCGCGGACGTGGCTGTCGCTGTTGCACGATGCGGTCAGCCAGATTTCGGGCTGGGCGGCACCGTCGGTCGTTGCCACGATCATCGCGACGGCGACCTACGCCGCGGTTGCGTTGACCTTGGCAATGCGCGGACCGACCCCCGACCTCGTTGACCATGATGCTCGCGAGCGCGACGACGATGACGCCGAACCAGCCGTGACCGCGTCGGGTGGGTGGTTCGGGCTGGTCACCGCCGCGATCGTGGCGGTCGGTCTGTTCGCGGCGCTGTTCCTGCTCGCCTATACCGGATGGAATGCCGTGGATGCACCACGCATCGACGCGTTCCAAGGCCGGTACCTGTTCCCGGTGCTCGCGCTCGGCGTGCTCGGCTGTGGCGCGCCGATCGTGGCTCGAATGCGATCGAGTGGACCGCCACCAGCACCGGGCCGGTTCGTCGCCGCACTGCCGTGGGCGCTCGTCGCGCTCGGGTCCTGCATCAGTGCAGTCGGACTCCTCGTGCACTACTACTGATCGACGGCAATGTGGAATGTCTGCATTGGCCCCTTGTCGATGACGGTTTCGACGTAGTCGACGGGTATGGCTCGGCGCCAGAAGGCCGTCGCGCGGGTGTTCAGCGTCATCTGACGTACCTGCCAATCCCCGCGATGGAGCTGGAACACGGTGCGCGCCGCCTCGCGGCCCACGCCGTTGCGGCGATACTTGCGCACCACGAAGAACTCCGCCATGTCGTGCGGTACCCCACTGTGGACGAGCGCGAATCCCGCGAGCCGGCCGTCGACGCGAAACAAATACGGGTGGCGGTCGGGCTCGGTCCAGTAGCGGTCGCGCGCCGGGAACCCGAAGTAGCCGTGATCGTCGACGTCGTCGTTCGTGAACTCGGAAAAGTCATAGCAATAGAGCTGCATGAGATGCAGCAGCACCGACTTGTCTTCGGAACGCACAGGCACAACGTCGACCACCACTCCATGATGCCCGATCCGTGCCCCACCACCCGCGATCATTCACCGCTCCCGGCGCGGCGTCAGCTGTCGTCGGGCGGCGGTGGGGTGGGTGGTGGGATGAGGTTGCGGCGGCCGTTGGGTTGGAGGGGGCCGTCGGTCCATCGTTTGTGGGTCTTGAGGTCGTGGCAGTGCGGGCACTTGTACCCGAGCGTCTCGACGCTGGTCCGTTTGGTGTCGGCGTACGGGTCGATGTGATCGATTTCGAGCCGCTCGCGTGTCTCGCAACCCTCGATTTCGCAGACGTAGTCGCGTGAGAGCAACGCCGCGAGTTGGTGCCGCGTGGCTTTACGGCCGGCGTGCGCGACGGTACGGATGTCGATCCCGTCACTGATGACGAAATCAAGCACCGCGTTGCTCATGAGCTTGCGCGCCGTCTCAACGTCGATAGGCCCAACCCCTGCGATCTCGCACACCTCACCCGGGCGCACGTCGCCGCGTAGGAGTGGCCCGATATCGATGCGGATCACGAAATTCGCGCGTACCGGCGCGTGGAAGTCCTCGCGGTCGTCAGACGCGTTGTCGGTGTCGGTGTCCGCCGTTGCGTCGTCACGCTCGCCCGTCGCGGCTGCGTTCGCGGATAGTCGGGCGTTGGCGGCGCGGGCCATTGCGAGCAGGCCATCGGCCATGTAGGCGGCGTGCGACTCGCGCTGTCCTTGGGCGCGGGCGTTACGAAAGACGCGTTCGGTGAAGGTGTCCCAGACCGATTCGACCTCGGCGGCCATATCGGGCGGGAGTTCCCCGATGTACTGGCGCATGCAGTCGTCGCCGTTGAACCGTCTGAAGTTCCGTTTCGCACGCCGCCGCGCCTGCGGGTCGTCGCGATGATCGGCACGGGTTTCGAGCTCACGGGCTTTGGCTTGCAACGCCCCCAACGGCTTGGTCGTGGCGTCGTCGAGCAGCATCTGCTCGGATTCAGGTGACGCCGTTGCGCCCACGGCGATCGCCGCGGCCTGGTCCGTGGAAAGCTCGCCGCGGCGGAACCGCTCGTTCGTCGCCGCGAGGCTGTCCATGCCCGAGGCGGCAGTCAAGGCGGCTCCGGCCCGTGCGAGCGATGTCCCGGTGACCCGGGCCAGATACGCCGTTGCAGTGCGGTCACCGGTCGCGGCCCAGGCAGTGGTGTCATCGACCCGCCGTCCCGCCAGGGCGGTGGCGGCGTTCGCGAGGCGACCCAGGCGGGCGAACAGTTCGACCGCGTCGCGGGCTTGGACGCCATCCCACGTTCCGGGCTCGAAGTCGGCCAACCACGCCTCAAAATTGGCCATGAACTCCGCCACGTCGGTGGCGGTGAAGGCTGGCGAAAGCGCAACGTTCATCGAGACTATTGAAACATAGGGGTGCGACACTCAACCGCACCAACACCACGATCATGCCCAGAAACATTGAGGAATATCCATGGAATCCTCACCAACCACACGGGCCACGCGCGCCCCACGGGGGCGCGCCGTGGTCCCACAAAGGGCGCGCTTTCGTGCGTTCTGATGGGACCACGGGCCGGGTTGGGTCGGCGGCGCACAGGCTGGCGAGGGGGCGCGCTCGTCTACTGCACCGCGTCCGACACTGCCTGTGTGTCACCGAGCAGCCGGTCGGTGATGATCGCCGTGAGGACCCACAAGCCGATCCTGATCTGCGCGTTGGCGCTCAGCGAGTGCCGGCCGACCTCGAGGACGTCGCCGAGGTACGCCAGCATCGCATGCCCGACGCCCGTCACGACGACGGCGGCCAGTGCAGCTACCACCATCCGGTCGTCGCGGCGGCGGCGCACACACCACCACGCGCCAGCGAGCGCCAACACGCACCACAACACGACGATGGGCACGACCCGCCAAAACACGAGCGCGCCGAGAATGCCGTAGAGCGCGCCGGGGCGTGCGTGCTCGTGCGTGCCGAACAGATACCCGGCGAACCTCGGCGCAAGGATGTAGGTGCGGCTGTTCCACGGACCGCGCACGACCTCGACCGGATGCGACGCGAGGTACGACGCGTACGTGGACGGGCCGTCGTCTCGCAACCAACGGCGAAACGGCGCGAACCCGCGATCCTCGTCGAGGCGGCGCGAATACAGGAAGTAGTTCTCGCCTCCAGCGACCTGGGTGACCGCTGAGGCCATCGGCATGCCGTGGTCGATCAGGTAGGCCCGAGCGTCGGGATCTGGCATCAACCGCAGCACGATCGTGTCCTGGAGCGGGTAGAACCAGCGTGGCGGCTCGGCCTGACCCGACAGCGCATTGGCGCCGACGACCGCAGCCACACATATCGCTGCGACACCGAGCCCGGCCATGCGTGCACTTCGGTAGCGCACCGCGATCACCACAGCGACGGCCGCAACCACGACCGCGAGCACGGCGTTCGTGTCACGGGCAAACGTGCCCAACACGATGAACACCACGAACAGCACGGTGTCACGACGACGGCGTCGCGTCACGAGCGCGAGGAGCGCGGCGATGGTCGCCGCGAGCAGCGCGAGTGAAAGCGCTTCGGTGCCCACCGCGGTGGTCCACAGGACAAGTTCGGGTGCGAGACTCAGCGCGAGCACGGTGATCGGTGCGACGATCCGAACGACACGATGGCGCAACGCGCCGCGCACCTCGTACGCGAGCCACAACCACGCTGCGCCGTACACGACCGTTTGCGCGAAGCCGATCGCGGCCACCCGCCGCCCGCACACCTGTACCAACAGGATGTAGAGCGGCGGAATGAGTCCAGCTTGCGGGGTCCAAAAGGCGTGCCGTGCTGCGTCGAGGATCTGGATCGAGTCGGTGCCCACAACCGCATCGCCGGCCCGATGTGCGGCGAACGGCCCGCCGAGCACCACGGTCACGTACGTGACCAACAGCACGACGTACACAAGCGCGACGGCACTCGCGACTCGCGCCGAGCGCGACACCGGGCCCCGCGTCATGCGCGGGCACGCCCGCGAGCGCGCCGAGACGCCCACTGGACGATGGGGCGTTCGACGCCGTACCAACTCAGCGTCGCGGTGAGCACCGACATCGTGGCGCCAAAGGACACCAGCAGCGGCAGGCTGGCATGAAACACAGGCCGGTATTGCAGGTGTACGGCTTGCGCGATCCAACTCTGATGCCAGAGGTAGATCCCATACGACACGACGCCGCAGTACGCGAGCGGCTTCCAGTCGACGAGCCTCATCACCAAGCTTCGCGGGCTACCGCGAAACACGATCGGCAGCAGGAGGAACAGTGCGACGATCCCCTGTCCGACATGGCGCTCCATCGACTGCAACTGGGTCGGACCGGGATCCAGCCCGACGTTGATCCGCGTCGCGCCGACGTAGAACAGCACGATGCCGGCAGTCCAGAACAGCGACGGCCAACGGCGGACCAACGCAATAATCCGCGGCGACCAGATCTCGGTTTCGATCGCTACCGACACCACCGCGAGCGCCATCCCCAGCGCGAACAGATCAAGGTTGGCCGGTAGCCAGTATTGCCCGATCGCCCGCAGCCGACCGATGTGTCCGTAGAAGCACCACACGCGAAAGGCCGTCGACGCGAGGTACATCAGCGCGAGCACGGTCAGCTGTTGGCCGACGCGCACTTGGAGTGAGGCGCGTCGGCCGATACGTCGCAGCATGGCGGCGAAGCACGGAAGGAACACGTAGAACGTGATTTCCACCGCGAGCGTCCACGCCTGCGAGAGCGCGCCGCTCGCCTCGCCGAACGTGCGGTAGATGTGAACCAGCCCGAAATAGCGAACGTAGGCCCACACGCCGCCGGCAATCGGGTGCTGAAGGCCGAGCCATTGCCCATGGGTGAAATGGCCAATCAGGATGATCGAGCCCAAGGCGAGCCAATAGGCCGGAAAGATCCTCGCGGCTCGACGGAGCAGAAACGGCCCGACCGGCGGCTCTGGGCGATCGCGCAGTTGACGGTCGACGAACGGCCGGTACAGCAGGTAGCCGCTGATCAAGAAGAAGATCGCGACCCCGGTGTCGAGTTGGGTGAACTGATGGTTGAAATGCCCGAACGTCATCTGGTTCGACTGCAACGAGACGTGGTGGAACAGCACTGCGAATGCAGCGATGGCGCGAAGACCGTCGAAGCCGTCGAATCGCCGCAAGGGCGATCCTGGGGCCGCGGCACCATCGACTTCGGGCGGCACGACCGCTGTGGTCACCACGGCGAACCCGCAGATGCCGCGCTGCGGGGCCGCCACCGCAGCCGGCGTTTGCCCGCCTCGACCTCAAGCAACGGCTGTTCGACGAGCGAGTAGCTGATCGCGCCCGAGGCAAGGCTGAGCGCGAAGGCTGCGATGCCCACGAGCCACACTGGCGCGTGCAGCGCGACCCGACCGCCCGACCATTCCACCGCGCGCACGATCCATTCGTCGTGCCACAGGTACAGGCCGTACGACACCAGACCGACGTACGCGACCGGTCGTAGCGTCACGAAGCGACGGTACAGCCCGCGCCCGTCATCGACGAACGTCACCGGTACGAGGAGGAACGCGGCGCACAGCAACTGGAACACATTGCGGCCGTATGCATCCCAGCCGATCGAATACGAAATGCCCTCACTCGCATTCGTGAACACCGGTACTGAGATCGCGGCGCCCAGCGCGGCGACAGCGCACCAATCGGCGTGTTTGGCCAACACCGTGATCGTCTTGGGCACCAGACTCGTTGCTCGCGAGTAGGCATCGACGGCAGCCAAGGCGAGCCCGACGGCAAACAGGTCGAGCGTTCCCGGCAGCCAATGCTCGGCCACCTCGTCAAGCCCACGGCCGTAGTACACGTCGGTACGCCACAACAGCGCGAACACCGCGAGTGCCGCGGCTCCGAGAAGTTCACGACGCAGGCGTTCTTTGGGCGAGCAGCCGTTCCCGACCCGTTGCATCACGACCACCCAGGCGAGCAGGAAAATGTAGAACGTCAGCTCCGTCGCCAAGGTCCACGTGGGCACGAGCGTGGGAAGCGCGAAAAAGGCATGGTGCGTATAGATCTGCGTCAAGGTGAAGATCTGCACGAGGTGCCATGGGCCCTCGGTACTGATGCGATGCATGGCCAGCAGCAACAGCAGCGTCGCCCAATAGGCGGGGAAGATGCGCACCATCCGTCGACGCACCCACAGCCAGTTCGATGGAGCGGGCCGCGCACCGAACGCCGCGCTCACAAACGGGCGGTACAGCAAGAAGGCCGAGATCATGAAAAAGATCGCAGGACCGAATTCAAGGTGGCCGAGCAGGCTCGCTGGCCGCCCGTTCCAGGACCCGAAATGGAGCTGCCAGCCGCTGCCGATCGTGGTCCCGGTCGCGAACCCATTGTGCGACAAGAACACCGCAATGATGCCGATCGTGCGGAGGCCTTCGAGCCCAGCGAACCGCACCTTCTTCGGGGCTTCGGTCACGCGCCCGCGCCTCGACCCTCGACGAGCCAGCGCGGCGCGTGATCCTTCAACCGCAACACCGGCCGTTCGACGAGGTAGTAGCTCAACGTCGCCGCGACGAGGCTCGCCAACACGGTGAGCGTGAGGATCAACGGGTACGTCGAACGATGCAAGACCCGGTCGCCATAGATCTGGAGCACGTTGGGTCGGTGCATCCACTCCAACCACTTGTCGAGCCAGCCCTCATGCCAGAGATACACGCCGTACGACACGAGCCCCGTATACGCGACCGGTCGCCAACGCAGGAACGCGCGCACCAGGCCCCGGTCCTGCGGACCGAACACCGCGGGGAGGCACGCGAAGGCGGCGAACAGCGACTGCAGGATCTGTTGCTGGTCGGCCTGCCAGCCGAGCGGCGTGGTCTGCGGTTCGGGGTTTCGGGGCAAGCCAAGGCGTTCCGACACGAGCCAGTACGACACGCCCGCAAGTACCCACCAGAGCCAGGAAACGCGCCCGACCCACTCCAGGATTGGCGGCGTGCCGCGCAGGGCGACATACGCGCTGATGGCCGCCAGGCCGATACCGATACCGAACACGTCGAGGTAGCCGGGCAGCCAATGGGTGGCGATGCGACCCACCGGGTGGCGGCCGTCGATTGTGTACACGGCGGCGCGGTACGCGTAACAGACACCGATCAGTGCCGCGGCGCCCAACAATTCGAGCCGCAACCGCGCTTCGAGCGTCCGGCCCCGCCCGATCGTGCGCAGCAGCCATGCGTATCCGGGCAGGAACAGATAGAAGCTGACCTCGGTGCAGAGCGTCCATGCCTGCGGGATCGCGCCGAGGAATCGGTGCGTGTCGTAAATCTGCAAGAGGCCGTAATAGGTGACGATGTCGCGCACGCCCGATACGTGCACGTCGAAGAACGCGATGAGTCCGGTCAACGCGATCCAGTACGCCGGGAAGATGCGCAGCGCCCGCCGCCACCAGAACTGCCCGGCCCGCATCGGCGCGCGGTCGACGAAACTGCCGGCCACATACGAGCGATAGAGCAGAAAGCCCGAGATCAAGAAAAACAGCGCCGGCCCGATCTCGAGGTGCGCGAGATAGGAGCCGTAGGAGGCGTGCAGGGTGGCGCCGGTGACGAAACCAACGTGGGTCATGATGGCGCTGAGCACGGCGATCGTGCGCAAGCCGTCGAAACAGGGAAAGTACGGCCGCACTGGCGTCGCAGGCGCGCCACCATCGGTCGCGCCGGGAGCACCCGCGGCCGCGGCGCCATGCATCAAGCGGCCTCGCGCGACGTCGCTCACAGCCTTCAGCCTACGGGCGGTCCGAGGCCTCGGCGTGACCCTCGGTGGTATCGCTGCCGTGACGACGCGCCGCCGCGGCTTCGATCGCGGCGCGCGGCAACACCGGTGCGTCACGACCCGTCTTGCTCCGCCCGGGTTGCGGACCGCGTTCTTCGTGGTACTCGGCCTCGACGTTGACTTCCCACACATCGTGATGCGCGCCGAGGATGTTCTCGACCGACAACATGGCCGTCAACATCGAGTGGTCCTGGTTGTTGTACTTGTGCATCCCGTTGCGCCCGGCCGGGTACACGTTCGGCGTGTGCTCGGCCAGCCAGGCGCGCAGCACGGCCACGTTCGTCTGGTAATGCTCGTCATACACCGGATAGGCCTTCGGCATGCGCACCACATAGCCGGCTTCGACCTTCGAGGCATCGACGAGACCAAGTTGCTCGATCTCACGCTTGGCCTGGGCGATGAGTTCATCGTCGGCCTTAGTCCACATGTCGTCGCCTTCGTTGACGAAGAACTCCAGACCGAGGCACGTGCGACCCGCTTGGACCAGGTACGGCGACCATGACCCGAAGTTCTGGATGCGCCCCACCTTGACACCCGGGTCGTGGATGTAGATCCAGTTGTCGGGGAACGAGAATTCTTGGGGAACGACCAGCGCGACCGTCATGAAATCGCGGTAGGTGAGCCCGTTGGCCGCACGGGCGACGAGCTCGGGGATCGGCGGATTCATAGCGCGGAGCAGATCACGCATCGGCATCGACGACACGACATTCGCGCAGGGGTAGTCGTGCTCGACGCCGTCGTTGTCTCGCGTCACGACGAGCTTCGCAGCACCGTCGGCGTGGTCGATCCGGATGACCTCTTCGCCGAAACGCACCTCCGAGCCGCGCTCGGTGACGATCTCCGTGCAGCGTTCCCACATCTGCCCCGGCCCATACTTGGGGTAGTTGAACGTCTCGATCAACGATGTGAGCTGGCGATGCTTCGAGCGCCGGGCCTTGACGATCTTCGGGGTGAGCGAGTCGATGACCGCACCCATGAGCGACAAGCCCTTCACCCGCTGCGCGCCGAAATCGGCCGACATCTCCGAGCACGGCACGCCCCATACCTTCTCGTTGTAACGCCGGAAGAAGTGTTCGTAGAGTCGGGCGCCGAATTCGCGTGTGTAGAAGCCTTCGAGATTGCTCGTGTCTTCGGGCGGGTGGATGCGTGCCCACAGGTACGACAGCACACAGCGAATGGCTTCGATGAAGCCGAGATTGCGCAGCGCGTTGATGGGCTTCAGCGGGTAGTCGTAGAGCTTGCCGCGATACAGCAGGTGGCTCATCCGCTCGCGTTGGAGGAACTCGTCGGGCCCGAGAATCTCGAACCACAGGTCGTCGACCGCGCCGACCTTGGTGAAAAAGCGGTGCCCGCCGATGTCGAAGCGCCAGCCGTCGCGCTCGACGGTGCGGCTGATGCCCCCGACGACCTGATCGGCCTCGAGGATCGTCGCCGCGACACCCTCCTTCGAGAGCTGGTACGCGGCGGTGAGTCCGGCTGGCCCGGCACCGATGATGACAACGCCAGACGCCGCTGGTTGCGGCGCACTCGCGTCGGGTGCGCGCTCTGCTGCCATGCTCTCCCGCTCGCGTCGATCCGGTCGTGGGCTCGACCGGCCCCAACCGCCCAACGAGGCCGGACCGGGATGGGCATTCTACGTGCTGACGGTGACGCCACCCGCCACGTCGGGCCTCCGCGTCCCGCGCTGTGACAGGTACCCGTGGTAGGCAACAGCGATGGCGCGGCCGAACCGACCCACGTGTGGCTCGCGGTTGCTGGCCGTCGTGACCGTTGCGCTGGGCGGCCTCCTGGCGGGGTGCTCGACACCGCGGGTGGCACACGACGGGTATGCGACCGGACGACTACGCGTCGTGGCCCTGCTCAACGAGGCCGGCACCGCACTACCGCCCGCTTTGGGATTCCACCGGGTGACCTTGGCCAACACCGATCGCGAGTTGTGCCACAAGAAGTTCCTCGGTTACGCGGTCGGCACCACGGGCGCTCGCCAACCCGAGGTGACCGGCATCGTGAACGTGCCCGAGACCACCGACACGCGCGCGCTGCTCCCCCGCATCGAAGCCATGTGGCGGACGCGTGGCTATCGCATCGATCGTTCCGGACTCGACGATCCGCGCTTTCCCAAGGTCCGGGCGCACACGGGCGACTACACCGTCGTGGCCACGAGCTTTTCGAATTCGGGCGGCTTCAAGGATCGCCCGCGCATCACGTTGTACGCCGTCGGCGACTGTATGAAGTGACTCGCTCCCAGCCCGACACCAGCGCGACCGCGGCAAGGATCGGCAACACCACGTCGACCGGGATGCGGTAGCGCGTAATGCCGAAGCTCGTGACCGCGGTGAAGGTAGCCAGACCGGCAATGGTCAGGAAGGGCCAGATCATCCTGCGGCGGCGCCGCAGCAATACCAGGCCGGCGATGCCGAGCGGCGCGAGCACGATGTATTGCCAGACTGCGAGTTGCGAAGCACCGACACCGCGTCCTTCGAGGGCGCCGTTGAGGCTCGTGTTCTGCCCAGGATCAGTGAGCGGAAACAGCTCCCACATCCGCCCGGCGCGCGCCGCGGCAACCACCGGGAAGCGCCCGAGATGCGTTTGCAGGTAGTGCAACCCGTGCTCGCGCCAGCGCGCTTCACGATCGGATTCGTCGCCCGACAGGTCGGTGGCGAGCGTTCCGCCGCACGTGGGTGACCAGTAACCGAGATATGGCCCGTAGTAGGTGTCGTTGCAGTTGCCCACGAGCGTGACCCCGCCGAGGCCGTTGCTCATGTACACGGGGTGGTGGAACCGGGTGAGGTTGTACCCCACCCACGGGGCGATGATCGCGACCACGACGACCAGCGCGGCGCCGAGTTGGCGCATGCGTTCGCGCCACGCGATCGACCGGCGCGCGGCCACGAGCGGCACGATCACGATCGCGGCCAAGGCGAGCAGTTCGGCTCGACCCATCGCGGCAAAGCCGACGGCACCACCCAGCGCGACAGCGCGCCGCATCGTCGGGCGGTCGCGGTAGCTGATGATCGCGAGGATCACGACGGCCACACCGAGCGCGGCCATGCTCTCCGACATCAGCATCTCGTCGTTGATCCACAAGTTGGCGTAGCCAGCCGCGAGCACCGCAGCGACAAGCCCAATTGAGTGGGCGTGGCGGTTGGTCGTGGTCGCGCCCCTCGCCAGGGCACGGGCCGCGAGTCCGATCACGCAAACGGCCGCCGCGCCGAGCAGGCACGACGCCAGGCGATGCGCGGTCTCGCTGCCCAGCCCCACCTTCGTGAACGCCGCGAGATACAGCAGATACGCCGGTGGGTGGCCCGCGCTCTGGGCGATGTGACCCGTCGTTTGCCACTGGACCGGGTCGATGAAACCGAGCCCGCGGGCCACTGCCGTCGCCTGCCAGTGGTAGTAGAAGGCGTCGCCGTTCAGTTTGAGGCGACCACGCTCGGCGAGCACGTAGAGCACCCGCCAGGCGAGCGCCGCGCCCGTGATCACCGCCAAGGCCGCACCGAAGTGCATCCGGGACTCGCCGGCGGCGCGTGCCTCGCGCGATACCCGTCCGGCACGCGACGCCGGTCGCTCGATCACGTACCAGCTCAGCGTGGCGACCGCGATCGTGAGCGGGATCGCCACGGCCGCGAGCGCGAACTCGTTGATGTTGCCTTCCGGCCGGTGGAACCAGTCGTTGCGCACCAGCACGATCAGCAGGTAGTGCCACAGGAAGATGCCGTAGCTGATACGACCCAGGAAGCGCGCCACCGGGTTGTCGAGCACGCGCATCAGCGCCGACTTCGTGTGCCCGATCGCGGTCGTGGCGGTCGCGGTCGTGGCGGTCGCGGTCGTGGCGGTCGCCATCGAGGAATTCGAGCGGTCGAACACGACCGGAGCCACGAACAAGATTGCCGCGATCGAGTACCCGATCTGCGACCCGAGGTCGTTCTCGTAGGGGATCGTGAACCGAGAACGGACGACGAGCGCGAGCGCGGCACCGACCCACGAGAGCACGCCGTGTGCACCGAGCCACTCGCCCGCGCGCCGCAGCCACGACCCGGCCGCGGCGTCGGTTGCCACCACCGCAAGCAGCATCCCGACGCCAAAAGCCATCGCGAAGTTCGGCAGCCACTGTTGGCGGATCGCGTCGCCGCGCGTTGCGATGGTCCACACCAACCACAGCACGGCGAGCGATCCGATGCCGACGTATTCGGCGAGCGCACCAAGACGGCGGCCCAGTGCACGCAGCGCGAGCGCGTAGAGCGGCAACGCAAGGTAGAACGTGACCTCGACCGCCAGACTCCATGTCTGTGGGAGCCCAGTGACGGTATCGGCGAACGTCGTGTAGATCTGCGTGAGCGTGAAGTGGCGCACCACGCCCCCCACGCCTGCGGCCGGTGTGAGGAACGCGCCTTCGTGGATCGCGGTGAAAAAGATCAGCGCAACCCAGTACGCCGGGAAGATGCGCAGGACGCGGTGGCGGAAGTACTCGCCGAGCACCGGCTCGGCCCGCCCATCGAGGTGGGCCTGGGCCCAGCCCCGATAGAGCAGGAACCCCGAGAGCGCGAAGAAGATCCAGACCCCCACGCGCAGCTGGGCGAGCAGCGCGTGTTGGCGGTGCGACGCGAGGTGCCAAAAGTCGACGTGGTACACGGCGATCGAGAGCGCCGCACAGGCTCGCAGCCCGTCGAAGCCGGCGAGGCGCGTGCGCGGTTGCAAGGCTGCGATCGTACTTTGACGCCTCGTACACTCCGTGCCGATGGTGCCCACGCGAGCCGAGCCCAGCGGCGAGCAGGCCACCACTGCGGCCGGACGCCAGCACCGGCCCGGCACCGCGGACAGCGGCGACGCTGCTGACACCGCTGACGAGAACCGGCGAACCTTCCTGCGGTCGACGGTCGCCGGCAGCATCGCGGCGTTCGTGGTGTTCACCGTCCTGCTCACTCGCAAGCCGTCGGTGTTCGGCGGCATCCTCGACGCCCAGGCCCGCGCGCTGTTCCACGGGCGCTGGAACGTTCCGTTGGACACCCTCGGCTTCGAGGCCTTCGCCGTACACGGCAAGTTCTACACATACTTCGGCATCTGGCCATCGATCGTGCGGATGCCCGTGCTGGTCGTCACGCATCGCTTCGACGGCCACCTCACCCAAGCCTCGATGCTGCTGGCCTTCGCGGTCACGATGTTCGCCACCGCGCGACTGCACTGGTCGCTGCGACGCCATGTGCGGGGCGCGGCGCCGATTGGGCGGGGCGAGGCCGCGTGCATCGCCGGGTTCCAGGTCCTCGTCGGCGCCGGATCCATCGTGGCGTTCCTCGGGAGTCGCCCGGTCGTGTACCACGAGATGGAGCTCTGGGGTATCGCGACGGCGTTGGTGACGGCCGACCTCGCGACGCGCTACGCGGCGCGGCCCACAATCCGGGGCGCCATCACGTTGAGCGCCGCGGCCACCGCCACCGCGATGTCACGCCCTTCTGTGGGATTTGGCGCCGTCATGACCGTCGCGCTCGTCGGCGCGTTCGAGGTGTTTCGCCGCAAACGCCTGCGGTCATGGCCGCGGATCGCGGTGCTTGCCGCGGGCGTGCTCCTCCCCGTGGTTGCCTACGCAGGCGTCAACGAAGCGCGATTTGGCACCGTGTATTCGTTGCCGCTCGACAAGCAGGTGTTCACCGCCGTCGACCACCAACGCCAGCTCACGCTCGCCGCGAACCACGGCAGCCTGTTCGGGCTGAAGTTCGTGCCCACAACGCTGTTGCAATACGCCCGACCCGACGCCGTGCGGCCCTCGCATCGCTTTCCGTGGGTCGACTTCCCAAGCCAGCGTGCGCATGTGGTGGGCGATGCCGTGTTCGACACACTCGACCGTTCCTCGAGTATCCCCGCGAGCATGCCGGGCTTCGCGATCTTGGGAGCAATCGGTGTGATCGTTGTGGTGCGGCGCCGCGGCCATCTGGTGATGGCCGTCGTGCCCACCGCAGTCGGTCTCGGCGTCGGGACTGGGTTCGTGCTGACGATCGCGTTCGTGACGAACCGCTACCTCGCCGACTTCTTTCCGCCGCTCGTACCGCTGGCGTTGGTCGGGCTACAAGGCGTGGCGAGCTCGCGCCTCGCTGCGACGTCGAACGCGGCGCGGGCGCGGATTGCCGTGGGTGTGCTCGTGTTCGTGTGCGCCGTGGGCGCGTGGATCTCGTTCGGCCTCGGCGTCGTGTATCAGCGCGACCTGCGCCCGAGTGATCCCGGCTACGGGCGCGGCACGGGGACCGCCGCCGCCACGTCGCCCGGATCGGTGCCTCGCCTGCGCGCGCGCACGGCGCCGATCAAGGCCGCGCCACCGATGGCACCGAGGATGACGAGCGACGGTTCGCCCGTCGCTCGAAGTCGCGTCTGACCGTACGTGGCTGCCGCCACGGCCGTCACCGAAATCGCCGGCACGATGAGGAACCACAGGTCGCGGCCCGCTCGGCGACGCATCATCGCAACCGCACCCACGAGCGCCAGCGCCAGCAGCGGGTAATACGCAACGAGACCGAGCGCCGTGACCCAACGTTCGCGGCTCTCCCCCGCGTTGTAACTGATCATGTCGAGGGGCCGGAACAGGCTCCACGCGCGTCCTACTCGTGCGGCGACGACGACGGGAATCTCGCCGAGGTGGTCGCGCATGTAGGTGACGGCCTTGTGCCGGTAGGCACCCGAGATCTCGGATTGGTCGAGGTGACGGTGCGCGGTCGCCACCTCGGCCGCATCGAGGCGATCGAGTTCGTCGCTGCCGAACACGCACGGCGGCACCGTGTTCCACAGCCCGATATCGGCGCCGTGGTACACCGGCGCGCAGTTCGATCCCGCCAGCGCCAGCCCGTCGTTCGTCGAGATGAGCACACGTGCATGGAAACGGCCAGCGTTGTAGACGAACCACGGTGCAAGCACGGCCACCGTGGCGATACCCGCGGCGACCACACCGCGCACCGCGACGCGCCAGTCGGGCCGTCGCGCGACCCAGGCAATCGCGAGCACGAGCAACGGCGCGAGAAGTAACAGCTCGGCGCGGGCCAGCGCGGCAACGGCGCACATCGCACCGACCGCAGCAAAGCGCGCCGGACGAGGCGACTCGGCGCAACGCAGCGCGAGGAGCAATGTCAACAACACGCACGTGATGGCGATGGTCTCCGAGAAGATCAACCCGTCGTTGACCCACAGGTAGGGGTACAGGGCAGCCAGTACGCCGGCGCCGATCGCCGTCGCCCGGCCGGCGAGCCGTCGCGCGAGCAGCATGATCAGCAACACGTTCAACGTTCCGAGCAACGCCATGAAATACCGGTCCTCGCGCACGTGCGTGCGGACCGTCGTGTCGTGCGGGAGATGCGTCTCGTCGGCGAGCAACGACAGCGGGAGGTGGTTGAACGCGACTGCGACGCCGGCCAACGCGAACACGGTGACCGGCGGATGGTCTGCCGTTTCCTCGTGCCGCCCGAACGGACTCGTGAAGCCCTTACCGTCCGCGAGTTGGTTGCCCGCGGCGTTGTAATACACCTGATCGTTCGCGCGACCCTGGCCGGCGCCCGTGCATTCGCTGTGGTAGTAGCCGAGTGTCTTGCCGGCCACGACGATGGCGCACCGCCCGCCTTTGGCGAATGCGACGTACGAGATGCGCACCCCGGCCGCGAGGAGCACGACCGCAACCACGGCGTGCACCCCCAAAAAGCGCCACACCCTCACGGCGTGGCGAGCTCATCGAGCCCGGCGTGCTCGTAAATGTCCTGGTTCGGACGCACCACCTCGGTGATCCGTCGGCCGGTCCGGGCCACGATCGCGTTGACGAACGGCGAACAGAGCGCGTCGTGGGTGATGTACCCCGGCGCGGTCACCACGAACACGCGTTGGCTCGGTCGTACCAACGAGAGCACGCGCTCGGCTGCTGCGTCGGGCGTGGTGGCGTCGAGTCGCTTGGTGTAGTCGACCCAATCGACCAGCGTCACGACGCGCGAATACGGCAGGATCGGATACGACCGTTCTCGCAGCCCGCGGGAAAACGCGTGCCGCTCGAGCAGGCGGTGCGTGGCCGGTCCGAGCTGATCGGGGCAGTACACGACGAGGTCGCCGGGGCGGGCCCGGGTTGCGAGCGCGGCCACCACTTCGCCCGTTTGGGTGCGCTGTTCGTGCCAGTTGCGCACGCTGCCGGCGAAGCCACACGCCACGACGAACACGAGCGCGATGTTGCGCATCCGGGCCGTCGGAAGCACCGTGACACCGCGCGCGACGACCAGCACGAACATCGGCAGCGCCGGCGCGGCATAGCGCGGCTGGAAACCACTGTGTCCGAGGTAGGCCAACGTCGCGCCGAGCGCGAGCGCGCCGATTCCGATCGCGGCCTCCCATGCCACCGACGACCCGCCGTGCGCGGTGAGCTCGATCGTGTTGCGTTCGGTCGATCGACCGAACGTGCCGATCAACACGAGCGCAACCGCGACGTAGACGAGGAGCCAGCCCTCGGCGTGGCCACCACCGGCGAACTCGAGGATCCCGGTGCCGATCGGGCCGGGCGGGAACTGCGCGGTTGCCCAGGGTGTGCCCGTGTGGGCCGCCTGTTCGAGGAACGTCGGGAGCCACACCGTAAATGTGGCCGCGCCCACGCCGACGGCCACAAAGGTCGCGACGGCCGCCTCGCGCCGGGCGCCCGTGGCCCGCCACGCGACGATCACCAACGCGAAGGCCACCACCGCGACGAGCGACAAACACCAATACTGCGTCCAGACCAAGGCCGCGCTCAGCAGCGCGACGACCGCGAGCCGATCCCACGATCGCCGATCAAGCGCGCGCCGGACCGCGAGAATCCCCGCGAACACGAGGAAGATCTCCAACCCGTACATGCGCGTCTCGGTCGCGAAATGCACTGCAAACGGATTGAGCGCGAGCAGCACCACGGTCGTCCACGCGAGCCGCGTGCCACCGAGTCGGCGTCCGCACAGCCACGCCAACGGCAACGACAACACTCCGAACACGCCGCTGAGCGAGCGCACCGCAAGGTCCGACGTGCCGAACCAGTTGGTCCACAGGTGCAGCAGCCAGTAGTAGAGCGGCGGCGCCCCGTCGTGACGCAACCAGGGGCCGATGTCGCCGAGCTTGAGGCGGGCGACGTTCACCGAGAGCGCCTCGTCGAGCCAGAGATCCGACCGGGTCGCGAAACGCAGCACGAGCCCGACGACCAACACCGCCGCCACCGCGAGCGCGCCGACCCCGGGGACGCGGCGCGGCTCCGTCACAACACGTGACACTACCGAGGCCCCACACCGCCGGTAGGCATGCGGCTAGGCCCGCAGTGCCTGGGCTGGGCGTTATGAACGGTGGGGCAAGGCGTGCGCCCGGCGCGGCGATCGCACTCCATCGTTGCGGCGAGTCCGGCTGCAGCGATCGCTCGCCGCGCCGGACGAAGTAGGCGCCAGAGACGACGTAGGCGCTAAAGACAGGGCACGACCTCGGCCATGAAGCGTTCGAGGCTCTCACTGCTCGGGTAGTCGCGGAACCACAGCACCAGCTCACCGCACCCGGCGTCGACAAAGCCGCGCACCTGCTCGCTCACCTGCTCGACGGTCCCCACGAGATGATTCGCCACGTACTCGTCGTCGGGCGTCGTGCCCCACAGCGATCCGCCTCCGGGCGACTCGAGCCAGCGGGCCAGATCGGCCTCCGTGTCGAACAGGCGGCAGTCAGGCGCATGCGTGCGCGTGATCGATGCGAAGTCGCGACCGATCTCGGCGCAGTGCCCGGCCAGCACCTCGCTTTTGTGCTTGAACATGTCGAGGCCGACCTGCCAATTCGTATGCGACGCGTGCTTCGCCGCGATGCGCAACGTCTTGCGCTCTCCCCCGCCGCCGACCCAGATGGGCGGCGATGCCTGCAACGGCTTGGGATCGCAATACGCGCCGTCGAAGGAGAAGTGCTCGCCCGCGAACGTCACCGACTCTTGCGACCACAGGCGGCGGATCACCTCGAGACTTTCGTCGAGGATCGCGAGGCGCGTCCCTGGTGAAGGAAAGTCGTAGCCGTACGCCTGGTATTCGCGCTGATACCAGCCTGCGCCGATCCCGAAGATGAGCCGGCCGTCCGACAGCACGTCGACGCAGGCCGCGGTCTTCGCGAGCAGACCCGGATTGCGGTACGCCGCGCATGTCACAAGTTGGCCGAGACCGACCTTGGTCGTGTGTTGCGCGATCGCGGCGAGCAGCGTGAACGCCTCGAACGTGTGGGTGGGCTCGCGGCGCGGCACCGTCTCGACGTGGTCGTAGACCCAGAGGTGGTCGTAGCCGACGCGTTCGGCCAGTTGCGCAACCTCTTTGCTGCGCGCCCATGCCGAGGCCGCATCCATACCGGCATACTCAAGCTTCCAGCCTTGCGGAATGAACGCCCCAACTTTCAAGCTCACTCGGTTGCTCCTGCGTGCTCCCATGCCTTGTCCCACCACTGGATCTCCACCATCATCGGGAGGAGATAGCCGATGTAACACGCGGTGATACCGATCGTGCCGAAGTCATCGCGGTGCTTGTCGATGATGTCGACCCGGTCGTCTCGCTCACGGTAGGCAACGGCACGCGCAAGGATCTCGTCGAGCTCGGGTTCGGTCGCCACCGAGAAGCCGTAGTGATCCATCCTCGGACACTGCATCGCCTGTTCGTCGCCGTGCAGGAACACGAACTGCTCGAGCGAGTACGTCTGGAACACGACGCGCTTGGCGTCGGTATCCATCATGTCGAGATGCCGCCAGCCGAACACCTCGGAGTAGAAGTCGACCAGTGGTCGGCGACCCTCCGAGGTCAGCAACGCCGGTGGCACGCTCATCGCAACGTGGTTGAAGTGCGGCGGGCGGTTCTTCGTGTCGCTCATGGAACACTTCCCGGTTCGCCGGCGTCGCTTCGCGTTGGTCGTGACGGCGCGACCATGACCTTGGCCGCGAGATCGCCGTCGTTCAACGCCACACACGCGTCGACAAGGCCTTCGAGGCCCACATCCTCGGGCTCGACAAGCAGTTCGAGCGGCAGTGTTCCCGACGCCAGGAGTTCGAGCGCTCGCGGGAACCCGTCGTGGTCGTACACAAAGGCGCCCGTGATCACGAGTTCGTTCAGCAGGATGCGGTTTGCGTCGAACTTCGGCCTGGCGATACCGGCGCCCACGAGCACGAGCGTGCCGCCGCGTTGGAGCTGGCCAAGCGCGGCCTCGATCGCGCTCTTGTTGCCGCTGCACTCCAGCACCACATCGAACGGCGACGCAACGAGGTCGTGGGGCATCGTCGGCGTCTCGAGCGTGTCTGGTGTGACCACTCGCGCCCCAAGTTTGGCGCAGAGGTTGCGGCGGCGCTCGTGCGGCTCGCTGACGACGATGTCGCGCACGCCGGCGGCCGCGAGGACGGCCACTGCCAAGAAACCGATCGGCCCACCGCCGGTGACCAGGTAGCGCTTGGCCGGATCTGCGCCTCCCGCGCGCGTGATGCCGTGCAGCGCGACGGCGAGTGGCTCGACGAGCGCGGCGTGGCGCAGCGACAGTTGGTCGGGCACACGCAGCACCTGTTCGGCGCGCTGCTTCTTGTAACGAGCGAACGCACCCATCCAACCGTCGTCATCGGCGCCGACGCGCCCGCGTTCGACACAGAGCGACGGACGGTCCGCGAGGCAGAACGCGCAACGTCCGCAACGCGGCGACGGGCCGCCGACGACGCGATCGCCGACCTGCCATTGGTCGACCTCGGCGCCTACGGCGACGACGGTGCCCGAGAACTCGTGGCCTTCGACCGTGCCCGGCTTGCCCGCGCCGGGCCAATGCACCACGAAGTGGAGGTCGCTCCCGCAGATACCGCAGTGGCTGACCTCGAGCAGGACGTCGTTTGGCCCCACCGACGGCACGTCGATCTGCTCGATCGTCACATCGCGGATCCCCTGGAATACCGCAGCCGGCATAGTCGCAGGCAACGCACCGGGCTGTTCTGCGGGGCTGGTGTCGGCAATGGCAGCCATATCTGGCACTGTGGCCCCCGACTGACACGTACGTCAAGTATTCGCTGGAGGCGCGCCGATGTCACTGGTGATGCCTTGTGAGGTCAATGCGGCGGCATTAGCGTGCGTTGCCCCACGAGACCGAGGAGGGGGCCGGATGACTCGTGGTCTGACTGTCAGCATTGCCCGCGCCACGTTGCGCGCGAGCTTGGCGGCCGGGGTGATCGCCAGCGGACTGGTCGGCGTCGGCGCCACCCCAGCGGTGGCCGGCCGTGGGTTCTCGCCGCGCTGGACGAGCTCGACAGTGGCGGTACGCGGGCTGCGTGGCCTTGCGAACGCCGGTCCGGCGCTGCGCAACGACGCCGCGGTCACGATGTCGAGCACGAACCAGAACATCTGTTGGTCGCAGACGCGCAACGACATCGCCGGTGATGCGAGCACGCTCGACATGGTGTCGACCATGCTCCAGTACGACTGCAAATCGAAGCTGCTCACGGTCAGCGTCAATACCCGTGACTCCTTCGCCACGCCGCAGGTGCACGACTTCCTCAGCGCGTTCGACACCGACTCGAACGCAGGCACAGGCTGTGGCGGCTCCGACCTCTACGTGGACGCGGCGTGGATCCCGTCGCGCAATCAGATGCTGGCCGCGACCTTCACCGTTGACAGTTGTACCGCCGAACCGTTGTTGCAGACCTCCCTCACCGCGAAACGCAGCAACACGAAGAACCTCGCGGTGTCGTTCGATCCGGCGCCGTATTTCCCGCACCTGAATGACTTCGCGTGGGGCGTGCTCATTGCGCCCGACACCGACAATTTCGACGTTGCCGGTAGCGGCGCACTGTTCCTCGCGTCGATCCCGAATTTTCCACCGTCGGGCAGCACTGCGTTCACGACCCATACGACCAGTCAGATCGGCGGGTCGTTCAGCGCCATCATCCCTGGCGACTTTGGCGGCGACTCCAAGACCGATCTGCTGCTCTACCGCGCCGGGGCCGGCGCCGACGCGTTGTGGACGAACAACGGCAGCGGCGGCTTCACCAGCTCGCCGGTCACGATCAACGGCGTGTACAACGCGATCATCCCCGGCGACTTCAATCACGACGGCCACACCGACCTGCTGTTCTACCTCGCTGGTTCCAAACAGGACTTCATCTGGTCGGGCAACGGCGCGGGTGGCTTTACGAGTCGGCCGTTCACCATCAACGGGAGCTACCGCATCATCCCCGGTGACTTCAACGGCGATGGCTACACCGACCTCCTGTTCTACGCGCGCGGCACGGCGCAGGATTACATCTGGACGTTCCACAACGGCGGGTATGCGAGCGCGCCCTTCACGATCAACGGCACGTACCAAATCACCCCTGCTGACGTCACCGGCGACGGTCGGACCGACCTGCTGTTCTACGCACCCGGAGCCCCGCACGACTACATCTGGCCCGCGCACGCTGCCTCGCCAGGACATGTCGCGTTCGGCTCCGATGCGTACCCGATCAACAACGTGTACACGCACATCTACGCCGGCGATTTCAACGGCGACGGCCACGACGACCTGTTCCTGTGGAGCCGTGGTTGGGGCCCCGACGCGCTCCTCCGCGGCCAGACGGCGGCGCCATTCCTCGCGGCCGGATCGCAGACCGTGATCAACGAGTTCTACGACACGATCATCCCCGGCGACTTCGGTGGCGACGCCAAGAGCGACCTGCTCCTCGTCGCCTTCGGGAGCGGCACCGAACAACTGTGGGAAGGCAAGTAGCACCAGGTGTGATCGGCGCTCGTCACGCGAATCGCTCGTTGTTCCCGGCGACTATGCGGTGACAGCGCGCCGGGGTCGCCGGTGACCGCTGCATCGAGAGCACCATATGCTGGCGCGATCACCCTCGAACGGGAGGCGCAATGACGTCCGACATCGTGATCCGCGGCGGCACTGTGATCGACGGCTCGGGGGCTCCCGGCGTTCGCGCCGACGTTGCCATCGACGGCGACACGATCAGCGACATCGGTACCGGACTGCACGGCCGGCGCGAGCTCGATGCGTCGGGGCACATCGTTGCGCCCGGCTTCATCGACATCCACTCGCACTACGACGCGCAGGTCTTCTGGGATCCGGCGCTCACGCCGTCGTCGTTCCACGGCGTCACGACGGTGGTCGCCGGCAACTGTGGTTTTTCGATCGCGCCCGTGCGGCCCGAACATCGCGAGCTGCTCGTGCAGACGCTGATGCATGTCGAAGACATGAGCCCCGACACGCTGGTTGCCGGCGTGCCGTGGGATGCCTTCGAGACCTTCCCGCAGTACCTCGACGCGGTCGAATCGCGCGGCTCAGTACTGAATTTCGCCTGCTACGTCGGACACACGGCATTGCGTATGTATGTGATGGGCGGCGACGCTGCGTACGAACGAGCCGCAACCGCGGACGAGATCGCCGCGATGCAGGGGCTCGTTGCCGAGGCGCTCGCTGCGGGCGCGGCCGGCGTTGCGACGAGCGCGTCACCCACCCACAACGGCGACGGCGGACGGCCCGTACCTTCTCGCGTCGCGAACCTCGATGAACTGCGCGCGCTGCTCATGCCGATGCGCGACGCCGGGCGCGGCGTGGGCGCGTTGCTGCCCGCCGGCGTCATCGCCCAAGACGACGTGTTCGCGTTGCAGCGCGAGATCGGCCGACCGTTCACGTGGACGGCGCTGCTCACGTTCAAGGGGTCCGATCACTACCGCCATGCGATCACGGCGAACGATGCGGCTCGGGCCGAGGGCATCGAAGTGTGGCCACAGGTGTCGTGTCGCCCGCTCGTGTTCCAGATGAATCTGCGCGAGCCGTTCACACTGAACACGCGGCCGGCGTTTGCCGCACTCATGGACGCGCCGATCGAAACGAGAATCGCCGCATACCGCGACCCGGCTTGGCGCGCGGCCACCTGGGAAGAACTCAGCGGACGCGGCTTTCTCCCCATGAATTGGAACAACATGCGCGTGAGCGAGAGCCCGACGCGACCCGATCTCGTCGGCCTGTCAGCCGCCGACGGTGCCGCCGCGGCCGGCGAAGGCGTCACGCCGCTCGACTTCATGCTCGACCTCGCGCTCGCCGACGATCTCGACACGCGTTTCGGCAGCGTGCTCGCGAACAACGACGATGACGGGATCGCCTTTCTCCTGCCGCGCGACAACGTCCTGTT
Organism: Acidimicrobiia bacterium; assembly: GCA_038202885.1. Taxonomy (GTDB): domain Bacteria; phylum Actinomycetota; class Acidimicrobiia; order IMCC26256; family PALSA-610; genus JBBREP01. Next base: position 1,133 of record JBBREP010000041.1, on the reverse strand, counting down.
CGGCCTGGCCGACTCCGGCGCGCACGTCTCCCAGCTGTGCGACGCGTGCTTTGCCACCGACCTGCTCGGCAACTGGGTGCGCGAGCGCGAGGTGATGCCACTCGAGCGGGCGGTGCACAAACTCTCGGCCGAACCTGCCGGCGTCTACGGTTTCGACGATCGCGGCACGATTGCGGTGGGCAAGCGCGCCGACGTCACCGTGTTCGATCCGCAGACGGTCGCGCCCGGCCCGCTGCGCCGGATCCGCGACTTCCCCGCCAACGGCGAGCGCCTCACCGCCGATGCACCCATCGGCATGACGCACACACTCGTCAACGGCGTAGCGATCCGCGTCGACGGCACGAACCAACCCGACGCCGTCGCCACCCACCCCGGCCGAGTCCTGCGAGGCGAGCAACCCGCGAACGGGTAGCGATCTATTTGCGGGCGGCGACGAAGGCTTCGATGACTTCGCGGATCGGGCCGGGCGGCTCGGAGAACGCGCAATGCACGAGCTGATGATCGTCATCGGTGGTGACGCCCACGACGAGCGCCCGGATGGTGACGAGATGGGTGTCGAGCACCAGCGTGGCGTCGATGACGTCGCCCGACGCGTAGCGACCGTCGAGACGGGCCCCGAAGCCGCCGAGCGACAGGTCGGTGGTCTCACCGTGCGCTTCGTCGACCGGACCGGCACCGCTCAGCCTCCGACACACGACCGCGGCGCGCAGCACGCCTCGCGACGACGTGCGCCGCTCGCCGCCGGATCCGTTCGCGGGTGGTTGCGGCGATTCGGCCATTGACCGAACGGTACCGCGAACCACCGGCCCACGGCGCGGATGCGTCAGGGCACCTCGCCATGCAACTGGGCGCGCAACGCGAACTTCTGGACCTTGCCGCTCGGCGTGCGAGGCATGACGTCGATCGCATGCAGCTCTTCGGGCCACTTCTGACGGGCCAGCCCAGCGTGTTCGAGGTGCGCGCGCACGTCGGCGAGCTGGGGAACGTCGCTCCCCGTCCGCATGCGTACGAACGCGGCCGCATGCTCGCCGAGACGGTCGTCGGGCGCGGCGACCACGGCAACCTCGGCGACACCTGGGAGTCGCATCAGGAGTTCTTCGACCTCGGCCGCACTGATGTTTTCGCCGCCTCGG
>JBBREP010000040.1:0-29940 GCA_038202885.1 Acidimicrobiia bacterium | reverse complement strand
TGGCCTAAGCCCCGAATCCCGGGCGTCGTTTCACCCACATATAGACGTGGCAAACGACGCCCGGGCGAGCAGGGGTCAGGCGTGTGGGAGGGGGTGGGCCTCGAAGAAGGCCCAGATGAGTTTGTCGGCGTTGATCGACATCGTGGTTTTGCCGACGACCTTCGCCATTATCTCCGAAGACGAAAAGACGCTCCCGGGCCAACTGTGGCCGCCGCCGGTCACCCGGTAGAGCTCGACGTCGGCGCCCTTCGGGCACGGGTACGACAGCAGCGTCACGTCGCTCGTGACCTTGCGCTGTTGCAGCGTGAGCGTGCAGCCGTTGCGTTTCGCCCACGCTGCGAGTTGTTCGGGAATCGACGGCGAACGCCCTTGATCCAAGATGCCGGGCACGTCGCGCAACTTCTTGCCCGAACCATCCGGGGTGGGAAGGTCAAGTGCCTTTTCGCCGAGCCCGCCCGTGTACGACACGAAGCCGTCGGCGGTGCCGTGGAACGTGATGACCGGCACCGGGCGTGCCGGCGCGCAGCCCTTGATCGCCGCGGTGATGCCAGCGACGGGCGCAACCGCAGCAACCCGATCGGCAAGTGCACACGCGATCGACGACGACATGAACGCGCCCTGCGACAAACCCGACGCATACACGCGAGCCGTGTCGACGCACAACGCGGCTTCGGCGCTGTCGAGCACATCGCCCATGAACGTGAGATCCTTCGAGCCCAGCGCCGTATCCCAGTGCGGGACCGGGCCGAGCCCGTTCGGCGTGATCGTGATGAAACCCTTGGCGTCGCCGTAGACGCCCATCGCGCTCATGGCCGCGTGGATACCGGCACCCTCCTGATAGCCGTGCACGTCGAGCACGAGCGGTGTGGGCTTGGTTGCGTCGTAGCCCTTCGGCACGTGGCGCAGGTACCAGCGAGCGACCCCGCTCGACGTGATGTTCACCTTCGTCTCACCGGGCGCGACGGCCGCAGCGGTACACCCCTTCGACGCGACCGGCGTGGTCGACAATGCTGCGGCGGGCGACGTCGTCGATGATGTCGCTGCGCCCGACACGGCCGTGGTCGGCGACGGCGGTGCGGCCTTGTTCGAGCCCGACGAGCACGCCGCCGCCAGCGGGACGAGGACGACGAGCGCGAGCACACCATGACCACCAAGACCAGGGCGTCGTTGCATCGGTTTCCTCTCGCAGGCGCTGCCGGGCGCCGCACGATAGTGCCCACGTCAGCCGATTCGCTGCGGCCCGCATTGCGCCCGTCGGCTACGATCCCACGTTCCTTGGTGGCTGTAGCTCAGTAGGTTAGAGCGACGGGTTGTGGTCCCGTAGGCCGGGGGTTCGAGTCCCCTCAGTCACCCTCTGCGCCGGCGTGTCGCACGTCGGGCGTGCCAGCGGCGCTCGTCCGACCGACGAGCGCCCGCAGCACGGCTTCGAGCGTCACGTGCTCGAACGCGAAGCCGCTCGCCTCAAGCTTCTTCGGAAACACGCGCTGGCCGCCGAGCAGGATCGCGTCTGCAAGTTCGGCGCCGAACAGCAGGCGCAACGCGCCCGACGGCACGGGCATGATCGTCGGCCGGTGCATGGCCTCGCCGAGCAATTTCGTGAACACTTCGTTGGTGACGGGATGCGGCGCAGTGAGGTTGACCGCGCCGTCGACGTCGTTGTGATCAATCACGTACATGATGGCGCGGACTTCGTCGGTGAGCGAGATCCAGCTCATGTACTGACGCCCGGGTCCCAACTTCCCGCCGACACCGAACTTGAACGGCAGCAGCATCTTCGCCAGCGCTCCGCCGTCGGCGCTCAACACGACCCCAGTGCGGACGTGCGCCACACGGATACCAGCGTCGCTCGCCGCGGCCGTGGCCGCCTCCCACTCCTTACACACCGACGCGAGAAAGTCGTCGCCGGGGCTCGACTGTTCGTCGAGCAGCTCTTCACGCCCACGATTGCCGTAGTAGCCAATGGCCGAACCCGATACGAACACCGCAGGCTTGCGCTCACACTTCGCCAGCGTGGTCGCGAGCAGCTCGGTACTGCGCACGCGACTGTCACGAATGCGGGCCTTCTTGGCGTCGGTCCAGCGACGCCCGGCGATGGGCTCCCCGGCCAGGTGCACGACAGCGTCGAAGCCCTCGAGGCTCCCGTTGATCGTTCCCGCGCCGGGCTGCCATGACGGCGTGCCACTGCCCCGCCCGAGTTTCACCACGTGGTCGCCCCGCGCCTCGAGCGCGCGCACAAGTGCGCCGCCGATCAGGCCACTCGAACCGGTTACGAGCACTTCCATACCTCTGAGGATACGGACGTCGGCCCGTACCCTCCGATTCATGGCGGATCGGTCGGATATGCTCACCTTGTTCGCTTGCCGCGAGCACACGCGCCTCTAGCTCAACTGGTCAGAGCGTCGGACTCTTAATCCGCAGGTTCCGGGTTCGAGTCCCGGGGGGCGTACCACTCTCGAAGCACCTCCCCCTCGCCCCGCTCATGCTGGCGCGCTCAGCTGGGCTTGGTCGCGATGACGAGTTCAGTGTCGCCGGGCCAGTCCCAGAATTGGCCTTCCGGTGCGTGTTGCGCGAGCAGCGCACGTAGATCGGCTTCGAATTCGACACACCGCTCACCGAACAGGTGCGGCGCGCCCCATGACATCGAAAAGACGCCGGCCACCAAGCTGTCGATGTCGCGAACAATGTCGGGGCGGCCCGGCGCAAACACGATCCGCGCCGTGCCGAAACGAGTGCGCGCCAGAGCATCTTCGTAACGGTCCGGCGGCGGCTGGGAGTAGCCCTGACCGGCGCGATGGCCGGGGCCGAGGTAGCGCTCCACGAGCGCTTGCACATCGTCGTGTGGAATCGGCGGCAGGTCGGGTCCGACGGGAACGGGGCGCCCTGGAAACGTGTGGACGACACACACCAACGCGCCGCCAGATTCGAGCAGATCGAAGATGATTTCGGCGACGCGCTCGCGTTCGGTCCAATGAAACGATTGCCCGAACGTCGCCACGCGGAATCGTCCGAGCGCACGTGCGTCGATGTCTTCGGCCCGGCCCTCGACCCACCGGGCATTGGTGGCATCACGTGCCGCGGCGCGGCGAGCGGCTTCGTCGAGCATGGCGCGATCGGGATCGAGGCCGACAACTTCGTCGAACAGACTCGCCAACTCCAGCGCGACGATCCCCGGACCGCAACCGACATCGAGCAGACGGCCGGTACCGTCGAGACCGAGTTCGCGCTGCAGCGTCGAAGCCAGTTCGGCCGAGTACGCCGGACGACCTTGGGCGTAGAACCGGGCCGAGCCGAGATAGATCGTCGGGTCGTACGCCGCCACGACGCGTTACGTACCTGCGCCTTGACGCGCGATCGTGCGGGCGAGGATGCCGAGCGTGGCGCGCAGTGCGGCCTCGGGGATCACCGGGAAGATCGCGGCTTCCTTCCACACCGGATCGATCTGCGACCAGTCGTAGTACGAGGTGACGAGCGTGCCGTCATCGACGGTTTCGAGCACGTAGCCATAGATGTGGCCGATCGGCGGCTTGATCTGGCCGAGGATCGTCCAGGCAATCTCACGGTCGGGCTCGAACGTCGTGATCGTGACGGTGACGTCGTACTTGCCCATCGGGAAGTCGTTCAGCGCCTCGCGGTCCATGTGGACGACGAAGCTGTCGCCCACCGCCGACACCGGTGTCCCCGTCGCCGACAGCAACATCCCCGAACTGTCGATCGTCACGTGCCCTTCGGGGTCGCGCAACACACTGAAGATCGTCCCTGCATCGGCAGGAATGGTGCGCTGGACTTCGAAGCGTTCGCCGGTCATGGCCGCATCCTGCCACCGGCGGCGCGAGACAGTCGACAAACAAGGCGCGGGGCGTGGGCGCAGGCCCTTCGTGCATCACCCCGCAACGCTCGTCACGATCTCGGTAAGTTGTGGTCCATGGCTGACGACGTGAGCGTGACCAGAGAGATCAGTGCGCCGCCCGACCAGGTGTGGGCCATGGTGTCGGACGTGACCCGCATGGGCGAGTGGTCGCCCGAGGCCGAGTCGGCCACATGGCTCGGCGGCGCCACCAGCGCGATACCGGGCGCGAAGTTCAAGGGCGCGAACCGCAACGGCAAGAAGAAATGGAACACGGTCGCGACAATCGTCGAAGCCGAACCGGGTCGATTGTTTTCGTTCCGCATCACGGCCGCAGGCTTGAAGATCGCCGAGTGGCGATACGCGTTCGCTCCGACCGCGTCGGGGTGCACCGTCACCGAGACATGGATCGACCAGCGCGGTCGGATTGCAACGGCGCTCGGCAAGCCGGCAAGTGGCGTGAGCGACCGCGCCACCCACAACCGTGCCGGCATGGAACAGACCCTCGACAAACTCAAGGCTGTCGCAGAGTCCGCTGCGACCCCAGCCTGACGCGGCCGATGGCGCTCGACCTGGCCGCGATCTGGACGTACTTCGCCGAACACGAGTGCGGCGACTACTCACCGCTCTACTCCCGAATCTGTCGGACCGTCGCGGCGAACGACGACGTGCTCGACCTGGTGCGGGAAGCGCCGCCGCGCGGCCACCAGCCCAACGTGCTGCTCGCCGCGGCGCACTATCTCCTACTCGGAGGGCTCGACCATCCGCTCGGCGCCGTCTACGCCGGAACATCGACGGCCGATGTCGGGCCGTTGTTCGTCGACCTCTGCCTCGCACACCGCAGCGAGATCCTCGAGCTGCTCGCAACTCGTCATACGAACACCAACGAGGTCGGGCGCTCCGCCGTGCTCGGACCGGCGCTGTCGACCGTCGCCGCGCGCCTCGGCGAACCGCTCGGCCTCGTCGATGTCGGTTGCAGCGCCGGCGCCAACCTGCTGTGCGATCAGTACTTCCTCGACTACGGCACGGCCGGCACCACCGGACCGAAGGACGCGCCCGTGCGCATCGAGTGCGCGGTCGTCGGTGGCAACCCTCCCATCGCCCCAATGCTCCCGCGCATCAAAGAACGGATCGGTCTCGACCGCCATCCCGTCGATGCACGCGATGACGACGAAGCGCGATGGCTACTGGCGTGCGTGTGGCCCGACACCGATCGTCTGCCGCGCATGCGGCTCGCGCTCGACGAGCTCCGTCGCACGCCGCCGCACTTCGTGCAGGGTGACGCCGTCGACGCTGTCACCGACGTGGTGCTCGGCCTGCCCGACCACGTGGTTCCGGTCGTCACCACCACATGGGCACTGGCCTATCTCTCCCCCGCCCGGCGGATCGCGTTTCGCGAGGCGCTCGCGGCGGCCTCACGAACGCGACCAATTGCATGGATCAGCGGCGAGGGCGAAGGCGTCGTCGACCTGTTCGGCGATGTCGAAGTGCCGGCCGACCCGAACGGTATGCAGGCGAGCCTGCTCGGGCTCGTCGGGTTCCGCGACGGCGAACCCGATGCCGAACTGCTCGCCTTCGTCCACCCGCACGGCCGGTGGATCGATTGGCGCGCGTGACCGCGCTCGCTGAGACGGTCGCGGCACGCCCGCTCACGTGAAGATGATCTCGCCGCCCGCCGCGATTTCGTAGAACTCGCCGACGGTGATGATGTCGGCAACCTGCGGGATGAAGTCGTTCTTCTCGAGGCCAAACAGATCGACCGACGCCTTGCACGCATAGAGGCCGGCACCGGTGTCGGCAATCATCTCGACGAACTCTGGGATCGACGGGATATCGAGCTTTTCCATCTTCGTGTTCATGTAGTGCGTCATCACCGAACTCACGCCGGGGAGCCCGCCGAGCATCGTGGCGAAATGCAAACCGGGATTTCCGACCGTCGAGATCTTGATGTGCTCGTGGCGCGCCTTGTGGATTGCGTCGAGCCCGAAGAACGTGAAGAACAAGTTTGCGTCGATACCCTCGGCGCGCGCGCCGTTGGCCATGATAAAACCGGGGTAGATCCCGTCGAGTGATCCCTTGGAGATGATGATCGACACCTTTTCGATGGTCGCAGCCATGGCGCGTTCCTCTCAGATGCAGCCGCGGGGCTTCGGGATGCCGGCGATCTTTGCGGCGATCTTCGCCGGACCCTTGGGAAAGAGTTCGTAGAGCTGTTTGATCGAGACACCCGAGGTCTTGCCAAGCATCCGAACGGATGGCCCGGTGTCCTTCTCCAGGTATTCGAGCCGCATGAACTTGACGACGCGCCAGTGGTCCTCGGTCACCTCGTCGATTCCCTCGGCCGCCGCGAGTTCACCGACCATGTCCTCGGTCCACTGCTTCGGATCGGTGAAAAAGCCTTCGTCGTTCACTTCCACTTCAACACCGGCAACAAGTTTCGTGGCCATGTTCAGACCTCCTCCTGGGCGAGCGGCTCGCGTCGCTTGCCGGCCGACGGCATGTTCGAACCGATACCGGGAAGGTCCCGGCCGGGGAGCAGGCCGTGCCAATACACCGTTTGGAACAACAGCTTGCCGAGGTGGTTCAGGCGGCTCTCTTCGAGCAGCGGCAGACCGACCCTGGTCGGGTAATGCCCCGGAAGCGGCTCGGTGTCGTAGTTGAAGTCGATGAGCAGCGCCTTGTGAAAACCGGTTTCGATGAAACAGTTCACATGGCCGTCGAACCCCGGTTCCAGGGATTCGCCGGCAAGGAAGCGGCGCACGTTGCCAACCAGCGTCTCGCCCTCGAAGTGCGTCACTGAACCCGCTTTCGACGCGGGCACGTTGGCCGCGTCGCCGATCACGAACACGTTCGGTGCCGATTTCGCTTGCAACGTGTGTTCGTCGGTTGGCACGAAGCCGAGGGCATCGCCCAGACCGGGCGAACGGCCCACGTACGCCGCGCCGCCGTGCAACGGAACGACAACGCAAAGATCGAACGCGATCTCGCGTCCGTCGTAGCTCACGAGACGGCCCTGCGCGCCGTCGACTTCACCGGTGTTGAACTCCGTGACCACCTCGATGCCGCGCGCCGCGAGCATCCCGCCAAGTTGCTCCGACGCGATCGGCTTCGTGAACGCGCCGTCCAGCGGCGTGGCGTACACGATTTCCACCTTGTCGCGGATGCCGCGCTCGTGGAAGTACCAGTCGGCGAGGAAACAGAACTCGAGCGGAGCGACCGGGCACTTGATCGGCATGTCGACGACGTTGACCACGAGCCGCCCACTTTCGAACGCGGCCAAGGCGCCTTGCAGCGCGCCCGCGCCTTCGGGGCTGTAGAAGGTGAAGACCTTCTGCATCCATCCCGGCCCGGTGAGGCCCTCGGTCTCTTCGGGAACAAGTACCGCGCCGGTCGCCACGATCAGGACGTCGTAGTGCAACACCGACCCGTCGTCGAGATGCACCTCGTTGGCTTCGATGTCGACCCGGGCGATACCGCACTGATTGAACACGATGCCGCGATGCAACTGGCGCGCTCTCGGACGCACGATCTCGTCGACCTGCGCGAGGCCGAACGGCACGAACAGCAGGCCGGGTTGGTAGACGTGGCGGTTGTCCTGATCGACCACCGTGATCGAGACCTCGTCGGTCGGACACTCACGGCGTAAGCGGTTCGCCACCAGCGTGCCGCCCGTGCCACCACCGAGGATGACGATCTGCGAGACCATATGGTCCATCTTCGGCGCCGCACGGCTAAGGCGCTAGGTCCGAAAGTCCTCATTCGCGCGAGCACGTCGCCACGTTCGACCAGTTCACAGCGGCCGCGCTCGCCGTCGACGGTCGAGGCACCCATCTGCTGGAATCATGGCCCGGGTCGCCTCGTGCGCGCGCCCGAAAATCAGAGCAGGCGAATCATGACCGAAATGTTCGAAGATCAGGTCGTCGTCGTGACTGGCGGTGCGAGTGGGATTGGTGCGGCGACGTGCCGCGCGTTCGCGGCGCACGGCGCACGCGTCGCCGTCGTCGACATCGATGGCAACGGCGCGTCAGCGGTCGCCGCCTCGATCGGGTCCAGTGCCACGGCGCACACATGCGACGTGACCGATGCGAGCGCGGTCAGCGCGATGACGACCGCGGTGCTCGAAGCGCACGATCGCGTCGACGTGCTCGTCAACAACGCCGGGCACTGGATCAGGGTGCTCCCCTTCCATCTTTCCCGCCCCGAGCATTGGGACGAACTTCTTGCCGTGAACCTCCGCCAGGTGTTCCTCGTGACCCACGCGTTCCTCGGCGGGATGCTCACGCGCGGCTCCGGCGTCATCGTCAACGTGTCGTCGATCGAAGGTGTGCGGGCCTACCCGCCCGACCCGGTCTATGCGGCGGCGAAAGCTGCTGTGAACCAGTTCACCGCGTCGCTTGCCGCCGCGTACGGCCGCAAAGGCATCCGGGTTGTGGGTATCGCGCCCGACATCACCAATACCGCGCAGGTGGTCTACGACGAGGCAACCCAGCGCGATCCGCGCTGGTCGTGGTGGGCGCCCATCGGCCGTCCCGGTACGCCCGAGGACAACGCCGACGTGATCGTCGCCATTGCGTCAGACCAGTTCCGGTTCGTGACCGGCGCCGTGATCAACACCGATGGAGGCACCGGCGTCGGCGGCGGATGGTTCTGGGCCGATCACAAAAGAGCGTTCGTGAACCGCCCCGACGGCTTGCACGAGGGTCCGGCGAGCGACCCGTTGGGTTGAACCGCAGTCGTCGTGCGCCTCGAGGGCGCGACGTTGGCCGCGGCGTCGGCGTCGGCGCTAGTCGGGCTGTTCGTTGAAGCGGATCACACCGAACATTGCGCCGGTGGGATCCACCGCGCCCACGATGCGACCCGGTCCGGCGTCCATCGGCTCGGCCATCACGCTGCCGCCGAGGCGCTTGATCTCGACCGCCGCGTCATCGGCGTCGGCGACAGTGAAGTAGGCCACCCACACTGACGGCATCGCTGCGGGCATCGACGCCGGCTTCTGCATCATCCCGGCGATCGAACGCCCGCCAACAGTGAACTCCGTGTAGGCACCGGGTCCTTCGCCGTGGGTCATCGCGCCCCAACCGAACACCGCGGCGTAGAAGGTCTTCGCGCGCTCCACATCGGTGGTCAGCAATTCGCTCCAGCACCACGTGTGCAGCTCGTTGACGATGCCAGCGCCCTTATGCGTCTTCGGTTCCCAGAGACCGATGACGGCGCCCATCGGGTCGGCGAAGATCGCCATCCGGCCGACGTCGAGCACGTCGAACGGTGGCATGAACATCATCCCGCCGCTGGCGGTGATGGCGTCGGCGGTCACGTCGGCCGATGCCACGTTCACGTAATTGGTCCACGCAGGCGGCGCGGCCGGGTTCATCTGCGGGCCGACCCCAGCAGCCGAGCGACCCTTCAACGTTGCGATCGAATAGCCGCCGACTTCGGGCGGTCCCTCTTGGATGTCCCAGCCGAACAGTGCGCTGTAGAACGCCTTCGCGACGGCTTGGTCGGGGCTGCTGACGTCGACCCACGACGGCACGCCCTCTTCATAGACATCGATTTCCATGACACTCCTAGGGCTGGCGGAATCGACCCGACGCTACGTCACGACCGCATCGCGTACCAGGGCCCCACCCCACGAACTCGGCGCACTAGCCCGCAATAGTTGTGAGCTACTGCACGGAGTTCGATGTGAGGTCGTAGACGGTGGTGCCGCCGATTGTCTGCGCGGTGTAGTGACTCGTCACCCATGCGCTGATCTGCGAACCGGTGCCGTTCGCTCCCCCACCTCCGGGACTGAAGCCGCCGCCGGAGATGAAGTAGTGGATCTTGCCCTGCTGCACATACTGCTCGAACTGCGCGAGCGTGGGCGTGGGATCGGTGCCGTTGAACCCGCCGATTGCCATCACCGCGTCGCCGGAGCCAAGTTGGTATCCCGCGGCACTGTTCGCACCGATCGTGGCCGCGACCCAGCGGAAGTTCGAGGCGTTGTGCTGAAGCGCCTTTGTGAGCGCCGCGCTGGGTGTGCTCGCGTCGAGCAATCCGCCACCACCACCGCCACCACCACCACCACCGAACGGCCGAGTTCCGGGGCCACCGGTACCACCGGGATTTCCGAGCGCGGGCGGCCCACCGTTGCCGAACGGATTCGTGCCGTTGCCGAGCGCGGGCGGCCCACCGTTGCCGAACGGATTCGTGCCGTTACCGTTACCGAGGAATCGACGCAGCGCGCCCGCGCCGCCAGGCAATGCACGGCCACCGCCAGGGAGACCGAATCGTGATCCGGCGCCCGCCGGCCCCGCGGTCACTATCCCACCGGAATGTGGCTGCTTCGCCGTCGTGATTGCGTACGCGGCAGAACCGGCCAGACCGAGTCCGCCCGCCGCCAGTGCCACGATTGCAGCACCGCGCCCGAGCACGCGTGGCGTGATGAGCAGCACCGCGCCCACGATGACCGCACCAACGAGCAGCAACGTGCGCAGTTCGGGGTGCCAATTGGGCGTGCGCTCCAGCAGGCGTCGCGACCACCACACCGCAACGCCGAGCGCGGCCACGAGCACCGCACGCGACACGAGTTCGTGGCGACGTGACCAAAAGTGTGACGCGCCGATCGCGACAACTGCACCAATGGCCGGCGCGAGAGCGACGGTGTAATACTCGTGAATGATGCCCTTGCCGAAGCTGAACGCGGCGGCGGTGACGACCAACCATCCGCCCCACAACACGAGCGCGGCACGCGTGCGATCCGTGCGACTTCTGCGCACGGTCGCAACGAGCCCGGCCACAAGCAGCACGAAGGCACACGGCAACAACCACGAGGCTTGACCGCCGAACGCGCTGTTGAACATTCGGTACCAGCCAGTGGCGCCCCACATTCCCGTCGCGCCGTTCTGACCGACGCCACCGCCGACGCTGCCGCGCTCGTTGCCCGTCAAGCGGCCGAACCCGTTGTACCCGAAGATCAGGTTCCACAGGCTGTTGTTCTCTGATCCACCGATGAAGGGACGACTCGATGCCGGCGTGACCATCACGGCCACCACCCACCACAGCGACGACACAAGGAACGCGACCGTCGCTATCACGAGTTGGATAACGCGCCGGAGGAACTTCGGCGGTCCGAAGAGCAAGTACGCGACGCCGAACGCGGGCAACACGAGCAGCGTTTGCAGCATCTTGGCGAGGAAGCCGAACCCGACCATCGACCACGCGAACACGAGCCAGCGCGTGCGTCCGGTTTCGAGCGCGAGCGTCATCCCGTAGGCACCGAGCGTAAGCAGCAACACCAGCAAAGCGTCGGGGTTGTTGAAGCGGAACATCAGCACGGCGACGGGAGTGAGCGCGGTGATCGCCGCGGCCAACAGCCCGGCCGCGGGACGGAACCAGCGCCGCACGGTGGCATACACCACCGCAACGGTTGCGACGCCTTCAATCGCTTGTGGCGCGAGGATGCTCCACGCGTTCACGCCGAAGAGGCGGGCCGAGAGTTCCATCACCCACAGGGCCGCCGGCGACTTGTCGACGGTGACGAAGTTCGCGCTGTCGAACGAGCCGAAGAAGAACGCTTTCCAACTCTTGGTACCGGCCTGAACCGCCGCGGCGTAATACGAGTTGCCCCAACCGGACGCGCCGAGGCCCCAGAGATACAGCACTGCCGTCGCGCCCAACAACGCCAACAGCGTCGGGCGGGCCCATGCCGGGTCTTCGGGATGACCGCGCCAGATGCGGCGCGTCCACGGCCCGCGTGGCAGTTCGGCGGCTGACTCGTCGCTGGCCGTCGCGTCGAAATTGGTAGCGGCGGCTTCGGGGTCGGTTGTTGTCATTGCGGACGGCACGGTCGTGGTCGTCATGATGGGGCTCCAGCGTTGCGATGTTGGTGGGTGCGTTCAGGCGGCGATCTCGCGCGATTGCGTCGAGACCGAAAGCGATGGCTGCGGCGAGCGCGCGCCGAAGATGACGCGGTCGAGCACTACGAACTGCACGATCCAGAGCGCGCCGAACACCGCGAGGTTCGCGGTGGGCAACGCCACAACGCGCGCGACTCCGGACCAGTGCGCGGCGAGCGTGCCGACACGATCGACGGCGAACGTCGACGCCGCGAGACCAGCGAGCGACAGCGCCCAGAACGGCGCGACTTCGCGGCGCAGGCTGCTGTGACCGCCGCGGCCCCACACCCAGCGGCGGTTCCCGAGGTATGACGGCACGATGCCGCACACCACAGCGATGACGTTCGCGAGGCCGGCGCGCATGCCGATCCCGAGGGCGAGGGTCACGAGTATGACGGCGCTCAGCAGCGTGGTGCCGATCGATACCGCGAGGCAACGAGCGGCTCGCAGCGCGACGCCCGTGTGCGTGCGGAGCCAGTTCGGCGCAGCGGTGGGCGGACCTCCTGAGTGCATGCACCCACGATCGCCCGCGAACCTGCGGGAATCCTGGCAATGCCATGAGAATCGATCAGGAACTCACCCACGCACAGTGCAGGCGCTCAGTCGCGTCTCAGCAACAAATCGGTTTTCCTCTGCACCCGACGGCGCGTCACGCCGCCCGGTGCAATCAGACCGCGCGAACGAGCCCCTCAGACCCGGTCGAGGTCGAGCATCTTGATAGCGTTGCCCCGCAGGATCTTGTAGATCTGCTCGTCGGTGAGATCCGCGCACATCTTCTCGGCGAACGCGATCGTGTCGGGCCAGGTGGTGTCGGTGTGCGGATAGTCGGTCTCGAAGCACACGTTGTCGATACCGACGGCGTCGAGGTTGGCCAGCCCATGGCTGTCGCTCGTAAAGCAGCCGAAGATGCGGCCCCAGTAGTAGCTCGACGGCGGCTCCGGGATGCGCTCTTTCGCGTGGATCCACGCGTCGTGGTGCTCCCAGATGGTGTCGGCGCGCTCGAGCGCGTACGGGATCCAGCCGATCTGGCCTTCGGAGTACGCGAGCTTGAGCTTCGGGTAGCGCACGAGCACGCCCGAGTACAGCCAGTCAGCCATCGAGGCCATGGAGTTGTTGAACTGCAGTACGCCAGCCACACCGGGCGGCGCGTCGGGCGACGCCAGCGGCATCTTCGACGACGACCCGATGTGCATACACAACACGGTGCCGGTGTCGTTGCACACGTCGAACAACGGATCCCATTTGCCGGTGTGGATGCTCGGCAGACCAAGGTGCGTCGGGATCTCGCTGAAACAAATCGCACGCGCCCCGCGCGCGGCGTTGCGCGCGACTTCTTTGGCTGAGAGTTCCGCGTCCCACATCGGGATGAGACACAACGGAATGTTCACGCCGTCCGAATCACCGCACCACTCCTCGATCATCCAGTCGTTGTAGGCCTGGATGCACGCGAGCGCGAGTTCCTTGTCGTCGGCCTCCATGAATGTCTGGCCGCAAAAGCGTGGGAACGTGGGGAACGGCAGCGAGCCGTCGACGCCTGCAATCGCGAGATCCGCGGCGCGCGCTTTGGGCTCGTAGCAACCTGGACGCATCTCTTCGTAGGTGACCGCGATCATGTCCATCACCGAACGGTCGAAGCGCGTGAGATCGCCGTCGGGCGTGGCATCGAGCGGAATCGCGACGAAGCGTTTGTGCACGTAGATGACCTTGCCGTCGTACACCCAGTAGTCGCCGGGCTGGCCCCCCTCGACCTGCTGCTGGTCGTAGACGGCTCCGGGCCGCAGGCGGAAGTCGCCCCACGTGCCGCGCTCGATGCGTGGCCCGCGCTCGCGCCACTTCTCGGGTAACCACGTCTGCCACACGTGCGGCGGCTCGACGACGTGGTCGTCAACGCTGATGATCTTCGGGAGCTCCATCGAACCCTCCTCGTCGATGCCGAGACGTTACCTGACACGCGTGTCAGGTAACCCGGTCAGCCGATGCGTGGTCAGGCGCCAAAGCTGCGGAGGACGTCGGGCATCTTGAACGCCGTCCAGCCGGCGTCGCAATTGAGTACGGCACCCGTCAGGCTGCGCGACTCGTCCGACGCGAGGAACACCACGATGTCGGCGATCTCGTCGGAGGTTTGGAGCCCGGTGGCGTGTCCGAGCGCGAAGGAGTCCTTGATGGCCTCGTTGTCCCAGATCAGGGCGTTCATCGGGGTGTCGACGTAGCCCGGACTAATGGCGTTCACGCGGATCGCGAGCCGGCCCGCGTTCGCCGACATCGACTTCGTCAGCAGCGCCACACCACCCTTCGAGGCGGCGTACGCGTCGAGACCACCCAATGGAAGGTGCGCCATCGACGACGCCGTGTTGATGATCGACCCGCCGCCCGCTTCGGCCATCTTCGGCACTGCGTAGTGACAGCAGTAGAAGGTGCCCGAAAGGTTGATGGCGATGATCTTGTCCCAGTCGGCGGGCTGCATGTCGGGCGCGAAGCCGTCGCGTCCGGGCCAGGCGACGCCCGCGTTGTTGTGGAGGATGTGGAGCGCGCCGAAGCGACTGACCGCCGCGTCGATCAGCGCCTCACAGTCGGAGGCGACGGCCACATCGCAGTGCACAAACGCCGCCACTCCCCCGTCGGCCGTGATCGCTGCGACGGTCTCGGCCCCGGCGTCATCGACGACATCACCCACCACGACGCTCGCCCCCGCACGAGCAAGGCCCACCGCCGAAGCCCGCCCGAGACCGGAACCAGCACCGGTCACGATCGCGACCTTGCCTTCGAGACGCTGTCCGGCCATCACGATCTCCTGGTTCAAGTCCAACCCCGACCGTGTGCCGCGCTAGCGGCACCGGCGACGGGTAGATCGGCAAACGGTGGGTTAGCGCTCGCCGCGGAGGAGCAATCCGGGGCGGGCGCCTTGGTCTTCGCCATCGCGCATGATGACCTGCCCCGACTTCGCCGTGGCCACATACCCCTGCGAACGCTGCACAAATCGGCGAGCGCCGCCGGGCAGATCGTGCACCATCTCCGGTCGCAACAGCCGCAGCGCGTCGTAGTCGATGACGTTGACGTCGCCCACCTTGCCGACCTCGAGCGTGCCGCGATCGGAAAGGCCGTACAGCGACGCGGTGTCCTTGGTCATCTTGCGCACGATCCATTCGAGCGGCAACCGATCGTGCGGACGATCGCGCGTCCAGTGCGTGAGCATGAACGTCGGCGTACTCGCGTCGCACGTGGTGCCACAGTGCGCGCCACCGTCGGACAGGCCCCACGCACTGGTGGGGTGTTCGAGCATTGTGCGCACCGCGTCGAGGTTGAAGTCGGTGTAGTTGAGCAGCGGGCGCATGAGGATCTGGTTGCCGTTGTCTTCGAGCAAGGTGTCGTAGTACAGCTCCCACGGGTCGCGGCCCTGCGCACGGGCACGGGCCGCGATGCTCTCGTCGCGGCGCGGCTCGTAGTTGGGGTTCTCCCCCAAGGGAAACACACGCTCCGGGTCGATGAACTCCAGGCGCGCCGGATTGAAGCGCGCGACATCGGCGAGCAGGCGGGACTTCACCTCGGGCTTGCGCATCTCCGCCACCCGCTCGGGCACGGTCATGAAGCCGAGCATCCCCCACGACTCGCAGTTCGAAAAGGGATGGAAGTTCGCCAGCCCGATGAGCAACGTGACGCTGCGCCCGTGCACCTGCGGACGCACCTGCGCTCCGTCGGCCGCGGCCTCGGCGCATTCGCGCAACATCTCGCGCCACGAATCGGGATCGTGGTCGTTCTGGGTCAGCACGAAACTGACCGGACGACCGATCTTTTCGCTGAGCTTGCGCATCCACGCCATCTCGCGCGCCGGCGCCGCGAGGTCTTCGCCGAGCGCACCGGCGGGCGCGAGTTCGAACACACCCGTGCCGAGTTCGCCGAGCACCGCGCCGATACCGAACAGTTCGTCCTCAGCGGCAAACGTGCCGGGCACGGGTTCGCCGTCGATCGCCATGTGCGCAATGGTGCGGCTCGTCGAAAAGCCAAGGGCTCCGGCCGCAATGCCGTCGCGCACGATGGTGGCCATCGCGTCGATGTCGGCCGGCGTCGCGGGCTCGTTGCGCGCGCCGCGTTCGCCCATCACGTAGGCGCGTACGGAGCCGTGCGGCACGAGCGCGCCGACGTCCATCGCCTTGGACGCTGCTTCCACCGCGTCGAGATATTCGGCGTAGCTCTCCCAACCCCACTTGATGCCGTCGGACAGCGCGGCGCCCGGGATGTCTTCGACCCCTTCCATCAGGCCGATGAGCCACTCGTGTTTGTCGGGATGCACGGGCGCGAACCCGACGCCACAGTTGCCGAACACCACGGTGGTCACGCCATGCCAACAGCTCGGCGTGAGCAGCGGGTCCCAGGTGACTTGACCGTCAAAGTGCGTGTGCGGGTCGACAAAGCCCGGAGTGACGAGGGCGCCGTCGGCATCGATCGTCTGGCGCGCGGCTACACCGCCGAGGTTGCCGACCTCGGTGACGACGCCGTCGCTGATCGCGACATCGGCGGTCCGTCCGGCCACACCGGTGCCATCGACGACAGTGCCGCCCTTGACGAGGAGATCATGCACGCTCGTACCACCTTCGACTGATTGTCCGCGGCGGCGCGGCCGCCGTACATGCGCTGGAGCGTATCCCCGGCGCAATCCGCCGGTCAGAAGCTCCATATCGGGTGGGTATAGGACTGTTTGCACCCTCTGGGAAGCCCACGATACGGTGCCGCTCGGACACGGCAAGTGATGCGCTTGCGCGCACGACACTCAGGGAGAAAATTATGATCAAACACCGTTTCGCCAAGGGTGCCCTCACCCTGGCAACCGTCATTGGGCTCGCGGCCGGGCCGGCGACCGCAGGAGGCGCCGCAGACGCCTCGGCAGTCAAGCCGCATTCCGTGCAGCGGAACTTCTCGATTCCGGCCCCAAACATCGTGGTGATCCAGAAGAACCTGTTCTTCAACGGTCGCGGCACGATCCGGATCGGGTTCCGCGATATTGGCGTTCCCGGCGACCGCTTCCGCGCCACCTATATCGACGGTGCCGGCAGCGCCATCACCGGTAGGTGCGCGGTGAGCAGCAAGCAGACGTTCCAGGAGAGCCTGCGCGTGTTCATCCCGAGCAAGCGCAGTTTCAAGGTCAGGATTCGTTGGTGCAGCGGCCCGGGCATCTTCCCGGCCGGCGGCCAGATGTTGATCCTCCCGTAACGTTCACACCCCCAGCAACGCAGAAGGCGCCGGCCCAAAGGGCCGGCGCCTTCTTGTTACCCGTGCTTTGCGCGTTGCGCGCTTGTGGCGCGGCTACGGGCAGGGCTTCGACGGCGACCGGAAGGTGCCGAACAGCGAGTACCAGCCGTTGAAGCCGAGCGACGGAACGTTGCGGTAGAACCAGGAGTAGAAGGCCAGGTCCTGCACGTGCGACGGACCGATCTTGAACACCGTGCCCGACAGCGGGTCACCCGTCTCGTAGTTGCCTTGGCAACCCGACACCTGACCAATGTGACCCCACGCAGGAGTCGCGTTGTTGATGAACGGGTCGTCGTACCATTCCGCGATCTCGTGCGACAGCACCGTCGTGTCGACCACGCCGTTGAACCGCTTGTCGGTCGCGAACTCCGACACTCCGTACGTCTGCGTCTTGCCGTTGCGCAGGTACGAGTTGTGGAAGCCAAGAATCCCACAGCTACCGGAGCACATCACGACGTTCGACCAGAGGAAGATCGGGAACTCCGTCGTCTTGACCGAAGCGCCGAGCTTGGGGAACAACGTGCCGCGGATGTAATTGTCGAGGCTGTTGATGTCGACGTTGCCGCCGCGGCCGCACGGCTCGGCGACCGACGGACCGTTCACATTCACCGTGATCTTCGGCAGCACCACCGGAGCGAGACTGACGCTGTAGTTCGGGTTCGTGCCACCCGGCTTCGTCCAGTTGTTGAACTCTTCGCGGCGGAACTCCTCCACGAACTGGCGTCCGCTGGCGAGCACGTTCTTGTTGAACAGCACCGAGTTCTTCGTGCGCGCCAACGCGGTGCCGCCACCGGCACAGGCCGGCAGTGTCGCCGTCGGGTCGAGGGTGACGCCGTCGGTGAAGTGGAACGCGATGGGGATGATCTTCGTGGTGATCGTGGACTTCGGCGCCACCGTGCCCGGGAACGTCCCGACCATCTGGAGCTTGTACGTCTTGCCCCCCGTCACCTGTGTCGCATTGAAGAACTTCACCGTCGGACCAACGACACGTGGGCTCACGTTCGTCGGTGTATACGAGCGCACCCGATCAGGAAGATTGGGCCGCACCACCTTCGGACTCGCCACGCCGTCCGTCGGCCGCGGCGTTGCCGCGGACGCGCCCAACGGCGCGATCGACGCGCCAAGCGCGCCGATCAAGCCAACACCTACCAGATATTTTCGCATCGTGATCCTCCCGACCCCGCGCTGGCGCCCTTACGCCAGCGGGAGAGTTTGGCACGATCAGCAGTCATACGCCACACCTCGTGGTCGCCGACCACGTTCGGGCGTCAGTGCAGGGTTCGGAAGAACTCTCTGACGTCGCCGATGAGCAGGTCGGGTTCCTCCAGAGCGGCGAAATGGCCACCTCGATCGAAACGAGTGAAACGTGTCACGTTGTACCCGGACTCCGCGTAGGCCCTCGGAATGCGGAAGATCTCGCCCGGGAACACTGCGGTTCCGGTGGGCACGGTCACGTACTCGCCGGCCGGACCGAAGCGCCCACTGCGTTGGCTCTCGCAATACAGGCGGATCGAGCTGTTGATCGTGTTCGTCACCCAATAGAGCGTGATGTTCGTGAGCAGTTGGTCGCGGGTCACGGCCGTCTCGAGGTCGCCGTCGGGGTGGTGCGTCCAGTGATGGAACTTCTCGGCAATCCACCCCGCAAGGCCAGCCGGTGAATCAGTGAGGCCGTAGCCAAGGGTCTGCGGGTTCTTGCCCTGAATCTCCTGGTACGCCGAACCCGTCGCGAGGAAGCTCATGACCGCGGCGACGTCGGCGGTTTCCTCATCGGTGAGCGTGATGGCCGATGGATCAGGCGGAAACGCGATCAGCATGTTGACGTGGATGCCGCAGAGATGATCGGGGTCGACGAGGCCGAGCTGCGTGGAGATGATCGACCCCCAGTCGCCACCCTGCACGCCGTAGCGGTTGTAACCGAGGCCAGCCATGAGTGTTGCCCACGCTTCGGCGACGCGCCGCACGTCCCAACCCGGCTCGGTGGTCGGACCCGACCATCCGTACCCGGGAATCGAGGGCGCGACGACATGGAACGCGTCGGCCGGATCACCACCGTGCGCACGCGGATCGCTGAGCGGACCGATGATATCGAGGAACTCCGCCACCGATCCGGGCCAGCCGTGGGTGATCAGCAATGGCGTCGCGTCCGGCTCGGGCGAGCGAGCGTGGATGAAGTGCACTTGCTGGCCGTCGATGTGGGTGAGGAAGTGCGGCCAGCGGTTGAACCGCTGTTCCTGCGCGCGCCAGTCGAACGTCGTGCGCCAGTATTCGCAGAGTTCCTGGAGATACCCGCGGTCGGTGCCGTAGTCCCATCCCGAGTCGGGGATCTGGTCGGGCCAGCGCGTGTTCGCAAGCCTGGCGCGCAGGTCGTCGAGCACCGCCTCGGGCACCTCGACGCGGAACGGCTGGAGTTCGAGAGTGGTCTCGTTGGTCATGGCGAGAGACGCTACGACGCGGCCGACCGTTGTTGCCATTGGCGGTCGCGTGCTGAACTGCCCGGACGCCAACACCCGGCGCCAACACGCTGAGGAGCCTCCGATGTCGACGCCCGAATCCGCAGCATGCGACGCCACGACCGACGGGGCTGATGGCGTTGACATCGAGTCGCACCGCGAGTGGGCCAAACGCACGAACGGTCGCTGCTGGGACCTGCTCGGCAACGAGTCACGCACCGCCGATGAGGATCGCGAACTCGTCGAAGCCGCGTACGCCTCACAGTGGCATTGGCGACACGGAGGCGCTGCAGTGCACGCACAGCGGGGCGAGTGGATGATCTCGCACGTCCACGCGGCGCTCGGACACGCCGACGAAGCACTACGCCACGCGCAGCGCTGTTGGGCAATCACCGAGGCCGAGTCGCTCGACGGTTTCGACCGCGCCTACGCGTGCGAGGCGTTCTACCGCGCGTACACGGCCGGCGGTGACACTATGACGGCGAAGACATGGTTCGAGCGGGCGCGCGCCGCCGGCGACGCGATCACCGACGACGAGGACCGTGCGATCTTCGACGGCGACCTCGGTGCTCCGCCCCAGTCGTGACGACGCCCCTCGTTCAAACTCCGGAGCGCTCCAGGATGTGCACGCCGCACGCCGACCCGAGACCGATCACGTGGGTGAGACCGACCTTGGCGCCTTCGACCTGACGGTCGCCGGCTTCGCCGCGCAGGTGCGTCGCCACCTCGAAGATGTTCGCGAGGCCCGTCGCACCAATCGGGTGGCCCTTGGAGATGAGGCCGCCCGACACGTTCACCGGGATCTCACCGTCACGCCACGGGCCGCGCCGGTCGATCCACTCACCCGCGCCGCCGGGTTCGCACAGCATCAGGTTGTCGTAGTGGATGAGCTCTGCGGTGGCGAAGCAGTCGTGGAGTTCGACGAGGTCGAGGTCCTTGGGGTCGACACCGGCGATCTCGTACGCCTTCTTGGCCGCGTTGCGCGTCAGCGTGTTGACATCGGGCTGCACCTGGGCGCGCTCGGTCCACGGGTCGGTGGTGAGCACCGACGCACTGATCTTGACGGCACGCTGTTGCTGTTCCTTCGACAGTGTGCGCAGTTTCGTCTCGCTCACGAGCACCGACGCGGCCGACCCATCGGTGTTCGGGCAACACATGAGCAACGTGTTCGGGTACGACATCATCTGGGCGTGCATGATCTCGTCGAGAGAGAACTGCTTTTGGTAGTGCGCGAGCGGGTTGAGCGTGCTGTGCGCGTGGTTCTTCTCGGCAACCTTGGCGAACTGTTCGAAGCCGACTCCGTCGTGCTCGTAGGCGTATTCCATGCCGGCCTGCGCGAAGACACCGGGCATGAGGCCCGTGCCCACGAGACCTTCGACCGACATGACCGAGCCGTAGCGACCGGAAGGCTTGTACTCGGTGCGCGCGCGGTCGCCCTTGGCGCCCACTCCGAGGAGCCCACCCTTGCCCATCTGCTCGACACCGACCGCGAGACCCATGTCGGCCTCACCGGCCTTGATCGTGAGGTACACGGTGCGCAACGCAGTGGCGCCGGTCGCGCACGCATTGGCGACGTTGTAGACCGGGATACCGGTCTGGCCGATCTGCTTTTGGAGCTGTTGGCCCACACCGGCCATGGCGTTGAACAGCGAACCGCAGCCGAGCACCTCCATGTCGTGGATGGTGACGCCGCCGTCTTTCATCGCGCCCATCGCCGACTCACTCGCGAGGTCGATGAGGTCGGACTCTGTGTGCCGGCCGAACTTGGTCATGTACGTGCCGAGAATCCACACGTTGTCGGTGCTGCCGCTCATGGAACGTCCCTCTCAGTTCGCGGGTTCGTAACCGAAGCAGATCGCCTCGTTACCGTCGTCGTCGGTGCCCGCGACCCAAGTCGTGAGCTTCACGTTCATTCCGAGCTTCACGTGTTCGGGGTCGACCGGAATGCCCACGACGTTCGCCTTGACGCAACCGCCGCCGTCGAGGTCGACGAGCGCCGATGCATACGGCACGGGAACACCCGGAACGCCACGCTCCACGATCGTGAAACTGCGGACCTTGCCGACGTCGGCAAGTTTGCGGGGCTTGAATTCGGTGCCACCGCCCTTGGCGTCGGCGTTGCGGCGATCGAAGTACAGGGCACCGGAATCGACGGCTTCCCACGCACGCAAATGCGGTGCGCCGTCATCGAGTACGAGATAGTCGACAATCGGGATCTTGGCCATAGGCGGCGACATTACTGCACACTTGCGGGCAGCGGCGAAGGCGTGCGGCGCCGTTCGAAGCGACCTTTTCGGCGTAGGAACGGCGACTCGATGAAGCGCCACGACACTTCCGCGATGATCCCGATGATCGCGATCTGGATCCAGAATGACAGCCACGGCGGCGCATGCGTGCGAGCGCGAGTCACTTCGTTGAACACCACCTGGTGGAACAGGTAGATCGCATAGGAGCGTCGCCCGATCCACACGAGTGGCGGCAGCGCGCACACCCACGTGAGCGGCGACCTCGGCGCCACGACCACCCCAACCACCGTGAGTGCCACACAACATTCCAAGACAAACAGGCCCCAGTTCGGCAACCACGAGCTGAGGATCAGCGCGTTGCCGACGATCACCCCGGTGCCGGCGAACGCCGCGACACCAACGACCGCGAGCGTGGTCGTCACCCGCCGTGTCAACTTCGGGCGGAACTGCACGAGCAACACCGCGGCGAGGCACCCCACGAGCAGCGCGTCGGCGCGCGTGTCGGTGCCGAAGTACCAGCGGTTCCATGTGCGAAACGGATTCGTTGCCGGAAGCGTGCGCGCGGTCACGCCCGCATAGAAGTCGACGAACGAACTCTGCGTGGCGTGACGATTCCACACAATCATGCGCCATGTCGCGGAGCTCAACGCGCCCGCGCCGAGCACCAGCGCAATCGTTGTCCGCCGCAGTCGGGCGCGGAACAGACCCAGCATGATCAGCGGGAACACCAGATAAAACTGCTCCTCGATCGCGAGCGACCACGTGTGCGACAGCAGTGGACCGAGCGGGTCGTTTCGCCAGAGCTGGATCCAGTTCGCCATGTAGCCGAGCATGGCGAGCAGCCCGATCCGCGTCGGTCGCGCTGCGATGAAGTATTCGACAACGCCAATGGCGAACAGCACGAAGAAGGCCGGCAGCAGGCGGAGCGCGCGTCGCGCGTAGAACGCACCGAGCGAGACCCGGCCAGACTGATCGTGCTCCTCCAACAGCAGCGTTGTGATGAGGAAGCCCGACAGCACGAAGAACACGTCGACGCCGAGGAAGCCGCCGTGCACCGGGTTGCCGCGGAAGTACTGGTTCGCCCACGGGTAGTGGAACAGCACGACGAGCGTGATGGCGAACGCACGCAGACCGTCAAGCGCAGGCGTGTACCCAAACCGCCGCCCGGCCGACGCTGCCGCCGGTGCCGGTGCGGTGGTCGCGTCGGACGCCTCGCGGGCGTCGTCAGGCGGGCGCTCCATGAACGCTGCAGGGTATCGGTATGCCGGGCCGCTCACGCTTCTCGGCGGCGCCGATCCTCGGGCAGCGGTAGCGTTCCGTGGCTCGCGAGCGTGGCGGAACTGGCATACGCGCTGGACTTAGGATCCAGTGTCCGAAAGGACGTGGGGGTTCAAATCCCCCCGCTCGCACCAGCCCGCGATCGTGCGATCACCCGTCTGCTGTTCGGTCAGGCGCGACGAATCACGTAGATGATCGCGACGATGATGAGTATGGCCACAAGTGTTCCAACACCGATGTACATGGAATCTCCCTTCCGCTTCGGGCCTCGCAGACGCTGAACAGCAACTCAGCTACTTGCGGTGCAACGCATGCTTCACCTTGTCGATCACCGTCCCGGCCTTCTTGGCCACCGTGTCCGCAGCCTCATCGATCTTGGCCTTGGCGTCGGCAACCTTCTCTTTGGCTTCACCAGCGCGGCGATCCGCCTTGCCTTCGGATTCCAGATCCTCGTTACCCGTCAACGCCCCAGCAGCCTCTTCGACCTGACCCTTGACCTGATCAGACTGTGCTCCCATGACGCACCACCTTTCGCAAGCGAAATCAATGCGGGTCGCAAGCCGCGACCACAACCCCATCATCGCGACGCCTCGAGAACCCCGCCAGGGACTTAGTGCCCGAAGTCCAAGGGACGTCCCGAAGCGCTGCTGCGCGTTCGTCGTGGGATCAGGGTTGGGGGGCTATCGCGAGAGTGCCTCAGCGGCCCGAACATGCAGGCAAGACGCCGAGCGTTGGCGTGTTGTACGGAGGCGGATCGACGGGCGGCTGGGTCGGGTCTTGGGGGGCGAATGCATACGTCATCACGAAGGGGCCGCGCGGGATGTCGGGCGCGGCGCAGAACCGCGAGGCTCTTCCCAACGCCGTGTTGTCGACGGTGCGGAACACGAGCACGCCATCGACCCACCGATACGGACTCGTGTTGCCGACGATCTCCGAATGGTTCCCGCGCACGCGAACGTTAGTCACCGGCCGACCGAGTGCCGTCGTGCGATACGGCGTGCCAACCACGACCGCATAGTGCGAGGGGTCGTCGCCGTGGAACGCGTTGGACGCGACCGTCGTGTCGTCGTCTTCGACGCGCACACCAAAGGTGACGTCACTGACGACGTTGCCCCGAATCGTGTTGTGCGCCGCCCGATCCAACGTGATTGCGAACAGCGAACCCGACACGTACGGCACGTCACTGCAGTCCATCGGATACACGTTCTCGCCCATGCGCGCCCCGACCCACACGCCTTCTTCACCACCGACGATGAGGTTGGAGGCAACGAGGTTGTGCTCGGCGCCGTAGCGATGTTCGACCCACGACCCAGGATCGGTTTGCACGTTCTCGCCGCAGTTCGTGTAGAGGAAGACGCCTCCGGCCGAGTTCCCAACGAGGTAATTGCCGAAGATCACGTTGTCGAGCGAACCGTCGACCGCGATGGCCTCGCGTCCCGGGCCCCAGAATCGCACGTCGAGCCCATTGAAATTGGTGTTCGTGCCACCGGGACCGTTCTCCTTGAAGCCGTTGCCGACCAGCACATTGCGGGTGACGATCGTGTGCCGTGAGCCGGTGTCGAGGTAGATCCCAGTACTGCCCGATCCGGTGATGACGAGGTCGCGCAGCGTCGCGTCGGTGACGTAGCCGTTGACGTAGATGCCGACGCCGCGCGAATTCGTGAGCGTGCTCCGCTCGATAACAACACCCTGGAGGTGGTGGTCGTACTCGTGTCCAGCGGTGAGATGCTGGAACCCCTGCCTGACCAGGTGGACGTTGTTGAGGAACCCGTCGACGCGACAGCGGCGAATCGTGACGCCGGCGAGGTCGACATCGGCAGGTGTCTGCACGACGATCCCGAGGTTCGGCCCACCGGGAACATGCTGCACGAGCGCGTCCTGGCAATCGAGCGTGACGTGCGATGCCGTGATGTCGAATCCGCCGGTCCACGTACATGAAGGATCGAGGCGCACGCTGCTGGTGAGCGTCAACTAGGTTCCCGCGTGCTCGCATCCGAGTACGGGCAGCGGCGCCGTGCCCGCGGCAACTGGCCGCGGCGCGAGCGTCGCGGCCAAGCACGCCGCCACCACCAACACCACTGCTGACCACCGACGTCGCCGTGTTCGCCGCACTCCGCCCATGGACAATCTTCACACTCGGCGGCGATCTGGCGAAAGCCACGCCACCCGGTGACGGCGCGGACAGGGCCGATGGCTACGGTCTCGGTGTCGCCCGACCGCCACCCCGGAGCATCCTCATGCCTGACGCCCTGATCATCGACGCCTGCCGCACTCCTCGCGGAATCGGCAAGCCCGGTAAGGGCGCGCTCGCCCACCTCCATCCGCAGCACCTCGCGGCGACCGTGCTGCGAGCACTCGTCGAGCGCAACGGCTTCGACACATCCGATGTCGACGATGTCGTATGGGGCACCAGTTCACAGGTATGTGAGCAGAGCGGCGATCTCGGACGCATGGCTGCACTCGACGCGGGCTACGCAGTCACCGCGAGCGGCGCGACGCTCGATCGGTTCTGCGGTTCAGGCATCACGTCGGCGAACTACGCCGCGCATGCGGTGATGGCCGGGATGGAAGACCTCGTCGTGGCGGGCGGCACCGAGATGATGTCGTTGCCGAAAAAGGGCCTCCTACCGATGGGCGCCAACAACGCGCACCTCCAGGCCATCCACCCGCAATCGCATCAGGGCGTATGCGCCGACGCGATCGCGTCGATGGAAGGCATCAGCCGCGAGGCAGTCGACGCGCTTGCAGCCGAGTCGCAAGCACGCGCCGACCGCGCGATTCGCGAAGGACGTTTCCAACGGAGTTTGGTTGCCGTGCTGAACATGGACGGCTCAGTCGCACTCGATCACGAAGAGTTCCCTCGCCCACAGACCACGGTCGAATCACTCGCCGCGCTCCCCTTGAGCTTTCCCAAGATCGCCGACTATCGCCACACCGAGGATTCCAAGACCTTCCGCGAGTTGATCAACCAGAAGTACCCCGACCGCGATATTCAGCACGTCCATCATGCCGGCAACTCGTCGGGCGTTGTCGACGGCGCCGCGGCCGTGCTCGTCGCGAGCGAGCGCTATGCACAGGCGCACGGTTTGCGACCGCGTGCGCGTGTCGTCGCGACCGCGAACATGGGCGATGACCCGACGCTCATGTTGAACGCGCCGGTACCGGCCGTGCGCAAGGTGCTCGCGCGCGCCGGCATGACCCTTGGCGACATCGACCTGTTCGAGATCAACGAGGCCTTCGCCGTCGTCGCCGAGAAATTCCAGCGCGATCTCGATCTCGACCGCGACAAGGTGAACGTCAACGGTGGCGCGATCGCGTTGGGTCACCCGATCGGCGCGACCGGCGCGATTTTGATCGGCACCGTCTTGGACGAACTCGAACGTCGGGACCTTCAGATCGGACTCGTCACGATGTGTGCCGGCGGCGGCATGGCCCCGGCCATCATCATCGAACGGGTCTGATACTCGTCAGGCACCGTGGACGCTGACGGCGTAGTCACCGCCGTCGACCCACGGCTCGCGGCCCCACGTTGCGAAGCGGTCGATCAGCGACAACCCCGCCGCGGCGGCGTGTTCGTCGTAGTCGGCGAGCGGTAGCCGGTTGCCCGCGAGTTGGAAACCCGCCACGAGGAGCCCGCCCGGGTTGAGGTGTTCCGCGAGGCGGCGCACCACCGCTGCCTCGCTTCCCGGCATGAGGAAGATCATCACGTTGCCGGCCGCCACCACGACGTCGAACGTGCGGCCGAGGTGCAGGTCGCGCAGGTCGTCGCGGTGCCATTCGAGCTCTGGTGCCTTGATGCGAGCGGTCTCCAGCATCGCTTCGTCGAGGTCGACACCCACCGTCTCGTAGCCGCGGCGAGCGAGCTCGATCGCCACGCGGCCCGTCCCGCAACCGGCATCCAGCACCGTGCGCCCCGTCTGGCGCTCCTGCAACAGGGCATCAACCAGGTCGGCCTCACCGTGCACCGACGCACCAGTTGCTTCGAGCTCGCGCCAACGCCGGTCGTAGTCGTCGCCGCGGGGCGCATCGGTGCCTGACCATCTGCTTGTCACAACTTCCAACGTAGGCCGAGAGCGCGGCGCCCTCGTGGTCCGCGGTCTGATTGCACCTGACGGCGTTACACGCCGCCGGGTGCAGAGGAAAACCGTGGGTGGTGTTGGGGGTGGGGGTTGTGGGTTAGCTGTAGCCGGCGAAGGTGTGGCCCCACGAGCGGGCTTGGCGTAGTCGGCGTTCGGCGGTGGCGCCGAGCCACAGCAGCGCCGTGCCCGCGAGGCCCAGTGCGATCCAGCGTGGGGCGCGTGCGGCAACGGGGCCGAGCAGGTCAGCGCCGAGCGCCACGAGCGTTGCTGCGCCGATCACGAGCGGCGCCTGCACGCGAGCCCATGCCCCGATCACCACCACGACGAGCGCACACGCAGTGAGCGGTAGCGACCGCTCCACACTCGCGCGCTCGATCGTGAGTGCGAGCGTGGGCGCGAACGCCACGAGCAATCCCGGGCCCAGCACCAACCACGACGACAGCTCGCGCTCGCGGCGGCGGGCGGCCAGACCGGCGAGCAGCATCACAACCGCGGCCGGCAGCGTGTACGCCTCGAGCAACCGCACTCCCGCGACGCCCAACCACGCCCATACCGACACGACGCTGGTTGCCGCGGCCGCAGGCAGATACGGGGCCGCGCGTACCGCGGCGAGCGCATGGGCAACCGCCAGGATCGTCACGGCGATCGCGACCGATGCCGGCGCGTCGGCGCACAGCGCGATCGCAACACCGACACCGATATGCGCCGCCGCGGCGACCGCCACGTGCTCACTCGGCCAACGGCGCAGCCAACTGCCGGCGATGATCGCGAGCGCTGCGGCGACGCTCACGGCGAGTCCGACAGTGGCTCGCGACACCTCGAAGGTGGCAGTGACAGTGCCCGTCAGGGTGAGCAACGCCGCGACGAGGCCGGCCGTGCTGCCGAGGCGCAGGTTCGACGGGCCTGCCGTGGCTATGACCGCACCGCACGCAACCGCAACGACAACAAGCGCGCCGACAGCAACGGACCGCACTGCAATGGCCGCCGCGACCGCGGGAAGCGCGCTCACGAGCGCGGCGACGACGAACGACGGCACGTAGCGAGCGGCGCGTCGTTCGGCCCACACTGCGGCGCCGAGCGCAACCGCGACGGCGCTCAGTGACAGGGCCGCAACTGCGGCCGCGCCCAATCCCGAGGCGACGATCGAATACGTCGCTGCGAATCCCATCAGCACCGACGCAACCGCGACGAAGTCGGCCACGCCGCCGCCCGACGCCTCGCTGGCACCGCGCTGGCGTGACGTCGCGTACACGGCCGCACCAAGCGCGGCGACGACCATCACGAGCCCCGGCAGCATTCCGTGGTGGAGCACCACGTCGGCGCCGTTCGGCGACAGGTGATCACGCAGGCGCAGGTTCGCACCGGAGCGCCACGCGTGCGAACTCCAGCCGAGCGGACGAAGTGCGACGGTCAGCACCGGATCCGTCACGCCGATCGCGGCCGCGGTCACTGTGGCCCCACCGACCAGTGCCACCGGCGCGGCGATCTCGTCTCGCACCGCGAACACCGCGACGGCGATGGCGCATCCGACGATCGCGACTGCACACAGCAAGGCGTCGCCGTGCAGCCGACCCGACAACCACACGATGGCGGCTCCGGCCGGCGCGCCGGACGCCACAACCAGCGCGAGCGATCGTCCTGATGGCGTCCACGCGAAGTCGCGTCGGAGGAGCCACGCCACGAACGGCGCCGCGCCAAGTACCCCGACGGCTGCGACGGCAACGAGGTCGTGACGATGGTCGCGAGACACCACCTCGCTGACGAAGGCCCCGGCGATGAGGAGTTGGCCAATGGCACCGGCGCCAAGCAATCGGTGGGGTCCACCGCTCCACAGCGCGACGCGATGGGCGCCCGCGGCAACCACCACCGTCAGCATGGCGACCACTGCAAGCGCCGACGCTTCGCGTGCGTGGCTCCCGCCGAGGGCGTGTGCCGAGGTCGCGCCGGCCACGCACACGCCGATCGCGGCGAGTGCTCGCGCCGACGCAAAGCCAAGCCAACGGCCGGCCGCGCCGGTGAGTAGGGCGCCGATCGCGCTGCCGAGTGCCCACCACGCAACGCCGCTCACGTGTTCGGCCGGACCGATATGGCGAGGTGTTCCCCATGCCACCAGCGCGAAGACGACCGCGAGCACGAACACGGCGTCGGCGGTGTGGGGCACGCGGCGCCGCAAGAACACCGCGATCGTGAACGGCACGAGCGACGATGCGGCCATGAGCTCGGTGCGTCCGACGGGCGACAACCGCGTGAACGCCACGGCAACGAACGTGAGCGCGGCCAGCGAGAGCAGCGTGGCGCCGAGCCAGACGAGAACGTCGCTGACTACCTCGGGTTTCCACTCACCAGCCGGCGTCGACGCGGCGCGCGTCGATGGCCGTCGCGATCCGGCGACCGACGTGGCTTGCAAGAGCGTGTGGCGCTCGAGGTCGAGCGCCGACGCTTCGCGTCGCATCGCAACCGCGGCGACGTCGAGTTCCCACCGCCGCCGAGCGATGGTGCGGAGTCGGTCGGCCGCCTCGCCCGCAAGCGCACGGCCACAGACGCCACAGACGTCGCCCGCTCCGGACCGATTGTCGCAGGCAGCACACCAGACCCCGGGTTGGCTGTCGCTCGTACCGTCGTGCGTGCCGTCACCGACCACCGCGACCCCCAATCAACGAGCGCCCCCAGTCAACGAGCGGAACGCCGTGACCTGTCTAGCGGACAGGTCACGCGATCGTGCGTCACCCCACGTCGGTGACGGTGAGGTTGTCGAACAGCCAACTCGGCTTGTTCGTCGAACCCGCACCCAACAACACCCGGATCCCCGGACTCCCAGCCGCCTGCAACACCGCCGCACCATCAGTGTTCGTCAACGTCCACGCCGCCGGCTCCACACCAGAGGCCACCCACACCTTCGCCCGCAACGTCGTCGGACTCGTCCCC
>JBBREP010000039.1:0-29975 GCA_038202885.1 Acidimicrobiia bacterium | reverse complement strand
CCCGGTACCGCGGCCCTGACGGTAAGGAACGCTCCAAGACGACAACGACGCTGAAGGCCGCGAACGCGTGGCTCGTCGAGCAGGAGCACGGCAAAGCCACGGGCCGCTGGTCTGACCCACAACTCGGGCGCACCTTGTTCGCGGACGTCGCGAAGCGGTCGGAGGCGGCAAGGTTGAATCGTCGGCCGTCGACCCGGGCGCGTGACGCGTCGCTCATGCGGTCGCACGTCACCGCCCGGTTCGGAACGTGGCAGATCGCCGCGGTTCGACCGGCGGACGTGCGCGCGTGGGTCAGCGACCTTGTCGACGCGGGCCTCGCTCCCGCCACGGTCGCGAAGTGCTACCAGCTCGCGGCGCGGGTGTTCGATGACGCGCTCGACGACGGCCTCATCGCGGTGACGCCATGCCGGAAGGTTCCGCTTCCCGCGCAGGTCCGTCCACAGATCGCTCTACTCACCCCCGACAACGTCGAGCGGCTCACCGCCGCAGTACCCGACCGTTACCGGGCGCTGGTCGTCACCGCGGCCTATACGGGCCTCCGGTGGGGTGAGCTCGCAGGGCTGAAGGTCGACCGGGTCGACGTGCTCCGCCGCCGGATCAACGTCGCCGAGATCCTCGTCGAGGTGAACGGCTCGATGACCTTCGGGCCTCCGAAGACCGCGAAGAGTCGCGGCACCGTCCGGTTCCCGCCGTTCCTCGCGGACGTCCTCGCCGCGCAGATCGCCCGGTACCCGGACCCGGAGAGCACGAGGCGCCTCGTGTTCACGAGCGACGACGGCACTCCCCTACGCCGGTCGAACTTCCGCCGGCGTGTCTGGCTCCCCGCGATCGAGGCATGCGACCTGCCCGCGACGACGACGTTCCACGCGTTGCGTCACGCGACCGCGAGTTGGCTCATCGGGTCGGGAGCGAACCCGCTCGAGGTCGCCGAACGCCTCCGACACACACGGGTCACGACGACGCTGTCGGTCTACGGGCATCTCTTCGACGGCGTCGATGACCGCCTCGACGCGATGCTCGAAGCAACCCGCGACACCGTCGGTTCCACGCCGGTTCACGAAATCTCGCGGCCTGACCGCGGCCTGACCGTTGCGGAGGCGCGAATCAGGCGCCCCGCGAAGGGCGCCTGACCTGCACTGATACCGGTGGGCCGTGCAAGATTTGAACTTGCGACCCCTTCCGTGTCAAGGAAGTGCTCTCCCCCTGAGCTAACGGCCCGGCGGAGCGAGGAGCGTACCAAACGGGTCGTGCGGCACCGTCCGCCGGCGTGCGTCCGACCCGCGTGCGTCAGGCCGACGATGGTCCGCGCAACGTGGATCGTGCCGATTCCGACGTGCGCTGCGCGAGCAGCGTCCATCCGAGCAGCTGCACAGGTTGGTGGTTCTGCGGTGCGCCCGTGAGCACGATTCCGACCTCGTAGGTGCCGGGCGCGAGCGGGCCGATGGCGCGCTCGAGCTGGAATGGCACCGGCGAAACGGCTCCCGACTGCCAGGCAGGCAGCCCTGAGGGTGGCATGGCAATCCCGTCGACCGACACGTCGACGTTGACCGGGAACGCCGGACCGTTGGGGAACGACGCGACACCGGAGAAGCGAATGTCGAACAGGTCGCGATGACCCGCAGGCACCGTCACCTCGATCGTCGCGCTCGGCACGACGAACGGGGCCGCGACGTCGACGGCCGACTGCGCGTCCGAGCGGACCACGACGACCGAGGCGAGGCTCCCCTCGGCCGCGTCGGCCGATTTCGCCTTCGTCACCGCGCCGGCCAGGTATCCGCCGAGCGCGCCGACGGTCACCAACGCCACGAGACCCACAACTAGCCGCCGCATCCGTGCAGCCCTCCGCCCTTTGCCTGCCACGCAGAGTAACGGTCCGGCCCCGGTCTGCGCCAGTAGACGGGCCTCGAACTGATCGACTCCGGTGACGTTCCGCGTCACCTGAGTCGATCAGTTGCCGAAGCGCGCCCCACGCCGGCGGATTGGCGGGGCAATAGCATCCGGCGCCATGGGACTGCTCGACGGACACCGGGCGATCGTGACGGGCGGGGCATCGGGCATCGGCGCGGCCACCGCCCGGCTGATGACCGAGCAGGGCGCACGCGTCGCGGTCTTCGACATCAACGGTGGCGGCGCGGAGCTCCTGGCGAAGGATCTCGACGGGTTCGCGTACACCGTCGACGTCACCGACTTCACCGCGTTCCAGGCCGCGGTCGACGACGCGGCCGCGAAGTTGGGTGGCCTCTCGCTCCTCTACAACAACGCGGGCGGGAGCAACCTCGCGAACGTGCACGAGTGGGCAGTCGACGAGTGGCGGCGTATCGTCGACCTCAACCTCACCGGCGTGTTCCACGGTTTCAAGGCCGCGATCCCCCACCTCCTCACCGGCGGTTCCGGCGCGATCGTCAGCACCGCGTCGATCTCGGGCACGCGCCCGTCGGCCGGCGAAGCGCCGTACTCCGCGGCGAAGGCCGCGGTGGTCGCGCTCACGGCGAACGCTGCGCTCGAGTACGCGCCGACCATCCGCGTCAATGCGGTGTCGCCGGGAATGATCCACACGCCGTTGACCGAGCTGCTCCTCGTCGAGCAAGGCCTCAACGAGCGCGATGCGATGATCGCCAAGACCCCGCTCGCCCGGATCGGCACACCCGAAGACATCGCCTCGGTCGTCGTGTTCCTCTGCTCCGATCAGGCCCGCTTCATCACGGGGCAGAACCTCGTGGTCGACGGAGGCATGACCCTGCACGGAGCCGGCGTCGACGGCGTGCTCGACCACGTGCGCGAGCGCTTCGGCAACGTCATCTAGCCCGACACGCCGCTCCCGACGGACGCCGGCGACTGATTGGGCGCTCGCGCCGACCTCACAGTTCTCTGACAATCCGGGGCGACACTCGATGGAGTCACATCAGCCCCCGAGTAGAGGATGTCAGCCATGAAGAAGATTCTCGCCACGCTCGTCACCGCGGTGGTGATCGCAGCCGGCGGCATGGCGGTCGCCTCCGCTGCCGAGTCACCGAAGGCCTCGACCCCCCCGACGGCCGCGACAGCGAAGCCGAACGCCCAGAAGTCGACCCTCGGAACCAACGTCCGGAAGTTCGCCTTCTCGACCGCGGCCAAGACGATCGGCATCTCCCCCGCTGATCTCCTCAAGGAGATGAAGGGTGGGCACTCGATCGCCGACGTCGCCACCGCGCACAAGGTGGACCCGCAGAAGGTCATCGACGCGATCGTCAGCGGCGCCGACGCCAAGATCCAGCAGGCCGTGACGGCCGGAAAGATCTCGAGCACCGAGGGAGCGAACCTCGAGAAGCTCGTCGCCAAGGTGACGCCGAAGATCGTGAACGCGACGCCGAAGCAGCTCGCACACCGCAAGCTCATCCGGGGTGCGATCGACGTCTCGGCCAAGACGATCGGCGTGACGCCGCAGGCGATCCGCCAGGCGATCGTGTCGGGTCAGAGCGTGGCACAGGTCGCGACGGCGCACGGTGTCTCCCCGACGACCGTCGTCAACGCACTCGTTTCCGCCGGAAACGCGCGCATCGACAAGGCCGTGGCGAACCACCACCTCAGCGCAGCCCGGGCCACGAAGTTGAAGGCCCGCCTGCCGAAGGCAGCGCAGCGCTTCGTCGACTTCACCGCCAACGGAGCCAAGCAGCCGGCGGCCGCCGCCTAAGCAGCGTTCGACCGGTTCTCCAAACTCAACTCCTGGAAGCGAGGCGGGGCCTTCGGGCCCCGCCTCTCTTTCGCGCGTGCTTACGTCGCGCGTGCCGGCGTGAACTCGACGTTGACGGCGTCGTAGGCGCGCGAGAAGGCGGCCGGCACGATGCGCGGTTCCGGTCCATCGGCGAGCCGCATGTCGGGAAGTCGCCGCAGGAGCTCTTCGAACATGACGCGGAGCTCGAGCCGCGCGAGCGACGCGCCGAGGCAAAAGTGCGTCCCGAACCCGAACGCGACGTGCTGGTTGTGAGGCCGGGTGACGTCGAAGCGTTCGGGATCGTCGAAGACGCGCTCGTCGCGGTTTGCCGACGCGTACATGAGCAGCACTTCGTCGCCGGCCTTGATCTCGACTCCATGCAGCGTGTGATCCTCGTTCGCGCCGCGGGCCATGTTCAGCAGCGGCGACACCCAACGGATGAACTCTTCGACTCCGGTGGCCGCGAGGATCGACGGATCGTCGATGAGCAACTGCCGTTGATCGGGATGACGGATGAGATCGACGCACGTCGTGCCGATCACCGACCGCGTCGTCTCCGCGCCGCCGTCGAGCACGAGCAACGCCTCGCTCACCAACTCGTCGTCGGTCATGCGACGACGCGAGCCGTCGGGCCAGTCGAGCTCTTCGTTCGCCCACACGGAGATGAGATCGTCACGAGGCTCGTCGCGACGTTGCGCGACGAGCGTCATCGTCTCGACCGCGAATTCGAGCACCGCGTCGACCGTGCGCGCGGTTGTTTCCGGCGTGGAACCATCGTTCGGGTACTGACCGCCGTCGTGCATCGTGAACTCCGACCATTCACGACACTTGTCCCAGA
The DNA here is from genome assembly GCA_038202885.1 of Acidimicrobiia bacterium. Classification (GTDB taxonomy): domain Bacteria; phylum Actinomycetota; class Acidimicrobiia; order IMCC26256; family PALSA-610; genus JBBREP01. The sequence continues at coordinate 25,446 of JBBREP010000039.1, read as the reverse complement.
GCTCGGGAGGGAAACCGAGCTTCTGACCGATGACTGCAGCGGGAAACGGTGCGGCCAACTCGCGGACAACCTCGCACTCGCCGCGCGGCGCGACCCGGTCGATCAACGTTGTGACCACGCGCCGCACGTCGTCCTCGGCCTGTTTCACCGCGCGCGGCGTGAAGCGGCGGGCCACCATGCGCCGACGCGACTGGTGCGCCGGGTCGTCGCTGTCGATCATCGAGTTCTGCGGATCGACCCGCGGTCGCGAGCCGCTCGCCGAGCTGTAGCGGGTGGGGTGCTTCTCGATCTCGACGACATCGGCGAAGCGGCTGATGCCCCAGATCCCGTTCACCTCGTCGCGATAGACGGGGTGCTCGTCGCGGAGCCACCGGTAGACAGGCCACGGGTCGCCGGCATAGAAGGCCCCGTCGAGCAGGTTGATGTTCGCAACGTACGTCTGCGTCACTTCAGTCTCCCCCCGGGGACCACGGTTCGCGGCGCAAGAGTACGGTGTCGCCCGATCTCCCACGATCGCCGGCTCACCCCCGCCGGTCCCGCCCGTATGGAGGAATCATGTCGCTCTACGACACCCCGATCGCAACGCTCGACGGAAAGGCCGGCCTGCTCGCCGGCGAAGAGGGCAAAGTGACGCTGATGGTGAACGTCGCGTCGAAGTGCGGGCTCACCCCGCAGTACACGGGCCTCGAGAAGCTGCAAGACAAGTACTCGGCCCGCGGCTTCGACGTTCTCGGGTTCCCGTGCAACCAGTTCGGCGCGCAGGAGCCGGGTTCGCCCGACGAGATCGCCGAGTTCTGCAGCACGACCTACGGCGTCACCTTCCCGATGTCGGAGAAGATCGACGTCAACGGCGACGACAAGCACCCGCTCTACGCGGAGCTCGAGAAGACGGCCGACTCCGAAGGCCACGACGGCGACATCCGCTGGAACTTCGAGAAGTTCCTCGTCGGCCGCGACGGCGCCGTGATCGCACGCTTCTCGCCGATGGTCGACCCCGAGGCGCCGGAGCTGATCGAAGCCCTCGAGAAGGCCCTCTAACTCGCGACCCTGAGCCTCCAGGTTTCCGGTCGCCTCGGGAGCTTGGTAAGTTCACGGGTCACGCGGACGTGGCTCAGCTGGTAGAGCATCACCTTGCCAAGGTGAGGGTCGCGGGTTCGAATCCCGTCGTCCGCTCCACAGAAGTCCTGATCAGAGGCCCTCTTCGGAGGGCTTCTGACGTTTCCGATGCCCTCGTTCACGTCGGAAGTCCGCGAGACGTCTGCGTTGCGATCTACTATTATGAACCTATCCTTAAAGACTAGGTTTGTAGTAGCGATGTCAACAGCCGCGGCCAGGCACACCGTCCGAGCGACCGGCCTACCGGTCGCCCTCGCTCGTCGGGCCGTACGGGTCATGCGACCGCGGGACGCAACGATGGCGTACCCCAGCAATCCCTCGGCGCAGCTGGCACGACTCGTGCAGCGGGGTTTGTTGTTGCGCCTCGCGCACGGCTACTTCGCGATCATCCCGCCCGACAGAGTGGGCGACGCAACGTGGCGTCCCTCTCTCGCCGCTGCCGGCCTCGGTATTGCCGCAGCCGACTACGGCGTCGAGGCAGTCGCACTCGAAGGCGTTTCCGCGGCGAGGCACCACGGCTTGATTCCGCGCGAGATCGCGGTCGTCACGGTCGCGGCGCCTCGTCAACGACCGCGACTCGTCGTGCTCGGAGGCACCGCGCGGTTCTCCAAACGTGACGTCTCGCGACTCGACGTTGAACCCGTCCGCACCGAACTGGTGACGGGACTCGTCACCACGCTCGAGCAGACCGTCCTTGATCTCACCGCGCGGAAGGACGGCTATGCGCTGCCGCAACGCGAGCGCACGGCAATGATCACGAGCGGACTCGCGCGCATCGACTGGACCGACCTGACACACCTCGCGAGAGCTCAACACCGAACGGGCGCCCTCGCTGCGCTCGAACACCTCCATGCTTGACGCTTCAGAGCTTGCGGCCGTCGGATGACACCGATCGGCTCGACCAGCTCGAACATCCGGCGTGCCATCGAGTTCATCGTCCACCCTCCTTCTGCAACCCCGCCGCCCGAAGCAGACGCTCACGATCAGTTCGACGATCGCGCACCGCTGAACTCATCGCAACGACGGTTCGCGTCGACCTTGTGAGTCAGGCCGAAGAACGTGCCGACTTGGAGCGTTGTAGTCGCGGACGTCGCAGAAACAGCAGTCGGACGAGTTCCGGCGCGTGATCGGTGGTCAAGCGTCGTCTTCGACCCACAGCGATCGCGCGAACCCGGCAATGCCGGCGTACGCGTGGCGGCGCGGGTTCGCGATGACGTCGCCGCGCCCAAGAGCCGGAGCGGGTGGCAGTACCAAGGTGGCGGCGGGTGCTGGTGGCGCGAGGTCTCGGGCGACATTGGCGAGCGCGGCGGTGCGAAGCTCGCGCACCGCTTCATCGAGTTCGGCGAGCACGGCGGTGAGTCGTTGCCGAACCTCGTCGTCGACGGTGCGAGCGCTCAAAACGCCCGCGAGCGTCAAGCCCGAGCTGAACAGACGATTCACGACGGAGTTGAACACCCCGGCGTTCTGCTCGCGCGGGACTGCGCTCAGTGGAACGAGACTCGTAACGGTGCCGTCTCGAGTCACCCTCTGGCCTTCCCGGTACATGCGACGTGCGGCGGAGTGCCGCGCGTTGGTCTCGGTTGCCGAGGTCTGGGGTTTCCGATTGGCGTCGCGGGCGATTCTGCACGCCCGCAGTGCGCCGAGGGTACACCCGGTTCCGGGGGTGCCGACCAACGCGCCGCCATCAGACGCCTCGGGTTGCGCCCCGTTCGGGCGGAATTGCGCGCCGGGTACCCTGAACGCGTGACGTCGAGGTGCGCGAAGCGATGCACCTGCACCGGAACCTTGCGGCGAGCGTAAACAAGACGTGAGGACGCCGCCCGCTGGGAGCGAGACCGGATCTGGCACCCAGACGGGCGTTGCACCGGAGGGACTCGCACCCGACGACGCGGCCCGTCGGCTGGCGATCGACGGACCGAACCGCCTGCCCACACCGCACCGCACGCCTGCGTGGCGCGAGCTTGCCGCCGAGATGGTGCATTTCTTTGCGTTGTTGTTCTGGGTCGCTGGCATCCTCGCGTTCGTTGCCGGCATGCCGCAGCTCGGCGTCGCAGTGTTCCTCGTGGTCGTGCTCAATGGCGTCTTCGCGTTCGTGCAGGAGCGCCGCTCCGAACACGCCGCGGAGAAGCTCCGTGACATGCTCCCGCGCACGGCGACCGTGATGCGTGGTGGCGCCCCGCTGCAGATCTCGGCCGAGGAACTCGTCACCGGCGACCTCGTGCTGCTCGCCGAGGGCGACAGGATCTCCGCAGACTTACGCGTCGAAGTGGCGCATGCGTTGGCCGTCGACACATCGTCACTCACCGGTGAGAGCGTGCCCGACCATCCGTCGGTCGGCGAGTTCGTGTATGCCGGTTCGTTCGTCGTCGAAGGCGAAGCGCGCGCGACGGTCATCGCGATCGGAGCAGCAACGCGTCTTGCCGGGATCGCAGGCCTGACGAGTGGGCAGCGACCAGCGCCAACGCCGCTTCGGTTGGAGCTGGTGCGCGTGTCGCGACTCATCGCGATCGTCGCCGTGAGCATCGGTGTTGGATTCTTCGGTGTGGCGGTCGCGCTCGGCATGGCGCCGCACGACGGTTTCCTCCTCGCCGTCGGGGTGACGGTCGCGTTGGTACCCGAAGGTCTGCTGCCCACGATCACCTTGTCGCTCGCGGTCGGCGCGCAGCGGATGGCGAAGCAACATGCGCTCGTGCGCCATCTCGAAGCGGTCGAGACGCTGGGCTCCACGACCTTCATCTGCACCGACAAGACCGGCACGCTGACGCGCAATGAGATGTCGGTGGTCGAGGTGTGGATGCCGGCGGGCGTCGCATGCATCGCGGGCGAGGGCTATGCGCCCACGGCCGACATCACATGTGCGCCGACCGATGCGCTCGAAGCGCTCCGGCTGCTCGCGGTGTCGGCCGCTCGGTGCTCGTCGGGACGGGTCGTGCAGGTCGACGACCGGTGGGAACCACGCGGCGATCCGATGGAAGCCGCGCTGATGACATTGGCGTCACGTGCGAATGTCGACCTCGCGGCTGACCGTCGCAATGGGGCGGAACAGGCGCGCTTCCCGTTCGATGCGCGCCGCCGGCGCATGTCGGTCGTGGTCGCGGGCCGGGTCCTCACCAAGGGATCGCCCGACGGTGTGCTCCCGCTGTGCGGCGTTGTCGATGGGGCCGACGCCGCGCTCGCGGGCCTGACGAGCCGCGGCCTGCGGGTGCTCGCCATCGCACAGCGCACGCTCGGCGCGAACGATGTACCGACGTCGGCCGAGGACGCCGAGCAGTCGATGGAGTTGCTCGGGCTGGTCGCGTTCGAAGATCCGCCTCGCACCGAGGTGCGCGACGCGATCGCGCGGTGTCGGCGCGCCGGGATCCGCGTGGCCATGATCACCGGCGATCACCCCATGACGGCCGAGGCGATCGCGAGGGAGGTCGGCTTACTTGGGCCCGAGGAGCTCGTGATTATCGCGGCCGACCTTCCTGCCGACGATGCCGAGCTCGGCCGCATCATTGATCACGACGGGGTGGTGCTCGCCCGAGTCGGTCCCGAAGACAAACTTCGGATCGCGGAGGCGCTGCGCCACCGCGGGCACGTAGTCGCGATGACCGGCGACGGCGTGAACGATGCCCCCGCGCTGCGTAAGGCGGCGATAGGTGTGGCGATGGGACGCTCAGGCACCGATGTCGCCCGTGACGCGGCCGACCTCGTGCTGCTCGATGACAACTTTGCGACGATCGTGGCGGCCGTCGAACAAGGTCGCGCGACGTTCTCGAACATTCGCCGCTTCCTCACCTATCACCTCACCGACAACGTCGCCGAGCTCACGCCGTTCCTCGTGTGGGCGCTCTCGGGCGGTCGCTTTCCGCTCGCGATCGGCGTGCTGCAAGTGCTCGCGCTCGACATCGGTACCGACATCCTCCCAGCGCTCGCGCTCGGCACACAGGTACCGGGCGCGCATGTACTCGAGGGCCCGCCGTTGCGAACGCACCTTCTGGACCGCGCGTTGTTCACGCGCGCCTTCGGAATTCTTGGTCCGGTGGAGGCCACCGTCGAACTCGGGGCGTTCATCGTGGCGTTTCTCGCTGCAGGCTGGCGGCCCGGCGATGCGTTCCCTCACGGTTCGGTACTGCTTGCAGCGTCGGGCGCCGCATTCACCGCGGTGGTCCTCGGTCAGCTCGCAACGGCGTTCGCGTGCCGCAGCACGACCCGACCGGTGTGGTCGATGAGCTGGACGTCGAACCCGTTGCTGCTGGGCGCCGTCGGTGCCGAACTCGTCATGCTCGCGGGCTTCTTGTTCGTCGGCCCGCTTGCCCACGCCCTCGACCAACAGCCTCCGACGCTGGCCGGCCTGGCGGCCGCGGCGGTCGCGATCCCGGCCGTGTTCGTGGCCGACACCGTCCACAAGTCGGTGATTCGCGCGCGACGCGGTCGTCATGGTGCTGTACACAATTCTTGAACAAGTATCAACATGGGGGTTCTGTGCCCGATGTCGCGATTGCGCGTCGCCGGGTGAAGGTACGGCAAAGGTGTGCACAGAGTTCGTGCTGTTGCACGCCTAAGAGCACCACTTTGGGCGGCACAGCGTCGAACATTGCTGGATGCCTTCGAACAATCGCTTCATGGATCGCGCCCCGAACAAGGTCATCACTACCGTCACCGGCGCTGCGACGCACAAGGTGGTGCGTGCGCCGCTGCTCGGAGCGGTGGCCTTCGCTCTCGCGGCGTGCGGAGCACCTGGGTCGGGTGCTTCCAAGGCGCGACCCGCAACACCATCGACGTCGATCGACGCGTCGTCGAGTCGCTCCGGATCCCTGCACGTGCAACTTGACGATCGCACGACGACGTCGAATCGGGTGACCACGACAATCGCGACGCCGAGCACGACCGCCGCGCCCGCGCCGCTGACCAAGCCGGTGGTGCCGAGTTGGCACACCGCGCCCGCGTCGCCGCCGGCCGCCGACACCAGCGGCCAGCCTGATCACGGCGGCACTGACGGTGGTGGAGGAGGTGACACCGCCGGGGGCATCGGCACCGCGCTGTAAGCAGGCGTGTTCTGCGACGGTTGGATCCATCGCCTGACACCCCAGCCGAGCATGCGCGTCAACGACACGACCGGCGGCCGCGCCCCAAGCGCGGCGGATTGCGCGAACGCCAAGGCCTTCTACGACCGAGTGGTCGCGGCCAACGCGCAGTACGCCGACCTCAACGTTGCCATCGCGCACAACTTCCGCCCCGGCCACGACGCGGCGAATGCCGCGGCGACCCATTACGTGTATTGGGGTCCAACGGGCCTTCTCGACCCACTCCACCCGCAGGGGCTGATGTATAAGTTCGATCCCGTCACGCACAAAGCCACCTGGCTCGGAGTGATGTTCAGCGAGCCGCGCGGGGTGCTCCCACAGCCGGGCGGTTCGCTCACGGTGTGGCACGACCACGGTGCCGGCATGCCGCAGATGTTCCACGTGTGGACGTTTGCCGGGGCAGCCGACCCGTTCGCGTTGATGCTCCCCGACGCCATCGGCCGCTGACTCGTTGTGTCGCCTTCGCCGACACGGCGAGCGGGCGCGGTATGCCGGGCTTGCCGTAACGAGATTGTGCGGCCGCCGCGACCGGCGCGAGGGCTACCGGACAGGCGAGTGGCCGACGGGCGGGGTTGGCGGCTCGGGTTGTACCGTTCGTATATCTCCGAGAGACCGGGCGCAGTAGCGCTCGGCGTCTCCGCCCACCGACGAGGAGTCCAGATGACGACCACCCAAACGACGGCCTACGACAAGCTCTACATCAACGGCGCGTGGGTCGCGTCGGCCAGCACCGACACGATCGACGTTATCGACTCGGTGACCGAGCAGGTCATGGCGACGATCGTGTCCGGCACCGCGGCCGACGTCGACAGCGCGGTGCGCGCCGCCAAGGACGCGTTCGTCACCTGGTCAGTCACACCGGTTGAGGAGCGAGCGAAGTACCTCACTCGCATCGGTGAGGCACTCGGCGCACGTATGGACGAAATCGCCACGGCCATCTCCAAAGAGACGGGGATGGTGAAGTGGTTGTCGCAGCTCGTGCAGGTTGGCTTGCCGATCAACAGTTTCTCGCAGGCTGCGGCGATCGCCGAGTCGTTCTCGTTCGAAGAGGTCGTTGGCAACTCGCTCGTAGTGCGCGAACCGATCGGCGTCGTCGCATGCATCACGCCATGGAACTACCCGCTGCACCAGATCGCTGCCAAGGTCGCGTTCGCAATGGCCGCCGGTTGCACCGTCGTGCTGAAGCCAAGCGAGGTCGCACCGGTCGATGCCTTCATCCTTGCCGAGATCATCGACGACATCGGGCTTCCTGGCGGTGTGTTCAACCTCGTGTCGGGCGTTGGTCCGATTGTCGGTGAAGCGATGGCCGCGCACCCCGACGTCGACATGGTGTCGTTCACGGGCTCGACGCGCGCCGGGAAGCGCGTCGCACAGCTCGGTGCCGAAACGGTGAAGAAGATCGCGCTCGAACTCGGCGGCAAGTCGGCCAACGTGTTGCTCGACGACCTCGACGAAGCCACGTTCGCCGCTGCTGTCGCCGACGGCATCGGCAAGGCGTTCTTGAACTCCGGCCAGACGTGCTCCGCGCTTACCCGCATGCTCGTACCGAAGAGCCGCTTGGCCGAGGCCGAAAAGGTTGCGGCTGACACCGCCGGTGCCCTGGTGGTGGGTGACCCGTTCGGCGAAGGCGTCGGCCTCGGCCCGCTCGCGTCGGCAGCACAGCGTGAGCGCGTGCAGGGCTACATCCAAAAGGGCATCGACGAGGGTGCGACGCTCGTTGTCGGCGGTGTCGGCGCTCCCGACGGACTCGACCAGGGCTTCTACGTGCGCCCGACGGTGTTCTCAGGCGTGACACCCGACATGACGATCGCCCAAGAGGAGATCTTCGGCCCCGTGCTGTCGATCCTCGGCTACGACGACGAAGACGACGCCGTACGCATCGCCAACGGTGTGGTCTACGGCCTTGCCGGCGGCGTGTGGTCGGCCGACAAGGAGCGCGCCGAGCGCGTGGCCCGTCGCCTGCGTACCGGACAGGTCGAGATCAACGGCGGCGCCTTCAACCCCAATGCTCCGTTCGGTGGCTACAAGCAGTCTGGGGTCGGCCGCGAGTACGGACACCACGGCTTCGAAGAGTTTCTCGAGGTCAAAGCAATTCAGCGGTAGCGCCGGTCGGCGTTACCTATCCCGTGGTCCCACAAAACTGGCAAAAAAGGCCAGATTTGTGGGACCACGGCGCGCGCTGACCGCGCGCCGCGACGGTTCAGCCCAATGTGATGTCGCGCTGCGCGAGCTTCCAACCGTCGGGCGTGCGCACGAACGTGTCGTGATACGCGCCGACCAATCGCAACACCGGCTGGGTGTTGGTGTCGGTGAAGAATTGGAAGTACGAGTCGGCCGTCGCTGCGTCACCGTCGACCGCCACCGCGACGGTCGACACCATGTGCCGGGTGTGGGTTCCGGGACCGCCTTCACCGCGCTCGCGCCGAGCGATGAGCCCGGCGCGGATCTCGGCGTGGCCGTGCACGGGCGCGCCCGGCATGTTCCACCGCGCGTCGGGCGCGAACGACGACAAGTACGTCGCCACGTCAGCCACGTCGGCATTGCGTGACAGGTCGGCGACGAGGTTGCGGACGACGAGCTCGTCGGTGACGGGGTTCCCCGCGGCCTTCGAAGCTGCGCTGGGGGAGGGGGAGTCGCCAGGGGACATGGGCCCTACGGTAGCGATCGGCAGCGGCACGTCGTCGTGGCTCGGGTCGGCCCGCCGCTGTCGGGAGTGTGTCTACACTCCCGCCGTGCGCAGTGTTGTGACGAAGGTCGTCCGTTCGACAGCTGTCGGCGCGCTGGTGTGCGGAGCAACGCTGGGGCTGCTCGCAGGACCGGCCGCGGCGCACGCCACGCTCATCGGTGCCAGTCCCGCGCCCGGTGCCACGCTCACGGCCGCACCCAAGACGATCGAGCTCGACTTCGACGAGCCGGTCGAAGCGGTATTCGGCAAGACCAAGGTGTACGACGTCGACGCCAAGCGGGTCGACGCGAACCGCGTCGACCTCTCGAACGGTGGGCAAGCCGTTCTCGTGCGGATGAAGACGACGGGCAACGGCACGTTCACGGTCGCGTGGAACATCGTCTCCGACGACGGACACGTGGAGGATGGAACGTTCCAGTACTACGTCGGTGCACCGTCGAGCCGCGCGGCCGCGGCAGTGCCAATCGGCGGCGGCACGAGCACATTCGCCAACGTCCTCGCGGGGATCTCGCGGTTCGGCTGGTATTTCTCGCTGGCGCTGCTTGCCGGGATCATCATCGTGCGTCGCTGGCGTTGGGCGCCGCTCCTTGCGGCCATCGGCGCTCCCGGCCCGCCCGACCCCATGTCGCACGGGAACGACGGCGATGCCTCATCGTGGCCCGTCGCGACGAGCCTCGGCGCGGCGGTGACGGCGGAGACCGCCACGACGCCCACCCCCGATGCAGTCGTGTCGGCCGACATCGCGTTCGACCGCGACGCGCGCGCCGCGCTGCGATGGGCGTGGCCGGTACTCGCCCTATCCGCGCTCTTGTTGCTGTGGACAGAGGCCGCGATCGCGTCGGGCAAGTCGATGTGGGGCGCCGCGAACCCGTCGGTGCTCAACGACCTCCTCGGCACGAACTTCGGTCAGGCGTGGAAGGTGCAGGCCCTGGCGGTGGTGCTACTTGCCATCCCGGTACTCATTGTGGTGCGAGACCGGGCCGGGTTCGGGCTCACGGTGCGCCAGGCTTCGTGGCTCATCGTCGAGCTCGTCGTGGTGGCGTGCATCGGCACTGCGCTCGGCGGGCACGCACGCCAGAGCGCGTACCCTGTTGCCACCGTGATCGCGGTGACGCTCCATGTGGCCGCGGCCGCAGTGTGGGCCGGAGGGTTGATCGCCCTCGCAGTGTTGGCGGTACCCGCGTGGAAACACATCAACGCCGCGGCTCGGCCGAAGTTCGTGGGTGCGTTGGTGCGCGCGTTCGGCTCCATTGCGCTTGTTGCCGTCATCGTGATCGCGGCGTCGGGGATTGTGCTCGGCTTCGCCGAACTTTCGGCAGTCTCCGACCTCTGGCACACCACCTACGGAAAAGTCCTGTTGGTGAAGATCTTCCTGTTCGCCAGTGCGCTGGGCTTCGCGGGATGGCACCGCTACGTGACCGATCGCCGCCTCGCGCAGTCGGACGGGAGTGAAGTTGCGCGCTTCGAAGCAAGTTCGTTGGTCGAGTCGTCCGTGCTCGTCGGGGTGCTCGCAGTCGCCGCGGTGCTCGTTGCGCTCGTTCCCGGTCGCGCCATCGCGGCCCGCACCAACGGCCTTGCCGATAGCGCGGTGCGCGTGGGCGCCTACACCGCGACCGTCGCGGTGTCGCCGGGGGCCATCGGCGACAACGAGGTGCACGTCACGTTCACCGACAAGAGCGGTGCCTCGGCGGCGGCGGTGAAGACCACCGTCGTCACGTTGCGCGCCGCCGACGGCGCGACGCGCGCGGTGCCGATGCAGCTCCTCAGTCCGGGCCACTTCTCGGGTTCGGCGACGCTGACCGTCGCGGGGCGCAATGAGTTGCGCATCGCCGTGCCCAAGATCGGTGTGAACGGTGCCGCGAGCGCGACATTTGGTTTCTTGGTGCGCGCCCCAGCGAACGCCGCGGTCGGCACGAGGGAGTGATCTGCAAGAATGACGGCGATGCCCGACACCGCGTATGGAAGCGACCGCGGCGCGCCACCTTCATTGCCAATCTCATTGCCAACTTCATTGCCAACTTCATTGCCAACTTCATTGCCGGCACCACGACGAGTCCGGGCGACGCGATGCGCGCTGACCTTCGTGGTTGCCCTGTCGTTGATGGCGGCGTGCAGTTCGTCGAAGCCCGCGGCCACAGCCACCCGGCCGACGACGAAGGCCGTGCTCGAAATCGTGGCGCCCACACCCAGCGCGGTCGTCGGCCCGCACCCCAAGCTCGTGTTCAAGCTCATCGGCGCCGAGGTCTTACCCGCCAGCGCCGGTTCGGCCACGCTGCGCGGTGATCAGGGCCACATCCACGTGTCGGTCGACGGCAAGATCGTGTCGATGGCGTACGGCACGAGCCAGACGCTCCCGTCGGCGCTCACACCGGGCGCGCACACCGTGACCGCCGAGTTCGTTGCCGCCGACCACGTGCCGTTCGCGAACCGAGCCCTGGTCACCAAAGCCGTCGTGATCACGGTGGCGAAGTGACTCGGAACGACACCGAAGCGGCGCGCCCCACGCACCACGGCCACCGCACTGTTGTCACGGTGCCCGATACGCCGGTTGCGGTCGTGCTGATCGCTGTGGCGCTCGCGGCGTTGTGGCTGCGCCCCACGCTGATTGGGTTCGCTGATCCACCGCTGGTGCTCGCCGTGGTGTTCGGAGCCGTGCTCGCTGTGGGTCTCGTCGTCCCGGTGCCGCGCCTGAAGTCGAGCCCCGTGATTGCATCGGCACAGTCGAGGCTGGTCAGTCTTTCGGTGTGCGCGGTCGGCCTGCTCGCGGTCGGCGCCGCGCAACTGCTCGTGGGCCACGCCCGCACCGTCCCGCTCGCTGGGCGCTACGTGCTGCTCGATGTGGTCGCGGCGGTAGCCGAGGAGGCGTTCTTCCGGCGGCTCGTCTACGGATTTCTCCGACCGTACGGTGCGGCGATCGCGATCGTCGGGAGCACCGCGTCGTTCGCGCTCGTGCACCTCACAACGTACGGCGCCTGGGTCTTGCCGCTCGATCTTGCCGTCGGCGCGCTGTTCGCGTGGCAGCGCGAAGCAACGGGTCGTTGGACCGTTCCCGCGATCACGCACGTGGTCGCCAACCTGCTGGTGGTGTGGTGAACCGATTCGCGAACCTTCGACTGCGTGGTGTCGCAACCACGATCGCTTTCATGATCGCGGCGGCGGGTCTCGGCGCGTGTACAGGTGCCGGCGGCGCGGGCGACATCGTCATCGGCGCGCTGTATCCCACGCAGGGCACCCAGCGCGTCGGCGGTAGCCAGGAACTGCGCGGTGTGCGCCTCGCCGTCGATTGGGTCAATCGCAATGGAGGCATCCACGGCCACAACGTTCGGCTCGTGGTCGAGACGATCGCGCGGCCCGAAGCCGTCCCCGATGCCATGGCTGCACTCGCGGCGCGTCACGTGACCGTGGTGATCGGTAGTCACGGCAGTGCGGTGTCGGCAATCGCGGCGACCGAGGCGACGCAACGCAACATGAGTTTCTGGGAGACGGGCGCGGTCGGACTGCTACCCAACGGCGTGGCGAATGGTCGCAACTTCTTCCGTCTCGCTCCGAGCGGGGCCACGCTCGGGCGCGCCGCGATCGACTTCGTGCATTCGGTGCTGTTGCCCTATCGCAAGGTCACGAGTCCGCTGCGGTACACCGTCACCTACGTGGACGACCCGTATGGGCGCGCGGTCGGCGCGGGCGCCATCGACGCCATCCGGCGCGCCGGGCTCACACTCGCAGCGGCGATCCCGTACGACGCGAACCATCTCGACGCCGCGGCGGTGGCCCGCAAGGTCGCGGCCGCCAGGACCGATGTGATCTTCGCCTCGGCGTACGTCGACGATGGAGTGGCCGTACAGCGCGCCCTCGCCGCCCAGCACGTGCCGTTGAAGGTCGCGATCGGCACGAGTTCGAGTTACTGCATGCCGGCGTTCGCCAAGCTGTTGGGAAAGGCCGCCGTCGGATTGTTCGCGTCGGACAAACCGGATGCCAATCATGTGCGCACCGCTGCGCTTGCGCCGAAGGCGCGCGCCGAGCTGGCGTGGGCCGCCGCGGCCTACGCCACCCAGTACGACGATGCGATGAGTGCCCCGGCGCTGTCGGGGTTCTCGAACGCGCTCGTCGTGCTCGGCTCGGTGCTGCCCGCGGCGCGGTCGTTCAGCGTTGGGGACATTGCCAGCGCCGCGCATCGGGTTCGGCTTTCGGCGAACTCGTTGCCGAACGGCAGTGGCTTCGAACTCGCCCCTGACCGTGCGAGCGACGCGGGCGACAATCGCATGGCCGAGAGTGTGATCTGGCAGTGGATTGCGCCAGTCACCTCCGCGGTCGTGTGGCCCAAGACGTACGCGACGCACGCCATCGCCGATCTTCCCCTGGCCGCGTGAGCACGAAGCGCTCGCTCGCGTTCGGCGCCGCAGTGGCGGTCGTGTACGTGTCGGTCGCGGTGATGACCGCGCACCTCTCGGGCCACTCGGTGCTGCCCTTGTACGAGGGCGTCGGTCCGCCCGTGCAGTATCAGTGGGTCAATCCTCCGAAGGCCTTTGCGACGGGAAACGTGGTGCCGGGGCCGAACACGACGACGATCGCGGTCGGCGCGACCGGTAGCAATCAGGGCGGGATCGCGAGCACCGACACGCAATTCATCGTCACCCTCAGCGACGGCGCGATCCCGGCGAAAGCGGGCTCGACCCAGGCCTCGGTGCTGATGGAGCCGCTCGACCCCGCGACGCTCGACCCGCTGCCCGCTGGCACGAGCCCCGATGGCAACGCGTACCGGCTCAGCGTGCGCTACGACCCGAACCTCGGCACGCTCGCGCGCGTGGCGGTGCGTGCGAGCGCGGTCCTGAGCGTGCCGCTCCCCGCGAATCGCGGCATCTACTTTTCGCCGACCGGACGTGGATGGAAACAACTCGCGGTGCCCGCGGCGACGCAGACCTCCACGGTCGGCGCGTCGTTCTTCGACATGGGTGTGTTCCTCGCGGGCACCACCCATAGTGCGAACGCGGGCGGCGGAACGAGCGGCACGTCGGTGGTGACCGTGATCATCGGCGTGCTGGTCGGCCTGTTGCTGGTCGGAGGCGGCGCGTGGTTCTTGCTGCGACTACGTCATACGCCGCGGGGGCGCCGCTGACGCACGGCGCCGTGAGCAATTGTTCGCGGCGTGTCAGCGTTGGAGGGCCTTGGCGAGCGCGTCGACGACGCGGTCGATCTCGGCGTCGGTGATCACCAGTGGTGGGCACCACGTGAGCGTGGTTGGATTGACTGCACGCGTGATCACGCCTTGATCGAGCAATTCGTCACGCACCGCGAACGCATCGATGCCGTCGGGCGTGATCGTGGCACCGACCGCGACCTCGCGGCGCACACCCGCGAGCGATCCGTCGCGGTGCAGCGCGTCGAAACCGTCGAACAGACGCTGCCCGACGGTGACGGCGCGAGCCACGAGCGCGTCGCGCTCGATCACGTTGAGGTTTGCGAGCGCGGCCGCGCAGGCAGTGGGGTGTCCGGAGTAGGTGTGGCCGTGTCGCAACATCCAGGCCGGGTCGGCTTCGAGCGCGTCGCACACGTGGCGCGCCAGAATCACGCCGCCAAGCGGCACGTAGCCCGAAGTGACCGCCTTCGCGAACGTGATCAGGTCGGGCGTGACGCCGAAATGCTGCGCACCAAACCACGCACCGAGCCGTCCGAAGCCACAGATCACTTCGTCGAAGATCAGGTAGGCGCCGTGCTGATCAGCGAGTCGGCGAAGCCCCGCGAGATACCCGTCGGTGGGCGGAAACACTCCGCCGGCACCCTGCACCGGTTCGGTGATGATCGCGGCGACCTCGTCGCCGCGCTCGGCCATCAGGCTTGCGATGGCCTCGAGATCGTCGGGCGGCACGTGTACGACGTCGCCAACGAACGGACCGAAGCCTTCCTGGTTCGCAGGGATTCCCTGCGCGGTCAGACCCCCATAGGTGACGCCGTGATACGCCCGGCCCCGGCTGATGATCAGCGTGCGTTGGGGATGACCGGCGCGTACCTGCGCAACGCGCGCGAGCTTCATGGCCGAGTCGACGGCTTCTGAGCCCGACGATGTGAGAAAGACTCGTGCGTCACGCAGGGGTGCGAGCGACGCGATGCGCTCGGCCAAGGCTTCGGCTGGTTCGTTCGTGAACGGCTCGAAGCAGTGATAGGCCGCGATCTGATCCATCTGCGCGGTAACCGCGCGCGTGATCTCGGAGCGCCCGTAGCCGATGTTGGCGTACCAGAGCGAGGCCATCGCGTCGATGTACTCGTTGCCCTCGCGGTCCCACACCCTTGCGCCGTCGCCGCGCACAATGCATCGGTACTCGTCGTCGCGGCGGGTGGGCTTCGCATACGGATGGAGAAACGCGCCGTTGCTCATGGTGGCGAGAGTACCGTCATGGCGCGCGTGTCGCGAGGGTCAGGCGTGTTCGGCGAGCAGGGCGTCGAGGACCTGAATCGCGGCGAGCCGGTCGGCGCCGACGATGATGCCATGGATGCCCAGCGCCGTGGCCGCGTCGATGTTGCCGGCGAAATCGTCGAGGAACACCGCTCGTTCGGGTGCCACGCCACCGAGTTCGGCGAGCGCGTGGTGGAAGATGCGCGGATCGGGTTTGCGCATCCCGACGACGCTGCTGTCGACGACGACGTCGAAGAGTTCGTCGACCGGGATCAGCGACCGCCAACCGTCGGAGAACTCGCGCACGTTGTTCGTGACGAGCGCGGTGCGGTAGCCGTCGGCGCGCAGTTGTCGGGTGCGCTCGATGTACTCGTCGGCCGCGCCGCCACCGATCGCCATGCCCTTCAAGGTGTCGAAGGGGTCGATGGTCATGCCGCGCTCGGCCGCCAACGCCACCAACTGATCGCGCGTGTCGCGCAGACTCAGTTCGCCGCGCTCCAATTGGTGCCACGGGTGATCGGTGTCGCGGTCGTACGGGCCGAAGATGATCTCGATGAGCACCTCGGGATCGTGCCCGTCGAGGCGCCCGCTGTCGCGCACGGCGTGAAACGGCGACCCGGTGAACACGCCGCCGAAGTCGAACAGGACCGCCTCGATCATCCGCCTATGCGACCACGCGAGCGCCGCCGTGGGCGAATGCTGGACCGCGACGCGCGTCGAACCCGACGCAGCCCCCGATCGTTCGCCTCAGGCGCCGATGGTGGCCGTGGTCTTGGTCTTGGCGTGATGACCCATGGCACGACGGTGCGCCGAGACCGTGCCGTCGACGATGTGGCCGATGATGGCGGGGATGCGCTTGCGGTAGGAGGTGTCGACGTGGTGGGTCTTGGCCGTCGCGTCGAAGTTGCGGTCGGCGACCGCCACCATTGCCGCGACCACCTTGGTGCGAGCGACGCCGTGTGCTGTGGCGACCGACGCGATCGACTGGCCAGAACGCATCGCCGTGCGGAGCGTGTCGCTACTGATGCCGATCGCCTTGGCGGCCGCTGTGAGTGTGGCGCGGCTGTGGAACTTCTGCTTGGGACCATGACGCAGATGCGGCATGAGCGACGTGGTGTGGTTGACGAGCCGGTCCGCCATGGAAGGGACGCGTTGCTTGGCCTTGGCCGCCTTCGAGGCGTCGAGCTTGCCGGCCTTCACGGCCGCATTGATGGCTGTGTCGACCTTCGTGACGATGGCCGACACGACCGCAGCCGGTGCGACGTGGTGTGCGCTCGCGATCTGGGCGATGGTCTTGCCCGACTGCACACCGGCCCGCAGCGTCTTGGTGTCGATCCCGATCTTGTCGGCGGCGGTTTTCACTGCGAGCCCGAGCAAGCGGCCCGCGCCCTGTTTCGGCGCGTGGGCGTTCGCTTTGGGGGCCGTCGATGACG
This sequence comes from Acidimicrobiia bacterium, assembly GCA_038202885.1. Taxonomy (GTDB): domain Bacteria; phylum Actinomycetota; class Acidimicrobiia; order IMCC26256; family PALSA-610; genus JBBREP01. The sequence continues at coordinate 8,754 of JBBREP010000039.1, read as the reverse complement.
TGGACGTCGACGATGGCGAGCTCACGGCTCCGGCCACTGCAACGCCGCCGACACCGAGTACGGCCGCGGCGGTCGCTCCCGCCAGCAATTTCTTCAGCATGACGCCCTCCTTCGGCCGCCCCGTCGGCTCGTCGAATTGTACGACGGCGACAACGTCCCGGGTAGTCGGTGCGCCGCACTCGCGGGCGGTTGTGACAACTCTTCGCGACCCCTGGTGGGCCGACGGAAGCGACCGCGACTGCGGCCTTCTCATACGCTGCCCCGGCGTCGTGGTCGACGGCCCGCCCCACATCCGGATCGAGGAGAACGATGAAGCTCGGATTGCAGCTCGGCTACTGGGGCAAGGGCCCGAACCCGTTCCACGTCCCGCTGGCCCAGGAGGCCGAACGGCTCGGGTTCGACTCGGTGTGGACGGCCGAGTCGTGGGGCAACGACGCGTTCTCGTTTGCCACGTGGATCGCCGCGCACACCTCGACCATTCGGGTCTGCACCGGTGTCGTGCAGATCTCGGGCCGCACGCCCGCGTCGTGCGCCATGCATGCGATCACCGTCGACCATCTCTCCGAAGGTCGCTTCGCACTCGGCCTCGGAGTGTCGGGGCCCCAGGTCGTGGAGGGCTGGTACGGCCAACCCTTCGCCAAGCCGCTCACGCGCACGCGTGAGTACATCGAGGTGCTGCGGGCGATCCTGCGGCGCGAGGAGCCCGTGTCGTACCAGGGCGAGTTCGTGCGGATGCCGTACGACGGTCCGAACAGTTGGGGGATGGGCAAGCCGCTGCGTGTGATGGTGCATCCGCTGCGCGCCGACCTGCCGATCTACCTCGGCGCCGAAGGTCCGAAGAACGTGGCGCTCGCAGCAGAGATCGCCGACGGTTGGTTGCCGCTCTACTACTCGCCGTTTCGGCCCGAGGTCTATGCCGAATCACTCGCAGGCGCCAAGCCCGGCTTCGAGGTCGCGGTCAACGTGATGGGATGTCGCATCACTGGTGACAGCGACGCCGAGTTGGAAGAAGCACTCATGCCGACGAAGGCTGCGCTTGGTTTCTATATCGGTGGGATGGGGCATCGCACGCGCAACTTCCACATGGAGTTGATGGCGCGGATGGGCTTTGGCGATGCCGCGCAGAAGATCCAGGATCTGTTCTTCGATGGCAAACGCGACGAGGCGATTGCCCACGTACCCACGCAGTTCGCCGACGAGATCTCGCTCGTGGGTTCACGTGAGCGCATTCGCGATCGCCTCCTTGCATGGAACGAGTCCGCCGTCACGACAATCATCGTGAGCGGCGGACCCGATACCTTGCAAGCGATGGCAGAGCTCACGCTCTAGCGCGTGGCTGCGGTGGCTACGCACCCTTCTTCATGAAGGCCTGCATGTTCATCACGGCGCCGACGGTACCGGCGATTGCCGCGATGAGGCAGATGTAAAGGCCAAACGCACCGCCGTAGCCGGCGCCGGACGGGATCCATGCCCAGTACCAGAGCGTCAGCAGGGTCGCGAGTCCCGCGCACCCAACCGACGCGTATACGAAGTTCTGGTTCGCGCCTTTGAGCAGCATGAGCAGGGCGACGACTGCGAGGCCGATCATGAGCAGCCATGCGAGCGTGCCGCGGAAGTTGTCGAACGCGTTTGAGCCGCTCGAAAAACCCGCGTAGTCGACGCTGAACCAGTCGAAGAACGCGAAGATGAAGAACACGACCGAACTACCGAGCATCAGTTGCGTCGGCAGGCCCGCGGTCTTGATCTTGTCAACGTCCAGGCCCTGGAACGGGTTCTGGGGGGTGCCGCCGCTCGGGCTGCTCGGTGGTTGGTCGCTCATGTCGTCTCCGATGTCTGTGTTCGGGGGCAGCGCGGCGGGCAACGAGGCGGCCCGGCACCGTGATGCCTGCATTCTGCCCGCAAACCTGCGTGCAGTGGGGGATATCGGACATTGAACGCTAGGAAGCGGCGCCACGCAAGCGACGAACTGTCACCGCAACTGCGGTGATCGCCGCGGCCAGACCCAGGTAGAGCCCGAAACCGGCCCCGAAGTCGATGCTGGTGCCGTCGGAGAGCCCGACCGAGGTGCTGTACGCGGCCCAGATCCACACCGTGCAGGCGAGCGCGCCGATGGCGGTCCCAGCCGCGATCTGGGTCAGGGTGCGGGTCGAAGCGTTGGCGATCTGGAGCACGGTTGCGCCCGCGCACGCGGCGATGAGCGCCAGCGCTACCCAACCTCGCCAGTCGCTGAACGCGGTGCCGTCACCGGTGGCGCTGAAGTTGACGATGCCGTGCACGCGCACGAGTCCGTTCCACCACTGGAAGCATGCCGACACTGCGAACACCGCTGACGCGACCAGTGCAAGTTGGTGTTCACGATCGGCCGACAGCAACGAGTGCTTGTCGATGCCGACGCTCGCGAGTTGCTCGGTCAGCGGCGTAACGATCGCTCGCAACACCGGCGGTTGCGCGGGCTCCTGGCTCGCGCCAGTATCGAAATCGGGGTCGGGGTCGGGCTGGGGTTTCGCCGCGGACGCGAACCGTTGCGGGACCTTGTTGGGTTCGACGCTCATGGGCGCGCACCTCCTCGGCCGTGTGTCGTGTCGTCTAGGTCAAACGACTCATCGGCATCTCGGCGGCGATGTTGAAGTGTCGGAGGCCGAACACGGCCCTGACCCGGGCCTACCTCACAAGAATGGGTGGTGTGGCGAGCTTCGAGCCTTAGGTCGTGGTCCGCGCTCCTCGGGCCACGCCGGGCAAAGGCAGGTGTTCTTCGGTGGGTAATCGGTCGAGCCGGTCCATGAGCTTGTCGAGAGTGCGGTCGAGGCGTTGTCGTTCGGTCGCGCTGAGCTCGCGGACGAGTTCGTTCTCGGCGGCGACGAGGTCCTCGACGGCCCGGTCGGCGACGGCGAACCCGTTCGGGGTGAGCTCCACGAGCGATCCGCGGCGGTCGTCGGGGTCGGGTCGGCGCACGATGAGCCCCGCCGCTTCGAGCCGGTTCAGGCGGTTGGTCATGCCGGCCGGGGAGATCATCGCGACGCGGGCAAGGTGTGTTGGGGTCAGGCTGGTTCCCGTACCGGAGCGGCGCAACGCGGCGAGGACGTCGAACTCGCCGACCGTGATTCCGTGCGGCGTGAAGATGACCTCGGCCCCTCGCAGCGCCGCGTTCATGAGCTGATTGATCCGCAACATGGTGCCCATGGCGGCGATGTCGAGGTCAGGTCGTTCCCTCGTCCAGCTCGCGATCGTGTCGTCGAGGAGTTCGCGCAGCGTCATGGCTGACACAATACTTCGATATGGAATCTTTTGACAGCGAAACTTCGCTGTCGTACTATCTTGGCATGCCTGCTCCCATCATCCGTGCCAACGACGTCGCATTCGCGCGCTTTCGGGCGCCGGATCTCGATGAGATGGAGACCTTCCTGCATTAGTTCGGGATGCACACCGCGTCGCGCACCGACACCGCGTTGTACATGCGCGGCACCGACAGGGATCATCACGTGCACGTGACCCATCTCGGCGATCCGGCGTTTCTCGGCCTGGCGTTCGAAGCGACGCGCGCTGATCTCGACCGGCTCGCCGCGGCAACCGGGACCGCGGTCGAGCGGCTCGAGGAACCGGGCGGCGGATCGGTTGTGCACCTCACCGATCCCGACGGGCGCATCGTGGATGTCGTCGCCGACATTGACGCCGCAGCGCCGATCGAGGTGCGCGGCCACGCGCCAGTCAATGTCGGCGCCGCGCGGATTCGGGTCGGTGAGCTGCAGCGCGTCCCGACGGGTGCGTCGCAGGTGAAGCGGTTCGGGCACGCAGCGCTGAAGACACCGTCGCTCGCCACGCTCGCAGGGTGGTATTCCGAAACGCTCGGCTTGCTGGCGTCGGACGACATCTACCTCAGCGCTCCCGAGGAACCGATCGGACGGTTCATGCGCTGCGACCGGGGAGACCAGCCGGCCGATCACCACACGTTGTTGATTGTCGAGACGGGCGAGGCGCGGCTCGGTCATTGCGCGTGGGAGGTCGCCGACTTTGACGATCTCATGGCCGGCCATGATCACCTGCTCGCGGCGCAGCGGCGGCACTACTGGGGGATCGGACGTCATGTGCTCGGTGGGCAGGTCTTCGACTACTGGAAGGACCCTCTGGGCTTCACGGTCGAGCACTGGACCGACTCCGACTTGCTCACGGCCGACACCCCTGGCGGTGTCTATGGCCTGTTCGATCCGATCAACCAGTGGGGCCCGGCTCCGCCTGCGGACCTGGACTTCTGATGGATCTCGGGATCGCGGGAAAGCGAGCGATCGTCGCGGCGTCGAGCGCGGGTCTGGGCTTCGCGTGTGCGCAGTCGCTGGCGCGCGAAGGCGTCCACGTGGTGATCAACGGGCGTGACCGGGAACGCCTCGACTCCGCCGCAACCCACCTACGGGCTGCATCGACCGTCACCGTGGAGTCCGTCGTCGGCGATATCGCCGACCCCGCGACGCGCGCCGCGCTGTTGATCGCGTGCGCGGAGCCCGACATCGTCGTCACCAACAACGGCGGCCCGCCGCCCGGCCGGTTCCAGCAGTGGGGCCGCGACGAGTGGATCGCCGCGGTCGACGCGAACATGATCGCACCGCTGCTGCTCATCCGCGACGTGATCGACGGGATGGTCGAACGGCGCTTCGGTCGCATTGTCAACATCACTTCGGCCATGGTCACCACGCCGCATGCGGCGCTGGGGTTGTCGTCGGCGGCACGGACGGGCCTCACGTCGGCTGCGAAGGGCCTGTCGCGCGAGGTCGTTGCCGCGAACGTCACGATCAACAACCTGCTACCCGAACGCATCGACACGGGGCGCCAACGCCAGATGGCCGAGCTCGCGGTCGCGATCAAGGGCATCACGATCGAAGAGGCGTACGCGGAAATTGCTGCCACGATCGCTGCGGGCCGGCTCGGCCGGCCCGACGAAGTCGGCGACGCGTGCGCGTTCTTGTGCAGCGCGCAGGCCGGATACATCTCGGGCCAGAACATGCATCTCGACGGCGGCTCCTACCCGGGCCTGTTCTGATGGACCACCTCGATGTCGACGTGCTGATTGTGGGGGCCGGGCCCGTCGGGCTGACCGCCGCGTTGTTGCTGGAGCGACTCGGTTGTTCCGTAGTGATCGTCGACCGCCGTGAAGGCCCACAACGCGCGCCCGCTGCGCACGCAGTCAACGCACGCACCTTCGAGATCTGGCGCCAGATCGGCCTCGATGTCGACCACATCCGCTCCCACGCGCAGGACCCGGCCGACGCCGGTGCCGTGCACTGGGTCACGAAACTCGGTGGCGAGGTCATCGCCAGCCTGCCCTACGAACGCCAAGGCGACGAGCAGCTCGCGGTGACACCGACGCCGCTGCGCAACCTCTCCCAGCATCGCCTCGAGCCGTTGCTCGTCGACGCGCTCGGCAATGCTGGCATCGACGTGCGCTACGACCACCGTTGGGAGTCCGCGACGAGCGACGAGACGGGCGTGATCTCGACGATCACCGGACCGGACAGCGCAGTGCGTACGTCGAGCCGGTGGCTGCTCGCGTGCGACGGCGCGTCGAGCCCGGTGCGGCGCATGCTCGGCATCGAACCCGAAGGCCCGCATCGCATCCAGAGCTTCGTGATGGTGCACTTCGCCGCCAACTTGCGAGACCTCGTCGGCGATCATCCCGGCGTGTTGTTCTGGGTCTGCGATCCGAGGTCGGGTGGCGCGTTCGTCGCGCACGACATCGACCGCGACTGGGTCTACATGCACGCGTACGACCCCGAGGTGGAGGACGCCGCGTCGTACACCCCGCAGCGATGCGAGCAGCTCGTGCGCGCTGCGCTCGCCGACGCGGACGTGCCGTTCGACATCGTCACGATCGCGACATGGACGATGACCGCGCAGGTCGCGCCCCGTTTTCGTGACGGGCGCGTCTTTCTCGTCGGCGACGCCGCGCACCGGTTCCCCCCAACTGGCGGGCTCGGGCTCAATACTGGCGTGCAGGACGCGCACAATCTTGCGTGGAAGCTCGCCGCGGTCGAGCACGGCCATGCCGAGCCCGACCTGCTCGACTCGTACGAGCGCGAACGCCGGCCGGTCGCGTTGCGCAACGCGGAGGTCAGCCTCACCAACGCGATGAAGCTCATCGAAGTACCGATCGCGCTGGGCGCCGACCCCAACCTCGAGGTATTCCAGGCGAACATGGTCGCGACACTCGCGGACGCCGACGGTCGCGCGGGCGTTGTCGCCGCAATCGAGAATCAGGCCACGCACTTCGACATGCTCGGGCTCCAGCTCGGCTACTCCTACGAATTCTCCGACGACGCGATTTCCGGGCAGCTCGACGACGACGTCGACCTGGTTCGCACCTATGTCCCGTCAAGCCGTCCCGGCGCACGGCTCCCACACGGCTGGATCCGGCGCACCGGCGCGGCCTGCTCGACGCTGGATCTGATCCCGCTCGATCGATCCGTGCTCATCGCCGGACCGACCTGCGACGCCGTCGACTGCGATCTGCGCGTCGGCGTCGACTTCGACGACCCCGACGGTTGGTGGTCCACCATCCTTGCCATGCCCGACACCGGCGCGCTGCTCGTCCGGCCCGATCAGCACATCGCATGCCGATGGATGGCGACGCCTCCGCCCGATGAGATCTCGCGCCGAGGAGCTGCACATGCGACGTGAACGACTGGTGTCCTCGTCGTTGGGGCCGGACCCGCGGGCCTGATCGCCTCGACGCTGTTGCGCCGGGCCGGGATCTCGTCACTCACCGTCACGAAGTACGCGACCACTGCGGAATCGCCCCGTGCCCTGACGTGGTGGCGCAGGAGCGAGGGACGAGCGAGATGCGGCGCAAGCCACTCGCCGCGCCGGGCGAAGCAGGCGCAAGAGAAAAGTGGGCCGTGCGGGACTTGAACCCACGACCCCATGCGTGTCGAGCATGTGCTCTACCAACTGAGCTAACGGCCCCCGAGTGTGGTCGAGAAGATACCCCAAGGCCGGCGGAATCCTTGGTCCATCGTCCAGGGTCCTTCTTATGGTGTTCAGGTCCCGGTGGGGGAACGGAGTGCCATAAGAACGGTGTGGTTCAGCGTCGTACCGGCCGTGGAGAGATGCGCGAATGACAGTTGCTGGCGCCGGTAATGCGGCTACGCGCCGCCGGCGGTGACGACCATGTCGGTGATGAAGCCGGCTGCGAGGCCGACGAGCAGACCCCAGAACAGGAGGTCTCTTCGTGCGATGACACGTTGCGCAACGCCGAGCAGCTGGACGATGACGTACAGAATCGAGCCCGCGGCAAGGGTGAGAAACACAACACTCACAGCGTCGCTCGCGAATTGATGCCCCACGAGCGTGCCGATGAAGGTCGGGCCGCCACCGATCGCGCCCATCGCCAGCAGAAATCCCCACGACGGTCGGTCGCCTTCAGCCGCGAGCGGCGCGACGATGCCGAACCCTTCGGTGGCGTTGTGCAGCGCGAAACCGATGACGAGGATCGTGGCCAGGCCGATCTCACCGTTGGCGGCGCTGCCACCGATCGCGAGACCCTCGCCGAAGTTGTGCAAACCGATGCCGACCGCGATCAACAACGCGAGGCGTCGCCCGTCCGACCAGGCTGCGATGCCTGTGGGTGCGGCTATCGCCGTCGGGGTCGCCATCGCTCCGACGCTTGTCGGCACGTCGGGCTTCTGTCGCCCAAGCCATGCCTCGTAGTACACGAGGCTCATCAATCCAACGATGAGGCCGGCGAAAAAGAGCGTGCCGTATCCGAATACCGGACCGAGCCCGCCGTGGTGGTCGTGCAGGTCGGCGAGCGCACCGTCGATGGGCTCCCAGGCGTGCGCGAGCACATCCCATGCCAAGAACACCAAGATGCCGATGGCGACGGCGTTCAGGAACTGGCGCAGTGCGGGGCGCGGCGCCCGCATCCGGCCGAGGGGGAGACCGAGCAGGATCGTCACCCCTGCGATGAAGCCCAACACGAGCGTCTTGGCCTCGCTCACGACTACTCCTCGCTGTTGCCGGGCGGGGTCCCCTTACTTAGGTAAGCCTACCCTAAAGAACCGTCCTCGGCAACACTGGGATCGGCCGATCCCGACGCTCGAGCAGGTTTTGCCAGGAGTTTGCGCCACCCGAGCCTGGCGTCGCATGTGGCGGCGTACGGTCGTGGTGAGTCCGCACCATTGGCGAGGGGGAGCCTTGTCGGCCATTGCCGAGCCACGAAAGACGTTGCTGTCGGGCGCGCCTGGCGTCGTCGGTGTCGGTGTCGCGCTCGTGGTTGCGTGGCGATTCACGACGTGGATCCAGCCGTGGGACGCGCTGGTGTTGCTGCGAGCAGGTCGCGCGGTACTGCACGGCGCGACGCCGTATCCGCACAATCTGACGTCCCCAGCGGTGTACGGCGGCCACGCGTTCGTCTACCCATACGTGAGCGCCTGGCTGATCGGGCCGTGGGCCGCCTTGCCGGGCCACGTCGGTCAGTTGCTCTACGTGGGGATGTCGGCTGGCGCTGTCGTCGCGTCGTGCTGGCTGTCGGGTTCGCGGTCGGCGGTCGTGTACGTGTGCGTGCTCTTGAGTTCGACGACGCTCATTGCGCTGCAAATCGGTTCGATCGAGCCGCTGCTGCTGCTTGGCCTGGTCGTCGCATGGCGCACCCGTGACCAGCGGGTAGCCGGAGGCCTCGTCCTTGGCGTTGTCATTGTCGCCAAAGTGTTCCTGCTTCCGATGGTGGCATGGCTCGTGCTCACTCGCCGGCTTCGATTGTCTGCACTGACC
>JBBREP010000038.1:0-30025 GCA_038202885.1 Acidimicrobiia bacterium | reverse complement strand
AGAAAGGAACGCGACCGTCGCGATCGTGCTCAGCGTGAACTTGCGTAATCGTGCGACACCCATGCACGCCATCCCCTTTTGCAGCAGCTTCGCACACACAGGTGCTGTCCCATAGGGCCGAACGTCATCGCCGACCCGCTCCCGACGTCTCTTTGGCGACGCGGCGCATGTCGGCAACCGTCCGCAAGGTTCCGGTGACGGTACCGGTCACCTTCGACCTTCCGATTCGGGAGTGGTACGCAACGTCGATCTCGCGGATCTGCCAACCGGCTGCGGCGGCACGCAACACCATTTCAAGGGGCCATCCGAATCGTCGATCGGTAATGCCCAAAGCAAGGAGCGACTCGCGACGAGCGGCGCGCATCGGACCGAGGTCGTGGAGGGCGACGCCAGTGCGCCGCCGCAGCTGTGCCGCGATCGCTCGATTGCCGAGACGTGCGTGCAGCGGCCACTGCGCGCCGTCGACGACGCGGCGAGCGCCGAGCACCAGATCCGCGGCGCCGTCCGCAACCGGTTGCGTGACCCGTTCGAGGTCAGCCCCATCGAACGAACCGTCGCAATCCATGAAACACACGATCTCGGTGGTCGCGGCGCGGAGGCCCGCGAAACAGGCCGCGCCGAAGCCGCGACGCGGTTCTTCCACGACACGCGCGCCGAGACGGCGAGCGACATCGCCCGAACCGTCACGCGATCCGTTGTCGACCACGATCGGGACGAAACCCGGTGGCAGCGATGCAAGGACGGCTGGAAGCGCGTCCTTCTCGTCGAGCACCGGCAGTACAACCTCACGCACGCAGCGAGATAACCACGAAGGCAGTGCATACCGACGGCGCAACGCCTTACGAATTCGGAAACACTGTGGTTCGGCACCGAGAGGTACGCCACTGCGTCGGTACGCTCGTCGCTGTGACTGGCACCTCGATCGACACCATCCATGTGCTCGTGGTCGAGGACGACGCCACAATCGCGGACGTCGTCGTCCGGTACCTCGAACGAGAGGGCTTCACGGTCACCTGGGCGGGTGCGGGCGACACGGCGATCGCTGCCATCGACCAGACGCTGCCCGACCTGATCATTCTCGATCTTTTGCTTCCCGAAATTGATGGCTTCGCGGTACTCGCACACGTACGCGAGCTGGCACCGATTCCCGTCATCATGCTGACGGCGCTCGGCGAGGAGTCCGATCGCGTGCTGGGGTTGGAACTCGGCGCCGACGATTATCTGACCAAACCGTTTTCGCCGCGCGAACTCGTCGCTCGCGTCAAGGCAGTGCTGCGACGCGCGCGCGAGCCGTTGACGAAGAGCGCTGGGCCCGATCACGTCGACGCGGGCGACCTTTCGATCGACATCCCGGCACGCGAGGTTCGCAAGGCCGGTGAACGGCTCATGCTCACCGCACGCGAATTCGATCTCCTCGCCTATTTCGTGTGTCATCCGCGCCACGTGTTCCAGCGCGAGGAACTGCTCGAGCACGTCTGGGGATACACCTACGGCGATGCTTCCACAGTGACAGTCCACATCCGTAGGCTGCGCGAAAAGATCGAAGACGATCCGTCGGCGCCTGAGCATCTCGTCACCGTGTGGGGGCGCGGCTATCGATGGGACGCGTGAGTGCGCCGCAACTTGGTGCAATCGCAGTCGCTGCGATCGGCGCGGTCGCGACCACGGTTGCCGTTTCTGCGGCGGCAATGTCGGCGCGTGATGCGTACAAGTTGATCGGTCTCGCGGCCGGGACCGCGATTGCCGGCAGCGTCGCCGCTGCGGTTGCACTGCGATATCTGCGTGGTCACAGCATCACCTCGCAGACGGTCACGCTCACTTCGATCATGCTTGCGACGGTCGGACTGGGCGCATGGGCCGGCGCGCAAGCCATGTTCTTGTCGCACCATGACCTCCACGTGCTTGTGATTTTGATCACGGCCTCAGGGAGCGTCGGTCTCGTCAGCACCCTGGTCCTCGGCGATCGCATCGGCCGGGCGCGCAGCGCACTCCTCGACGCGACTCGCCGAATCGGGTCGGGCGATCCTGCCGTTGCAGACTCTGCGGCTGGCCACGTCGTCGATACCGCGGAGCTCGCCGAAGAGCTCGCTCGCACAGGCCTCCGGCTTGACGAAGCTCGCCGACGCGAGCGCGCCGTCGACGCGTCGCGGCGCGAACTCGTCGCGTGGATCTCGCACGACCTGCGGACGCCACTCGCCGGTCTTCGTGCCATCGCCGAGGCGCTCGAGGACGGCGTCGTCGACGACACACCGCGCTACTACACACTCATGCGCCAAGAAACGGAGCGCCTCACGACGCTCGTGGACGACCTTTTCGAACTGAGCCGTACACAATCTGGTGTGTTGCAGCTCGAGTTTCAGCGCGTCTCGCTCGACGACGTGGTGTCCGATGCCATTGCTGGCATTAGCCCCGTCGCCGATGCCAAGGGCGTCAAGGTCGAAGGTCGCATCGACGGGCAGATCCCCGAGTGTTCGGCGTCGCCGTCGGAACTGCTGCGCGCGCTCCGCAATATTCTCGAAAACGCCGTCCGCCACACACCGAGCGACGGAACGGTACTCGTGGAGGCGCGCGCCGAAGAGGGAGTCGCGGTCGTATCCGTCATCGACGACGGCGGCGGCATCCCCGACGCCGACCTCCACAACGTCTTCGACGCCGGCTTCCGTGGCGATCGCGCGCGGAGCGCGAGCGCCGGCGCCGGTCTCGGGCTGGCGATTGCCAAGGGCATCGTCGAGGCCCATCGCGGTCAGCTGGCGGTCTGCAACGAACGTGGCGGCGCCCGCTTCACAATTCGGATTCCGTTCGGGGCGCAATCGTGAAGGTACTCGTGACCGGCGGCGCCGGTTTCATTGGTTCTCACGTCGTCGACGAGCTGTTGGACGGCGGTCACGACGTCACGGTCCTCGACACGCTCCTACCCAGCGCGCACAGCGCCGTGCCCAACTACATCGATCCTCGCGCCTCCTACGCGTGGGCCGACCTCACCGACGCCGGCGCGGTCGCAGAAGCGGTCGACGGCATCGACGCGGTCTCGCACCAAGGGGCAATGGTCGGACTCGGCGTCGACTTCAACGATGTCGTCGATTACGAGATGCACAACTGCCTCGGCACGGCAATGTTGTTGCGTGCCCTCCACGCGGCTCGATTCGAGGGGCGTTTCGTGCTGGCCAGCAGCATGGTCGTCTACGGGGAGGGCGCCTACCGCTGTCCGGCGCACGGCCTTGTCCGACCGTCAGCGCGTGGCGCGGCGCGGTTCGCCGGCGATGCATGGGATCCGGTGTGCGAGTGCGGTCAGCAGCTTGTCGCCGAAGCAGTCACCGAAGACAAGGCGACCGATCCGCGCAACGTGTACGCCGCGACAAAACTGCACCAGGAGCATCTCTGCAACGCGTTTGCGGACGCGCATCCCAATGTGGGGATGACGATCTTGCGCTACCACAACGTGTATGGGCCGCGCATGCCTCGCGATACGCCCTACGCGGGTGTCGCAAGTATCTTCCGCAGCGCTCTCGAACGGGGCGATCCGCCACAGGTCTATGAGGACGGCGGCCAGATGCGCGACTTCGTCCATGTTCGCGATGTGGCCCACGCGAATGTGTTGGCTTTCGACGCCGCCAGCCGGCCCGGAGTCATCTGCAACGTTGCCAGTGGAGTCCCGCACTCCGTGCTCGAGATGGCGAATGCCCTCGCTGATGCGGCCGGACCGCACGCGCCCCGACCGGTCGTGGTGGGCGGTGGCCGCCTCGGCGACGTACGCCATGTGTTTGCGTCGCCGGCGCGGGCGCGAGAATTCCTTGGGTTTCGCGCGCAGGTCGATTTCATCGACGGTATGCGTGAGTTCGCGCACGTTGCACTGCGCTAGGAGCATCGGTTCGCACGACACCGTTGTGCTACGCGCTCAGACCGGCGACGGACCGCCGCTCGCGGCGCATTGACACACGCGATCGACGCCGATCGCAGGCACCATGGCGTCGATCAAGTTCCGCACCCGCGCCACGTTCGCCTCGAAGAATGCGAATACCTCGTCCTGGCTCACAGGCGCAACCGTGGGATCGTCATCGACGCCGGTGTCGTAGTCGGTCACGAGAGCGATTCCGCAGTAGCAGATCCCGAGCTCCCTCGCGAGAAACGCTTCCGGGTACTGGGTCATGTTGATGACGTCAAAGCCTTCACGCCGAAACGCTCGGGACTCCGCGCGCGTCGCGAACCGGGGGCCGGGAATCACGACGACCGTGCCGCGATCATGCATCGTGATGCCACAGCGGTCGGCTGCACCACATGCGATGACACGCAGGTCTGGACAATACGGGTCCGCGAACGACACGTGGTGCACGAGCCCTCGGTCGTAGTAGGTGTCGGGTCGCCCCCACGATCGGTCCACAAGCTGGTCGAGCGCGACGAAGTCGCCGGGGTGGATCCGCGGCGTCAATGATCCCGCGGCACACGGCCCGATGATGCGCGTCACGCCGAGCATGCGCATCGCCCACACGTTTGCTCGAGCCGGGATCTGACTCGGAAGCAGGTGGTGCTGGCCACCATGACGAGCGATGAACGCAACGCGACGACCCTGCATTTCACCAATCGTTACCGGCGACGATGGCGACCCGTACGGTGTGTCGACGGTGACTTCACTCACATCATCGAACAGCGCGTAGAAACCCGAGCCGCCGAATACGCCGATCTCTGCGCCAATCGCCGATGGACTCACTGACGCCCAATCTAACGATCCGATACCCACGCGACCGCGCTGGGCCGATCACAGTTTCTGGAATCGTAAGGCGCATACGCGAGACCATCGAGCGGCGGCGTGGTTTGCTCAAGGTGTGCATTTCGAACCGGGACGACCGCTCCACATGCGCGCGTCCGCCACACTCCGGACGCAGCCAGCGTCAACGTTGATCGTGATTGCCAAGGCACCGGTCGCGGGACGCGTGAAGACGCGCATGTGTCCTCCATTGACGTACGCCGAAGCGGCGCACGTCGCCGGAGCCGCGCTCGTCGATACCCTTGGCGCCGCGCTCAGATCGCGAGCCCGAAGAGTCGCGATCGCACTCGACGGTGATCTCGGCGAGTGCCCACGAGACGTGCACGTGCTGCTGCAAGAGCATCGCGGTCGTTGCAGTGTGTTTCGCCAGCGCGGCGAAGGGCTCGCAGCGCGGATCGCGAACGCGTTCGATGATGTCGGCGATGCCGCGGCGCTCATCGGGATGGACACACCGCAGGTCAGCCCCACGACGTTGAACCTTGCGTTGGGCAACTTGCGCACGCACGACGCCGTGCTCGGGCTCTCAGACGATGGCGGCTACTGGCTCATTGGCCTGAACGACCCCCACGCCAGCGTCTTCGACGGCGTTGCCATGAGTACGAGCAGTACCGGAAGCGACCAACACGAGCGGCTCCTCATGCGAGGCTTGCGTGTCGGTCTGCTCCCGACCTTGATCGACGTCGATGACATCGCGTCGGGTTCGTACGTGGCCCGAAGCGCACCGGATTCAGCCTTCGCCCGGGCCTTGCGGTCGGTGCAGCGAGCCGAGCACATCGCGAGCAGACAGTGACGGTCACCCTCTTGCGCGGCGACGGTGCCGCCGTATCGGGTGAGCGGTGGATCGGGCCGGTGGCGTTCGGCGACGCTCAAGCATTGTCGTACGCGACCTCACCTGTGCTCGATGTCGGCTGCGGGCCGGGCCGGCACACGATCGAGCTCGCCGCACGCGGCGTTGTCGCCCTTGGCATCGATATCACGCCACGCGCGCTCGTCCTCGCTCGGGCGCGGGGTGCGAGCGTGTTGGAGCGATGCGTGTTCGATCCCCTCCCCGGCACGGGCCGATGGGGAACCGTGTTGCTCCTCGACGGCAACATCGCCATCGGGGGCGATCCACACCGTCTGCTGCGACGGTTGCGTCAACTGCTTCGGCCCGATGGTGTCGTGATCATCGAGTTCACGCACGTCGGCGACCGGTCGACCGCGGGAGAGAATCGGGCCCGTCTGTTGTGCGACGGGCACGCGGGTCCGTGGTTCGAGTGGCAACCAGTCCCGGCTGACGCAGCCGCCGGTCTCGCCTCCGACACCGGGTTCGCAATCGAGGCCCAGTGGACAGAGGCCGGTCGAAGCTTCGCTGTGATGAGCAGGCGATGAACGTGTTCGAGCGGTTGCGCCCGCCCGAGATCGGCCCCTTCCGAACGGGAGCCTTTCGCAGCGAGCATCACAACGAGCGCAACGCGGCAACGCTCGGCGTCGCCCTCGGCGTGTGTTTCACGATCTGCTTCGCGACGGGCCTCTATTCGCATGCGCTGCAAACGCCACCGTCGTGGTTCACTGCGTTTCCCAGACCGGCTGGCCTCTACCGATTCACCCAAGGTCTGCACATCGCGACAGGCATCGCCAGCATCCCGTTGCTCGTCGCCAAGCTCTGGACCGTCTATCCGAAACTCTTCACCTGGCCGCCGTTTTCGGGCGTCGCCCAAGCGCTCGAGCGGTTGATGTTGTTGCCCCTCGTCGGTGGCGCGCTGTTCCTGGTCGTCTCGGGCGTCAACAACATCAACCTCAACTATCGGTGGTACGTGTTCAACTTCCGCCCTGGCCACTACCGCGCCGCGTGGATCACCGTCGGGGCACTCATCGTGCACATCGGAGCCAAGGTGTCGACGACGCGACGCGTGCTGGGTCGCAGTCGGGCGTCAGACACCCCGCAGCCGTCCTCGATCGCTTCGCCAGACCGCCGGGGATTTCTCGGTGCGGTGTTCGGGACGTCGGCACTCGTCACGGTATTCACGGTCGGCCAGACGTTCCGACCGTTTCGAACGTTGGCATTGCTCGCGCCCCGGCGACCCGACGTCGGGCCACAGGGATTCCCCGTGAACCGCACGGCGGTCGAGGCCGGCACCGCGAATGTCGACATCGACGCCTACCGCCTCACGATCGAAGGGCCGGGCGTTCGTCGCGCGCTGTCCTTGCGCTACGACGAGCTACTGGCGATGCCACAGCGCAGTGCGGAACTTCCGATCGCATGCGTCGAAGGATGGAGCGCGTCGCGCCAGTGGCGAGGAGTACCGGTACGACACCTCCTCGACCTTGCTGGGGTGCCCCACGACACGCATGTCACCGTCGCGTCGCTCCAGCGCCACGGCGCCTACAGCACGAGCGAGCTCACCGGGAGCGTGACCGACGATGCCGACACCCTCCTTGCCCTCACCGTCGATGGCGCGCCGCTGCACCCCGACCACGGGTACCCCGTGCGCCTGATCGCCCCCAATCGGCCGGGCGTGCTCCAAACCAAGTGGGTACATAAGGTCAGTGTCCGGTGACCGCCGACGCGCAGATCCCGACCGGCTCGGCGATCAAAGACCAGGAACATGGCGTGGTGTTCTGGGTCGCGTTCGTCATTGGCGCGACGGTGCTGTTCGTGTTCGGAGTTCGCGGGCTGCTGCACGATCTGCCATCGGCGACGCTGCAGCTCTCGTTCGCGAAATGGGTGGTTGGTGCCGACGTCGTGCACGATCTCGTGATCGCGCCGGCGGCGTGCGCGCTGGGCGCGCTCGCGCACCGCTGGTTGTCGCCGCGCGTTCGACTCCCGGTCCAGAGCGCGCTCTTCGCGTCGGTGATCGTGCTGTTCCTCGTCCAGAACGCGTTACGTGGCACCGGGAAGTTTCGGCACAACGCCAGCATCCAGCCACTTAACTATGCGACCGCGACCATCACCGTGCTCGTCGTCATCTGGCTGATCGCCGGAGCTTGGATCATCGTGCGCGCGCCGCGGTCTGACCAGCGCGCGGTCGACCCGAGACCCCGATGAGTGTGCTCAGCAGCGATCCGCGCATAGCGACCGGCGACGCGATCCGCGAACCCGCCGACCTCGAGCGCCCCAGAACGGCCAGCTCGCCGGCATACCGACGTATCGCGGTCCAGATCGCGAGTGCCTACGCGGTACTCGAGGCAGTGACGATCGCGTGGGGTCACTGGATCGGGAAGCACATCTCGATCAAGCTCGATGCCGCGCCGATTTCGGGGCGGTTCGCCTCCGGCGTGGACGGCTTCTTGGCTGCTTGGAATGGCTGGGCCGTCGTCGCGCTCTGCATCGGCGTGCTTGGCGCCCTGACGCTGCCGCGCCTAGCCCGTCACGCGTCGTGGACGGCTGTCGTGTCGAGTGGGTTCGTGGCGACCGTCGGCTGGATCGTCATCGTGAACGCCAACCGCGGCGTCCACGGCTTGACCGACGGCGTGGGTTCGTCGAACAGCTATTTCGCGTCGGTCCCGGCCGTGGGCACCCCCCACGAATTCCTGCGCACGTTCGTGACGTCGGTGCAACACGCGCGCTACGGCATCCACGTGCAGGGCCACCCACCAGGGATGGTCCTCGTGTTTTGGTTGCTCGACCGGATCGGGCTCGGCAGTATCGGGGGCGCGACCGCGCTCGTGATCGCGGGCGGCGGCGCGGCGGTGGTGGCGGTACTGGTCGCGCTGCGCAACGTCGCGGGTGAACAGTTCGCGCGCGCGGCGATGCCGTTCCTGGTGCTTGCCCCGGCCGCGGTGTGGCTCGGATCGGCGCCCGATGGGTTCTTCGCCGGCGTGTCGGCGTCGGCCATCGCCTGCGTGGTGCTCGCGTCATCACGCAGCGGACGACGTTCCGACGCGTGGGCCGTCGCCGGTGCAGTGCTGAGCGGCGCGAGCATCATGCTCTCGTACGGGCTGGTACTCATCGCAGTGCCAATGGTGATCGTGTGCGCGGCGCGGCGCCGCGCTCGCCCGCTCGTGATCGTGACGCTGTGCGCGTGCTCGATCCTTGCCGTTGTGTTCATCGCAGGGTTCTCCTGGTTCGCCGGCCTCGCCGCCACACGCGCGCGGTATTGGGACGGCGTCGCCAGCCGCAGGCCAACGTCGTACTTTCTGTTCGCCAACATCGCCGCCCTGCTCGTCGTCATCGGCCCCGCGATAGCGATCGCGCTCGGTTGGCTGCGTGATCGCAAAGCATGGTTGCTCGTGGGAAGTGGCGGTGCGATGGCGCTCCTTGCGGACTTCAGCATGATGTCGAAGGGTGAAACCGAACGCATCTGGCTGCCGTTCGCGGTGTGGATTCTCGCCGCGGGCGGAGCACTCTGGACGGGCAAGTACCCGCACCGCATTGCGTCACGGTTCCTCGTGGTGCAGGTGTGCGCGACGATGCTCGTACAAACCGCCATACGCACTTCGTGGTGAGCCGCACGCGGAGCTGTCGCATGCTCAGCCGTGTCGTCGCCGCGCACGTATCCTGCGGCTCGTGAGCACGGAGATGGCGCAGCCAGGGCGGATGATCGAGGTGATCGGCGTCAACGTCGCCACGCCACAGATCTTGCATGACGGTCACGGCGAACGCGTCTACAGCGCCATCGCGAAACAGCCCGTAGCCATGTCGACCAGATTGTGGCTGTCCGAAGGGAACCTCGCGGGCGACGGCCAGGCCGACCTTTCGGTACACGGCGGACCCGACAAGGCCGTGTACGCGTACCCCAGTGAACACCTTGCGACATGGTCCGCAGAGCTCGATGAGCACCTGGGCGACGCGCCGTTTGGGGAGAACCTCTCGACCCGGGGTGCTCTCGAGGCCGACGTGTGCATTGGTGACGTGTGGCAATGGGGGGACGCGGTGCTGCAGGTGAGCCAGCCGCGTTGGCCGTGCTTCAAGCTCGCGTTGCATCGCAGTCGAGCCGACATTCAGGCTCGTATGCGCAGCACCGGTCGCACCGGTTGGTACCTGCGCGTGCTGCAACCCGAAGAGGTTGTTGTCGGCGATCCCATCGAGCGCTCCGTGCGCGATGCGACGGGCCTCACCGTCGCCGATGCGCACGTGGCTATGGGCGATCGCCACCTCGAACATCGGGTGCTCGTCGAACAGCTCGCCGACCACCCAGCGCTCGCCGAAGCATGGCGAACACCGCTGCGGGAACGACTCGACCGATCCACGCGGGCCTAGATGGAGACGTGGCCGCGGATGACGGCCTAGCTGGGACCAGTGAAGTTGAAGGTCGCCGTGTCGCCGTTCAGGTGCACCGTCACGGTGTAGGCGTGACCCGCGGGCATCGTGACGTTGTTGCCGTAGTGGAGGTCCTTGACGCCGCTGCTGATGCCCTCCATGACTGCAACTGACACGTTGTCGACCATCCCCGCCGAGGTGTGATCGACCAACGCGATCGTTGGCTGCGCGTCCTGGACCACCTGTCCCGTCGACGCGGAACAGATGTGGACTTCAAGGTGGCGCGTGTTCGCGTCAGCCGATCCGTTCATCCCCATATCCGTGGTCGCGCCCATCGGCATGGTCGAGGTCGGCATCGATGGCGGCATCGATGTCGGCGAGCCTCCACCCATGGTCGTGGTTGTTCCCATCATCGTCGACGAGGAGTGCGCCGCACCAGACATGTTGGCCATCTGGCCCCGCAGCATCACCTCGCCGGTCGTGGGGTGTTGCGCCGCGACTTGGGCAGACGTGTACATCGCTTCGCTCGGGTTCACGTCGAGCACCATCTTGTACTTCGCGGTGGTCGCCGTCTTGGTGAGGCCGGCTCCAGGGTTGCATTGCGTCGCCACGCCGGCCTTGGTCGTGGCACTGCTACTCGTACTGCTACTGCCACAACCAGCGAGCATGAGCACGCCACACCCACCCACCGCTGCGAGCATCCGCCATGCGCGCGGTGCCGCACCTTGGCGCCGTTCCGATCCGACTTTCGCCGCTTGATTGATCACGTTCATACCTCGCTTCGCCGTGGCTGCAACCCCGACCTCGCCGGGCGCTGCTGGCATCATCAAGCGACACAGCGCGCGACACCAGCGCCCTCATCGCGCGGCGTGCGGCGTTCAGGGCGAACGTTCGATGAGGGCGTGACCGACTCCGCTGTTCGGCTGGGACCCACCGACCGCCGTGCACGTCGAGGGTGCGTCGCATGCGACTCACAGCAGCGGGCCAGCGGCGCGACTCGTATCGGCGAGCCAGGGGGTTGCTTCGAGGACAGGTTCGGTCGGCGCGACAACACCTCACCAGCACGTGGAGCTGCCGAGGACTGGACCAGCGCGGAGGACTGCGGCACAGCCGAACGGAGGGATCGCACGTCCCTCGCAGGGTGCTCGCTCGTCGATCGCAAGGTGATCGCAAGGTGATCGCAAGCGGCGTTCGCGATCGCGTACGAGTCGCCCAGGCCGGCGATCACGAAGTTGGCGAAGCCGCCTCGCCGACGACCTCGAACCCCTCGTCGAACACCAGGTCGACGCGATGATCGCGGCAGTGCCGGCCCGGCCGACGCGGCTGCGTCAGGTCAGCGCGGTACAGGGTCGCGACATCGGCCTTCGTTGGGACGACAACGCGAACAACGACGTGCGCACCTCGGTACTGAGCCGGCCGGCCGGCTCCAAGGTGGCGTTCCACAGCACGCCCCCGGCCGCTGGGACGGAGTCGCGGGCGTCGAGCGGCGGCACCGCGTCGGGTAGGAGGACAAGCGATGGGTGTTCGACTGCTTTCGCGCGGCCGCGCGAATTAGCTGCTGTGCTGTTTGGCAGCCGGCGTGCACAGCGAGGTCAGGCCAGCAACCACGCGTTCTGCGTTCTCTCGGCGATAGAGCCGGTACATGCGTATGGTCTCGAAGTCTTTCGCCGTCGTGATTTTGCCCACATACTCGGTGGCGAACGGCGCCGAGGGTTCGAGCGCGAGGAGCGCGGCGAAGGCGTCGGTGACATACACCTGACCCTCAGGGGTGCGCGGTTCGATCCGTGCCGCACGTGTGAGCTCGCGGCCCCAATACGCGCCGTGACCGGTTACAGGATCGGCGATCGCCATCACCGGCCCGGCGTGGGCGCCGATGCGCAGGTCGAGGTCGGCCGGCAACCCCAATCGGGCGAGATCGATGGCCGCGAGCTTCTCGTGCAGGCCGAGCGCGCATTCGGCGGCGGCAACGACGTCGGAGAACACTGCCGCGATCGCGTCGCCCCACGTGTTGCTCCAGAGCAGCCGTTCGCCGCTTGCCGCGACGACGGCCGCGAGTTGCGTGAAGACGTCGCGTACGTACGTACTGATCTGCTCGTCGCGCAGCCGGCTGTACCCGCGAAGGTCCGTGAACAGAATGGCTCCGATCCGTCTCGTGCTCATTCGCGGCGCGGCCTCGTCACTCGGTTCGTCCCCGCTCGCCGCGGGCAGGGAGATGACGTGCGTGTTCCGTCCAGCCGCGTTCCAGATGCCGACGTCGTGCGCGGTCCCCGCGACGCCCGAGCCCGGCCTGCCGTCCCAGATCGCGAGTTGCTCCGCGGGCGCGTCGAGGAACGCCGCGTGGTTGAGCGCATGGCCCATGGCAATGCGCGCCGCGTAGCCGAACAAGTCGTCGTCGTCCATCAACGAATCGGAGGCCTGGGTGACGGACGCGGCCTTCGCGAGGCAGGCGTGGAAGCGCTCGCTCCAGCCCGGTCCGGCCGGCGCCACCGAGACTTCTTCGAATTGGTCGACGTCGAACGGCAGCACCACGTGGAACGGAACATCGACCGCGGTCAGCGCCTCGGCGGTCAGGATGTCGGCGCCCGACGCAAGCGAGCCGTAGGCGACGCCGATGCGGCGGTTCGCGATGTACGCGCGTATCTGTTGACCGATCGTCGGTTCCATTGCGGCAGGGAACCGTTCGATCGGCCGGCTCGGGTCGATCAGGTGTCCGCTGTAATACAGCACGAGGGGCGCGGCGAGCGGGTCGAGCACGTCGACCGGCGCACCCGTCGCCTCGCACACCAGGCGCAGTTGACGGCGCGTCACTGCCCGCGCGGCGTCGTCGCCACCCACCATCCGCGCCGCGACCGCAAGGGCTCGCCGTGCGCCGTCGACGTCGCCGAGGATCAGCGCCGCTTCGGCATCGGTCGCCTCGCGCCAGTAGTCGTCATGTTCACTCTCGTCACGGTCGGCAGCCACCGCGTCGCGCGCTCGCGCGGCGAGGCGCTTGGCCCGCGCGACGTCGCCCGCGAGCAATCGCAACGTCGCCGCGTTGATGCACGAGTAATACCGCCCGTACCGGTCGGCGACGCGCTCGTAGAGGTCGGCAGCGGCGCCAAGACGTTGCCGCCGCGCTGTTCCTCGGGTGGCCAGCGCCTCGTCCTTGGCCAGGCGCGCGACGAGCGCGGCCGCGTCCTCGCGCAACGCCGGTGAGGCGTCAATGGCGGCGTCGACGCACTGCACGAGTTCGTCGGCCGCCGACCTCGCTCGTTCCACGGCGCCGGACCGTGCGAGGGCCAACGCGGCGACGAAATGCGCATCGAGGTCGTCGGGGTCGGCCTCCAACGCCACCATCGCGTCGTCGTAGGCGGCGAGGACATCGCCCTGCGACAACGCGACCCGCGCCCGAGCGACGCCGTCGAATAACACGCGCGCACCGTACAACTGTCGGCTGCCTCCCTTATCGCTCGGCCGGCCAGTTCGGGCACGTCCGCCGACCCGCGTTTGGATCTGCGAGGTAGGCGTGGCGTTCATCGGGCGTGAGATTCCGTCCGATGACAGCGCAGAGTTGGCTGACCCATCGCGGCGATCCGAGCGCATAGCGCACGACCGAGCCGTCCTCGCTGCCGGCGACGAGGCTGTCGTCGCCCGCGGTGAAGGCCAGCGCGTCGACGGTCTTGGTCTGCAACGACGAAAGTGGTGGGCCGAGAGGTTGTCCGGCGCCGACGTCCCACAAGCTCACCGTGCCATCGCGTCCGCCGACCGCGAGCGTCGAACCGGTTCGGTCGAAGGTGAGCGCGAAGACGCCCCCATGATTGGACACGATCGTTCGACGAACGCGTCCGGTGTCGAGGTCGGCAAGCAGGACGCGTCCGTCCTCGAGTCCCACGGCGAGGAGCCGCCCGCCGGGCTGCAGGCCGATGCTCGTCGTGACGAGTTGTCCGATGTCGACCCGACGGCGATGGGATCCGTCGATATCGGCGATGACGACGGCGCGTGGTCCACCGAGTGCGACGGTCCGGCCGTCCGGGCTCACGGCGAGCGTGGCCCAGAAGAGTGCGTCGTCGATAAGCGGGACGCGGCGGCGCACGGACCACGACACGGGGTCGATGACCGAGACCTTGCCGTCGGCACCGGCCGCGACAAGTGCGTCGCCGCCGGCGTCGAACGCGACCCCGACGACTCCGAGCCCGGGAACGCTCCCACCGACGACGATGTTCGATGTGGTCAAACGGATGGGGGCGTGGAGGCGCCGGCCCGACCGTGCGTCCCACGGGGCCACGGTGCCGTCACCCGCGCCGACGACGATCGTGTTCGTTCCCGGTCGAAAAGCAATCACAGCCGCGCCGGCACCGAGCGCGCTCGTGACCGCGATCGTTCGCTCCAACCTGCCGGACGCGAGGTCCCAGACGCGGACGCGTCCGAGGGTGTCGGTCGCGGCGACCGACCGACCGTCGGGCGCAAGCGCGACCGAGGTGATCACCGCAGCCGCGTTCGGCGCGGCGATCTCGTGCGCGAGCCGGGCAACCGGATCGAGCACCGTGATCTCGGTGGTCGTGAGCACGACGAGCGTGCGACCGGCCGCCGTGAAGCTCATCGCGAGCGGCGCTCGGGTTGCACCCAACAAGCCGCGGCGAAGCACTGCGCCGGAGTTCGCGTCCCACTCCGTGATGGAACCGTCGGTGAGTGCACCCGCGAGCACATGACCGTCGGGGCTGAAGGCAAGGTGCACGACGGTGGAAGATCCGGTCGTGATCGGAGCACCGAGCTGAGAGCCGGTTGCGCTGTCGACCGACACGATCCCGTTCCGTCCTGCTGTCGCGAGCCGACGGCCGTCAGGCGAGAACGCAACTTCGAACGACCCATCGTCTTCGGACAGGCGACTGCGATATCGAGGAGTCAGCGAGTGTGCGTCGAGGACGACACCGCCGTTTCCGGTTGCCGCCAGCGAATTGCCGTCGGGGCTGAACGCGATGTCGTTCAACTCGGGTCCGAACGTGTTGGTTAGGAAGCGGCCGAGCTCGGCGCCTGTCGTCGTGGACCACACGGTTGCGATCCCGTCGCTGGCGAGCGCGGCAATACTCGAACCGTCGGGACTGAAGCGAACACTGGTAATCAACGTGCGTTCGCTCCCGACGTGAGCCGAAACGCGCAAGGGAGGACGGATCTGTGCTCCCGTGCGCGCATCGACGATGACGACCGCTTCGCCGGCCAGCGCCAGCTGCCTGCCGTCCTGCGAGAACGCAGCGCTTCGGACGCCGCCGAGATCGTGAATCCGCAATGCTCGACTGCGTCGTGTCGCGAGGTCAATCAGTGCAACGCCACGCCGGCCGACTGTCGCGACGGTCGCGCCGTCGGGAGCGACGGCGGCCGTTTCCCACGATCCGTGGATGATCTCGCGCACCGGCGCAGCGTCCTCGACAAGGCTGAGGAGCGCTCCTCTCGTCGCGGCATCGTCCTCGAGCCCGTTGGCCTCGATCGCGAGCAACGCCGAGCGAGCCAGGTCGTCGCGGGCACCGCTCACCGCGGTGGTTGCAAGCCGGCGGGCGTCGGCGAGCCGAGCCTGTTGGTCGGCTCGGTCGCGTTCACTCAACGCCCGGCCGCGTTGCGTCACCGCGGTCACCGCGAACACGGTCGCGGCCATGGCCAGCACGACGAGGGCGATCACCGCCGAACGGGCGAGACGCCTGACACGCCGGTGTTGGCGGATGTCTTCGCCAACGATCTCGTCCTTGGCCAGGCCGTGCATCGGTGCCGCAAGATCCGCGACCGCCGACCGGAACCCACTATGACGCAAATCAAGATCAGCCTCACCCGCAGCCCAGCGCAGATCAAGATGCCGCGGCTCACCACCCAACCCCACCCGCAACGCCTCCGGCACCGCGCTCCCCACCAGCCCGCCCGCCCCGCCATCCCACACCCAGGTCCCCTCGGTCACCACCGACAAGATCCGCTCCGCCGACTTCGTCTCCAACCAATGCTCGATCTCGCGATTCACCCACGGCGAGCGCGCCGACTCCGACGACGCCAGCAACACGAACCACTCCGACTCGTCGAGCGCCGCCACGATCGACGACCACAAATCCGGGTTCGTCGACAACCCCGTCTCATCACGAAACACCCGCAACGCCCGCGGCCGATACCACCGCCGCGCCAAACGCGCCAACCCCGACTGCAACGCCGGCGCGAGACGCCCATCCGTCGCGTGGCTATACGAAAGGAACGCGTCGTAAGACAACCAACAGCCCCGCCAATGCGGAAACACTCAACCGCCGAACCCGCCACGCTAGCGGGGTCTCCCGTTCCGACACCCGGCCGGTTGCGTCACGACGTCCGCGACGACACACTCATTGTGTTCCCCCGCTGACAGACCGACACGCCAGCGAGGCGCACCATGGTGCAACACGACCGCACCGACCCGGACGGTCGGCCCACGAAAGGCCAGACCAATGACCGACACCACCCCCAACCCCACCACCGACGACACCGAAGGCAACACCGCCTGCACGAAGCATGCGCCCATCGTCACCGACGTCGAAGGCAACTCCATGCACTGGAGCGACGCCGAGATCAAGCACGACGTCACCCCCGTCACCACACCGAAGACCGACGACAACGACAACACCGACGACACCGACGGCAACCGGTTCCACTTCGGGCGTCGCGAGGACTCGCCCGTGATGCCGGTGGAGTAAACCCACGGCATCCGATCGACACCGCAGCCAACATTTCGATGAAGGCCGGGACACCGTCCCGGCCTTCATCGCGACGGCTCAGTCGCCGGCCGCGGTCGGGATGTTCGACTCTCTCGGCGGCGGAAGTGCGGACATCTTCCACGATGCTGCGGTCAAGACTCGGTCTGACAGCAAGGAACCTCGTCGTGGCAGCACGCGCGGTCGCCGGGGCTGGATACCGATCCGTCAGCCGTCCGAGATCGCAACGGCCTCGAACACGCGTGCCATCGGCGTTCCTGCCAGGCCGGGCGACAGTTCCGGAGACCGCCAGACGACCGTCTCGAGAAAATCCTTGAACGCCGATGCTTCACCGAAACGGCCGAACGCGTCGAGCCATATCCCGAGGCTCGTGATCGGATGCTCGATGTGCAGCGTCGCCATGAAGTCGTCATAGCCGACGTGGCCGGCGCGTGCCAACCCCTGACCTGTTCACGACGAGGCATCCGGTCCTGAACGCTGTGCCATAGCCGTTCGACCAGGTCACGTGCGAGCGGAACGACGACAATTGGCTGCTCTCGTCGCGGCGGCCGAACGCGCCATCACGACGCGCCGAGCGGGAGGCTCCGCAGCCGGATTGTGCCTCGGGCGAGACGGCAACGGCACCGGGCTCGAGATCTGACTCCAACACGCAAGTTTCTCGATGAGCGGCTGGGCCTGGCGCTCTGGCGTGAGCTCGTTGACGTGGCGGAGCAGGACGAACGACGGCTTGGGCGTGTTCCTTGCCGCGAGGATCGCGGCGAAGTCAGTGTCGCTCGACACGACAGTGCTGCCATCGGTGAGTGCGCGCTCGATGATCTCGACATCGCTCGCGCGATGCATGTCGATCTCGATTACGTGCACTGCCTCGTGACCTGCGTAGCGAAGGCGCGCCGCAACGAGCGGCGCGATGTTCGCGTCGACGAGGAGCTTCACGCTGGGCGCGTGAGTGGCGACTCGCGCTGCATGGCGGAATCCAATGTGATCCGCTCGAACGTCATGGCCGAAGGCGTACGCCAGTCCGTTCTCGCGGTGCTCGACGATGCATCGCGGCCAGCAAGAACTTGTTGGAGCCGGAGAGGGGATTCGAACGCCTGACCTGCCCATTACGAGGTATCCCGGCCTGAACGCTGTGCTATCGGCCGTTCGACCAGGTCGCGCTTGAGCGTTGCGGCAACAGTTATCTGCTCTCGGCGGTCGCCGTTTCGACCCGGTACAGCGTCCACTCTCCCGGCACGCCGCGCAGCTCTCGAGTGCCGGCCAGCGCGAAGCAAAACTCGACATCGCGTAGGAGCTCACGGACTGCGGCCGAGACGAGCACGTCGCCACCGTTGGCGGCTCCCATGATGCGGGCTGCGGCGTGTACCGACATTCCGCGCACCTCGTCGCCGTCCAGGTGGCATTCGCCGACGTGCACGCCGGTGCGGAGCGTGATGCCGAGCGTAAGAGCGCGTTCCGCAACGTCACATGCGAACCGGACAGCACGCCGCGGGTTATCGAACGCGGTGAAGTAGCCGTCACCGGCCTGGTCAATGAGGCGCCCGCGATAGTGCCCGAGTTGCAGGTGCAGGGCAGCAGTGAGTCGCTTGAGCGCGTCGGACCACTCGCGATCACCGAGCCGCTCGACCATCGCGGTCGAGCCGACGATGTCCTGGAAGACAAACGTCAGGAACTCACGATTGCGCTCCGAGCCAACCGATGATCCGGTCAGGTACGCGAGGCATGCGAGCACATCTGCGAGCACGTCGTCCTCAGCCAAGGGGTAGTGCCAATCCGCATCGAGCAGCTCGAGCGTCGCATTCGGGATCCGTGTTGCGAGCGCCTCGGCATGCGCGGCCGGCAACAACGGGTTGTCCCGATGTGCAACCAGGGTTGACGCCCTGATCCGTTCGAGAAGCGGAACTGCGTCGGCGAGGAACAGACCGTCGACGACGGCACGAATGTCGCGCCGGGCAACTGAGGCCCGCTCGAGCCGAGCATCAAGCGCGACCTGGTGATCGGGGAGCGTGTCGCGCCGCTGTCCGAGCACATCGGAGATCACGCCCGTTCCCCATCGCTCCATCACGATCGTGCGGCCCGCGGCAGCGACGGCAGGATCCACCGTTGCGACACCGCTACTCGTCGACAACGACGCAAAAGCGGTAGCCAGAGCCAGGCGTTCAACACGGTCGCCAAGCCGCGCTGCGAGCGTAACGCCCAGCGGTCCCGCGAACGCTTGCGCCAGGATGCGCACCCGATCGACACCGCACGCGTCGAGAGCCGCCACCGCCTCCTCAGCCCAGCACTCCATCGCCTCTCCGGACGCCGGCGGTACGCGATCCGACAGACCCATCCCCGACTTGTCGAAGCGGATCACTCGCGCCGACGATGCGACCAACCTCAGGACCCGCGCACGATATGGATCTTCCCATTCGAGATCGAGATGTGAGAACCAGTCATCGAGCAGCAACAGGTCCGGCGGACCCTCACCAAGCACTTCGTACGCGATGTGCAGGCCGCGGCACGTTGTGTACGCCAGGGTCCGCTTCACCGAAGCATCATGTCACCCAGCTCGACTCCATGAAACGGCAACTGCTCTCGCCGCAGGCGTTTGGAAGAATCGCGGCCACAGTCCTCACGAAACTTCCAAACGCAACGTGAAGAGTGGAGCCGGAGAGGAGATTCGAACTCCTGACCTGCTCATTACGAGTGAGCTGCTCTACCGACTGAGCTACCCCGGCTAGGGGCGCAGCACGATATCAGGCAGTCGCCCGCCCGTTGTCACCGTTGTACGTGCGGCACCGGCAGGGCGAGGAGCAGCGTGAGGGTGTGGAGCGTGCCCTTTTCGTTGACGAGCACCGAGTCGCGGGCGTTGCGGCACGACTCCAGGCACCGCACGCACCGTTCGGGCGGCACGCTCGGCAGGGCGATGTCGGTATTGCGCTGCGGCGACGGCGCCGCCAGCACATCGCGATACACCGACTCGATCGCGGTGATCCCCTCCAACAGCAAGTCTCGGCGCAGCCGCGCCGACTCACGCTTGTGGCGGGCCGCGAGCCGGCGGCGTTGCGTCAGCGCGCCGCGGCCGTCGTAACCGCGGCGTTCCAGATCGACTTCGAGTTGTGCGGCTTCGGCCTTTTGCGCGGCGTCCGCAGCTGCGGTCACCTTCTCGATCGCGGCTTCGAGGTCGGCGACGATCGCCCACGCGACCGCCCCGGTGCCATCGATGCGCGCCGGCACCGTTGCGAACGTGCGCCGCAGCGACATCCATGGTCCCGCCAACGCGCGCGCTCGGGCAAGGTGACCGCCGGCCAAGCTCGCGGCCAACGCCGCCGCGGCAGGGTCGACGCCACTCGTCATCAGCGCGTCGGCAATCGCGGTCTGCGACAGCGGGCTGAGGTCGACGCGCTGGCAGCGCGACCGAATCGTGTCGAGCACTTCATCGGGCCGCTCGGTGGTGAGCACGAACACCGTGCGATCGGGCGGTTCCTCAATCGTCTTCAACAACCGGTTGCCCGACGATTCGTTCATGCGATCCGCGTCGTGGAGCAACAACACCTTGCGTACGCCGTCGACGGGCGAGCGCACCGCTTCGTGGATCACTTCGTCGGCCTGATCAACGAGAAAGAACGTGCCTTCGGGCTCGAACTCGCACACATCCACGTGCAACGACCGGCGTGCGAGATCGATCGTCCGCGCGTCGGGTGTGATCGTGTCGGCAACGAGACGCGCCGCGAGTTCACGCGCGGCCTCGTCGAGGCCGCTCCCACTCGGACCGACGAGGAGATATGCGTGCCCCGGCCGCTCGACCGCGCGCTCGAGTTGCGCCACGGCGCGTTCTTGGCCGATCACGCCGTCCCACATCGCAACGACGCTACCCATCGGCGAACCCGAACCGATCTCGCACAACCACCCACACCGCATCAGCAACGTCATCGACCGTGCCGGCCCCGTCGACAACGACCCACCCGAACGCCCGCGCGAGGTCGCGATACGCGGCGCGCACACGCGTGTGGAACGCGGCGCCGGCCCGCTCGAGTCGATCGCTCGCAACCGGTCGGCGTTGCGCCGCGACCTCGTCGGTCACGTCGAGCACGACCACGAGATCAGGTTCGAGGCCGCCCGCCGCGAACGTGCTCACCGCCGACACCTCGTCGACACCCAAGTCGCGCCCCACGCCTTGATAGGCCAACGTCGACGGCGCGAAGCGATCACACAACACGACCCGATCGGCCGCGAGCGCCGGGCGTACGACTTCGGCAACGTGTTGCGCTCGATCGGCCACCATCAGCAGCAGTTCGGCCCGACCGTCGATCGGCGAATCGTCGTCGAGCAGCAACCGTCGTAACGACACGCCGCGCGCCGTCGCACCCGGCTCGAACGTGACGAGCACGTCGGCGCCACACGCGCCCAGCCGCTCGGCGAGACAACGAACCTGCGTCGACTTGCCGCTCCCCTCGCCCCCTTCGAGCACGATGAAGCGGCCAGTCATCCGCCCATCATGGCCGACCGACGGCCCGGTCGAGCAACCGCGAATCCCGACCAATGCGCTGGTATTGTCCAATGCCATCCCATGAGCTCCCGGACACGGATAGTCGCACGATGCCCGGCCGGTCGCTCGGTCTGATCACGGTTCGCGGCGCAGCACACTCGATGGACGACGTCTCCGAGTCTGCGGGCGAGCCCACACCCGAGCATCGCGGCGCGGCGCGGCGCAGGATCAAGCGATCGCTCAAGATCATTTTCTTCGTCATCGCGTTCAACTACTTCGGGCTGCCAGCCATCGCCGGTGTCCGCAACGCGGTGCACAAGCTCGCTGAGGTCAACCTGCCGTGGCTCGCCCTCGCGATCGGGCTCCAGATCATCGGGTTGCTGGCCTATGCACAGCTCATGCGGGTGGCGCTGCCCCCGGGCCGTATCGGGTTGTTCCGACTCTTTCGCATCCAGCTCGCCACGAAGTCGATCAACAACACGGTGCCGGCGGGCAGCGCGGCCGGCGCGGCGCTGGGTTACCGGTTGCTCACCACCAGCGGCGTCGACGGCCCCGACGCTGGCTTTGCGCTCGCGGCCACTGGGCTCGTGTCGGCGTGCGTGCTGAACCTCATCCTCTGGGTCGCGCTGTTGCTCACGTTGCCGTTCCACGGTGTGAGCGTTCTCTACGGCATCATCGCGATGCTCGGCGTGATCGTGCTGCTGTTCGCGGCAGGGTTGATGTTCGCCTTGATCAAAGGCCGCGAGCGCGCGACGCGGATCCTGCGAGCGATCACGGGGCGCATTCGCTTCATCGACGCCGATCGGATCAGCGAGATCGTCGAGCAAGTCGCCGGCCGCCTGGGCGAGATCGTCAACGACAAAGAACTGCTCGAACGCGCCGCGATCTGGGCCACGCTCAATTGGTTGCTCGACGCCGCGTCGCTCTTCGTGTTTGTCCGCGCCTTCGGCGAATGGGCCAACGTCGTCGGCCTACTGGTGGCGTTCGGGCTCGCCAACGTCCTGGCCGTCATCCCGATCACGCCGGGCGGGCTCGGCTACGTCGAAGCGACGCTCGCCGGAACCCTCGTGGGCTTCGGTGTCACGAGGGACGTCGCGGTGCTCGCCGTGCCGATCTACCGCTTGGCGCAGTTCTGGTTTCCGATCCCGCTCGGCGGCATCGCCTATCTCACGGTGCGCCGAGACCAACGCCCAGGCAAGCTCCGCGACGCCGGGATGCGAGCGTATGAACGACCCGACAGCCGCTTCGACTGGGCCGAGGAGTATGGCCACCGGCCGCTGCCGATCACACCGAAGCCCACAACCGATCCGAACGCGACGCCAGCCACCGCCACGGCACCGGTTCCCGATCCCGACACCAGCGCCGAAACTCCCGATCCGGACGCGCCCACCACCGGCGGGCACGATCTTCACGACCCCGATACCAACCCGCCAGCGCCGTAGCGGCGCGCAGCAACGATCAGTCGGTCGTCTTTTTCGCCGCTGCCTTCTTGGCCGGCGCCTTCTTCTTGGCTGCGGCCTTCTTCTTGGCTGCGGCCTTCTTCTTCTGCGCAGCTTTCTTCACGACCTTCTTCACGGTCGTTTCGACCCCAGACGTCTTGGCAGCCTTCTTGGCGGGTGCCTTCTTCTTCGGCGCGGTCTTCTTGGCGCCACGTGTTGGGCGGGGCGTGCTCTCGTTGAGCTCGGCACGCGCGCGCAGCAAGATGATCGCGTCCTCGAGCGACAGCGTGGTCGGGTCGGTCGAGCGCGGCACCGTGGCGTTCGTAGTGCCATCGGTGACGTAGGCACCGAAACGGCCTTCGAGCACGCGGATCTCGGCGCCGTTGTCGGGTGACGGACCGAGCTCGAGCAACGGTGGTTTGGCAGCACGCCGTCCGCGCAACTTCGGCTGCGCGAACAGCACCTCGCACTCCTCCATGGTGATCGACAGGAGTTGTTCTTCGGCCGTGAGGCTGCGGGTCTCGCCGTCGGCGCGCTTGATGTAGGGCCCGAAGCGTCCCGGACTCGCGACGACCTCCCGCTCCTCCGCGTCGACGCCCACGACACGCGGCAAGGTGAGCAAGCGAACCGCATCATCGAGCGTGACCGTGTCGGCATCCATCGACGCGAACAACGACGCACGCGGTGGCTTTTTCTTCGAGCCCTCTTCCTGCTCGCCGAGTTGCACGTACGGGCCGTACGGACCGCTCAGCACGAAGATCGGCTTACCCGTTGCGGGGTCGTCGCCGATCGTGCGCGGCCCTTCGGCCTTGCGCGCGATCAGCTCCAACGCTTGTGCGACGGTGAGTTCGTCGGGCGCGACTTCGTCGGGCAGCGTCGCGGTCTCACCGGCGGCGTCCTCGCCACGCTGCACGTACGCACCGTAACGGCCGACGCGCACGATCACCGGCACACCGTCGTCGTCGCCGATCGGCACAATGCTGACCGAACGCGGGTCGATCAACGCGAGGTGTTCGTCTTCGACGAGCTCGCGCAGGCCGGCCTGGCCATTGCCGAAATAGAAACTGTGCAGCCACTTTTCGGCTTCGCCTTCACCGCGCGCGATGACGTCGAGCGCTTCTTCCATTGCGGCGGTGAAGCCGTAGTCGACGAGATGCCCGAAATGGCGTTCGAGCAGGTTGATCACCGCGAACGCGGTCCACTTGGGGATCAGCGCCTGGCCGCGCCGCCACACATAGCCGCGGTCTTGAATCGTCTGGATCACCGACGCATACGTGGACGGCCGACCGATGCCGCGCTCTTCGAGTTCCTTCACCAACGACGCATCGGTAAAGCGCGCCGGCGGCCGGGTCTGGTGGCCGGTGGGCTCCAAGCCGACGCAGGCCACCGCGTCGCCTTCGGTGACCGCGGGCAGTGTGGCCTCGCGCTCTTCGCCCGCGGCGTTGGCGTCGTCGTCGGAACCTTCGATGTACGCGCGGCGAAAGCCGAGGAAGTCCCACGTCGTGCCGGTGGCACGAAACACCGCGTGCTCGTCGGCGGTGGAGGTGGCACCCATCAACAACGTGGTGGTGCGCCCACGAGCGTCGACCATCTGGCACGCGACCGTGCGGACCCAGATGAGCTCATAGAGACGGCGTTCGTCGGAGTCGAGTTCGCCACTGACCTCGTCGGGCATACGGATGCGCTCACCGGCGGGGCGAATCGCCTCGTGGGCCTCCTGCGCGTTCTTCACCTTGCTGCGATACACACGCGGCTCGGCCGGCAGGTACTCGTCGCCGTAGCGCTCGCGCACCGCGCGGCGCGCCGCGGTGACGGCTTGTTCGGACAGGTTCGTGCTGTCGGTACGCATATAGGTGATGTAGCCGCGCTCGTAGAGACGTTGCGCGACGGCCATCGCCTTGCTCGCCGGGAACCCGAGCTTGCGGCTCGCTTCCTGCTGCAACGTCGACGTCGTAAACGGTGCGTACGGCCGGCGCGTGAACGGCTTGGCCTCGATCGACTGCACCCGATAGTCGCTGAGCGCCAAACGCTCGGCGAGCGCGGTCGCACCGGCCTCGTCGAGCCGTACAACATCGACACTTTCCTTGAGCGTGCCCGTGGCCGCATCAAAGTCAGCGCCGACCGCGAGTCGGCGCCCATCGAGCTGCGACAGCGACGCGCCGAACTGCACATCCTTGGAGTTGAACGCACCCTCGATGTCGAACCACGAACCGCTGCGGAACGCCATACGCGCCCGCTCACGGTCGACGACGAGCCGCACGGCAACGCTCTGCACACGCCCGGCCGACGGAGCGGCGCGGCCGATCTTGCGCCACAACACGGGCGACACTTCGTAACCCACGAGGCGGTCGAGCACGCGCCGGCCCTCTTGGGCTTCGACGAGTTTCAGGTCGAGCTCACGCGGGTTGTCGATAGCGGCTTGGATCGCAGCCGGCGTGATCTCATGGAACACCATGCGCTTCACGGGAACCTTGGGCTGCAACACCTCCAGGAGGTGCCACGCGATCGCCTCACCCTCGCGGTCCTCGTCGGTCGCGAGGTAGACCTCGTCGGCGTCCTTGAGCGCCCGCCGCAGCTCGAGGATGACCTTCTTCTTGCTCGGCGGCACGACATAGACCGTGTCGAAGTGGTCGTCGGGGTTCACCCCGAGCAGCCGCGCGTGGGTCTCACGCTTGTCGTCGGGGAGCTGATCGCGCTTATTCGGCAGGTCTCGGACGTGGCCGACGCTCGACATGACAGTGACGTCGAGATCGCCCGACCGGCCGAGAAATCCCGCGATGGTCCGGGCTTTCGTCGGTGACTCGACGATCACGAGCGGCTTGGACACAATGCTCCTGGCTAGTTCGTTGGCTGGCCCGAGGGCGTACTCAGGGCCCGATGCAGCGACGTTGCTCGCACAGATATTGCCGGTCTGTCAAGCACGCGCAGCGAAATCCCAGGTCAGAGTAGTGACAGCGATGGCCCGGGACTGACCTAGCCTGCCCGCCTCATGGGATCCTTCGCCCGCAACGTCATCGAGAACTGGGGGACGATCGGGCTGCTGGTCGTCGTGTTCGTGGAATCGGGGCTCCTGCCCGTGCCGCTGCCGGGCGACTCGCTGCTGTTCCTGGCCGGGTTCTTCTGCTCGACCAAGGCCGGAAGCCACAACCCGCACCTCAACTTGGCCTCGGTCGCGATCGGTGCGTTCATCGTTGCGGTCGTCGGCGCGCAACTCGGCTACGGCATCGGTGCGCAATGGGGCACCCGGATCTTCAAGCCCGACGCCAAGATCTTCAAGACCAAATACCTCGAAAAAGCGCAGGAGTTCTTCGACCGCCGCGGTGCATTTGCCGTCGTGCTGGCGCGCTTCGTGCCGTTCGTGCGCACGATCGTGCCGATGCTCGCGGGCGCCAGCAGCATGAAGTTGCGGGTGTACTCAGCGGCCAACGTGATCGGCGCGCTCTTGTGGGCCGTCGGCGTATCGCTGCTCGGCTACTTGCTGGGAAGCCACATCGGTGAGTCGTGGGTGGAGCCGATCACCGTCGGCATCGTCACCCTCTCGCTCATCCCCCCGTTCCTCGAATGGCGCAAACACCGCGCCCAGGCAAAGGCCTGACTTCTGCGCCTACTTCGTCCGGCGCTGCGAGCGACCGCGATGGCCGGGCTTGCCGCAACAAGGTTGTGCGGTCGCCGCGTGGGACGCAGGCCAGCCCCCCCTTCAAGGCCGCCCCGTCCCCAGCCCTCTTGATGTGGTTTGCGGGTCGTTACCTGCTAATTGCCGACGTGGAAGGTGAGGCCGGCGGCGGTGTGGCCGGTGAGACCGCTGGTGCCGTCAGCGACGAACACGTCGCGGGCGTCGCCGCTGGACACGGTCGTTGAACCAGCGCACGCCTGCGCGGTCAGCTTGTCGAAGGAATAGCCCGGGTAGGGCGATCCGGCACCGGTGACGTGCTCGACAATCGGGGCGAAATAGACCTCGTTGGCGACGAGCGCGCCGAGGCCGTTGCCCTTCGTCACGACACCGGTTTGGGTGAGCATGTCGTGATCGGGACCACGACCGAAGGTGGTCTGCGAGTACGTCTGGGTGCGGGTGCCGTCGGTGAACTGAATCGTCGTCTTACCGTTGAGCGGATACTCCGCAGGGTCGACGTCGGCGACGCAGTCAGTGGCGGGCGATACCAGCGACGCTGTCCATTTCGACACGGTGTGTGCACCCGCTCCGGGAGTGTTGTCGCCCGAGAACGTGCACGTGCCGAACGAGCCGTCGGCGCCGGCGACACCCTTGATACTGATGCGCACGTCGTGGTTCGCGCCCGCGGTGGGAATGTTCGCGACGAGCCCGACCGGATGGCCGTCGGCGGGATCGACGTAGTCGCTCTTGACGCTCGCGAGACCTGCGAGCCCAGTGCAAGAACCGACGCTCGAGCTGGCTCCGGCGGTGGCGTGAGCGCCAACGCCGGACAGCGCGGTCACACCCGCGAGCAAGCCCACGGTTGCGACCAACTTGAGCTTCGTCTTCACGATTCGTTCCACCTCTGGGACGACCACGACGACCACGACATAGAAAGCCAATTACCGCCCACAACAACGCTACCGCCGTTGCACTTCAATGCTCTTCGCGAGGCCAAGCCGTGTCAAGACACGCGGCCGGGCTTCCCACCAATTACCACGCTGCGCGCGTCTAGGTCCACATACAGCGCGCCGGAGACCGCTCGAAACGGTCTCCGGCGTGCGTGTACGTGCTGTCGGCTCAGTTCGCCGCGACTGCCTCGGCCGGCGGCATGCTGGCGAGCGAACCCGTCGAGCGCTTGCTGAACGCAATCGCACCGAGCAGGATCACCAGCGCCACGCCGGCAACCGCGTAACGCGCACCGTTGTGCTGCATGCTGATGATTGCGGGCAACGTCAGCAGCGACACCAGGTTCATCACCTTGATGAGCGGGTTGAGCGCCGGACCGGCGGTGTCCTTGAAGGGGTCACCGACCGTGTCGCAGATGACTGCGGCGCGGTAGGCATCCGATCCCTTGCCGCCGTAGTTACCGTCCTCGATGTACTTCTTGGCGTTGTCCCACGCACCACCCGAGTTGCTCAGGAAGTTGGCCATGAGCTGGCCGGTGAGGATGACCGCAGCCAGGAACGCTCCGAGGGCGTAGGCGTTGATGCCGAACCCGATGATGACCGGCGTGAGGACCGCGAGCAACGCGGGGGTAGTGAGCTCACGCAACGACGCCGCGGTGCAGATGTCGATGACCGGCGCATAGTCGGGCTTCTTCGTGCCCGCCATGATGCCGCCGTCGGCGAACTGCTTGCGCACTTCCTGGACAACGACACCTGCGGTACGCCCGACCGCACGGATGGCGAGGGCCGAGAACAAGAACGCGATCGAGCCACCGATCAGCATGCCGATGAACTGCTTGGGGTCGGCCACGTTGATCTTGACGACATCGAAGATCGTGCCCTTCGGGTGATGATCGGCGATGAAGCGTTTCAGCTCCGCAGCCACACCCTTGTCCTCGTTGCCGATCGTCTCGATGAACGAGGCGAAGATGGCCACCGAAGCAATGAC
Source organism: Acidimicrobiia bacterium (assembly GCA_038202885.1). GTDB lineage: Bacteria > Actinomycetota > Acidimicrobiia > IMCC26256 > PALSA-610 > JBBREP01. Next base: position 1,934 of record JBBREP010000038.1, on the reverse strand, counting down.
GGCCGAACCAATGGCGAAGCCCTTCGTGACCGCTTTCGTGGTGTTGCCGACGGCGTCGAGGCTCACCATGATGCGCTCGGCTTCACCGGTGAACTCGCCCGACATCTCAGCGATACCGGCTGCGTTGTCAGCGACCGGACCGAAGGTGTCTTCCGACACGATCACGCCCGTGGTGGCAAGCATGCCCATACCGGTCAGCGCCACGAGGTAGAGCGAAAACTGGATGTTGCCGTCACCGAGACCAACGGCAGCCGCAATAGCAATGGCAACAGCAATGATGGCCCACACCGACGACTCGAGTCCCGATGCAACGCCCGAAAGCGTTGCGGTGGCGGGGCCACCGGTTGCGGCCGACTCAGCAATTTCCTGCACCGGGCCGTGCTCGGTCGAAGTGAAGTACTCGGTGAGCCGGCTCGCTGCCTGTGCGAGCACAAGACCGATTACGACGGCGCCGAGACAACGCCAGCCTTCGTTGTTGTGCTTGTTACCGACGTACCCGAGAGCAACGACGGCAGTACCGACGACCGTCAGCGCGGTCGCCGTAACGAAGCCGCGGTTGATCGGCGCCATGGCCGACTTGTCCTTGTCGCTCGCCTTCACCGCGAACACGCCGACAATCGACGCGAGCACGCCGATGGCGCGGGCAGCGAGCGGGAACACCAGACCAAGCGCGGGGTTCGCATGAATCGAGGTGAATGCCGCAACACCGAGGATGATCGATGCGACGAGGGTGACCTCGTAGCTCTCGAACAGGTCGGCCGCCATACCGGCGCAGTCGCCCACGTTGTCGCCCACGTTGTCGGCGATGGTCGCCGGGTTGCGCGGGTCGTCTTCAGGGATGCCTGCCTCAACCTTGCCGACGAGGTCAGCACCGACGTCGGCGGCCTTGGTGAAGATGCCGCCGCCCACACGCAGGAAGAGCGCGAGCAACGAGCCACCGAAGCCGAAGCCCACCAGAATGGCCGAGCTGGTGTTCTGGAAGATCATGATGATGATCGTCGCTCCGATGAGCCCGAGGCCCACCGTGAACATGCCGGCGACGCCACCCGTGCGGAAGGCCACCTGCAACGCTGCCGGCATCGAGCCCGTCTTGGCCGCGGCGGCCGTGCGAACGTTGCCGCGCACCGCGAGTCCCATGCCGATGAAGCCGGTGAGGCCCGACATGATGCAGCCGGCGACGAACGCGAGCGTGCGGAACAAGCCCGACTGAACAAACGACAGCGCCTCAGCGCCACCCGGCTTGATCACCTTGGTCGAGGTGATGAACACCACGACGGTGAGCGGGATGAGGATGAAGCCGATCGTGCGGAACTGACGCTTCAGGTACGCCATGGCGCCCTCTTGGATCGCTGCCGCGATCTCGCGCATCTTCGGTGTTCCCTGATCCGCTGCGAGCACGCCCTTCATCAAGAAGAACCCCACGGCAATCGCGAGGAGTGCGGTCAACGCGGAGCCGAAGAGGACGAGCCACTCACCTCCGTGCAGCTTGAAAGCCTGGTAGCCGCCTTCTGCGGCCAGCAGATGATTCATAGTCATTTCCTTTGCTGGTTGACGGTGATCACGCGATCTTGCGAACAAACACTTGGTTGGCCACGGTGCTCCCCAACGTGCGTTCCTTGCCTTCGACACGCAGCACGAGTGGCCCGTCGAACGGGTGCTTTTCTTTGATCTCCACGCGCACACCGGGCCGCAGCCCGAGCGTGTCGAGGAACTCGATGAGGTCTGGGTCGGTCGAGCCGGGGACGGCCACGATGGCGGCGTCGCCGGGCTCGAGCGCGTAGAGCGGCGGCATCGTGGGAATGTCGGCCTGCTCCTTCGCGGGAATCGGGAAGCCGTGCGGGCACGTCTCGGGCCGGTGCAGGGCGACGTAGATGCGGTCTTCGACCTCGAGCGGCAGGTGATGCTCGAAGGTGGTCGCGAGCCGGTCGGCCTCG
>JBBREP010000037.1:0-30209 GCA_038202885.1 Acidimicrobiia bacterium | reverse complement strand
GGCATCACCGAGGTGACCACGGCCAAGCCGTTCCAAGCCGCGTGGATCTCGGCCGTCGCGTTCTCGATCGGGGCGTTGATGCCGTTCATCACGGTCATACTCGCCCCACGGTCGAGTCGGATCGTCATCACCGCGGCCGTCGCGCTCGTGGCCCTCGTTGCGCTGGGCTGGGTCGGTGCGCGCACCGGCGGCGCACCGCCGCTGCGCGCCGCCATACGAGTGGTGTGCTGGAGCACGCTCGCCATGGCGCTGACCTACACCGTCGGCCTCATCGCCGGCACCCAGGTCTAGACCCGCGGATAGCCCTGGCATGACCGGGAGCTGACCGGTATCGTCGCACGGTCGGGATCTTGGGAGGACACCACATGCTTGCTCGTCGTTCACTCGCTCGCGCGCCACGTGCACACCGTCGCGGACACCGCCCCGGCATTGTGCTCATGCTCGGCGCGTTGACACTCGCAGTCGTCAGCGTCGCCACGCCGGCCGTCGCTCGAGCCCAGCACGACAACCTTGCTGGTCTCCCGCACAAGCAGTGGTGCAAGGCGTACGACAAGCTGCCCATGGACGACATGACCAAGCAGATGATGATCGACGAAATGACGTTCTACCCCGCCAAGAAGCACGATCTGTCGCGCCCAAATTGTCAGCGTGTTGTGCCTGATCTTGTCGCGTCGCTGCAATACGCCATGCGCTTCCCCACCGCCGCAGACGCTGTGCGCGGTGGATTCCACATGATCGCGGTGTATCTCAAGGGTCAGGGCGCGCACTACATCGGCCCCGAGGGGTTCGGCACCACGTTCAACCGCAAACGTCCGAACTTCTTGTTGTACGGCGGTAACTCACCGAGTGCACCACTCGTCGGCATGATGTGGCTCATCAACTCGGGGCAACAGCCGCCGATCTACGGTCTCGCCGGCAACAACGACCACTGGCACCGCCACGGACTGGTGTGCATGGTGCGCGGCGTCATCGTCGCCGAGGGCCTCACCAACGAGACGTGCGCGGCGCTCGGTGGCAGCAACATCGACATCAGCTCGCTGTGGATGTTGCATGCGTGGATCGTGCCGGGTTACACCTACCCGCCTGACATCTTCCGGCCGCACGTGCCGTTCCTCACCGACACCCCGCCCGACGGCAGCTGAGCCTGCTTCGACGTGGGGTCGCGCGATGAGCGCCATCGCTAGCGCTCAGTCGACACGACGTAGATGCTCGAGGTAGTGCGCGGCGTTCCACACGTATCCCGCCGCGTTCATCACGATGAGTTCCGGATCGGAACGGTCGAGCTTGATGACAGCGGGAACACCCAATGCCATGGCGTTGGACGGCACTTCGGTGTTGTTCGTGACCAACGCCGCCGCGCCGACGAGCGCTCCCGTCCGCACGATCACACGGTGCAGCACGATCGCGCCGGAACCAACCAGACACCGATCTTCGATGGTGCACCCCTCCATGTGGACGAGATGACCGATCACGCAGTCGTCACCGATGTGCGTCTCGGCGTCGTGTGTGCAGTGGATGATGGCGCCATCCTGGATGCTTGTGCGGGCCCCGATGACGATGCGGCTGGCGTCGCCGCGCAGGACTGCTTGAGGCCACACCGACGACTGCGCGCCAATCACGACATTGCCGATCACGGTTGCGTCCGGGTGCACGAATGCACTCGGGTCGATCTGAGGTTCCTTGTCGCCGAGCGCGTAGATCGCCACGGGTGAGCACTCCATCTCGTCGACCGACGTTCGCGGCGCACCGGACGTCGGTGCCGGCGCGCACGGTACCGTGGACGCTGTGAGCGCGCCCAACACGACTTCGGCCGCGACCAGCGCGGCGACGGGAACGGGGACTGCACCGGCGGCGGGGACGGGAACCGGCACAAGCGTCGAGGTGGGCGAGCACCTCGCCCGTATCGAGCGTGACGGATACACAATCGTCGAGCGGGCGATCGAATCCGAACTGATCGACGCGCTCGTCGACGACCTCGCACGCCTCGAACGCGACCTCGACGTCCGGCCGGCCGACAACAGCTTCGAGGGTCAACACACGCTGCGTGTGTACAACCTGCTTGCTCGCTCGCGCCTGTACGAGCGGGTGCCGGTCCACGCGGCCGTGCTCCCGATCGTGGAAGGTGTTCTCGATCGCGGCGCGCTGGTGTCGTCGTTGAGTTCGATCGCGATCTTGCCGGGCGAGTCGGCACAACCGATCCATGCCGACGATCAACTCATGCCGCTCGCCAAGCCGCATGCGCCAACCGTGTGCAACACGATGTGGGCGCTCACCGAGTTCACCGAGGCCAACGGCGCCACCCGCGTCGTACCGGGAACGCACGTTGCCGAGAGTTCACCCGAGTACGGCCGTCATTACGACTCGATCGCGGCTGAGATGCCGAAGGGATCGGTACTCGTGTGGCACGGCTCGCTGTGGCACGGCGGCGGCGCCAACATGTCACAGCAACGACGCGTCGGCATTGCGATGAACTACTGCGCAGGCTGGGTCCGCCAGCAAGAGAACCAACAGTTGGGTATCCCCCGCGACATCGCGGCGCGGTTTTCGCCACGGTTGCGTGAGCTCGTGGGCTACTCCGTCTACAACGGTCTCATCGGCCATATCGACAAGCACTCACCCGTCGAGCTACTCGACGCGCAGGGCAACGGCGCCTCGCCGATGGTTTGGGATGGTGTCTGAGCCCCTCGTGCCGCCACCGGAGGATCGCGTCTCGACCCCGGCGCCCGAGAGCATCGCCGCGCTGCGGTACCAGTTGCTCGCCGAGCACGCGACCGATCTGGTGTCGTGCAACGACGGCGCCCACATCGTGTACGCGTCGCCGTCGTCGCGGACCGTGCTCGGCTACGACCCGGAGTTTCTCGTCGGCGGGGACACCGCCAACTTGGTCCATCCCGACGATCGCGACGGGGTCGTCGCCGCGATGATGCGCTGCCGCGAGGGCGAGATCGTTGAATTCGAGTACCGCACGTTGCGCGCGGACGGTTGCTACTGCTGGCTCGCGTCGCGCGCTCGTCCGCTGCCCGAGATCACGCGCGGCGGCGTTCCGGAGATCGCGATTTGGTCACGCGACGTCACGCGCCGCGTTCACGCCGAGCAGGCGGCCCTGGCCGCCGACGAGCGATACCAGACGTTTCTCGACCTCGCCGATGAAGGCGTCTGGACGATCGACGCGTCGTACACCACAACGTTCGTGAACGAACGTATGGCCGAGATGCTCGGCTACACCGTCGACGAGATGCTCGCGATGCCATTGACCATGTTCACCGACGACGCTGGTCGGGCGCTGGCCGAGGAACAGCTGGCGCTGCGCGAGGCCGGGGTCGCCGAACAGCAACAGGCGCGGCGCCGAGCGGGGCTGGCCGACCAAGCGGCCTTCAAGTTCGTCGCCAAGGACGGGCGTCCCGTATGGACCCGGTTCAGCGCGACGCCCCTCTACGCCACTGATGGCAGCTATGTCGGCACCACGGCGCTCATCACCGACATCACCGAACTCGAGCGGCTCGCCGGCATTGCCGAGCGCGAACGCCTCCAGGTGCAGCTCGAACGCGCGCTCCGACTCGACAGCCTCGGCCGCCTCGCCAGCGGTGTGGCCCACGACATCAACAACCTGCTCGGAGTGATCAACAACTACCTGAAGGCGATCACGCGCCAGCTCGACGACGACAGCCCACTGCGCGGCGACTGCGAGCACATCGGCGCCGCGGCGGCCCACGCGGCGAAACTCACGAGCGAACTGTTGATCTTCGGCCACAACGATTCGGCGCCCGTCGAACTCCTCGAACTCGATGCGATCGTGCCCGACATTCTGGAGCGCCTGCGCGGCGTCGTCGGTCACAAGGTCAGGCTTGGGTACATACCGGGGCCGGGCGCGCGCCGTGTCCGCTTTGCGAGCCACCGCCTCGAACAGGCAATCACGAACCTCGTGCTCAATGCCCGTGATGCCATGGAACCGGGCGGCGGCACCGTGACGCTCAGCGCACGTGACATCAGCGTGCCCGACGCTCAGCACCAACCGGGCGACGACGCGCGTGCAGGACTCGAGCCCGGCGAGTATGTCGAATTGGTCGTTCGCGACAACGGCCCTGGCATGGCACCCGACGTGACGCGCCGCGCGTTTGACCCATTCTTCACCACCAAGCCGAGCGACCGCGGCACCGGCCTCGGACTGTCGATCGTGCACGGCATGATTCTCAGCGTCGGCGGCTCGTGCCACATCGACTCCGAGCTCGGGCAGGGCGCGGCCGTCACGCTGGCATTGCCCGCCGGGTGATCGCGTGTGTCTCGTTGCGTTGTGGATCAGTCCAACGCTGCGAGCACCCGGGCGTGCAGCTGCTGTTTCATCGTGCGCAATACGTCCGGCCGCTTCCCTGACCACCGGAGCGCGTGCTCGATCGCGAGGCCAACGAGCCCAGATTCGTTGCTCGTCGCTTCCACGATGCCGGCCGCGCGCGCGTCGGCGCCGCTGAAACGGCGCCCCGTCAGGATCGCTTCGGTGGCGGTCGCGGGCGAAAGGCGCGACGTGATCAAGTCTTGCATGAACGGATGGAACGGCAACCCGAGGTCGACCTCGGGCAGGCAAAACCAACCGCGATCGTCGCGCATCACGCGTTGATCGTGTGCCAGTGCGAGCATCGCGCCGATCCCGAACGCGTGGCCGTTGATCGCCGCGACCGTGGGCGCGGGAAACTTCATGACTCGCGCGAGCAGACCACACGCTGACCTAATGAACGGTCCGAGCGTCTCGCCATCGAGCGAACCAAGGAAGCCGAGGTCGAAACCGTTCGAGAAGAACTTCGCCGCGCCCGTCATCACCAGCGCCTGGCCTCGGTGGTCGTTCTCGACCGTATCCAATGCCGCGTGCACCGCGCCGAGGAACTCCGGATCAAAGAGGTTTTCGCCGTCGCACAGCGTGACCACGCACACGTCATCGCGCACCGTGAGCACGACGGGTGCCGTGTCGGCGTTACTGGAGGAGTCGACCCTGGATGAGTCGACCGAGGCGTCGCACACCACAGTCAGTCCAACAAAAGTCCCCCACCCCCGTCAACCCCAAAAGTGTTTTCCTCTGCACCCGACGGCGTGTAGCGCCGCCCAGTGCAATCAGAGCGCGTCGCGACGCGCTCAGCGCAGCGGTGGCGCGGCGTCGAGGCGGCTGGTTGCAGCCAGGACGGGGACCCCGGCGATCTCGACCGGCGCGAAGTCGGGCGCAGACCCGCGCCCGACGACCATGCCATCCGCGGTGACCAGCCAATACCCGTGGCCCGACGGTGCGGGGCGTAGCGCCACGACGAGATGACGCTGACTGTCGGCGAGGCCCTTGTCGCGCCGGGCCTTGTCGGTGGTGAACGTCGCTGGGTCGGCGTGTTCGGCGAACTCCTGCGCCAGGCCACCCGACGTGTGCGCCTTACCGAACCCGAACACTCGCCCGGTCGCGGTTGCGAGCCAGTACCCGTCGTCCCAGGGGGTCGCAGCGATCGCGACCACCGGGTCATCGGCACCGACGCCGTGCGCGTTCCCAAACGATCGGGCGTCGCCGACGGGATACACCCTGCCGCGCGAGTCGGCGAGCCAGTAGCCGCGACCCGTCCGCGTGGCGGCGATGTCGACGATGCGCACATCGGGTGCGATCGTGCCAACTGCGGGTTCGAGGTGCAGTGCCACGCCGAACGCACGCACATGCCCGTCACGATCGACGGTCCAGTAGCCCACACCATCGGCGAGCGGCGCGGCCGCAACGGTGCCCTTCGACGTGTTGCCGAGCGTCGGTGCCGAGCCGAACGCGAGGACGCGACCATCGGCGAACACCACCCAGTAGCCACCGGCGTGCGGTGTGGTGATCACCGCAACGGCACGCCCGTGATGCTGCACGCCCACTGCCGACCCCCAGAAACGCGCGTCGCCGACGTCGTACACCTGACCATTGGGTGAGGCGAGGTACAAGCCGTCGCCCTCACGCACGGGCGGCTCGTATGGCGCACCGGGCGCCGTGGCGGCGCGCGCCAGCGTGACGCCGTCGAGCGGGGGCGGCTGGAACGACAGATCGACGTGCGCGAAACGCAACATCGACGCGTACGTACGCAAGATCGCGTCGGAGTAATTCGGCGCAGTCGCCCAACGTCCGTGGCCCATCTGGCGCCACGTCGGTGCAATGCCGAGGTACGAACGAGGCGGATGGATCATCGCACCGGCGAGCGGGTGCGGATCGGCGTAACCGCGCAAGAGCTGCATCTGCGCACGCACCCCTATGCGCGCTGAGGGATACCGATGCCCGGAGTGGCACGAGTCGCACGCGCCGATCCCCGCGAAATTGTTGTCGTCAGGATGCACCTGGCCGCCGTCGGGGAGATGGAAGTTACCGGTCTCGATGATCGACTGGGCCCACGCGAGGTCGGCACGCACGCCGAGACCGGCGCCCTCCTCGAGGAAGATCTGGGCAAGTTGCTCGATCGGCACGCTCGCGCGTGGGTGGCCGACCGACAGCACGTACCCAGCAAGCTGGTGCGCAGTGAGTCGGCTTGGTCCGAGCAACGACACCGGGTCCTGGCCGTAGCCCGGGATCGTCGCGGGGTCGGCCGGCAGCGGTGCCACGTCGTTCGCCGCCGCCGTCGTGTCGGCGTTCGCAGACCGGCTCGAGCCTGCGATGAGCCCAGCGGCCGCGAGTACGCCGATCGAAAGGATCGCCGCGATCACACAGCGCGGCGCCGATCTCATGCGCTGTGTGTCGGCACCTGGCGACCCCGAAGTTGAGGGCTCTACGCTGGAATCCCGACACTGGAAACCCGACTGGAAACGCGAGGCCCCCACCATGGGCGTGATCGTAGAGGCCCGCAGCGGCAAAATCGAGGGCGTCGAGACCGACGGGTGCCTGGCCTTCAAGGGCATTGCGTTCGCGGCACCGCCGGTCGGCGACCTGCGTTTCTTGCCGCCGGTGCGCGAAGCCGCGTGGTCCGACGTGCGTGATGCGTCCGCGTTCGGCGCCGACGTCGCCCAGAACGTGATGATCCTCGAGCAGATGATGGGCACGACGAGCCACCCCAAGAGCGAGGACGCACTGTTCCTCAACGTCTGGACGCCGAGCCTCGACGGCACACGTCCCGTGATGGTGTGGATCCACGGCGGCGCCTTCCAGTTCGGCGCCGGATCCACACCCTGGTACGACGGCACGCGCTTTGCCAACGATGGCGACGTGGTGCTCGTGACGATCAACTACCGGCTCGGCCCGCTCGGCTTTCTGTACCTCGGCGATTTGTGTGACGACCCCGCGCTCGCGTCGAGCGGCAACCTCGGCATCCTCGACCAGGTTGCTGCACTGGAATGGGTGCAGGAGTGCATCAGCGAGTTCGGCGGCGATCCGGCGAACGTCACGATCTTCGGTGAGTCGGCCGGCGCCGGCAGCGTGGCCACGCTCATGGGCACACCGGCGGCCCGCCCCGGCGCACTGTTCCACAAGGCCATCGCGCAGAGCGGCGCGGCATCATGGGGCCTCACGCCCGAGCACGCCACGAACCAGGCCCGCCGGGTGGCCACGGCGCTCGGCATCGACGCCACCGACGTCGCCGCGTGGCGCGCCGTCACCGCGGACGCCCTCGTCGAGGCGAGCTCGGTGCTCGGGCTCGAGACCGACTCGGCGACCTTGCCGTTTGCGCCGGTGCACGACGGCGTGGTGCTCCCGCAACCGCCACTCGATGCGATTGCGGGCGGATCTGCCAAAGGCGTGGCCCTCCTGACGGGCACGAACCTCGACGAGATGACGCTGTTCAACATCATCGACCCCGCGCTTGGGTCAATGGACGATGCCGCGCTCGCACAACGTATATCCGAGTGGATCCGCGACGGTGCCGACACGCTGCTCGCCGGATATCGAGCCAATCGCGCCGACGCCACGACTGGCGATCTTTGGACCGCGATCTCGACCGACGCGGTGTTCCGCGTACCCATGCTGCGGCTCCTCGACGCCCACGCGCCGCACGGCGAACTGCACGCGTACCTGTTCACGTGGCCCACCCCTGCGTTCGGTGGGGCGCTGAAATCGTGTCACGCGGTCGAGATCCCGTTCGTGTTCGACAACCTCCATCAGCCGGGCGCAGCGATGTTCCTCGGCGACGACGCGCCGCGCGACACCGTCGCGGCGCCGATGCACCGCGCGTGGCACGCCTTCGCCCGATCGGGGACGCCCACCCACGGCGCCATCCCGGCGTGGGCGCCGTACGACGCCAATCGCCGCCCCACGATGCGCATCGACACCACGTGGGAACTCCTCGACGACCCGTACGGCGTCGAACGAGCGCTCTGGGACGGCTGGTCCGGCCGCGGCTTGTAGGCGCACCCCGTCCATTGGTACTTGCCGTTGAATATGTGCGCCCGTAGTACCAATGGTCGGCGCTCAGGGACTCAGGTGCCACGCCTTGGGGCGCACGAAGCTGGCGATGCCGGCGGGTGCCATCGACACGCCGAGGCCACTGTGGCGCCGCCCGCTCCATGCCATCGTCGCGGTCGTGCGGTCGGCGCAGTTCCAGTACGCGCTGCCCACGTCGAGTCGGGCGAGGATCGCTTCGGCCCGAGCGCGCGACGCGCTGAACACCGCCGCGGTCAACCCGTAGTCGGTCTCGTCCATCAGCGCGATCGCCTCGGCGTCGTCGCGCACGCGCATCACACCCACAATCGGGCCGCAACTCTCGTCGCGCATCACCACCATCGAATGATCGACGTCGACGAGGGCCGTGGGCTCGAACCAGTTCCCCTCTCGCGCCTCGCCACCGAACAACACGCGCGCGCCCTTGGCGCGCGCGTCGGCGAGTTGGGCCTCGAGTAGCTCACGCTGTCCGGGTCGGGTGAGCGCACCCACGGTGGTCGCATCGTCGGCCGGGTCACCAAGGACCCAGGCGTGGCTCGCCGTCGCGAAGGCATCGAGGAAGGCCGCCCACACGCCGGCATGCACGTAGATCCGTTCGATAGCGCTTGCGCCTTGGCCAGCCGTATAGAACGCACCCTTGGCCGCGGCGATCGCGGCCACATCGATGTCGGCGTCGTCGCACACGTACGCGGCGTCCTTGCCGCCGAGTTCGAGCACCACGGGCACGAGGCGCTCTGCGGCGGCACGCGCCACCGCACGCCCGGTGTCGTACGACGCCGAGCACGTCACGAGGTCGACGCCACTCGCGACGAGCGCCGCGCCCGTGACGCCGTCACCCACGATCGCTTGCAGTACATCGACGGGTATGCCCGCACGGTGCGCCAAGTCGACGAGCTTCAGACCCGACCGCGTCGCGAGCTCGGACGGCTTGTAGAGCACCGCATTGCCACACAGCAGCGCCGGCACGATCGTGCTGAGAGCCACGAGATACGGGTAGTCCCACGCGCTGATGTGCGCGACGACTCCATACGGTTCGTAGGTCTCGCGTTGTTCCACGCCTTCGTCGGTTCCGACGTCGCGGGCCGCAACAACCTCGGGAACCTGCGCGATGAAGTCGTCGATGTCGTACGGGACGGCACGAAGTTCACCACGCGCGTTCGCGATCGGCTTGCCGGTTTCACGCATCGTGATCTGGGCACACTGCTCGATCTGGTCAACGAACAGATCGCGCCATCGCGTGATAATCGCGATCCGCTCGCCGAGTGGTCTCGCCGACCACGCTCGCTGGGCGACGCGGGCGCGCCGCAGCTTGGCCGCGATCTCGGCGTCGTCGGTGGTATCGATCGTCTCCAGCACCTCACCCGTCGCGGGATTGCGCAGCTCAAGCGCATGGCCGACCGAGTGTGGCGTCGTCACGACGGACGACGTGTGCACGGCCTCGGGCCGCGACCCTGCAGGAGACGGGGCCGGTGACGGGGCCCCAGACACCGACGACGGTGCCGTGCTCGACCCGGGCGTGGGCGCCACCACCGCGACGGCCGTGTCACTCCCACCGAGCAGGTGCATCCACCGGTGCTCCTTCTGGCCGGGCCGGCGGGCCTGTTCCACCACGAAACCGCGCGCCGCGAGGCCGGCCATCGCGGCCTCGATCTCGCTGACCGCGCCGAACGGATGCATGCGTTCGCTGCGTTGCTTGAGCTCGCCCGGCGTCTGCGCGCCGCGCAACAACAACGTGCACAGCAGCGCACGCTCCCCCGCCGTCAGCTCGATCACGTCGGGCACGAGGTGGCGGTACTTGATCGCGCGTTCGCCATGGGCCTTGCTGCGTGCCACCAGACCCATCTCGCGCAGCGCGTCGAGCGCCTCGTGCACCTCACGTTCCTCGTAGGTGACGACCGGGTCGCGGTTCGTTGTCTGGTTGCACGCGACCCGCAACGAGTTGAGTGACAGCGGGTAGGCGTCGGGCGTCGTCACGGCCTTTTCGAGCAAGCAGCCGAGGACGCGCACCTGCTCAGGCGAGAGCGTGAACCCAATGATCTCGGTCTCAGGCACCCGCGCACCGTACCGTGGCGGCCTGTGAGCACACCGCCAGAGGGCTTCCGACAGCACCGCTTTGCCGCACCACCCGGCACAACGACGATTCTGCTCATCCGTCATGGCGAGTCGGCGCCGGCAATGCCGAACGAGCCCTTCCCACTCGCGGGAGGGCACGGCGACCCGCCGTTGCACGAGCACGGTCACGCCCAAGCCGAGCTCGTGGCCGCGCGCTTGCGCGACGAGCCCATCGACGCGATCTACGTCACCACGCTCCAACGCACGCACCAGACCGCGGCCCCCCTCGCCGCCGCGCTGGGAATGACGCCGATCATCGAACCGGATCTGCGCGAAGTGTTCCTCGGCGAATGGGAAGGCGGCCTGCTCAGGGTGAAAGCGGCGGCGCGCGACCCGCTGTTCGATCGGATCCTCGCTGAGCAACGTTGGGAAGTGATCCCCGGCGCCGAGCCGGCCGCCGCATTCGAGCAGCGGGTGCTCGCAGGTCTGCGGCGCATTGCGGGGGCACACCCGGACCAAGTTGTCGCGGCGGTGGTGCACGGCGGCGTCATCGGCCAGATCCTCGCGTCGGCGAGTGGCTCGCGACCGTTCGCGTTCTCCGGCGCAGACAACGGCTCCATCAGCGAGATCGTCGTCGGCCCGCCACCACCGAAGGTTGTGCGCGCCGCCAACCCCGAGACGAGCCACCACGAACTACTCGTCGTGCGCCGCTTCAACGACACCGCACACTTGCGCGCCACAACGAGGTAGGCCAGCGGGTGAGGGGTCAGCGGGTCGCGGCGAAGGCCGCGAGTGCGGCCACGAGCTGCTCGGTGTGTTCCACGAACCCCTGCGCATTGCGAGGCGCGTCGGCCCAGATCGGGCTGTTCCCGCGGATGCGCGGCGGGAGTTCGAGTTGCACGCCCGAGCCACGCGTCCGGTTCACAGGATTGCCCGTATGCACGCCTCGATACGCAGCGGGAATCTCGGCCAGATCGTCGATGAAGGTGTAGTGCTCGAGCGTGCGACGCAGCGCGGCGCCGAGATCCCGGGCCGAGCGACGGTCGCCGCCACCGAGCACCACCGTCTTCCAGCGTTCGTCGCTGTCGCGCACACCACCGAAGCCATGGATCGAGATCGCGGTGTGGACATGGCGACAGAACGCGCCCAGCCGGGCCGATGCTTCGGGGTCGAATCGCTGCGATGGCACGTGCCAGCGCAACCCTTCAGGCTGCACCACGGCATACAGCGACGCTCCGCTGCGCTGCGCGGCTTCACGCGCGATCTCGAACGTGGCCGCTTCAAGCCCCCCGTGCAGGCTCAGGAAACCGACGCGCTCCGAACGCAACTCGCAGTGTTCCACGACACCGGGTGAGGCGAGGAGCGCAGCGAGCATGTCCGGTTCGCCGTGCGTCGCCGACGCAGGCGCGTCGGCGACGGGCGTCATTGATTCTTGCACACGTCGAGCGGGTGGCTTGGCCACTGCGTCACCGGAAGCGTGTAGTAGCTCCCGTCGCGTCGACACGGCAGTGCTGGCGAGTTGTGCGCGAACACGCCGAGCGGGTCGGTGTACGCGGGGATCGTCCACACGTGCAGCATCCACTGTGTCTGCTTGTACAGGTAGCCGCCCGCGGACGCACAGAGCTTCGCCGTACTGTCCGAGTCGGCACCGAACGGAGCGTCGATGCCGCCATCGGCCGCCTTTTTCAAGCAGACGTTCGTGTGGTAATGCCAATGGTCATTCGGTCCGGCGAAGCCCGCTGGCTCGTTCTTGGCAAACGAGTAGTACATGAAGCCCGCGATCGGCGACGTGGGGTCGGTGCCGTCGTAGATGATCGACAGCGGCGTGAGGATGTCGGCGTCGTCCATCACACCGTCGACGTTGAGCCCTTGACCGTTTTGGAGCGTGTAGTGCGCGCCGAGGCCGGGCGAAAACGGACCGGCGCGACGGTAACCGGCGGCGACGGCATCCTTGACGGTCGGGTACTTACGAGCGACCGTCATCGTGAGGTCGAGCTGATGGCGAAGCTTGTTCCGCACCGCCGCGTCGGTGATGTACACGTCTGCGCTGTGATCGTGCTGGTGCCCGTTCTCGAGCGACGAGAAACCTTTGTCGTCGCCGTTGGGGAACAACGACTTCAGATGGTCTGTGGCGGTTGCCGAATGCACGTGACCCGCCGCGGTCGTCGGCGCGCCGACCGGCACCGCGCCAATGGTGGAGGGCGCGTTCGTGCCTGCGACCGCGCTGGGCTCGTTCGAGGACCCCGACGTGCCGACAAACCACACCATGACGAGTACGAGCATGCCGACGACGCCGGCAACGAATTTCTCCATCGGACCCCCCGAGGGTTGTACCGGGGCCAGCCCGATCCCCAACGGTAGTCGCAGGACCACGAGCGGTGCGAGAATCCCTACCCATCCGAGGAGAACGACATCGTGGCGAGCGTAGCGGTGAGGCTCAGCGCAGCGACGCGACAAGATCGGCGGCGCGCTTGACCTCGTCGACATCGGCGGTCGTGGCCACGAGGATGAATTCGTCAACGCCCGTGTCGGCAAGGGCACGCAGGGCTTCCCCGGTGGCGACCGCGGAGGTGAGCTTCGGGATCGACGCCAAGCTGCGGGCCACATCGTCGCCGAAGACCCGCAGGTATTCGAATGCGTACCGAGAAACATGCTGCGGCGCGTCGGCGCCGAGCCCGAACCAGGCGCTGCTTTGGAGGAACGGCATCCCGGCGCGGCCCGCGTCACGCCAGGCCGCGACGAACGCGGCGTTCGCCGCGCTCACCCCGGCCGCGTCGCCACCCATGTCGAAACCGGCGAGCCCGTCGGCCCAGCGTGCGGCGCGCGCCATTCCTTTAGGCCCCATCGACCCCGAAAGAATCCGCGGCCCAGGCGACTGCACCGGCGTAGGCCCCACCGCTGACACTCCGTCGAGCGGCGACTCGCCGGCCCACACCGAGCGGATGATCCCCACTTGATCGTCGAGCGTCTGGTGGCGCCGTGCGAAGCTGGCTTCGAGCGCGCGGTAATCCTCGTCGCGTCCGCCGACAGCGACACCGAGCGTGAACCGCCCGCCGGACAACACGTCGATCGTCGCAGCCTGTTTGGCGACGAGGACGGCGGGATGCAACGGAGTGACGCTCACTGTGGCCATCAGTCCGACGCGTTCGGTGACCGTGGCAGCTCCCGCGAGGACCGACATCATCTCTTGATTGGGATACGCGATGCGTTCACCGCATCCCAATATCGAAAAGGGGCCGTCGTCGGCGGCGCGCATCCAGGCGAGCAACGTTGCGCGGTCGAGACCGGCCACCATCGTCGGCAACGCGATCCCGACCTGCATGTCAATGGGCATGGCGGCCGACATTAGCGATCGAACGACCGCGCGGTAGCAGCCGTACCCATTCGCCGTAGTCGTCGATCACGCCGTCGACGCCAAGGCCCGAGTAGCTCGCGTATCGCTGCAACGTGTCGTCGTCGAGCACCTGGGCATCGATCATCTGCGTCCATGTGCGCGCGTCGAGCGTGTACGTGACCGTCGCGACAAGACGATCGTCGACGCACGCGATGGGATCGAAGCGGATCGTCACCGGCCCGACGGTGGCCTCGCCAACCTCCGCAGCACGCGCCCACTCGGGCGCGTACCGCTGCACGATGACTGCACCGTCGGCCGCGACGTGACGCGCGCACGACGACAGCAACAAGGGCGGCCACTGATTGACGAGATACGACGCCGCGACGACCGTGTCGAAGCGGTGCCGCAGATCGAGCGCGAACACGTCGGCCTGCACATGTTCTGCTCGCTCGTCGACCAGCGCCAACATTTCCGCCGATGCATCGACGGCGACGACCGGGTGGCCGAGATCGAGCAGGCCGCGCGTGTAGCGCCCCGCGCCACAACCAAGTTCGAGGACCGTGTCGCCCGCGAGCATCTGTCCGTGCAGCACCTCGGGCACGCCGCGCGCTGGCAACGCCGCGAACACGGCCACCGGCGACCCATCCGGAGCGCTGTCCATTGCGCCTACTTCGTCCGGCGCGGCGAACTCCCGACGCACCCGCGTCGCTCCTGCGTCGCTTTCGGGCTGCTCCGGTCGCCGCGACGCTCTTCCAGAGCGATCAACGGGCACTCGCTACGAGTAGGTCCTTGAAAGGGGTGCGCTTGTCGGGGCCGGGCTCTTTGGGCAAGCCGAGTACACGCTCGCCGATGATGTTGCGCTGCACCTGGTCGGTGCCGCCGTAGATCGACGGTCCGGGCGAGAACAAGGTCATCTCTTGGACGAGCCCGCCGCCCATGGTGTTCGGCCCCATCAACATTGCTTCAGGGCCGATGATCTCGCAGCCGACCTCGCGGTTCAGTCGCAACATGTCGCTCATCATCAATTTGGCGAGGTTCGGTGCGCCGGCCGATGCGCCGC
This sequence comes from Acidimicrobiia bacterium, assembly GCA_038202885.1. Lineage (GTDB taxonomy): Bacteria > Actinomycetota > Acidimicrobiia > IMCC26256 > PALSA-610 > JBBREP01. Next base: position 15,410 of record JBBREP010000037.1, on the reverse strand, counting down.
CACCGCGGGCCCGCAGCGACGACATCTTGCCGAGGCGGTCGAGCGAATAGAGCCGCGCAATCCCCTGCCGCACGTGCGCGTCGCCGTCCTTGCCAGCCTCGCGAGCGAGCGCGATCAGGCGGTCGGCCATGCCGACGCCACCGCCACCGGTGCCGCCGGTGCGGAACTGGCCGACGAACTCGCGGGCCGGGCGTTCGAGGTGCCCGAGCGACTCGCCGGGAAACGCCGAACCCGCGGCGCCACTGCCACCGCTGCCGAGTGACGAACGCTCGGCTGCGAGCGTGGTGTTCGTGACGGCCCAACCGTTGTTCAGCCCACCGATGATGTCGCTTTCATGCACGCGACACTCGTCGATGAACACCTCGTTGAACAGCGCGCGGCCCGTCATCTCCTTCAGCGGACGCACCGTCACTCCGGGCTGGTGCATATCGAACCGGAAGTACGTGATGCCGACGTGCTTCGGCAGCGACGGATCGGTGCGCGCGATCAGCATGCCTTTGTTGCACAGCTGCGCGGTCGACGTCCACACCTTCTGGCCGGTGATGACGAACTCGTCGCCGTCACGCTCAGCCTTGCACTGCAAACTCGCGAGGTCGCTGCCCGCACCAGGCTCGGAGAAGAGCTGGCACCACGCGTCCTGACCGTTCAGGATCCGCAACAGCCAGTCTTTTTGTGCCTCGTTGCCGTGCGCGACCAGCGTGGGGGCCGCGAGTGCGTAGCCGAGGCCCGACGGTGGCCCGATGGCACCGGCCTGCGCGATCTCTTCGTTCACCACGTTCGCCAGCGAGCGCGAGTAGCCGCGCCCATGATGGGTCGTCGGGAACGTCGGCGCCGCGTACCCGCTGCGCGCGAGCACGTCCCACCACTGCGCGACGGTGAGCTCGGGGTTCCAGTTGTCGGCCAGCCACGCGCGAACTTCGTCGCGCACCTGCTCGGCGCTCACCTCTGCCACTGCGCACACTCCTCGATGCAACGGTTTCCGACCTTCGGTCCAGCCTACGTAGGCTCGGTCCGCAGCCCGAAACCGGTGCTCAGAGCAGCGCGGTGATCCTGTCCTTGGGCCGCGCGAGCACCACAGTGTCGCCCTTGATGGCAATCGGGCGCTGCATCAGCTCGGGGTGCTCCAACAGCAGGTCGAGCACGGCCGCCTTCGTGGTGTAGTCGGCCTTGTCGAGCCCGAGTTCCTTGAAGCGGTTGTCGTTGCGCACGAGCTCCGGCGGCGCTACATCGATGCGGTCGAGAATCCACGCGAGCTTGGCGCGATCGGGCGGAGTCTTGAGGTACTGCACAACGTCGGGTTCGATCCCGCGCTCGGCGAGGAGTTCGAGCACGCCACGAGACGTGCCGCAACTCGGGTTGTGGTACACGGTGACAGCAGTTCTGGCCATGACCCGACGTTACGCAATGTCGCCTCCCCACTGTCGCCTACCCAATGTCAAGGGCAACCGCGCGTTCGAGCCGCCGCAGGTATTCGGTGCGAGGCACGTCGAGCGCGCCGAGCGACGCGAGATGTTCGGTCGTCCACTGCACGTCGAACAGCTCAACGCCGTCGAGCGCGAGCAGGTCGCACGCCGCCCACAACGCCACCTTCGACGCGTCGGTGCGGCGGTGGAACATCGACTCACCGGCGAAGAAACGACGCAAGCGCACCCCGTACAGGCCGCCGACGAGGGCACCATCGGCCCACACCTCGACGCTGTGCGCCACACCGAGGCGATGCAGCTCGGTATAGGCGTCGATGAACGAGTCATCGATCCAACCCTGCGGACGGTCTTCGTCACCACAGCCGAGCATGACGCCCACGAAGTCGGTATCGACGGTCACGCTGAAGTGCCGGCTCGACCGCCGGAGCGACTTCGACACGATGAAGCCGTCGACAGGCATGACCCCGCGCGGGTCGGGCGACCACCAGCCGAGAGGACCCGAACGGCCACCGAGGCGCATCGGGAACAACCCGTGCGAGTACGCGCCGACGAGCGTCGACGGTTCGAGATCGGCGCCGATCGCGACGATGCCGTCGGGGTCAGCGTCGTCGGCCGGAGGCAGCTCCCAGCGACATTCTCCGAGCGACACCATCAGGTCGAGTTCCTGCGCGTCGAGGCCCGCGTGCATCGCGCCAAGTGTCGCAGGTTTGGCCACACCATTCCGAGTCGGTGGCACAGAAGGGTCACGAATGTGACGGACCTTCATGAAGCGGGCGTCAGTGTCCGGCGAGGAGCGCCTTGGCGATGTGGGTGACCTGGATCTCGTCGGTGCCGGCGTAGATCTGGAGCACCTTGGCGTCACGGGCGAGCTGTTCCACCTCGTACTCGGCCATGTAGCCATTGCCGCCGAAGAGCTGCACCGCTTCCATCGCCACTTCGGTGGCCGCCTGGGCGCTGTAGAGCTTGAGCGCCGACGCTTCGGCCAGCCCCATCGGCTCGCCGGCGGCAGCCTTCTCGAGGGTACGGAACACGAGGCACTCCACGTTGAGGCGCGCAACCTCCATGCGAGCGAGCTTCAACTGGATCAACTGGTAGCTGCCGATCGGCTGGCCGAACTGCACCCGCTCGTTCGCGTACGGCACGCACAGCTCGAGGCATCGCTCAATGATGCCGAGCGACATCGCCGCGACACCCGTGCGCTCCATCGTGAACGTTGCCTTGCTCGCGTCGCGCCCGGCCTTGCCACTGAACGATTCGAGCGATTCGCCCAGGAGGTGGTCGTTACCGACGCGCACGTCGTCGAGGAACAGCATCCCGGTTGGTGAGCTGTGCATCCCCATCTTGCGAAGCGGCTTGCTCTGCTCGAGCCCCGGCGTGCCGGCATCGAGCACGAACTGCACCACTTTGCGTTCGTGCGGCGCGTTGCCTTCGTCGAGCTTGCAGATGAACACGATCGTGTCGGCGTAGGGGCCGTTCGTGATGAACGTCTTGGAGCCCTTCAACACGAACTCGTCACCGTCGCGACGCGCGGTCGACTCCATGGAGCCGAATGCGTCGCTGCCCGACGCCGGTTCGGTGATCGCCCACGCACCGATCTTGTCCATCGTGAGAATGTCGCGGGCCCAGCGCTTGCGTTGCGCGATCGTGCCCTTGCCGTTGATCGCCGCTGCGGTCAAACCGACGCTCACACCCATGGCAGTCACCATGCCCGGCGAGCACTTGCACAGCTCGATGATCGGCAACATCGTCATACCTGCGCCGCCGCCCGAGCTCTCCCCGTCGGCGTCATCCGTATCTTTGCTCGCGGTGCCCGCGGCGGCGCCTGACGCCGCGGCTTCCTCGCGGGCGATGCGCTTGTCGAAGCCGGCGGCCGCCATCTGGTCCATGCCGAAGGTGCGGTACAGCTTGCGCAACAAGTCGTACGGCGGCATGTCGCCATGCTCGAGGGCCTCGCGGTGGGGGCGGACCTCTTTGTCGACGAAGTCGCGTACCGCATCGCGGATCATCTGGTGCTCGTCAGACCACTTGTACATAGGCCCGATGCTAGGTGCGACCGGGCCTACGACGCGCAGCCGGCCCCGCCAGTCAGTAGGTTCCACGCCGATCAGCGCACCCGTATCCACCGGCACCGGAGCTTCGCATGGCACTGCCCGCACACCTCAAGACCCTCGCCGCGTCGGTGAGCAACCGTGGTCGTTGGGGCGCCGACGACCGGCGCGGCACGTTGAACCTCATCGACGAAGCCGCCGTGCTGCGCGGCATCGCGGCCGTGCGGACGGGCACCGTGTTCTCGCTCGCGATCCCGTTCGACGAGGGCGGCCCGCAGTGGGGCGCCATCGCGGGCCGGATCAACCCGACCCGCAAAATGCTCGCTATCAACGAGTCGTACACCGGCGACAACGACGACTTCTGCACAAGTGACGACAGCTTCGAAATGGGCGCGCAGTCGGCCACGCACTGGGACGCGCTCGGCCACGTCGGCTACGGCGACGAGCTCTACAACGGTGTGCCGTCGTCGACGAACGACGAGGACGGTGCGCACGAGTTGGGTATCGAGCGGACCGGTCCGATCGCGAGCCGCGGCGTGTTGCTCGACGTTGCCCGCGTGCACGGCGTCGACCATTTCGACACCGGCCACGCGATCACCGGCGACGACCTCGCGGCCGCCGAGACGATGGCCGGAATCACGGTCGAATCGGGCGACGTGCTGCTCGTGCGCACGGGCCAGATGCACTGGCTGCGCCAAGGCCAGCGAGAGCGCTTCTCGCACCCGAGCCCGGGCCTGTCGACGCAGAGCATCCAGTGGCTACGCGACCGCGACGTCGCAGCGGTCGCGACCGACACACTCGTGTTCGAGGTGTTCCCGTGCGAAGACCCCGCGGTGCTCCTTCCGGTGCACATGATCCATCTGCGCGACATGGGGCTGGTGCAGGGTCAGAACTTTGCGCTTGACGAGCTGGCCGCGCACTGCGCCGCAGTCCGCCAGTACGAGTGCTTGCTCGTCGCGACGCCGCTCCCGCTCACCCGTGGGCTCGGCGGGCCGGTCGCGCCGACCGCCATCATGTAGTCACGTAGCCATGTAGTCATGTGGCTAGGAGGTCAGGGGGCCATGAGACCAGGGCATCATCGACCGGTTCGCGTGCTCGCTGTAGCGCGCGCCGATCCGGACGGCTGACGGGGCCCAGGTGATTGTGCCTACCCCCAGGTTCGGCGCCGCGATTTCGTCTCAGTAACTGCCAACTACGGGCCGAGACACTCTGCAACCAAGGATGGAGATGCCATGGATGGCAACAACGTTCGCGTCGCGCGGCCACTCCCGCTGAGCACGATTCAGGTCGCGGTGGCGCTGCTCGCGTTGACCCGCGAACTCGACATGCCGACGCACCGATGGACGCTCGGCAATCACGGCTCGTTCGAGCTCGACTGCGGCTTCGAGGGGCTCACGCTCGACGACACAACGCGCCGCGGCGAACAATGCATCACGAGCCGGGGCCGGCTGTGGAGCAACGACGGCATGGCCGTGTCGAGCGTGACGCTCACGATCGAGAGCGGCATCGCGTCGCCCACCGAGATCGCGCTGACGACGATCGCGTCGCTGCCGCCGGCGTTCGCCGCCGACGTGCCGCGCTTCATCGCGCTCGCCGATGCCGCCGTCGCCGACATCTGCGAGGAACTCCTCTACCACGCCGCCACCAACGCCCGCCTCAACCACGCTGCCTGACTACCCCCGCTCAGCGCATGGAGACTGTGGTGGGCGCGATGGGTGCGGGGAGTTGTGTCGAGCCCATGAGATAGGTGTCGACGTGGTGCGCGCAGCTGCGACCCTCGGCGATCGCCCACACGATGAGGCTCTGGCCGCGGCCCATGTCGCCGGCCGCGAACACCTTCGGCCGCGTCGTCGCGAACGTGGCGTCGCGACGCACATTCCCGCGCTCGTCGAACTCCACACCGAGCTGATCGAGCAGACCTTCGCGCTGCGGCCCGACAAAGCCCATGGCGAGGAACACGAAGTCGCACTCGAGTTCGAAGTCGGTACCGTCGAGTTTTTCGAACGTCATGCGACCGTCGACGATCTTCTGTTCCACCTCGTGGGCCCGCAGCACACGCACGTTGCCGTCATCGTCACCGATGAAGCACTCGGTGTTCACCGCGTAGACGCGCTCGCCACCCTCTTCGTGCGCTGAGGTGACGCGATAGGTCATTGGGTACGTGGGCCAGGGCATCGCCGCATTGCGAGCTTCGGGCGGCCTCGGCAGGATCTCGAACTGGTGCACGCTGGCCGCACCCTGACGGTGCGATGTGCCGAGACAGTCGGCACCGGTGTCGCCGCCACCGATGATCACCACACGCTTGCCGGCGACGTCGATCGGCGAGCGTTCGAGGTCGCCCTGCTGCACCCGGTTCGACGGCGGCAAGAACTCCATCGCTTGATAGATGCCTCGCAACTCGCGCCCCGGCACCGGCAGGTCACGCCATGCCGTGGCGCCGCCCGCGAGCACGACCGCGTCATGTTCGAGCAACGCACTCACCGCGACCGCACCGTCGCCGTCGCCCCCCACGTTGGCGTCGGTGACGAACTCGGTGCCCTCGGCCCGCATCTGGTCGAGCCTGCGATCGAGATGGCGCTTTTCCATCTTGAACTCGGGGATGCCATAGCGCAGGAGCCCACCGATGCGGTCGGCACGCTCGTACACCGTCACGGCATGACCCGCGCGTGTGAGTTGCTGCGCGGCGGCCAAGCCGGCCGGACCGCTTCCCACCACCGCGACGCGTTTGCCGGTGGTGACGCTCGGGATGACGGGTGTGACCCAACCCTCCTCAAACGCCCGGTCGATGATCTCGACTTCGATCTGCTTGATCGTGACGGCCGGTTCGTTGATACCGAGCACGCACGCCGCTTCGCACGGCGCCGGGCAGAGCCGACCGGTGAACTCGGGGAAGTTGTTCGTGGCGTGCAAGCGCTCGACCGCGCCGCGCCAACGATCGCGATACACGAGGTCGTTCCACTCCGGGATGAGATTCCCGAGCGGACAGCCGGTGTGGCAGAACGGAATACCGCAGTCCATGCACCGGGCGGCTTGTGTGCGCGTCGCACCGGCCGGGAAGTCTTCATAGACCTCGTGCCAGTCGAGCACGCGCACCGGCACCGGACGGCGTGTCGGGAGCTTGCGCGGATACTTCATGAAGCCCGTGGTCTCACCCATGCTGCACCACACTCATTGCCTTCATCGCACGCATGCTCATGCTCTCGCTGCGGCCATCACGGCCTCGTCGACGTCGACACCACGTTCGGTGGCATCACGGATGGCCTCGAGCACGCGCTTGTAGTCCTTCGGGAACACCTTGCGGAACTGGTTGCTGGCGCGCCGCCAATCGGCGAGGATCCGGGTTGCGACTTCCGACCCGGTCTCGCGGCGATGCGCACCAATGATGGCGCGCAGCCATTCACGGTCGTCGTCGTCCATCCGGTCGACATCGACCATGTCGCGATTCATGCGGTCCCACAGCGCACGGTCGGGATCAAACACGAAGGCGAGGCCGCCGCTCATACCGGCCGCGAAGTTGCGGCCGGTCGGGCCGAGCACGACGGCGCGGCCGCCGGTCATGTACTCGCAACAGTGGTCGCCCACACCTTCCACCACGATCGTCGCGCCGGAGTTACGCACGCAGCAACGCTCCCCCACCTTGCCGCGCACGAACACCTCGCCAGCCGTCGCGCCGTACAGCACGACGTTGCCCGCGATCACCTGTTCTTCAGCGACGAACGGCGAATCAGGCGAGGGTGCGAGCACGATCCGCCCGCCCGACAGCCCCTTGCCGACATAGTCGTTGGCGTCACCGGTGAGCCGCAACGTGATGCCCTTCGGCACGAACGCGCCGAAGCTCTGCCCGGCGCTGCCGTGCAACCGGACCGTGATGGTGTCGGCGGCCAATCCCGCGGCGCCGTGACGGCGCGTCACCTCCGAGCCGAGCATCGTGCCGACAGTGCGATTGACGTTGCGAATCGGCAGCTCGATCTCGACGGGCTCGGCACGCTCCAGTGCGGGCTCGGCGAGTCGAATGAGTTCCACGTCGAGCGCGCGGTCGAGCCCGTGGTCTTGACCGCGGCTGTTGTGCAACGTCGATTCGTACGGGTTGTCTGGCACCTCGAGGATCGGGCGCAGGTCGAGGCCCTTGGCCTTCCAGTGGTCCAACGCCTGGCGCACGTCGAGCATCTCGACGTGGCCGACCGCTTCTGCGATCGATCGGAAACCGAGTTGGGCAAGGAGTTCCCGAACTTCTTCAGCGATGAACTCCATGAAGTTCACGACGAACTCGGGCTTGCCGCTGAACTTCTTGCGCAGCTCCGGGTCCTGCGTCGCGACGCCGACCGGGCACGTGTTCAGATGGCACACGCGCATCATGACGCAACCACTGACCACGAGCGGCGCGGTCGCGAACCCGAACTCCTCGGCACCGAGGAGTGCTGCGACCATCACGTCGCGGCCGGTTTTCAACTGACCGTCGACCTGCACCACGATGCGGTCACGCAAGCCGTTGAGCAGCAGCGTCTGCTGGGTTTCGGCCAGGCCGAGTTCCCAGGGCGCGCCGGCGTGTTTGATCGACGTGAGTCGGGCCGCGCCGGTACCGCCGTCGTGGCCACTGATGAGCACGACGTCGGCATGGGCCTTGCTCACCCCGGCAGCGACCGTGCCCACACCGACTTCGGCGACGAGCTTGACGTGCACGCGCGCCCGCGGGTTCGCGTTCTTTAGGTCGTGGATGAGTTGTTTGATGTCTTCGATCGAATAGATGTCGTGGTGCGGCGGCGGCGAGATGAGGCCCACGCCCGGTGTCGAGTGCCGCGTCTGCGCGATCCACGGATGCACCTTGTAGCCGGGCAACTCGCCGCCCTCGCCAGGCTTGGCCCCTTGGGCCATCTTGATCTGGAGATCGTCGGCGTTGACGAGGTACTCGCTCGTCACGCCAAAGCGACCGCTCGCGACCTGTTTGATTGCGCTGCGGCGCAGGTCGCCGTTCGCGTCGGGGGTGTAGCGGTCGCTGTCTTCACCGCCCTCGCCCGTGTTGCTACGCGCGCCGATGCGATTCATCGCGATCGCGAGGGTCTCGTGCGCTTCCTTGCTGATCGAGCCGTAGCTCATGGCGCCAGTCGAAAAGCGCGCGACGATCTCGCTCACCGGCTCGACCTCGTCGATCGGCAGCGGTGGACGCAGGCCGTCGCGGAACGTGAACAGGCCCCGCAACGTGGCCAGTTGCGCCGCTTGGTCGTTCACCATCCGCGTGTATTGCTGGAAAATGTCGTAGCGGCCGGTGCGCGTCGAGTGCTGCAACTTGAAGACCGTGTCCGGGTTGAACAGGTGGTACTCGCCCTCGCGGCGCCACTGGTACTCACCGCCAACGCCGAGTTCGCGGTGCGCGAGCTCCTCGGGACGGTCGGGGTACGCGAGCCGGTGTCGCGCGGCCACCTCGTCGGCGATCGTGTCGAGCCCGACGCCCTCGATGCGGCTCGCGGTGCCCGTGAAGTACTCGTCAACCACATCCTTGGTGAGCCCGACGGCCTCAAAGATCTGGGCGCCGGTGTAGCTCGCGACCGTCGAGATCCCCATCTTCGACATCACCTTCAACACGCCTTTGCCCACGGCCTTGATGTAACTCTTGGTGGCTTTGCGTGCGTCGGCACCGACGATTACGCCCTCGCGCACGAGATCGCGGATCGTGTCGAACGCGAGGTACGGGTTGATCGCTCCCGCGCCGTAGCCGATGAGCAGACAGAAGTGGTGCGGCTCGACGGCCTCGCCGGTTTCGACCACGAGGCCGACCTTCGTGCGTGTTTTTTCGCGCACGAGGTGATGATGCACCGCCGCGGTGGCGAGCAACGCCGGGATCGGCGCGTCGGTCGCGGTGCCGTAGCGGTCTGAGAGGATGACAATGTTCGCCCCCGACGCGATCGCCGCGCTCACCTCATTGCGGATCCGTTCGATCGCCGCGCGCAGACCGTCGCCGCCGAGCGCGACGGGATACAGACACTGGATCGTCACCGGCACAAAACCGAGCTCGGGCGCGTCCTTGTCGATATACCGCAGCTTGGCCAGCTGGTCGTTGTCGATGACGGGGTACGGCACCACCACTTGATGACAAGAACTTGCCGTCGGCGCCAGCAGGTTGCGTTCCGGACCGATCGTCGAGGCGAGGCTCGTGACGAGCGCTTCGAAGTTGGCGTCGAGCGGCGGATTCGTCACTTGCGCGAACAGCTGCTTGAAGTAGTCGTACAGCTTTCGGGGCCGGTCGGACAGCACCGAGAGCGGCGTGTCGGTGCCCATCGAACCGAGCGACTCGACCGCGTTTTGCGACATCGGCGCCACGATGATGCGCAGATCTTCCTGGGTATAGCCGAACTGCCGCTGCTCTTGTACCGCGGTGGCGTGCACCGGAACGAGCGCGTATTGATTGGGCAGGTCGTCGAGGTGCACGAGACCCGCGTCGAGCCATTGCTGGTACGGGCGCTCGCCGGCGAGCTCGGCCTTGATCTCGTCGTCTGGAATCATGCGACCCTGGGTCGTATCGACGAGGAACACCTTGCCCGGCTCCAAGCGACCCTTGCGGACCACTTTGTGCGCGGGCACGTCGAGCACACCAACCTCGCTCGCCATGATCACGAGGTCGTCGTCGGTCACCCAGTATCGACTCGGCCGCAGGCCGTTGCGGTCGAGGACCGCGCCGATCACCGAACCGTCGGTGAACGCAATCGACGCCGGGCCGTCCCATGGCTCCATGAGCGCGGAGTGGTAGCGGTAGAACGCCTTGCGGGGCGCATCCATTGCTTCGTGGTTCTCCCACGCCTCGGGGATCATCATCAAGATGGCGTGGTGCAACGGTCGACCCGCGAGGTGGAGCAGTTCCAGGGCCTCGTCGAATCGCGCGGTGTCGCTCGCGCCGGGCGTGCAGATCGGGAACACTCGCTCGAGATCGCCCGGAATCACATCGCTCGCCATGACCCCTTCACGAGCGCGCATCCAGTTCTGGTTTCCCTGCACCGTATTGATCTCGCCGTTGTGAGCAACGACGCGGTACGGGTGCGCGAGCGGCCAGCTCGGGAACGTGTTCGTGGAGAACCGAGAGTGCAACAAGACCAAGGCGCTCTCGAGCCGCTCGTCGCCAAGGTCGCGGTAGAACTGCGGGACCTGGATGCTGGTCAGCATGCCCTTGTAGACCATCGTGCGACACGACAGGCTCGCGAAGTAGATGCCCAACTCGTGCTCGATGCGCTTGCGGGCGCACCAGACGTGGCGCTCGAGGTCGATCCCGCCGAGTTGGCCCTTGGCCACGAACACCTGGCGAAACGCCGGCATCGGGGCGCGAGCGCTCTTGCCCGGCACGGTCTCGTCGACGGGGACGTCGCGCCAGCCGAGCACCGTGTGGCCTTCGTCGTCGAGGATCTTCGCGACCGCCCGCATGGCTTCGGCCTGAGCCGCCTCGTCGCGGGGCAAGAACGCGATGCCCGTCGCGTAGGAACCGACGGGTGGGAGATCGAAGTCGACGACGGCCCGCAGGAACGCGTCGGGCACCTGGATGAGCACGCCCGCGCCGTCGCCGGTATCGGGCTCGGCGCCGGCCGCGCCGCGATGATCGAGATTGCACAGGCTTTGGAACGCCATCTCGACGAGCGCCCGGCTCTTGCGACCTTGCATATCGACGACGAAACCCACACCGCAGCTGTCATGCTCGAAGCGCGGGTCGTACAGGCCGCGGGCAACGGGTTGGTCACGCAGATAGTCCGGACGGCCCATCTCGAGATGACGCGGGCGTTCGCTACGCGCGGGGCGTTGGCGCTGGTTCATCGGTCCGAAATCTCCGGGCTCTTCAACGGTTGCGAAACTGCTCTGAAACGGGTCTGATACGGGTCGGGATGACAGCTCAGGCCCGCAGGCAGGACATCGTTGGCCAGCCAGCGGTGGAACGAACAATCTAGCAGTAGGCGCGCGGCGGCGCCCTGGTGAAAACAGCGGCCGTCAGCCCGAACCGGCGAGGCGCTGAGGCCCGGCGCTGGCACCTGGCGGCGGGCCGCGGCGCTCGGCGGGGCGATCCACGTGATCGACGGGGCGTTCGATGTCGTGCGCGGAGCGTTGTTCGTTGCGATCGCGGCGACGCACCGTGAGTTCGGCCCAGATCGACTCGTACGCCTCGCTCGCGGCGCAGTGAGGCGCAAACCGCACCACGGGCGCCAGGACGACGCCCATGCGTTCGACGTCGGCCGAGTACGGCACCGGCGCCGACAGTGTCTCGGGCCGCTCGAGTTGCACCTTCTCGATGAGATCGCGATGGAGCTTGCGGCGGCGGTCGGCGAGCGAGAAGAACGGGTAGACCGACGGCACGTGGCCGGCGAGCGATGCGATACGCGCCTGCAACGAGTCCAGGGTGCGCACCGACAGGGGCGAGGGGATCAGCGGCACCGCGAGCGTGTCGGCCAGGCCGATGATCCCGTCGGTCAACTCGGTCAGGCCCGGCGGGCAGTCGAGCACGATCTCGTCGTACCAGTCGCCGATCGCAGTGAGCGTGTCGTGCAACCAGAACGGGTCGGGCAGCGACGCATCGAGTCCGTCACCGGCAACCATCCACGCAGCCGGGGCTGGGAGTACGTCGAGCCGCGGGATGTCAGTCGGATGGGCGTTACCGTCGGCCGGGCTTTCGTGTTCGGAGCCCCGTACGCGCAACAGATAGCTCGATGCACCCTGCGGGTCGAGGTCGACCAGCAATGTGCGCGCGCCTTCGCGTGCCGCGATGTAGGAGAGGTTCACGGCGGCGGTCGTCTTGCCGACCCCGCCTTTCACCGCTGCGATGCCGAGGATTCTCATTACCCTGCCGACTAGAACCCGGCCCAGCGCCGGCGACCAATGCGCCCCGCCGCCCGTGACGAGACAGCGTCGACTCTACGAGACCACCCCAGCGATGCGACGAACGCGCCGCAGGGCAATCGATCCCGGAAGTGCGACGCGCGCCGCGAAATCGGAGCGGCTGACGTCACCGTGACCGACCGACACCTCGACGGCGCTGGCGTTCGCGTCCAATCGCGAGGGTGTTTACAGGCGATTCGACGGTCGATCGCGACGTCGCCCTCGTGAAGACGACGAAGAAATATCGAGAAACACGAAGCAAATCCGTGTTTCGCGGCCGCGCGCGTGCAAGGATCGCGTGCATAACATCAGTCCCCTGGAGGAAACACGTGAATCGAAGTCAGTTGGCCAAGGTGTACGCCGAGCGAATCGAGGCGACACCGCGCCACGCGAGAGAAGCGATCGACCATCTCATCGACCTCATCACCGAGACGGTTGCCGCCGGCGAAGACGTCGCGATCTCCGGATTCGCGAAATTCCGCCGGGTCGACCGAGCTGCTCGGATGGGTCGTAACCCAGCGACGGGTGAGCCGGTCAAGATCAAGGCAAAGCGGGTTGCCAAGATCACCCCGCTGAAGGCATTCAAGGACGCGGTCATCTCGGGCAAGACCCCGAAGAAGGCTGTCGCTAAGAAGGCACCCGCGAAGAAGGCTGTCGCTAAGAAGGCACCGGCCAAGAAGGCTGTCGCTAAGAAGGCACCGGCCAAGAAGGCCGTCGCTAAGAAGGCACCGGCCAAGAAGGCCGTCGCTAAGAAGGCACCCGCCAAGAAGGCACCAGCCAAAAAGGCCGTGAAGCGTCGCTAACCCGACGTCACGATCACCGGAAAGGCCCCGCTGCGGCGGGGCCTTTTCATTTCTCGATCCAGGTGCGGATCATCACGATCGAGTCTGCGGGGTTGTCGGGATCGAGCCGCATCACCACGCGCTCTTTGAACGGCTCGCCCTCGTCGTGCTCCACGACGATCGCCGTCGGCTCGACGTTGCGGCCTTCGAGCACGTTGCCGAGCCCCGTCATCGCCGCGCCGAGCGACATGCCCAACGCCCCATGCCTGAAGCGCGCCATCGGAGCGCGGTCTTCTGCGCCTACTTCGTCCGGCGCGGGCGAGCTTCCTGCGCACCCAGTCGCTCGTTCCTCGCTCCCGGGCTGCTCCGGTCGCCGCATTTCCTCTGCGGCGTCTCCCAGTTCGTCACGGTCTTCTGCGCCTACTTCGTCCGGGGGTTCGGGCGGGTTGGCGTCGGGGGGCACAGGATCAGGCTAGGCATCCTCGGCGAACTCGACCGTTCGCCACTGGGTCACGACCGCGGCACTCCCCGACTCCACCGCGAGCGCGCCCGCGTGCGCTGGTCCGACATCGAGGTCGACGACGGTCCACCCCGCAGGGGCCCGCCGCAACAGCCCGCCGCGAATCCCCAGGCCGATTGCCTTCAGATAGGCCTCGACGCGCGTCCAGTGCTGCACGAAGGCCTGCACCGGATCACTCGCCTCCCGCCATGCCTGCCATTCCAAATCGGTCATCGAACGGCGGGCCAGGCGGGCCAGGTACGGTCGATCACGGACGACCTCCACGTCGATGCCGACCCGAACCGGCGCGTGCGCGAGCACCGTGAGGCCCGCGGCGTGCGACACGTTCGAACAACCGTCGGCCGCACACCCCGTCGCGGCGCGCATGGTGGCGCCGCTCGTGATGTGATCGGTGCGCCACACGTCGACGCGAATCGCCGCTACGTGTTTCGCCACGTCGTCACGCTGCGCCACGTCAGTGGCCGATGAGCCGTTCGGTGAGCGTCCGACCGGTCGGCGCCTTGCCCGTCCGAGCGGCGCGGGCATCGATGCGCATGGCTCCGAACTGGGCGGCTCGAGCGGCGATGAAGCGCAGCGGTTCGGGCTCCCAGTTACGACCGCGGTGCTCGGTCATCGGCAAGTCCGTGAGCGACGACGCGTGTCCGGTGATCAGATCGGCAAGCACCCGACCGCTCAGATTCGTCGCGGCAACGCCCTCGCCGGTGTAGCCCCGCGCCGTCGCGATACCCGTCGCGCGGTCGTACCGCATGATCGGCATGAAGTCGCGAGGTACTCCCAGGCAACCGCCCCACGCGTGGGTGAACGCGACGTCGCCCAGTTGCGGGAACCACTCGCGTACCCCGTCGCGCAGTCGCGCAAAGGTCGGTTCGTGCCGATCGTGCGCGGGCGCGATGTTCGATCCGTAGTGATACGGCGCGCCCCGACCGCCGAACAGGATGCGACCGTCGGCGGTACGCGACAGGTAGTCGACAGTGAGCGCCCGCGAATTGGTGACCGCTCGGTGCGTCCACCCGATCTCGGCAAGCTGCGCCGGCGGCAGCGGCTCGGTCAGCACGATCAGCGAATAGAGCGGCAGCACCGCGCGATGCAGCGGCCGGAGCTGGGAGAGATACGCCTCACCGGCAAGCACCACCACATCGGCGCGTACCCGGCCCCGTGCCGTGTCGAGATGCGGGTGCGCGCCACCCTCGAAGCCGGTCACCCGCGACTGCTCGTAGATCACGCCACCGCGCCGCTCCACCGCGCGCGCGAGGCCCCGCACGAGTCGGCCTGGATGCACGGCCGCGGTCGCGGGGTGGAACAGGGCGCCCTGGGCACCCTCGATGGCGAGAAACGCACGCGTCTCGGCGGCATCGAGGCGACGGTGGAAGTCGGCGAGCCCGAGGCGCTCGTAGGTGCGTTCGATGTCGTCGAGCGCGGGCATCTGATGCGGCCCGATCGCCACCAACAGCTCGCCGTCGCGTTGATAGTGCGCGTCGATGCCTTCGTCGTCGCAGATCCGGCCGACCTCATCAACCGTGTCGACCATCGCCGCGTGCACAGCCCTGGCTGCGTCACGCCCGAACTTCGCCTCGAGCAGCTCCGGACCGGCGCCGAACCCCGAGGTGCACCACGCGCCGTTGCGGCCCGAAGCGCCAAAGCCGGCGATCTCGGATTCGACGACCGCGACGCGCAGCGTCGGGTCGCGCCGCACGAGGTAGTACGCCGTCCACAAGCCTGAAAAGCCGGCACCGAGACTTGCCACATCGACGTCGACCGAACTGTCGAGCGGCGGACGCGCCGTGAGATCGTC
>JBBREP010000036.1:0-30338 GCA_038202885.1 Acidimicrobiia bacterium | reverse complement strand
TACATCCTGTCGGCGCTCGAAATCGGTCGCATCAACATCGCGGCGCGCGCGGTCGGCGTGGCGCGTGCCGCGTTCGACGCGTCGATCGCGTACGCGCGTGAACGGCGCACGATGGGCCAGGCCAACGCAGAGCATCAGGCGATCAAGATGAAGCTGGCCGACATGGCAACGCAGATCGAGGCGGCGCGCCTGCTCACGGTGAACGCGGCCGAGCGCCGTCAGGCCGGTGGGCGAGCCGATGTAGAGGCTGGCATGGCCAAATTGTTCGCCAGCGAGACGGCGCTGATGTGTGCCACCGAGGCCATGCGCATCCATGGAGGCGTCGGCTACTCGGCCGAGCTGCCGGTCGAGCGGTACTTCCGCGATGCGCCGTTGATGCTGATCGGCGAGGGCACGAACGAGATCCAACGCCTCGTCATTGCCCGTGGCTTGCTGTCACGCTACGAGGGTGGCGTCTGACGCTCGGGTTCGCGCCGATCCGGCTCGGCGCGGCACAATTACCTCTATGACGACATATGAGCGGCCGTTCGGTCGGTGTTTCGAGGACTTCGAGGTCGGCGACCTCTACAAGCACTGGCCCGGCAAGACCATCACCGAGGCCGACGACCATCTGTTTTGCATGATCACGATGAACCACCATCCGTTGCACACCGATGCGTGGTTCGCCGAGCAGTCGTCGCCGTTCAAGAAGAACGTGGTGGTCGGCAACCTCGTGTACTCGATCGTGCTCGGCCAGAGCGTTCCCGACGTGAGCGGTCAGGCGATTGCCAACCTCGAACTCGAGACGCTCCAGCACAAAAAGCCCACGTTCCACGGCGACACGATCTATTCCGAGACGCGGGTGCTCGACAAGAAGGAGTCGTCGAGCAAACCCGACCGGGGCATCGTGACGGTCGAGACGTTCGGCTACAACCAGCGCGGCGAAGAGGTGTGTTACTTCCGGCGCCGGGTGATGGTGTGGAAGCAGGAGTTCGCACCACCGCGCGTGCGCCCGTACCAAACCCCCACCGAGTGACCCCGGACGAAGTAGGCGCAAAGGAAAAGTGCTCGTTCTGTCAGATCGTTGCCGGCGAGTTGGCGGCCGACGTGGTGCTCGACGAAGAACACGTGGTGGGTTTCCTCGACGTGCGACCGGTGTTCAAAGGCCATGTGCTGTTGGTGCCACGCCGGCACGTGGCGACGCTCACCGATCTTCCGACCGAGCTGATTCTGCCGTTGTTCGGCGCGGCCCAACGGCTCGCCGCGGCCGTCGTCGAAGCACTCGATGCCGACGGCAGTTTCGTGGCGATGAACAACGTTGTGAGTCAGTCGGTGCCGCACCTACATGTGCACGTGGTGCCGCGCCGCCGCAAGGACGGCCTGCGCGGCTTTTTCTGGCCCCGCCAGCACTACGCCGACGACGCCGAACGATCGGACTACGCGGCACGACTGCGGGCCGCGCCGTCGCTCAGCGCACCGTGACCGTGATCCTCACCGGGCCGACTGTGAACGCGTAGTTGCCGGGCGCGAGCGGAGTTCCACCGCCGCGACCAGTGCTTGTGGCGTGCCACGCCCACTGGAACTTGTGCGATCGGTGCGCGTGCACGCTGACGGCGCGGATATCGGTGCAGCTCCCCGTCGGCCGAGCCATCCGCACCGACATCGGCATCGGACCGGTGGAACATCCCGGGGATTGCACCATGCCGTTGACCGCGCTGATGTTCTGCACGATCAAATAGCCCTGGGCGCCCCCGCCCGACGCCACAGTCACTGATGATGGGCTTGCCACCCAATGCAGTGCGCTGGCGGGCAGCATTGGTGGCACAGTCGTCGGCGTCGGTGGGAGGGTGCCGGTCAGGCCCCCACCTGCGCTGGGGTCGATCGTGATCCCCGGGCCCGCAACGGTGGTGGCGGTGGCCCCGCGAGTCGTGGTGGTCGTGGCGGCCTTTGCCTTGACGGTCGTGTTCGTGCGTCCGTTGCCCGACCCAGGCGCGGTCGATCGGCTGGCGTCACTGGGCGTTGTCGCATTGGGAGCGCCGCCGTGGCGCGCCGCGGCCTTGCCGTCGGGGCGCATGGTTACAAAGACGATCGCTACGACGGCGACCAGCGCGCCAATCCCAACCGTCAGCCCGAGGTTCGGGCGCTCGCGCACAGCCCGCATGAAGTCGGCGATCGGCCGTTTCGGTTCCCGGTCAGCGCGCATGGCACACCGCTGCGGTGCTGCCGTGGGCCGCAGTCATCGCTGCACAATGCCAGATGTCGATATGGCGCACGAAATGTCGCACGAAAAATGTCCCGCCCATTGGGTGTTGTACTGGTGTTGCGCTGGTGTTGTGTCGCTGTTTCGCTAGGTGAGTACCCGGTTCGCGAAGCCCTTGAGACCGGCTCGCATGAGCAGGCCGGTGGCGCCGATGAGCATGGCGTAGATCGCCCACGCGTTCATGTGGCCGATATCGGTGAGGGCCATGCGGAATCCCTCGCTCATGTACACGAGTGGGTTGATCAACACTGCCCAGCGCAACCAGGGGATCGCCGTCAGCTTCGACCACGGGTAGTACACCGCACCGAGCATGCTCATCGGCATCACCAGAATGCTGAACATCAGCGACACCTGGCGTGGCTCAACCCGGGTGCCGAGCGCGAGCCCGAGCGACCCGCCGAGCATGGCTGCAAGCGGCGCGACGGTGATCAGCGCCAGCCAGTGGATGTGCAGGTGCACGGGCGACGCCGGCACCCACAGCACGATCGGGACGGTGATCAGCGCCGAAATGCTGGCCTGTATCGCGCCCGACACGATCTTGGCCATCGCCACCATCGACACGCTGAGCGGTGCGAGCACGCGGTCCTCGATTTCGCGCGTGTAGCCGAACTCCGATACGAGCGGCAGCGCGACCGCCTGGATCCCCTGGAAGATCAGCGCGATGGCGATGAGGCCGGGGCCGAGGATGCTTGCGAACTCCGCCGAGCCCTTGGGGCCACCGACACCCTGACCGATCTTCGGGAACACGTATCCGAACACGAACACGGTGAGCAGCGGCTGGGTGACGGTGCGCATCAGGAACGGCACCTTCTGCTTCAGCACCACCACGAAATCGCGCAGCAGCAGGCTCGTGAAGGCGCTGCTCGCAGCGCGCGATACCGGACGAGCTTCGATCGTGGTTGCAGTCATTCGCGCAGGTCCCTCCCCGTGAGGTTGATGAACACGGTCTCGAGCGTCGGCTCGGTGACGCCAACGTCGGAGACGGTGTGGCCGGCTCGGTCGGCCGCGGCGATCAGCTCCGGTAGGCGCGGCCCGCCGTGATTCACGTACACGTACACGATGCCGTCGAGCACGCGTGCGCCCGAAGTGCCCGGCAACGCCTCGAGCGCGGTGGCGAGCTCCTGGAGGCGATCGCCCGCGACTTGCATCCGTACTTCGGTGGCCGCGCCGACCGTCGCTTTGAGTTGTTCCGGGGTGTCGAGCGCAAGGATCCGCCCATGATCCATGATCGCGACCCGACCGCACAATTGGTCGGCCTCTTCCATGTAGTGCGTCGTGAGCAGGATCGTCTGGCCGTTGGCGTGAAGTTCTTGGACTACCTGCCAGAGCGCGAGGCGACTCTGCGGGTCGAGGCCCGCGGTGGGTTCGTCGAGGAACAGCACATTCGGGCGGTGCATCACGGCCCGGGCCAGCATGAGCCGCTGCGCCATCCCACCCGACAGCGCGTCGATCTCGGCGTCGGCGCGATCGGCGAGCCGGAACTGGTCGAGCAGTTCGTCGGCGGTGCGGCGCGCCATGCGGCCGTGCATCCCGAAGTAGCGGCCGTGGAACACCAGGTTCTCGCGCACGTTCAGCGAACGGTCGAGCGTGTTCGACTGCGGCACCACGCCGATCACCTGTTTCACCGCGGTGGGCCTGGCCCGCACGTCGATGCCGCCGACCCACGCCGCGCCGGCCGAGGGCACGACCCTCGTCGTGAGCATCCCGACGGTGGTGGTCTTGCCCGCGCCGTTCGGGCCGAGGAGCCCGAAGATCTCGCCGCGTGCCACCGTCAGGTCGAGTTGATCGACAGCAATGAGCGGCTCGCCGCGCCCGGCGAACACCTTGGTGAGCCCTGCGGTGCGGATCGCGGCGTCGGTTGTCGTGGCGGTTGTGGGGCCGTGGTGTTCGGGCGCGTCCATAGCGAGCCGACGCTACCGAACGCCCGCGCTGCCCCAGCGGCGACTTGGTGCGGCGACGTGGAGGTGACTGATCACGCATTCGTCGGCTGGTCGCGCCGGGCCACTTTCGCTCTGGGGCGCGCGCTCACTAGCGTTCGCGCCAATGAGCGGCTCCGGGGGGATCCAAGTCACGTTCTGGGGGGTGCGTGGATCGACGCCGTGCGAAGGTGCCCAATATGAGCGCTTCGGTGGCCACTCGTCGTGTGTGAGCCTCGAGGTCGAGGGCCAGGTCCCGATCATCTTCGATCTTGGCACCGGGCTCACGCCCTTGGGCGAACACCTTGGCGGTATGGCCACACCGGTACGTGCGTCGGTGTTGTTGACGCACCTGCATTGGGACCATGTGCAGGGCCTGCCGTTTTTCACGCCGCTGCACAACCCCGATTCCCTTCTCGACGTGTACGGCCCGCGCCAACCCGAGGGCGCGCTGTGCGACGTGTTTGGCGAGCTGATGCGCCCGCCGTTCTTCCCCATCCGTGCCGACGAACTCCGCGGCGATCTGCGCTGGCACGACATCGTCGACGACGATCTCCCCGTCGGCCAAGCCAAGGTGCGATCGCGCCTCGTGCGCCACGTCGGCGCCACCCTGGGCTTTCGTGTCGACTGGAACGGCGGCAGCGTCGCCTACATCTCCGACCACGGCCAAGGCTGTGGCGACCATCGCCGCGACGACTTCGTGCCGCGCGAGGTACTCGAGTTGTGCGACGGCGCCGACCTCGTGATCCACGATGCCCAGCACACGTTCGGCGAGTTCGAACGCAAACGTGGGTGGGGGCATTGCACGCACGACTACGCGTTGCACGTGGCGCGCGAGGCCGGAGCCCGCCAACTCGCCCTGTTTCACCATTGCCCGAGCCATAGCGACGACACCCTCGATCTCATCGAGCGGGCGACCCAGGACCATGCAGCCACCCTCGGTGGCCCCGAGGTGTTCGCGGCGGCCGAGACGATGTCGATGTTGATCGGCGGGGGTACGTGACCGAAACCCATTCTGGGCTTGCGCCCGATCCCACGGTGCTTCGGACGGTGATGGGTCACTTCGGCACAGGAGTCGCGATCGTGACCGCGATGCTCGACGGCGAGCCCGTCGGTTTGGCGTGCAACTCGTTCACCTCGGTGTCGTTGGAGCCGCCGCTCGTCTTGTTCTGCGCGGCGAAGTCGTCGAGCACGTGGCCGAAGATCCAAGCGGCGAAGCACTATTGCGTGAACGTACTGAGCGAGGACGCCGAAGAGATGTGTCGTTCGTTCGCGACGCGCGGTGTCGACCGTTTCGAGGGCGTCGGCTACCACGTTGGCGGCACCGGCGCGCCCGTCCTCGACACTGCGCTGGCGTATCTCGACTGTGAGATCGACGCCGAGCACGATGCCGGCGACCACGTGATCGTCGTCGGTCTGGTGCGCGAACTCGGCTATCGCGACGGCAAGCCGTTGATGTTCTACCGGGGCGGCTACGGGCGCTACGACGTGTGACGTGCGCAGTCGCCCTCGTGCTGGTGGCGCGCGGGATCATCGCCGGGGTCTTGGCCGCGGCTGCGATCGCGAAGCTTCGTGATCCAAACGCAACCCGAGCGGCGTTGCGAGCGGCGCGATTGCCGGTGAGCCTCGACCGCACGTTGCCTGTGATCGAGGCGTTCACTGCGCTCGGGTTGTTGGTGGAACGACACACGGCGTGGGCCGCCTACGTGGCGTGCGCGCTGATGGCCGGCTTTACGGCGTTCGTGGGCGTGTTGGTGGCGCGTGGCGACACCGCGCCGTGTCCGTGCTTCGGTGCCGCGCCGTCTGCTGCGCCCACGAGTGGTCGCACGCTCGGCCGCAATATCGGGTTGCTCGCGGTCGCGGTGCTCGGCACGGCACGCGCAACGTCGCACCACTGGCTGATCTGGGCCGTCGCTGCGGTGATCGGCGTCGTGGTCTTGGCCGCGCCCGGGATATCGGCTCGGACGGGGTCAGGGCCGGGGGCGTGAGCGGCCGCGGAGGCTGTTCGCGAGCGGCGCGCCGACCCAGAGCCCGGCCGCGGCTTCCAGCATCGCCGTGCCTGCAGTGACGAGCCCGACGACCCGGGCGATCGTGCCGAGGCCGATCACGATCAGCAGGGTTGCCACCATGAGGACCGCGGCCAGGATGAGGTCGTCGCTGCGGGCGAGCGTGAGCGGTACTCGGCGTGTGACGGCGCGCAGCCGCGGCGCGATGAGCCGTTCGAAGGGCACACCGAAGGGGCGCAGGCCGATCGCGGGCACGAGCGCGGCAGTGATGCCGACGGCCACTGCGGGGATCACGAGGTCGCGTTGCCACACGTAGCCGCCGAACAAGAGCACCGCCACGAGGCCTCGTTCGCAGCGCAGCTGACGCTCGTCGATCGACTTCGGCTTCTCGCGTGTGCCATCACCCATCGTGTGGGCCACCGTAGCGAGCGCGGTGAGCGGGTGACATCGGTCGCACGGTGACCGGCGCCGGTTCTCACCGGCGCGGGCCGTTGTTACGGTGACCGCAGTTCGCGCGAGTGCGCGGCGATGGCGTTCGAGCGGGCGCCGGGAAGGACACCTCGTGGCGCGTACGGCACCAGCCGCCGGAGTGGAACGCCTCATCGATTTGGGTTCGAATCTCGTGCGGGTGCACGACGGCCTCGATGTGGCGCACCATCGCGAAAAGACGCGTCGCCGCCGCCTGTCGAAGGTCGTGGTGACCCTGTTACCTGTCGCGGTCTACCTGTGGTGGCGGATCCTTGCCGACCTGCCGCTCATGCCGTTCGTGTACCACTTCACCGACACGGAGAAGCAGCTCGCGCCCGCAGTCATCCTCGTGTTGCTGTTCGGATGCATCCTGCTCATCCCGCTGCTCGGCGCCGGACGGTCGCCGCACATCCGCTACCAGCCGTCGGAGATCGCGACCGGGTTCGCCGACGTGGTCGGGCTCGGCAACGTCAAGGACGAAGTGGTCCGGTCGCTGAACCTGTTCCTCGCGTACCGCACGTTCCGCGAGGTGATGGGGGGCAACCCGCGCAAGGCGATCCTGTTCGAAGGCCCTCCCGGTACGGGCAAGACGTATATGGCCAAGGCGATGGCCCGCGAGGCCGGCGTGCCGTTCCTGTTCGTGTCGTCGACGTCGTTCCAGTCGATGTACTACGGCCAGACGAGCCGCAAGATCCGCAACTACTTCAAGGAGTTGCGTCGCGCCGCTCGTGAAGAGGGCGGCGCGATCGGCTTCATCGAGGAGATCGACGCCATCGCCGGTACCCGTTCAGGGATGCGCAAGAGCAGCACGTTCGCGCCTGAGGCCATGGCCGTGGAGCGTTCAGGCGTCACCGAGGGCATCAGTGGCGTGGTCAACGAGTTGCTCATCCAGCTCCAGTCGTTCGAGGTCCCGACATTCGGCGCGCGTGTCCAAGGCATGTGTATCGACACGGTGAACCGCTTCCTGCCCGAGCACCACCAGATCAAAAAGCGTGTCGCCGAAGTGCCGAACATCCTCGTGATCGGCGCCACGAACCGTGCCGCCGACCTCGACCCGGCGTTGCTGCGGCCCGGTCGTTTCGACCGCGCGATCCACTTCGGCCTGCCGAGCCGCTCGGGCCGTCGCGAGATCGTCGACTACTACCTCGACCGCAAAGCGCACGAGCCCGACCTCGACCGTCCGGCGCGGCGCGAACAGCTCGCGGCGATCACGCTCGGCTACTCGCCCGTGATGATCGAGCACGTGCTCGACGAAGCACTCGTATGGGCGCTGCGCGAAGGTCGCTCCTCGATGACGTGGAACGACGTCAACCAGGCGAAGCTCACCGAGGAGATTGGGCTCAAGGCTCCGGTGGAGTACACCGAGCACGAAAAGGAAACGATCGCTACCCACGAAGCTGGCCACGCCGTCGTCGCGCATCTCATGGGCGCGGCAACGCGCAAGCTCGAGGTGCTGTCGATCGTGAAGCGCCGCGACGCGCTCGGCCTGCTCGCACACTCCGACACCGAGGAGCGCTACACCGCAACGCGCTCGGAGCTGATGGTGTCGATCCACATTGCGTTCGGCGGGATGACGGCCGAGGAGCTGTTCTTTGGTGAATCCGGCACCGGGCCGTCGAGCGACCTGGCGCACGCGACCGCGGTTGCGGCGCGCATGGTGGGCAGCTACGGCATGGCCGGATCGCTCGTGAGCTTCGAGGCGATCGAGGCCGGGCCGTTGTCGGCCGGCATCGTCGCACGCGTGCTCGCCGATGACGACGCCCGCTCCTCGGTGGAACGGATCCTCGACGGATCGAAGGAAGAGGTGCGGGGCCTGCTCGATACGCACCGCCACCTCGTCGAGGCCCTGCGTGACGCGCTGCTCGAACGCGACGAGCTCGTCGGCGACGAGATCCTCGACGTCCTGAACCAGGCCGGCGCGCCGGTCGCGTAACGCGCCGCGCGTCGTCTACCCGAGCTCGAATTCGACGCCGCCGAGGCGGGCCCCCGGCACGGGAGTACCGCCGAGCGTGTTGGCGGTGAACTGCTGATCGTTGGTCGCGAACCCCGTCGGCGCGCCGTAGAACACCTGCGTGGCGCCGGCGAAATCGCGACCGCTCACCTGGAGGCCCGGTAGCGACACTGCGAGATCGTCGCGACCGTTGCCCGAGAAGTCGCCGGCGATCAGCCGGGCACCGAAATATTGCCCGATTGCGGACGGCCCGACCATGCCCGCTGTGTCGCGATCGAAGACGAACCCGCCCGCACGCGAGAGGCGCGTGCCCACGTTGTGCAGCACGACCACCTCGCCGGCGTAATTCTTGGCCCCCGCGACGTGGCCCTCGACGCCAATCGCGAGATCGACCCGCCCATCACCGTCGAAATCGAGTGGGGTGAGCGAGGACGCGAAGTAGTTCAAGGCGGTCGAGACTTGACCCTGGGTCGTGTTGTCGATGAGGAAGAACTCCGCGCCCGCTGCCGACAGACCATGGGTCGAGCCGTACAGGAGCGTCGCGGCGCCCACGGTGCCCGTCGCGCCTTGGCCTTCGGTGGGTGCACCGACGACGAGATCGGAACGGCCGTCGCCATTGACGTCGAGCGACGCGAGCGTGAACCCCCACAGGTCGCCCGCCTCTGCGGTATCGGGGATGCCGGTGGTGTTCTCCGACCACGTCTGCGCGCCCGCGCCGGTCAAGCCGGTGCCCGAGCCGCGCAATACGTCAACGACTCCGGCGTTCGCGGCGGCGCCGACATCCTTGCCCGGAACCTCGACGGCGAGATCGGCGAAACCGTCGCCGTCGTAGTCGCCGGAGCTGAGCCCGTAGCCGAACTGATCGTTGTCGCGCACGCCGCCGTGGATACCGGCCGTCGATTGGTCGAAGCGTCGCGGCAGCAACGGTGCGGCGTGCGAGAGCCGGGCGCGGGTGCCGAAGAGCTCGTAGACCGCACCGCTGAGCGGATGGCCGGCGACGGATTTGCCGAGCGCGCCGATGGCGAGATCGGCCACGCCGTCATGGTTGAAATCGGCGATGGCCAGGGCCGAGCCGAAAGTGTCGTTCGTCGCCGGCGTCGCGCCCATGCCGCTCGTGGCCTCGGTGAAGTACTGCGCATCCGACGTCTCGAGGCCATCGGGGCCGCCGTAGAGCACCACCACCGCGCCGGCCCCGGCGATCGTGCCCACCTTCTTGTTCGGTGCCGACAGCGCAAGGTCGTCGTAGCCGTCGCCATTGAGGTCGCCGGTCGCCGAGCGGTACGCAAAGTTGTCGCCCTGGTCAGAGTGGGCTCCGCGCCCGATGAGCGATTCGGTGAAGTACGCGTGGCGGTCACCCGTGTTCGCGCCATGGGGACCGCCGTAGAGCACCCAGGCGGCGCCGGCAGCCGTCGCGCTGCCCACTGTGTCGGTGGACGGCAGCACAAGATCGGCGTAGCCATCGCCGTCGAAGTCGGGATGGTGCGCGGCGCGTGCAGTGCTCCTAGGACCGGTCGTGCTCGCGGCGGCGGGATAGCTCGCGGCGAGGGGTACCGAAGCGGTAGCTGCGACACACAGTGCAGCGATCAGCGTCGTCGATCTGCGGCCCACGAATCCTCCTGGAGCACGCCGACATTTTCCACAGGAGGCCCGAGGAATCAGGCGGTGGATAGGTTCGGATCGCGCCATTCAACCCCGCACCAGCGCGATGCCGCAACGCTGAGCACCACGCCGCCGATCGCTTCGCCGTACCTGGGGCGTTTTTCCCCCTCAGAGGGTGAGAAACGCCCCAAGAACCCTCAGCCGATGCGTCGTTTGACCGCCGTATAGGGGGGTCAAACGACGCATCGGTGGTGTCGGGGTTACTTGAGGTTGTGGTCGAGGGATTCGCGGAGCAGGAGCAGGTCGTAGGCGGCTTTCATGGCGCCGCCGATGATGAGCGGCCAGCCGAAGGTGGTCTTGTCGAGCAGGAGTCCGGCGAGCAGGGGAGTGGCGGCCGCGGCGAGCGACCGGGGCACGTTCGTGACGCTTGCCGCCGCAGCTCGTTCGTGCGGCTCGACGACGGCCATCACGAGCGCCTGACGCGCCGGTACGTCCATCGCCGACACCGTGGCGCGCAGCAAGAGGAATCCGATCGCGACCGACCCGTTGGGCACGATGCCGGCGAGGATGAGGCACGCATTGGCCGGCAGATGCGTGAACACCATGGTGCGCACCAGTCCGAATCGCGCCGCGAGCCGGGCCGAGAGGAGCTGCGAGTACGCGCTGAAGAAGGCCGTGACGGCGAGCACAGTGCCGATCGTCGTGCTGTCGAAGTTGAAGCGCTGCGCGAGGTACACCACGAGTAGGGCTTGCACGACGAAGCCGCCACCGGCCGCGTCGAGGCTGAACAGCATCGAGAGGCGGACCACGATCGAACGCGACTGCTGCAGCGGCGGCGGTCGTTCTTTGGACGCGCGCGATTCGGCCCGAGGCAGCGTGCGATAGGTGAGCGCCGCGCCGAGCGCGCAGAGCACGTACACACCGAACGCGGCGCGGTCGACGGTCGCAATGTCGAAATGGCGCCACGACGCGATCTCCTTGGGGAGCACGCTGGCCAAGGCGCCGAGCGCCGCACCCATTCCGCCCGACAGGTTGTACAACGCAAACGATCGTGTTCGGTTGCCGGCCTCCGACAGGTCGGCGAGCGCAGCCTGTTCGGTCGGCAGAAACAGGCTGACGTCGCCACCCGACGGGTTGAGTGTGCCGACGACCGCAATCGCGAGCAGCGGCCAGAAGCGCGTGACGGTGGCGAACCCGGTGCCGGTGATCGCCATCAGCGCGCACGACGCCAGCAACACGGTGCGCGCCGGGTGATGATGCCAGCGCAACCCCGCGTACAGAGTGAGCGCGGCCGACCCGATCAGCGTGCCCGTGACGATGGCACCGATGTGCAGCGCGTCGAACCCGAGCTGCTTCAGGTACAGCGCGAGCAGGATGCTCACGAACCCGTCGGCGAAGCCGCGTATCGCGCGAGCCATGAAGATCGGTCGGGTCGAGCCGGTGGGGCCCCGCGGACCCGGACCCGATACGGCCGACGCACTCGGCGGCGGATCGGGCACCATCGTGGGCACGGTACCGTCACCGTGTGGCAGCGGTCGCCGATCACGGTGTGCTCGATGGCGTCGTGACCGTCGTGACCAATGCCGACGCGCCACGAGGACGGGCCGTCGCGCTCGCACTCGCGGCAGCTGGCACGCCCGCGCTCATGCTCTGCGGTGACGACGGAGCGTGCCTTGGCGCCCTCGCCGCCGAAGTCGAGGCACTCGGCGCGCAGGCCGCGCTGTTCCTTGGCGACGTCGAGCGTGATGCGTCGGAGCTGATCGAGATGACACGCGAGCTGTTCCTGGCGCGCACCCTGCGGAGCGCCCGGCCGGGCTCCGCGGCGCGCTCGGAGCACACCGACTCGCCGCCATCAGCCTGAGGTTGTGAGGCTGACGCCCACGCCTGGCCCACGCGAAACTCTGCGAAGCGCTGCGATGGCCTCCCGCTAACCTCCGAAGTCCGCACCGGGCGCGAGGGTCCCGGCGCAACTTCGGAGACACTGTGGCCGTCACGGAGCCGAACGGCTTCCTAGAGACCGACCGAGCGCGTCGGCGCATCGGGTGGCGCGTGATGCGCGACGCCATCCGACCGCACCGATTCTGGTCGTGGGTCGGGATCGGCGCCGGTCTTGGTTGGGCGATCGCTCGCGTCGCCATCCCGAAGCTCACGGGACTCGCCATCGACCGCGGCATCAATTCCCAACATCACGAACTCACGCGCTGGGTTGCCATCCTGCTCACGGCCGGTCTGTTCCAGGCGCTGTTCACGGGCATCCGGCGCTACGCCGCGTTTCGTTTGGCGTATCGCGTCGAGACCGACCTGCGCATGCGGCTCGTGGCGCACCTCCAGAGCCTGCACTTCGGATTCCACGACGAGGCTCAAACCGGCCAACTCATGGCCAACGCGAACTCCGACCTCCAGCAGATCAACCAGGTCGTGCTGTTGATCCCCCTCACCATCGCGAGCACGCTCACGATGCTCGCGGTGATTGTGGTGTTGGTGGCCTCGTCGCCGGGGCTCGCGTTCTTTGCGCTCATTGCGCTGCCGCTGCTGCAGATGTCGGCGACGCGCTTCTCGCGCCTCATGTTTCCGATCGGCACGTCGTTGCAGAACGAGCTCGCTCGGTACTCCGGTGTCGTCGAGGAGAGCATCACCGGCATCCGCGTCGTGAAGGGCTTCGGCGCGGAGCGACGTCAGGTGGCCACGATCGACCGCCAAGCTGACGGCATCTACGACCGTTCGATTGCGGCCGCGAACCTGCGCGCGTGGTTCTTGCCGCTGATCGATCTTCTCCCCACGCTCGGTCTCGTCGGCATCCTCTGGTACGGCGGCCACCAGGTACTCGACGGTCACCTCACGATCGGTGAAATCGTCGCAGCGAACTTCTATGTGTTGATGCTGATCTGGCCGCTGCGGATGATCGGGATGCTGCTCGGTCAGGTGCCGCGTGCCGTCGCGGCGGCGGCACGAGTGCACGACGTGCTTGTGACCGATCCGGTGATCGTCGATCGCCATGGTGCTCGGCCGCTCGCCGATGGCCCGGGAGAGCTGCGGTTCGAAGGCGTGCGGTTCGCCTATGGCAATGGTCGCGACGTGCTCGACGGGCTCGATCTCGTCGTGCGCGGTGGCGAAGCAGTGGCGCTCGTTGGTGCCACGGCGTCGGGAAAGAGCACGGTGGCGCGCCTGCTGCCGCGCTTTTACGACGTCGACAACGGCCGCATCCTGATCGACGGCGTCGACGTGCGCGACCTGCAGCTGCGCGACCTGCGCCGGGCCATCGGGATCGTGTTCGAAGACACGTTCCTGTTCACGGAGTCGGTGCGCGACAACATCGCCTTCGCCGACCCCGATGCCTCGATGGAAGCGGTTCGGCGCGCGGCGCGGCTCGCCGGCGCCGAAGAGTTTGTGTCGAGCCTGCCCCAGGGTTTCGACACGCTGCTCGGCCAGCACGGCTACACGCTGTCGGGCGGCCAGCGCCAGCGCATCGCGATCGCGCGGGCCGTCCTCGCCGAGCCGAAGGTGCTCATCCTCGACGACGCCACGAGCTCGGTCGACCCGACCAAGGAGCATGAGATTCGGGCCGCGCTCGCTGAGGTGATGCGTGATCGCACCACGCTGATCATTGCCCACCGGCCCGCCACCATCGCGCTTGCCGATCGCGTCGTGCTCCTCGACGGCGGCCGCATCGTCGCCGACGGCACCCACGACGAACTGCTCGCCACGAACGAGCGCTACCGCGAGGTGCTCGCCCGGGCCGAGATCGCCGAGGCCCCCGATCCCGACGGCGGCGCTGGCAATGGCGGCGCGGCGATGGCCTCCACCCGCGACGTCGGCGATGGCCCGGTCGATGGGGGAGGCTCGCGATGAGGGGCCAGGGCCACTGGGCCGACCTCGTTCCCGACGAGACGATCTCGCGCCACGACGCGTCGCGCCTGTTGCGTCGGCTTTGGTCGATGCTGGGCGGGTACTACGGCCGCATCATCGCGGCGTCGGTGCTGCTCGTGCTCCAAGTGGCCGCGTTGCTCGCCGGACCGACGCTCGTGAAGTACGGCATCGACCGTGGGATCGGACACCACGATCCCGCGGCGCTCAACGGCGCGGCGATTGCCTACCTCGCGCTTGCGTTCGTCGGACTGCTGTTGGGGCGCGCCGTCACGCTGATGATCGCGAGGATCGGTGAGGGGTTCCTGCGCGAGCTTCGGGGCACGCTGTTTCGCCACTTGATGTCGCTGTCAATGGGGTTCTTCGAGCGCGAACAAACCGGCCGGCTCGTGGCTCGCATGACGAGCGACATCGACGCGTTGCAAGAATTGACCAGCCAGGGTCTCGTGCTCATGGTGCAGAACATCTTGTTGTTCGTCGGCGCGGTTGTGGTGATCTTCGTGCTGTCGTGGCAGCTTGCCGCGGCGGTGCTCGTCATCGTGCCTCCGCTCTATTTCGCGTCACGCTGGTTCCGTCGCGTGTCGAACGTGGCGTACCGCGATGTGCGCGACCGGATCAGCACGAACATGAGCACGCTGCAAGAAGGCCTGGAGGGCATCCGCGTCGTGCAGGCCTACGCCCGCGAGCCCCAGTTCACCGAGCGTTTCAACGGTACGAACGAGGCGCAGTACGACGCGAACCTGCTCACGGTGCGCCTCTCGGCGCGGTACTTCCCCGCGGTCGAGTTTACGAGCGTGCTCGGTACCGCGGTCATCCTCGGCTTCGGTGGCTGGCTCGTGCACCGCGACACGATCACGATTGGTGTCGTGTCGGCGTTCGTGTTGTACCTCAACAACCTGTTCGAGCCGATCCAACAGTTGAGCCAGTTCTACAACACCGTGCAATCGGCGGGTGCCGCGCTCGGCAAGGTGTTCGGTCTGCTCGACACGCACGCGTCGGTGTCGGAGCGCGCCGGCGCATTCGATCTTGTCGAACGCAAGCTCGGCGTCGACGTCGAGCATGTGAGCTTTGCCTACGGCGACGGCGCCGACCTCGTGCTGCACGACGTCTCGCTGCAGATTGCGCCCGGGGAACGGCTCGCGCTCGTCGGCCCGACCGGTGCGGGCAAGTCGACGCTCGCCAAGCTGCTCGCCCGCTTCTATGACCCCATCGAAGGCACCGTGCGCGTGGGCGGTGCCGACCTGCGCGACGTCACGTTCGCGTCGCTGCGCAAAGTCATGTGCGTCGTGCCCCAAGAGGGTTACCTGTTCGCGGGCACGTTGCGCGACAATGTGCGTATCGGCCACATCGACGCCACCGACGCCGACGTCGAGGCGGCCGTGCGCGCGCTTGGCGTGTGGGATCACTTCTCGGCGTTTCCCCTTGGCCTCGATACCGAGGTCCAAGAGGGCGGCACGCGCCTGTCTGCCGGTGAGCGACAGCTCGTGTCGCTTGCCCGCGCCGCGCTCGCCGATCCCGGTGTGCTCGTGCTCGACGAGGCCACCTCGAATCTCGATCCCGGCACCGAGCATGCGGTGGAGCAAGCCTTGGAGCGGCTCATGCAGGGCCGCACCAGCGTGGTCGTGGCGCACCGGCTGTCGACGGCGGCGCGCGCCGATCGCATCGCGGTCATCGATGCGGGTGGGCTCGCCGAACTCGGTACCCACGACGAACTCGTGGCCAAGCAGGGCCGCTACGCCAAGCTGTACGAGGCGTGGCAAACCCATCACGTCGAAGCCGTCCAGCCCTGAGCACCCTGCGCCGAGCGCGGAACCCCGAACCCCGAACCCCGAACCCCGAACGCACGCGGGCGTGCGCTCACGCCAGTACCCGCCGTACGCTGGCGGTGCTCCATGGAACCGTGGCAGCTCTCCGACATCCACGAGGTGCGCAATGACCGTCCGCTACGGACCCCGCCCGGTCGAACTCCGTCGTAACCGCGAGATCGAGGCCACGAGCGCCGAGATCTGGTCGGAGGCGCTCACCGCGGTGTGGGAGACCGATCCCGACGTGATCGCGGCGGTGTTGCCGCCGCCCCTCGAGCCCGTTGCGGGCGAGCCGCTCGTGCGCTGCACGATCACCACCGTGCAGATGCCGATGGGTTCGGCGTTCGGCGCCGGATGGCTCGGCGTGCGCGCGCGCCACGGCGACGTGCTCGGTGAGTATCCGATCTTCATGCCGATGACCACCGAGCAGTCGGTGATCGGCGGGCGCGAAACGTACGGCGAACCCAAAAAGATCGCCGACGTTCGCTCGACGCGCAGCGACGACGGCGCAGTCGAGGGCGTGATCGCCCGCATGGGTTTCACGCTCATCGAGATCCGCGGCCGGGTCAACGAGACGCGCGAGCAATACGAGCGCGAGAAGCGCGACTTCTGGTTCAAGTTCCTCCCCGCCGCGAACGGCGACGGCCTTGAAGACGACGGCTGGCTCGTGTACGGCAACAAGACCGAAAAGACGCGCGTGCACGAAGGCGTCGACGGCGAGGTGATCCTGAAGGACAGTCCGCTCGACCCGATCGCCGACCTCGTGGTGCGCAAGATGGTCGATATCAACTGGACCGAGCGTGCATCCACACAGGTGGGCGTCACGATGGGTCGCGTGCCGGCGGCCACGTTGTTGCCCTACGTGCACCAGCGCTACGACGACCTGTCGGTGCTGGGCAAGGGCGCTAGCAAATGACCGCCCCCGGCCCTGGTCCCGCGCACTCGGCAACCCTTGAGAGCAACGATCGCTACATGATCGTGAGCGCCGACGGTCACGCCGGGCTCGCGTGTGAGGACTACCGCCCGTATCTCGACGCCAAGTTCTACGGGCCGTTTGACGACTATCTCGCGCAACAGCAGTCGAAGCGCGCCGACAGCTTGGCGATGAACTTCGACTACATCATGCACTGGGAGACCGAACACGCCGAAGGGCTGCGCGGCGCGTTCGACGTGGAGCAGCGCGACAAGGAACTCGACGCCGACGGTGTGGCGGCCGAGGTGATCTTCGCCGATGCCGACGCGATCACGGGTAGCGCGTCGCCGCCGTTCGGCGCGGGACTGTCGGCCGGTGAGATCGAAGATCCTGAGCTCGCGTTCGCGGGCGCTCGGGCGCATAACCGGTTCCTCGTCGAGTTGTGCGCGCACAGCCCGCACCGGCGCGGCGGGATCGGGCTCGTGCCGATCTGTCACGACGTGGAGCGCGCCGTCGCCGAGATCGAATGGCTCGCCGAACATCCGGGTATCCGCGGGATCATGGTGCCGACGATGTGGCGTCATCACGCGCCGTACAACGATGCCAGTTACGAACCGGTGTGGGCCGCGTGTGAGGCCGCGAACCTGCCGGTGCACATCCACTCCGGCGAGGCTCCGAAGGAGGAGTACAACGACCACATCGGCATCTACCTCGCCGAGGTCGTGTGGTGGACGCACCGTCCGATCGCGCACTTGCTGTTCAGCGGCGCGTTCGAGCGCCACCCGGGCTTGAAGATCGTCGTCACCGAGGGCGCGGGCTATTGGGTGCCCGACATGAAGTGGAAGTGGGACCAGTACTTCGGCGGCGGCCACACCACCGCCAAGATGGCCGCAATGATGAAGGGCATCATCTCGAAGCTGCCGTCGGACTACTTCGGCACGAACATCTTCGTGGGCGCGTCGACGATGTCGCGCGAAGAGATTCGGCGTCGCCACCTCATCGGCACCGAGTGTGTGATGTGGGGCACCGACTATCCGCACCCCGAAGGTACGTGGCCGAACACGATCCCGCGTCTGCGTTCCGATTTCGGTGGCGTGCCCGTGGCCGACGCCCGACTCATGCTCGGCGAGACGGCCGCGCGCTGTTATGGCTTCGACCCGAGCGAGTTGGCGCCGATCGTCGAGCGCATCGGCCCCACGCCCGAGGATCTCGGCCAGGACCGTTCGCTCGTGACCACCGAAGAAGAACGCCGCGCCGGCACCTGGTGGAAAGACGACTACAACCTGCGGTAGGGCAGCTGTCTCTTGCGCCTACTTCGCCCGGCGCTTCGAGCGACCGCATGTACCGCCGATCCTGCACCGGGTTGTGCGGTCGCCGCTCGTTTCGGGTGCCACCCCCACTTTTTGGTTTTCCTCTGCACCCGGCGGCGCTACACGCCGTCCAGTGCAATCAATCCGCCGATGTCGGGGATGTCCGGTATGGCGTGCTAGCTTGCCTGTCACCACCGCAATTCGGTGTGTTCACGCTCTTGTAGGGAGCCGCTCGTCACCGAGCTGTTGCTGCTCCCGCCTCGATCTTCGTTGCACGTAGGACGGCGCTCGGGAAAGTGCGCCAGTCCGAAAGCAACGAACATCGCCCGCGCCACCGCGCGGGCTAGGAGACAACACGTGACCACCTTTCAAGACCTCGGCGTCCCCGCCGACCTCGTGACCTCGCTCGCCAAGCGCGACATCACCGAGCCCTTCCCGGTCCAGACCGCGACGATTCCCGACGCCCTGGCTGGGCGAGACGTGTGCGGCATGGCGCCGACCGGCTCGGGCAAGACGCTCGCGTTCGGGATCCCGCTCGTGGTGCGCGTCGGCACGGCCCGACCCCGCCGACCCCGTGCCCTCGTACTCGCGCCAACCCGCGAGCTTGCAGCCCAGATCGAAAAAGACCTCGAACCATTGGCCGAACTGCGCGGCAAGCGCGTGTGCACCGTCTACGGCGGTGTCGGCTACGAAAAGCAGAAGAAGGCCATGCGCCGCGGCGTCGAGATCCTCGTCGCGTGCCCGGGCCGCCTGCGTGACCTCATCGACCAGAAGGCCGTGCGCCTCGACGGTGTCGACATCGTCGTGATCGACGAGGCCGACCGCATGGCCGACATGGGCTTTTTGCCCGAAGTCCGCAAGTTGCTCGACGAAACGTCGCCGCAACGCCAGACGGTGCTGTTCTCGGCCACGCTCGACGGCGACGTCGCGGTACTGCAACGCAAGTACCAGCGCGACGACGCGGTCACCTACGAAGTAGCCGGCGCCAACGAAGACGCCGACATGGAACACCACTTCGAAGAACTCGAAGCCAACGAGCGCGTCGCTCGGACCGCGGAGCTGATCCACAAGCACGGCCCGACGATCGTGTTCACGCGGACGCGTCACGGTGCCGAACGCCTCGCCAAGCAGCTCAAGTTGGCTGGCGTCGATGCCGCACCGATCCATGGCGGTCTTTCGCAGGCCAAGCGTGACCGGGCACTCGCCGGGTTCAAGAGCTACAAGGTCGAGGCGTTGATCGCCACCGACGTTGCTGCTCGTGGCATCCATGTCGACGCGGTCGCGTGCGTACTGCACTTCGATCCGCCGGTCGACAGCAAGACCTACGTGCACCGTTCTGGTCGTACCGCACGCGCGGGTGCCACCGGCACGGTCGTGTCGTTCGTCGGCCGCGACCAGCGCAAGGCGTCACGCAAGATGCAACAAGACCTCGGCATGATTCCGGCGTCACCGGTCAAGGCGAGCTCGTCACCGACGCCGCATCGTCCCGGCGGCCACCGCAACGGTGCGCCACAAGGCGCTCGCGGCAACGGTGCGTCGCAGGGTGCACGCGGATCGGGCGGTCGTGAGCGTGACCGTAACCGTGCCGGTCGGCCCCGCCGTCCGGCTCAGCGCGACGGTCGCCAGGCGTAACGCACGTCGGGTTCGCCCTCTTCGTTCCCGGTGCCGTCGCCGTGTTCGACCGCAACAAATCCGTGGCGTTCGTAGAAACGACGAGCGCCGGCGTTGGCCTCGAAGGCCCAGAGGTCGAGTCCTCCGGGTCGGCGATACTTCGCCAAGCGTAAGAGCCGCTGCCCAATCCCGCGACCGGTCGATTCCGGTCGCAAATACAGGTGATTGAGGCGCGTCGCTCCGAACGCACAAAATCCGACGACGTCATCGGCGACGCACGCGACCCAGGTCTCGTCGTTGTCGATGACGGTCGTCGAGAAGTGTTCCCGACATTCGGCCTCGCTGTGTGCGAGGCGGATGTGGGGCAACGTGGTGCTGAACGACTCGAGGTAGATGGCGGCAACGTCGGTGCCATCGGCGCGAGTCGCGTGCCGCAGTTCGATGATCGTGCTCACCACGAGCGAACGATGGCGTCGGCGTCGAAGGCGTTGCACGTCGTGTCGGTGGGCCACCGATCGACCGGCAACGGCACCGCAACCTCATCGACGGTCGGACCGACGCGATCGGCGACGGCTTGCAGCGCGGCGAGGTCGAAGCCGTACACCTCAGCGGCAGTCGCGCCGAGAATTTGGCGCATTTCGTGTTCGCTGGCGTCTGCGAGCGAGGCCCGTAACGCCTCTGTTGTGTATGGGTAGCTGCCTTCGCTGTGCGGGTAGTCGCTGCCCCACATGATGCGATCGACGCCGATCTCGTGGCGCAGCGCGGCCTCTACCGGGCGGATGAAGCTTGCGCCCACGTAGCAATTGCGAGCGAAGTACTCCGTGGGCGTGAGCGACATCTTCGACGCAACTTCGCCGCCGAAGATGTGCTCGGCCGCCGATTCGATCCGCATGCGCCGCTGGAACCAGTCGAGGCTCCGGAGCGCGCCCGGGATCCAACCGGTGCCCTGTTCGGTGAGCACGAACCGCAAAGACGGGTGGCGTTCGAACACGCCGCCGAACATCAGGTGGTACATGCCGCGGTGGCCGAAGATCGGTAGTTCGATCAGCAACAAGGCCCGGTCTTCGGGTTGGGTGGCGTCGAAGTCGAGCGGGAGCCCGGTGCCGCCATGTTGGTTGATCGTGATGTCGAGCTCTTCGCACAGCGCCCAGATCGGCTCGTAGATGGGGGAGAAGATCGGGCGCAAACCCGAACCCGGCGCGATGCCGGGGAGGAGCACGCCGCCGG
This sequence comes from Acidimicrobiia bacterium, assembly GCA_038202885.1. GTDB lineage: Bacteria > Actinomycetota > Acidimicrobiia > IMCC26256 > PALSA-610 > JBBREP01. The sequence continues at coordinate 9,429 of JBBREP010000036.1, read as the reverse complement.
TCAGGCCAGCGCCGTGCGCCCAACGAATTTCAGCGAGCGCGTCGTCGATGTCGTTGAGGAATACCTGGGCGATTCCGGCGCGCCGGCCGGGCGCGAGGGCGCAGAAGTCGGCGAGCCACCGGTTGTGCGCACGCACGCCGGCCCACCGCAGCTCATACTCGTCGGCGGTGGGCGCCGGCGCGAGCAAGTTGCCCGAGGGAAAGAACGGCGGCACCGTGTTCGGGAACAACACCTCGGCGACCACACCGTCGGCTTCCAGTTCGCGCTGGCGCCGATCGCTGTTCCACGACCGTTCGGCGTTGTCACCCGCGAGATCGGTGTACGGGTTCACGAAACTGGTCGACCACGCGTCGAACTGGTCGTGGTAGCGGCGCTCGAGATACGGCTTGTAGCCGATCACATTGGCACCGCAATGCCCGTCGGCGCTGACGATCGCGTATCGGCTGTCGCTCACAGCTCGCAGCCTCGCGCACTCGGCCCGAACTCCCCAAGCCAACCCCGCGTACTGACGAGGTCAGCGGGCCAAAAGAGGTTTCCTGGCATCAGGAGAAGCGCCGAAATTGTGGGGTTCTCAGTTGATGACGCCGTCGGCGCGAAGTCTCGTGACGGCGGCCTCGTCGAGCCCGAGCTCGTCGCGCAGTACCTGTTCGGTGTGCTCGCCGATACGGGGCGGGTACGACTCAGGCCCCTGGGCCACCTTCGAGAGTTTCACGGGATTGCCGGGCACGAGCACGGGCTCATCGACGCCGTCGGTGCGCGGGATCTCGACGAGCATGTTGCGGGCCGCGACGTGCGGGTCGACGACGATGTCGTCGGCGGTGTTGCACGGGCCGGCCGCGATGCCGTCGCGCGCGAGTACATCGCAGGCCTCGAGGCGCGTCTTGTCGGCGGCCCAGGCGTCCATGGCCGGACGGATCGTGTCTTCCATGTGCTCGCGCCAACCCTCGCGCGTCGCGAAGCGGGGATCGGTGAGCCATTCGGCGTGACCGATCGTGTGTGCGAGCCGTTCGAATTGGTGCTCGCGTCCGACCTGGATGATGAACCAGCCGTCGCTCGCTCGGAACCCGTCCATGATGAGCGGCGCTTGACGATTGCCACGCAGTCCCATCGACCAGAAGTTCACGACGATGTCGGTCATCGCAACCATGGAGTCGTACATCGCGATGTCGACGTATTGGCCTTCGCCCGTGGCGTCGCGATGGCGCAGCGCCGCGAGGACGCCGATGGTTGCGAACAGCGCCGAGCCAATGTCGCCGAGGGCGCCGGCGGGGCTCACGATCGGCGGGTCGTCGCCCACCCGCTTGTACTCGTAGATCCCCGACATGGCCTCGGCGATCGGCGCGTAAGCCGGCCACGCGTCGTAGCGCGACGCCACGGTGTTGCCGAAGCCCGACACCGAGAGGTAGATCACCTTCGGGTGCGCCGCGGCAACCTCGTCGTAACCGAGCCCGAGGCGGTGCATCGTTCCGGCCTTGAAATTCTCGCAGACGATGTCGAAATGGGGGGCGAGCGCGAGGACGAGATCCTTGCCGGCCTGCTGCTTCAAATCGATCCCCACGCTCTGCTTACCGAGCGCGTTGCGCAGGAACGTGGCGCCGGCGCGATTGCCATCGAGGTCGGTCATGAACGGTTGGGCGCCGCGGCCCGACTCGCCGTCACGCGGGTGTTCCACCTTCACGACGTGTGCACCGAGGCGGGCAAGCAACATCGTGGCGAACGGCAGCGCTTGCATCTGCTCCACCGCGAGCACGCGCACACCATCGAGCGGTTTGCCGAATTGCTGCGCGACGGCATTCGCGACTTCTCCGAGCTTCATGGTCGCATCCTCGCAGCCCGGCCGATGCCGCCACCAGCCGAGTGGTGCTGACCAGGGGTACAATTGCGGCAGAAGTCCCGATCACAGAGGTGATGCGATGACCGCGACGCCGACGTCGATGTCCACCCCGACCCAAGCGACCGATGAGTCGACGCGCACGTGGCGCGGTGTGAACCACCTCGCCATGGTTACGCCCGACATGGATGCGACGGTGCGATTCTATGCCGGTGTGCTCGGAATGCGGTTGTGCGCCACGCTCATGGCCGGGCCGATGCGGCACTATTTTTTCGAGATTGGCGACGGCCAGACCGTCGCGTTCTTCGAGATCCCGGGAACGCCCACGTTCGCCAAGGCCGCGGGTGCACCCACCGACCGGGTGATCCAGTTCGATCACCTCTCGTTTGGCCTGGCCGACGAGGCCGCGCTCGAAGCGATGCAACATCGCCTCGCCGCCGCGGGCTGCGAGGTGACGCGTGTTGTCGACCACGGCATCTTGCGCTCGATCTACTTCCATGACCCGAACGGGATCGCGCTCGAGGCGTCATGGTGGGTGCGTGAACCGACGGGGCGCATCGACTACTCCGACCCCGAGCTCTACAGCGACCCGAGCCCGGTACCAGCCGTCGCCGAACTCGCGGCCGGCCATCTCAACAGCACCCCTACCACCCACCTCGCATAACTCTTGCGTCGCCTGTCTCCTTGCTTCGCTTCGCTCCGCGCGCGAGCGGCCGCGTGGGCCGGTCTTGCAGTAACGAGGTCGTGCGACCGCCGCTCGGGGCGCAGGTGATACCCCGCGTTCGAGCTGCCGTTTGGTGCGCAAATCTGCGCGGCGACCGGAGCAGCCCGGGAGCGAGGGGAGCGAAGCGGAGGCCCGCCTGTGCATCCATTCGGCCGGGAGCGGGAGCGACCGGTAGTCACGAGCGATACGGGTGCGCAGGAAGCTCGCAGCGCCGGACGAAGTAGGCGCAGGAAATCAGCCTTCTTTGGCTGCGGCTTTGGTGAGGGCTTCGAGTTCTTCGGTGAGGGCGAGGATGAGGTTCCACACGTCGGGGACCTTCTCCCAGTCGGCGAGCAGGCCGAAGTCGAGGTTGCCGTTGTACGACATCAACGTCATGTTGAGCCCGGCGCCGTCGCTGATGGCCGACAGCGGGTAGATGCCCTTCAACTTGGCACCAGCTGAGTAGAGCGGGAACTGCGGGCCGGGCACGTTGCTGATGACGACGTTGAACGGCGGGTTCACGCGATCCATGATGCGCGTGCGCGCGATCACTCGGCTCGCAGTGCCGAGCACCGATGGCGGCGTGAACTGCGCGAAGTCTTGGAGGATGTCGGCGGGGATCGCGCCGTGCTGTTCCTTGCACACGAGCATCGCCTCGTGCATGCGGCGATAGCGCGCTACCGGATCGGGTTCGTTCGTAGGCAGCTCGGCCACCATCACCGAGACGCGGTTACCGAACGTGCCCACTTGCTCGGGTGTCCGGACCGACACGGGTACCATTGCTTGCAGCGGCGCGGCTGGCAACGCGTCGTGGTCAAGCAACCAACGACGCAGCGCGCCTGCGCACATTGCCATCACCACGTCGTTGACGGTGCCGCCGAGGGCTTCTTTCACCGACTTGACGTCGGCGAGCGGCAACGACCCGAACGCGAAGCGGCGATGCGCGCTGATCAGCCCGCTGAACGGGGCCGGGGGCGTTGGTTCGGTCGGACGCGACAGCCATTGCGGCGCGCGCGGCGGCGCGATGCGCACACTGAAGTTGCGCGCGAGCGCCGGGCCGTTGGTGAGCGCCTTGCGCACGACGCGCATCCCGACGCGCGGGCGCGACATCAGGCCAAGTGCGCCACGGCCGAGCATCGACAACCCCGACGGCTCGTCTTCGGCCGTCCACGGCTGCTCGGGCGGCATCGGTGCACCGGCGTCGCGCACAGGGTCGAGCAGCACGCCGAGGATCTCGGCTCCCGACACGCCGTCGATGCAGGCGTGATGGATCTTGGTGAGTTCGGCGACGTAGCCGCCTTCGAGCCCCTCGATCATGTACATCTCCCACAGCGGGCGGGAGCGGTCGAGATGGCGCGCCGCGATCCGAGCGGCCAGTTCGGCGAGCTGATACTCGTCGCCCGGCGGTGGCACCGCGATGTGACGGATGTGGAAGTCGAGGTCGAAGTCGGGATCCTCGATCCAGTACGGATGGTCGAGACCGAGCGGCACGTTGACGAGCCGGCGCCGGAACGGTGGCACGAGGTGGATGCGTTCGCTGACGAGCTGCTTCAGCGCGTCGAGCGTGAACCCAGGGTCGGGTTCGAAGATCGCGAGCGACGACACGTGCCCATAGAACGTGCGGGTCTCCATCGACAAGAAGCTGTTGTCGAGCCCCGAGAGCTGCTGCACGCCACGACGGTACGCCCGCGCGCCCCGGTCACGCCAGAAACCCCGAACGGTGTGCAGTAGCCCACAACGATGAAGGTGTGCGACGGTTCCACATAGGAGTCGCCGGATCCCCGAGCTCGTTCAAGCGTCCGAATGAGCGGCGACCGCACAGCCTTCGATACGTGTGACCGGCTCGTGCGGTCGCTCGCCGCGCCGGGCGGAGCAGGCGCCAGAGATAGGGCACCTTCTAGACTGACGGGTATGTCAGCAACGCGCGGGATCGTTGCCGCGGCGGGCTATGTGCCCTACCGCCGGCTCCAGCGGGCGGAGATTGCCGCCTTTTTCGGAAGTGGTGGCGGGCGGGGCACCCGTAGCGTCGCTTCCTTCGACGAGGACACCACGTCGATGGGTGTGGAGGCGGCGCGCCTCGCGCTGCGCACCACCGACGTCTCCCCTGAGACGCTCCTGTTTGCCACGGCCGATCCGGCGTATCTCGAAAAGACGAACGCCACCACGATCCACGCGGCGTTGCGCTTGGCGTCCGACGTGAGTGCTTTCGACGTCGGCGGCGCGGCCCGTAGTGGTGTCGGCGCTCTCGTGTTTGCATTGCGAGCCGATGGCCCCACGCTCGTGGTCAGCTCCGACACGCGTAGCGGTCTGCCCACGAGCGTCGACGAAGCCGGGTGCGGCGATGGTGCCGCCGCGCTGGTCATCGGCGATGGCCCCAACGTGATCGCCACACACATTGGAGGAGCGTCGCGCACGCGAGAGTTCATCGACCGTTGGCGCACTCCCGGCGACTCGCGGCCGCGCCAATGGGAGGAACGCTTCGGTGAGGTGGAGTACCTCCGACTCGCCGACGAAGCGTGGCGCGAAGCGCTGAAGCGTGCCGAACTCGAGGCCGAGCAGGTCGACGTCGCCATCGTCACCGGCACCCACCCGCGCGCGGTCAAGGCTGCGGCGGGGCGTGTGGGCGCGCAACGCCTCGCCGACGACCGCACCGCTGTGGTCGGCCAAACCGGAACCGCCCATGCTGCGCTCTTGCTTGCCGACGTGCTCGAGCAGGCCGAGCCGGGTCAAGTGGTCGCGATCATGCAACTCTGCGACGGTGTCGACGTGCTGCTGTTTCGCGTCACCGATGCAATCAAGACGTACCGGCCGGCGCGCACCGTCGCGACGCAGTTGGAACACACCGCCGACCTGCCCTACGGCAAGTTCCTCACGTGGCGCGACGTCGTGCGGCTCGAGCCGCCACGCCGTCCCGAGCCCGGGCGCATCTCAGCCTCGATCTCGGCCCGCACCGCCGGCTACAAGTACGGCTTCGTCGGATCCCAAGACGCCGGCAGCGGCGCGGCGCATCTGCCTCCGCAGCGCATCACGCGCGACGGCGACGCACTCGACGAAATGTCGCCGTTGCCGATGGCCGACGTCGAAGGAACGATCAGCACGTTCACGATCGACCGCATCGCGTACTCGCCATCACCACCGATCGCGTTCGCAATCGTCGACTTCGACAACGGTGCACGTCTGCCGGTGGAACTCTGCGACCTCGACGCGTCGACACTCGCGATGGGCGACAAGGTGGAGATGACGTTCCGTCGCCTCTACACGGCGGACGGTATTCACAATTACTTCTGGAAGGCCCGGCCCCTCCGCGGTTAGCGGCTGGCGCGGGCGTGCAATGCGGAGCCGCGACGGTGCCGCATCGAAGTTGGGACACAATTGACACAGGAGTGCGACGAACATGGGATCACACGGCATCAAGGACCAGGTCGCCATCATCTCGATGGGGTGCACGCCGTTCGGTGAGCACTGGAGCAAGGGCGCCGACGACCTGATGATCGAGTCCACCAAGGAAGCGTTCGACGCGGTTGGGCTGACCAAGCACGACGTTGACGCCTACTGGCTCGGTACGGCGATGTCGGGGATGAGCGGTCTCACGCTGTCGCGCCCGCTGCAGCTGGTGGGCAAGCCGGTGACCCACGTGATCAACCACTGCGCGACGGGTTCGGAGTCGCTGCGCAACGCGGCGTACGCGGTGGCGAGCGGTGCCTACGACGTAGCGATGGCCGTCGGCGTCGAAAAGGTCAAGGACTCCGGTTATCAAGGACTTGTCGGTGCGTCGCACGCTCCGAACGACGGTACGAACCGCACGCTCACGGCCGCCGCGATGTTCGCGATGTGTGCGCCCGCGTACGGCAAGAAGTACGACGTCTCCGACGTTGAAATGCGTGAGGTGCTCGCGCACATCGCGCAGAAGAATCACTACAACGGCGCGCGCAATCCGAGGGCGCAATTCCGCCGCGAGGTGAGCAGCGAGACGATCTGCAACGCGCCGCTGATGGCTGGCGGCCTCGGGGTCTACGACTGCGCAGGTGTCGCTGACGGTTCAGCCGCGGCGATCATCTGCCGCGCCGAGGACGCGCACCGCTATACCGACAAGCCGATCTATATCAAGGCGCTGTCGTTCGTTGCCGGTAGCTGCTCGGGCAACGCCGACCCCGGCTACGACTACACCTGGTTTCCCGAGATCAACATGGCCGGGAAGGACGCCTACGCGCAGGCCGGCATCACGAACCCTCGTGCACAGCTCGCGATGGCCGAGGTGCACGACTGCTTCACGCCGGCCGAGTTGCTCATCATGGAAGACCTCGGCTTCGCCGAGCGCGGCGGTGCATGGAAAGAAGTGCTGAACGGCACCTTCGACCTCGACGGCGACCTGCCGATTAACCCCGACGGCGGCCTCAAGAGCTTCGGCCACCCGGTTGGTGCGAGTGGCCTGCGCATGTTCTTCGAAGCCTGGTTGCAGTTGCGCCACGAAGCGCCGCCCGAGCGCACGATCAGCACCGTCGACCGTGGCCTCGCGCTGTGCCACAACCTCGGCGGTTACCCCGGCGAGATGGTCAGCTTCGTCGGCATCGTCGGCAACGAACTCGGCTAACAGGAACAAGCGCGCCAACCGTTTGCCGATCTACCCGTCGCCGGTGCCGCTGGCGCGGCACACGGTTGGGTGTGCTCAGGCGGCGTGGACTGATGTTGCGGCTCGCTGGGCGTCGAGGCGGCGGACGAGTTCGGCGAACGGCAGCGCTTCTGCGTAGAGGAACCCCTGGGCGCGGGTACAGCCGAGCTCCACGAGCAGTTCCGCCTGCTCAGTGGTCTCCACGCCCTCGGCCACCACGTCGTGGCCGAGTTCGTGGGCGAGCGTGATCACGCTGCGCACGATCGCCAAGTCGATTGGGTCGAGCGTGATGTCGCGCACGAACGAGCGGTCGATCTTCACCGCGTCGATCTCGAGCGAACGCAACAACGTGAGCGACGAGTGGCCGGTACCGAAGTCGTCGAGCGCCACCTTGACGCCAAGGTCGCGGGCTTGGAGGATGTGCGCCGCCGCGGTCTGCACATCGGGTAGGACGGCTGTCTCGGTAAGTTCGATCCCGATCGTGTTCGGGCTGCACCCCGAGCGCTTCAGCAGCGCGGAAAGCTGTTCGGCCGGTGCGCCGCGTGCGAGTTGGCGCGCCGACACGTTGCACCAGATGCGGAAATCGTCGCGCGTTCCAGCGTGGCGCAGCCGCACACGTGCCGCGACTGCGTCGCTCACGATCTTGCCGTCGAGCGCGAACACGATGCCCGACTCCTCGGCGAGGGGAACGAACTTCGGCGCGCCGAGCAAGCCCCGCTCGGGATGCAGCCAGCGCGCCAAGGCTTCGGCGCCGACGATTTCGCCGGTGCGCAGGTCGACCTGGGGTTGGTAGAAGGCAACGATCTGGCCGAGCGCGATCGCGTCGCGGAGTTCCTGTTCGTCGTCGACGCGCCGCTGGATCGATTCACGCAGCTCGACGTCGAACACCTCGACGCGGTTACGGCCGGACTCCTTGGCTCGGTACTGCGCAACGTCGGCGTGTGAGAGCAGCGCTTCGGCTCGGTCGTCTTCGTGGTGGTTCGTCGCCACGCCGATGCTCGCGCTGACGTTCAGGCTGCGGCCACAGATCCGGAACGGTTGGATGAACGAGTCGGCCACCCGGCGAGCCACGAGAAGCGCTTCGCCCGCGTCGGTCAACTGGTCGAGGCAGATCGTGAACTCGTCGCCGCCGAGCCGGGCCAGTACATCGTTCGTGCGCAGCAGGTCGCCCACACGCTGCGCGACCTGCACGAGAAGTTCGTCGCCGGCGCCGTGACCGAGCGAGTCGTTGACGACCTTGAACCGGTCGATGTCGAAGTAGAGAATGCCGATTGTGGAACGGTCTCGCTGCGCAGCGGCGACGGCGCGTTCGAGATGCTCGATGAACGCGGCGCGATTCGCCAGGCCGGTCAGCGTGTCGCGCATCGCCAACTCGGTGAGGCGGGTGTTGGCAGCGACGAGCTGCGCGTTGGTCTCTTTGTTGCGTTCCTGGAGCGTCAGTTCGCTCACGACGACGGTGTGCACCTCGTGGTGCAGGGAAACCATCACGAGGAAATAGATCGGCACGGCCATGCCGAGCAGTGTTGTGACGCGATCGCCCGACGTGAGATACCGCACGAAGACGAGCGAGAGCATCGGCAACTGTGGCGCGTAGAAGTACGAGCGTCGGGCGGCGGCGCCGACGATGTACGTCGCTGACGTGCCCACGACGAACAGTAGGTAAATGGCGCGCAGTTCGGTGTGCTGCGTGCTCGGCAGCCCGAGGTACGACAGCGATCCCCACGCCGCACCCACTGTCCCGGCAGTGAGCAGTCCGATGGCGTAGTGGTTGACCGTCTCGCCTCGCCGCCGACGCCGCTGGTACTGCAACGCGGCGCCGAAGGTGATGATGTCGGCGACCGACACGAAGACCACGAACAGCACGCGTCGCCCGAGCGGCACGGTCTCGCCGAGGATGATCGCGAGCAGCGTCGACGCCGGGATGCCAAGCAAGCTCGTCCGTGCGAGGGCGCGATTCACCTGGTCAAGACAGGCGACCCGAACCGCGTCGCTGACCGGCCTCCGCTCCGGCTGGTGCACGCATCTGTATCGGTCAACCCGTCCGGATGCTGGAGACCCCTTTGGCCCCTTGACGCAGAACAGATGTTCGTATAGTCTTGTGCATCGAGCGGCCTGCTCACCCCCTCGAGCCGGCCGCGACGTGCCGGGGTGCACACCGAGCCCGTCCCACCACCACGGGCGTCGGCGTGCACCCCCGCTTCACCAGCCCGTCGCTGGGCCCCGCCGGGGCACCCCACCCAAGCGCTTGTCCATGGCGCCCGGGCGCCCCCACCCAGGCGCTTGGGT
>JBBREP010000035.1:0-31185 GCA_038202885.1 Acidimicrobiia bacterium | reverse complement strand
GTATCGGGGGCCACGATCGGGATCAACGCGATCGAGGGGTTCGGTGCGACCGGGTAGCAGTTGGTCGGGAAGCTTCCGAGCGAAGTGTTCGCGGTCGTGGTGAACCCCGGATCGCCGTAGCTCGTGCCGCCGAGTTTCAGGTCGATCTTCGTTCCGGCATTGCCGGTCGTGTGCAGCGTGAGATGCACGGCGGGGAGTTGGAAGTCCTGCCCGGCTGGGATGGGCCCAGGAATGGCGTAGAAGATGTTGGTTCCCTGGAGTGCGATGGTCGGCGTACCTGAGCCGTAGTTGAAGCCGCCCGCCAGCGTCGCGCCGGCAAAGCTCGAACCGGCAGGCACCGGGAATTTGAAACTGAGATCCTGGACGCTGTTGACGTTGATGCCCTGCTGGGTCGTCGCGACGTTGCCGACCGGCGGTGCCATATCGATGACGGCGTTCTCACCGATGTGGCGGAAACTCGGCGCGTTGACATCGAAACCAGCTGTCTGGCTCGTCAGCACCGTCCCGGCGGCACCGGCATTGGTCTGACACGCCAGGTTGACGGTGACCGACGTCGACGCAGAGGCAGGCGATGCACCGCCGACCACCGCGGTGCTCGCGGCCAACGCCGCGACGACGACAAGGGTGGATACCCCGCGACCGTGCATGTCAGATCTCCCCCGTTGCTCCCAAGCGCCAGCCCGAATCGCCGAGCCCGTCCGCCGTGATCGTGCCCCGGTCAGGAACCGAGGTACATCGACGGGAGCACAACTCGACGTCGCCAAACCATCCGTCGCCACCACAAGTCGAGCGAAATGTGACGGTCGTTCTGCATCCTGCGACGTTTCGATGGTCACAGACAGTGGCCAATCAGTCACAATCCGTCTACGCTGCGCCGCAGAGTCCGATACCTCCGGCGGTCGAGGGAGTGACCGCCGGGGGTACGGACAGGATTGCTTGATCACTTCGTCGAGCGACCACGCTGACTGGGGCCGGACACGATGAAGATCCTCACGGCAACCCAGTTCTACCCACCGGTCATCGGTGGCGAGGAGCGCCACGCCCACAACCTCAGCGTGGCCCTCACGCGCGCCGGCCACGACGTGTCGGTCGCGACCATCGCGGTCGACGGCAACCGAGCTATCGACACCCAAGACGGCATGACGGTGCACCGACTGGCGAGCACCAGCCGTCACCTACCGGTGTACAGCGACCCGAGCCGACCGTTCGCACCACCGGTCCCCGACCCCGGCCTGACCGCGCAACTGCGCCGGCTCATCCGCAGCGAGCGGCCCGATGTGGTGCACGCGCACAACTGGATCGTCACTTCCGCGCTCGCTGGGGCCGGGCGCGATGGCCCGCCGGTCGTGATGACGCTGCACAGCTACGCGCACCGCTGCGCGACAAGCCGCCTGATGCGCCACGGCCAGGTGTGCCCAGGGCCGTCGGTGCGACGTTGCGTGGGCTGTTCCGCGGATCACTTCGGCACGCTTGTCGGACCGCCCACCGCCGCGCTCGTGGCCGTGGCCCGGCCGTGGATCGAACGGCGAGTCGCCGCGTTCGTGGCCGTAAGCCGCGCGGTGGCCGACGGGAACCGTCTGAGCGCCACCGGACGGCCGTGGCACGTGATCCCCAACTTCGTACCCGACGATCTGGGTGTGCCGCAACGTGCGCCAGCGCCATTCGTCGGCCCGCATCATGGCCGTGCGTTTGCGTTGTTCGTGGGCGATCTCACCGCCGACAAGGGCGTCGCTGTCCTCCTCGACGCGTTCGCACAAGCGCAGCCCGATCTCGATCTGGTACTCATCGGCCGACGCTTCGCGGAAACGCCGCTCGCGTTGCGCGAGCGCGTGCACCTGATCGAGTCGGCGCCGCACGACGTCGTGCTGTCGGCCATGGCGGCGGCCGCGTTCGTCGTGGTGCCATCGGTATGGCCGGATCCGTGCCCGACGGTGGTGCTCGAAGCCATGGCGCTCGGCAAGGCCGTGATCAGCACCGCGCACGGCGGCATGGTCGACATGGTGCAGCCCGGCGTCACCGGTCTGCTGGTCGCACCTGGCTCGGTGTCGGACCTTGCGGGGGCGATACGCGCATTGGCCGACCATCCCGAGGTGCGAGCGCGCCTTGGATTCGCGGCACGCAGGGCAATCGCGCCATTCACCGCCAGTGCCGTCGCGAGCCGAATCGTCAACGTCTACGACGCAGTGTTGGGCCACCAGGTCAGCCGCATTGCGCCCGTTCTCGCCCAAGACACGGCGGTCACCGTGGCCCCAACCTACCGCCGACGGACCTCATAACACGCGCCCAAAGCCGTCGCCCGACACGATCACACGACGCGGCGATCGCACAACCCAGTTGCCGCCAACCCGGCGAAAAGCGATCGCTCGCAGCGCCGGGCGAAGCAGGCGCAAGACACAGGAACGTTGGGGCGAACCCCGCGCCCGACGCGGCGATCGCACAACCCAGTTGCCGCCAACCCGGCGAAAAGCGATCGCTCGCCCGCGCCGGGCGAAGCAGGCGCAATAGTTACGTGACTAAGCCGCGTTCCAACACTGGGTCTTGGAGACGGCCGCGCATCTGCAGGATTGCCTTGGTGTGGATCTGACAGACCCGGCTTTCAGTCACGCCGAGCACTCCGCCGATCTCGGCGAGCGTGAGACCCTCGTAGTAGTAGAGCGTCAGCACGAGCCGTTCGCGGTCGGGCATCCGGTTGATGGCATCCGCGAGCACGTGGCGCATTTCTTCGGTCTCGAATGCGGCAACCGGGTCATTGACGGTGTCGGCAATCGTGTCACCAACCGTGGCACCGGTGGTGCGGTCCTGACCGGCCGCGAGCAACTCGTCGAGCGCAACCACGCCGACGAAGCTGATCTTGCTCATCGTGGTCGCGAGCTCGTCCTCGGTGAGCCCGAGTTCGGTGGCGACCTCGGAGTCGGTCGGTGAGCGGCGCAGCTCGTTTTCGAGCTTGGAGAAGGCCCGTTCGATGGAGCGTGCCTTGGCGCGAATCGAGCGCGGCACCCAGTCGATGGAGCGCAGCTCATCGATGATCGCACCCTTGATGCGGCTGATCGCGTAGGTCTCGAACTTGAACCCACGAGCGAGGTCGAACTTGTCGATCGCGTCGATCAGGCCGAACATCCCGTAGCTGACGAGGTCGGACTGCTCGATGTTCTGCGGCAGGCCTGCGGCGACACGCCCGGCGACGAACTTGACGAGCGGCGAATAGTTGAGGATCAGCCGATCGCGCGCGTCGCGCGACTGATGTTCTTTGTACTCGTCCCAGAGTCTTGCGATAACCGAGGCGGCGTCGTCCATGATGTCCTGTCGGTCCTATGGGTGTTGTCGGGTGGATCGCGTGGGGCACACTCCCTGGCCTGGCCCAGTCGATCCGCTCACGCCCGGGGATGGGCTTGGTCGTATACCGCTCTCATTCGGTCGCGAGTGACATGAGTGTAGACCTGGGTGGTGGACAGGTCCGCGTGGCCCAGAAGCTCCTGTACCGCCCGAAGATCGGCCCCACCCTCGAGCAAATGGGTCGCGTAGGCATGGCGCAGGGCGTGGGGATTGAGGGTCCGCCCGTCGGGCAGCGGGTAACGGTCGAGGATCCTGCGGGCGTCGCGGGGCGTGAGGGGCCGGCCCCGGGCGTTGAGGAACAGGGCGTCGCCGGCGTGTGTGCTGGTCGCTGGACGGCCCGATGCGTCGGTGCGGGGCCGTAGGGCGTCTCGCAGGTCGATGTAGTCGGTGATGGCGTCGCAGACCGGCTCGCCGATGGGCACCCTGCGCACCTTCGATCCCTTGCCGAGCACGGTGACGGTCGACCGGCGCCGATCGATGTCGGCGGCGCGCACCGAGCAAGCCTCGCCGATCCGCAGGCCGGCGCCGTAGAGCAATTCGAGCAAGGCGCGATCGCGCGCCGCGAGGGCGATGTCCTTCGGCGTCGTCGGCCCCGCGGGGACGTCGCGGTTGTCGTCATCGTCATCGTCGGCCGCGAGGTGGGCGCCATCGATGAGGTCGTTCGTCTCGTCGCTGCGCGGCACACGCGGGAGGCGTCGACGTGAGCGGGGCGCGCGCATCTGGCGTCCGGGTTCGGCGTCGGTGGCACCGCAGCGACGAAGGTATCTGAGCAGGGCGCGCACGGCGGCGGCCTTGCGCGCCGATGTCGTGCGCGCGAAGCCGCGAGTGTCGAGGTAGGCGAGGTAGCGCCGCAGGACGCGGGCGTCGAGGTCGTGCGGGTCGATGCACGCGCCGCGCTCGCACCACGTTGCGAACTCGCGCGCGTCAAAGGCGTACGCCCGGACGGTGTGCTCGCTCACGCCGGTCAGCGACGCAACGAACCCATCCACGTCATAGCCAACCCCACGCACATCAGCCGCACCACCAACAACCATCCCCCTCGACGGTACCGGCCCCACCCGCCCCACAACCGGCTTCTGACGATGTGACAACCCCCAAACCCGTTCCCTGACATCACCAGAACGTCAGTGCGTCAGTGCGGCGACCGGAGCAGCCCGAGAGCGAGGGACGAGCGACGCGGGTGCGAAGGGAGCCCGCAGCGCCCGACGTTGTAGGCGCCATAGACAGCATGTCCGAACCCCTCTCTAGGGTCGCTGTTGACGCTGCTGCGAGGGAGCGGCTCCCGATCCGGACCGTGGGAAGAGGTCTTGCCCGCCGACGGCGCCTCTGCGCGCCTTGGCGAGAGCCCATATTGCTGCGAATCGGGAGTTTCGCCATGCTCGCTGCCATCCCATCGGCCTCGGTACTCGGCATCGATGGCCATGTCGTCATGGTCGAGGTACACGTCAGCCACGGCCTACCCGCGTACGGCATCGTCGGGCTTCCCGACGCCGTCGGGCGCGAATCCAAAGAGCGCGTGCGCGCCGCGATTTTGTCGAGCGGACTCGAATGGCCGCTGCAGCGCATTACCGTCAACCTCGCGCCCGCGATCTTGCGCAAGGCCGGTGCAGGCCTCGAAGCCGCGATCGCGTGCGGCGTGCTGCTCGCGTCATCGCAACTGCCTGGCGGTGCGCTCGACCACACCGCGGTGCTGGGCGAGCTCGGTCTCGACGGTCGCCTGCACCACGTGCCGGGCACGCTCGTGCTCGTGGATGCGCTCGCGCGCATCGGCGTGCGCCGCATCGTCGTGCCCACCGATTCGGCGCGCGAAGCCGCGCTCGTGAGCGGCGTCGAGGTGCTCCCCGCGGGATCGCTCGCCGAGATCCACGCCTGCGTCAAAGGCGAGTTCCCGTGGAGCGACGTGCCGCCGCCCGACGACGAGCCGTGGACTCCGACCGACGTCGACGACGGACCCGACCTCGAAGAGGTGCGTGGTCTCACCAGCGCACGGCGCGCGCTCGCGGCATGCGTGGCGGGCGGCCACCACCTGCTGTTCGTCGGGCCTCCGGGCGTCGGCAAGACGATGCTCGCCCGGCGCCTACCGTCGATCCTCACGCCACTGTCGAACGACGACGCCTTCGACGTCACCCGCGTGCATTCCGCGGCCGGGCTCGCGCCCGCCGGTGCGCTGATCACCGCCCCACCGTTTCGTGCCCCGCATCACGGTGCGTCAGGCCCGGCGCTCATCGGCGGCGGGAGCCACGGCCGCATCCGCCTCGGCGAAATCACCTTGGCGCACAGGGGCTATCTGTTCCTGGATGAACTCGGCGAGTTCAACGCCTCCGTGCTCGATGCGATGCGCCAGCCCCTCGAGGACGGTCACGTGTGCGTGGCCCGAGCGGGTCTCAGCGTGGAACTCCCGGCCGATTTCGTGCTTGTTGCGTGTTGCAATCCGTGTCCGTGCGGACTCGGCGAAGGCTCGTGTCGTTGCAGCGATGTCCAGCGTGCCCGCTACCGGCGTCGGCTCTCGGCGCCGCTGCTTGATCGCTTCGATCTGCGCGTCTGCGTTGGCGGTCCCGAGCGCGAGGACGGGCCCGGCGAATCGTCTGCCGTCGTGCGCGAACACATCGAACGAGCGCAGCTGCAACAACAGGCGCGCCTCGACGGCACGCCATGGCGTCGCAATGCCGACGTGCCGCCACGCCAACTGCCGCGCTACGCCCCGCTCTCCGACGATGCCGCCACGTTGCTACGCGATATCGCAGAGTTTCGTGCGTTGAGCGCGCGCGGCGTCGGGCGGATGTGGCGCGTCGCTCGCACGCTCGCCGACCTCGACGGCGACGAGGCGATCACCGATGTCCATGTCAACGAAGCGTCCGTGCTGCGCGAGGAGATCCTGTGAACACGCCGTCACCTCGGCCTGCGCCGTTGCCGTTGCCTTTCCCGTTGCCGTTGCCCGCCGCGCCCGCTCCGGCGCGTTCGGTTGGGGCCTGCGATGCCGAGATCGCAGCCGCCGTGCTGGCCACGCTGCCCGCCGCGTCGCGCACGCACTTGCTCGCACTCTGGCGAAGCTTCGATAACGATCCCGTCGCGGCATTGGCCGCGGTGCACGCCGGTGAGGCCGGCGAGCATTGGTTGGGTCCGCGTGCGCAGTGGTCAGATCGCATCGCGCCCGAACGCGTCGCCGCGATCATGACGCGCCGCGGTACGCGGGTGCTGCTCCCCCACGACCCCGACTGGCCGATCCCGGCCGACTGCCCCGATCCGCCCGCGATCCTCTTCGCCGAGGGCGACGCGTTCGAGGCCTTGCTGCGCCCCGCTGTCAGCATCGTCGGTACGCGCGCCGCGAGCCCGCATGGTCTCTCCGACGCGCGCGAGCTCGGCGCGCACGTCGCCGCGGCCGGGTACACCGTCGTCAGCGGCCTCGCGATCGGTATCGACGGCGCCGCGCACCGCGGTGCGATCGCCGGCGGCGGGTGCACGGTCGGCGTCGTCGCGACCGGCCTCGACATCACCTATCCGCGCCGGCACACCGACCTGTTCGCGCAGGTGCGGGCGCACGGCGTGGTGATCGGCGAGTCCCCGTTCGGGACCCCGCCCGAACAGTGGCGGTTCCCGCAGCGCAACCGCATCATCGCGGCACTGGGCGAGGCGTGCGTGGTGGTCGAGGCCAAGGCCACGGGTGGTGCGTTGTCGACGGCCGGCCACGCCATGAGGATCGGTCGGGCACTGCTGGCCGTGCCCGGGTCGCGCCGAAACCCGGCGGCGACCGGTGCCAACGAGCTGATCCGAGACGGCGCGCTCCCGCTGCTCGAACCACGCGATCTCTTCGTTGCGCTCGGCCTGCGCGCCGAGGGCGCGCGCTTTTCCACGGCGAAGTCGGTGCCGTTGTCTGTCGCTGCCACCACGGTCCGGGGCGCGTTCGGCGGCGACGCCGCGACCATCGACCAACTTGTCAGCCGCACCGGCTTGGCCTTGTCCGAACTGTCCGCGGCGCTGCGCGAGCTCGAGCGGGTCGGCTTCGTGACGCGTGCGGGAGGCAGGGTGTGGCCGCAGTGACCGCACCCGAGCGCGTTCGCTCGCCGATGCGGGCGCACGGGGCGCACGAGGGCGTGGATCCGTCGCGCCAGCGCGGTCGACCTACCGTGGAGGCGCGCACCGCACACAAGTGAGGACACGTTGGGTTATAACCCGTACCGCACCCGAGTTTCGAGGAAGTCCGATCTGCTCTTCGTGCTGTGCGCCGTCGCGGCCATCGTCGGCCTGCTCGCCTGGGCCCTCATCCCCCGATGAGCCCCCTCCGATGACGAAACCAGCGAGATCTGGAAGGGCGCGGCGACCGCAGCAGCCCGGGAGCGTGGATGGAGTGAGCGTCCCGGAGGGCGGCGCAGCGGAGCAAGCCCAGTCGAGCGACCAATCGACACGAGCGACCCGGGGGCGAAGGGAGCTCGCAGCGGCGGACGGAGGAGGCGCCGAAATAAGCATCCGGCATATGCAGCCGTATCAGGCGGTGAAGACGTATCGCTGCGCGGGTTGCGACCACCCGATCGCCAAAGGCCAGGGCCACGAAGTCGTCGTGCCCGTCGCGTCGCCCGATCTTCGCCGCCATTGGCACAGCGGCTGCTGGTCACGCGAGACCCGCCGCATGAAGCATCGCTGAGGCCCAAACCAACAAGCTCAGAACGCCGATTCGAGCACGTCGATGTGTGGGCCCCGACCGCCAGGAGTCACCGACGCCACGTCGAAACGGACCGAGCAGCCGGGTTGTGGGTTCGCGGCGAGGAACGCGGCGGCGAGGCGTCGGATCCGGAGCTGCTTGGTGCGGGTGACGGCTTCGACGGGCGCACCGAAGCGATTGTGGCTACGGGCTTTCACCTCGCACACCACGACGGTCGAGCCCCGGCGGGCGACGATGTCGAGTTCGCCGTCTCGCGTTCTCCAGTTGCGGGCGAGGATGCGATAGCCCTGCGCCGCATACCACTCGGCTGTGGCAGTTTCGCCGGCCGCGCCAATTCCCCGCCGAGCGTCGGCCATTGGCCTCAGAGATCTGCCGGCGGCAGTTCTTCGATGTTGACGTCTTTGAACGTCAACACCCGAACGTGGGGCACGAAACGGGCCGGACGGTACATGTCCCACACCCACGCATCGTTGAGGGTCAGCTCGAAGTAGGTGCGGCCGTTCTCGGACCGCACGTCGCTGATGACCTCGTTCGCAAGGTAGAAGCGCCGCTCCGTTTCGACGACATAGCGAAAGAGCGGTGCGACGTCTTTGTACTCCTGGTAGAGCTTCAGCTCGATTTCGGTCTCGTACCGCTCCAGGTCCTCCGCGCTCATCGAGCCTCAGTCTAGGAGCGGAGCGCCGCGCCCCGACGGGCCTTGGGGCTCGCTCTCGGGATGCCACACAGCACGGCAACGCCCTGCCACATCATCAGAACGAGGGTGGAGTCGGGTTGGTGCGGAGCGTGGTCTTGCGCAGTTCTCACCATTTTGGGCCACCATGGGGTGTGCCCAGCACGATCCTTGTCGCCGACGACGACCGCGCGATCCGCGAGTCGCTGGCGCGCGCCCTGTCGCTGGAGGGCTACGGCGTCGCGTTGGCGTCCGACGGCGCCGCCGCGCTCGGTGCGGTCGGCGAGCACAATCCCGACTTGCTTGTGCTCGATCTCATGATGCCGGGCGTCGACGGCCTCACGGTCTGCCGGGTGCTGCGCGCCGAGCACAACACGACACCGATCCTGATGCTGACCGCGCGTACCGAGACCTCTGATCGCGTCGCCGGTCTCGATGCCGGCGCCGACGACTACCTGTCGAAGCCGTTCGAACTCGACGAGCTACTTGCACGGGTGCGCGCGCTGTTGCGCCGCAGCGGTATCGACGATGGCACCACCTCGACGTCGCCGATGATCGCCGTCGGCGATCTCCGCCTCGATCCCGCAGCCCGACGAGCATGGCGCGGCACGCGTGAACTTGAACTGTCGAAGACCGAATTCGACCTCATCGAACTGCTGATGGTGAACGCCGGGATCGTGCTGGAACACACCACGATCTACGACCGCATCTGGGGCTACGACTTCGGGCCTGACTCCAAGAACCTCGCGGTCTACATCAGCTACCTGCGGCGCAAGATCGAAACCGCCGATGAACCAAAACTGATTCATACGGTGCGAGGTGTCGGCTACACGGTGCGAGAGCCGTGAGCCTGCGGGTCAAGCTTGTCGTCGCGCTCGTCCTGCTCTCGCTCACGGCAACAATCACGGTCGGGGTGTGGAGTTACTTCGGTACGCGTTCGCGTCTCGATGCCGAACTCAATCGTTCCCTCGACGACGGCCGGATCGAGATCGCCGAGCGATACGACAGCGATCCGGTCGATCTCGGGCTCGGCGATGACCTCGGTCGCTACCCCCCGCGCAGCTTCGAACAGATCGTGGTGCAGGTGCTCCACCCCGACGGCACGCACGGCTTTCGCACGGGTGCGCTTCCCGTCGATGCGACCGATCGGCGTCTCGCCCAAGCAGCGACGCCGGCATCATGGGTACGTCGCGATCGCAAAGTAGGCAACGAGCGCTACCGCGTCGACACGATCCCGATCGGTAACGGCCGCGGTGCGTTCGAAATTGGCCGCAGCCTCGCCGAAACCGATCGGTTGCTCGACTCGCTGCGAACGCGGCTGCTCCTATCGATCGTGCTCGTGGCCGTCACCGCGGCCGCGTTCGGTTGGTTGATCGCACGCCAGGTGACCCGCCGCATCGAACAGCTGACGCGCGCCGCCGAACACGTTGGCACCACTGGACAACTCGATGTGAGCGCGCCCGTCGGTGGACGCGACGAGGCCGGTCGCCTCGCCCACGCGTTCAATGGGATGCTCGCCGCGCTCGGTCGGTCCAAGGAAGCCCAACAGCGGCTCGTCGAAGACGCCGGCCACGAGCTGCGCACGCCGCTCACGAGCCTGCGCACGAACATCTCGGTCTTGCGGCGCCGCTCGGCCGAACTCACGCGCGACGAGCACACCCGCCTCCTCGACGATCTCGACGGTGAAGCCAAGGAACTGACGCTGCTCATCAATGAGTTGGTCGAGCTCGCAACCGACCAGCGCGACGACGAGCCGCTCGAAGACATTGCACTCGGGCCACTCGTTGAACGCATGGCCGAACGGACGCGGCGCAGGCGCGCTCGATCGGTGGTCGTGCACGCCGACGACACGATCGTGCGAGGTCGCCCGCTCGCATTGGAACGCGTCGTCGGCAACCTGCTCGACAACGCCGCAAAGTTCGACACGACGGCGGGCGACATCGAGGTTGACGTGACCCACGGTCGTGTAACGGTCGCCGATCGCGGCCCAGGCATCGCGGAGCAGGACCGCTCGCATGTGTTCGACCGTTTCTACCGAGCCGTCGACGCGCGCAGCCGGCCCGGCTCGGGGTTGGGTCTGGCGATCGTGCGCGACATCGTGGAGGCCCACGGCGGTTCGGTGTTCGCGTCTGATCGTGGCGGCGACGGCCCCGGCGCCACCGTCGGCTTCGAACTCCCCACGATCGAGTAGTTGCGATCCCGATTCGTCCTCGTTCTCACCGTCTTCTCACCCCGCGCTCAGGAAGCACCAAGCCGGATCGACGAAGATGGCGGCAATGACCAAAGGTGGTGCGCCGTCGGTGGAGCGTCGTGGCGCGGCTGGCGCCACGCCTCGCGTTCCGCGCGCGACCGCAGCACCGCCTCTGCCCCGCCCCGCGCCGCCGCGGTTGCTCCACACCGACGTGGTCGCGATCGCCGCGGCGTGGGTCGCGATCACGGTGGGGATCTGGCTGCGTCACGGCGGTCTCACCGCGCTCAGCGGCGGCTGGGAATCGGCGGCGACGTCGGTCACGCAAGTGAGCGGTTTGCTCGCGTCGAGTACCGGGCTCGCCGGCCTCGTGCTGATCGCCCGACCCCGCGCCATCGAACGTCGCTACGGCCTCGACCGCCTCTTCGTATGGCACCGCTACTTGATGGAGACGATGGCCATCCTGCTCGGTGTGCACATCGCGGCCGGGTACGCGGCGTGGTCGTACGGCCGGCGCGGATTGCACGGCGCATTCAACGATCTCACCGGAGGCCAGCCCTACATGGGTTTGGCCACTATCTCGGCATTGATCGTGGCCGTCATCACCATCATGTCGTTGCGGTCGTTGCGCCGGCTCCTGTCGTACGAGACGTGGTACTTCGTGCACCTGAGCGCATACGTTGCGATGGCCACCGCGTTCGGGCACGAGGTCGTGCTGGGCGGCGACCTTTCGAGCGACACACCAGCGCGATGGGCATGGGGCGCGATGCACATCGCAGTCATTGGCGCGATTTTGTGGGGGCGCATTGCACCGTCGATCCGTGCCATCGCCCGACCGCTGTCGATCACGTCGGTCCGTAACATCAATGCCGGGACCGCGCTGGTGCGCCTCGCGGGGCCCGAACTTGCAGGTTGGCACGCCGACGCGGGCCAGTTCGTGCGCCTCCGCCCGCTCGCAGCGGGACTGTGGTGGCAGACACACCCATTCTCGTTGGTGAGTGCGCCCACCACCGCCGGACTCGAAATCGCGGTGAAACACCGCGGCGACGCCAGCGGCGCGATCACCCGTCTGCGCCGCGGCACGAAGGTCGCCGTCGAAGGCCCGTACGGCATCGGTACGCCGGACATCGCCGAAGGCCGCAAGCTCGTGCTCATCGCGGGTGGCATCGGCATCACACCGGTGCGAGCGCTCCTGCAACGCGTTCCCGACGACGCCGAACCCATCGTGTTCTACCGGGCCCATTCGCAACACCAGCTGCTGTTCTTCGACGAACTGCGCGAGCTGGTCGAACACAAGGGCGGGCGGCTTCTCCTCTTGGTCGGGCGCACCGCCGTGCTCGCGCAGCACGATCCGTTCTCGGCCCATGCGCTGCGCTCCAGCGTGCCCGACATTGCCGATCGCGTGGCCGTGGTGTGCGGCCCAGAGCGCCTTGTGGCTGCGGCACGCGGCGGTCTCCTCGCGGCCGGCGTGGCATCGCGCGACATCCACTATGAACGGGCGTGGTGGTGAACCAACGTCGCGTGCGCCCATCCGCGTCGATCGCTCGACGCGCGGCTCCCGTGGTGGCGCTCGCCGCGCTCGGCGGCGCGTTCTTGCGCTCGCTCGACCAATCGGCGAACACAGTGCGGCTGTCGGCGCGGGCGCTGCCGTCGCATTTCGGCAACGGGGCCACCGCCACAACGCTCGCTCCCCCACCCGACACGAGCAACGGCACCGGCGGAGACACCGCGACGGTGCCAGCTCCCACCACGACGGTCGCCGCGCCCCCCACGGGCTGCGGCAACGCCAACAGCGTCGACGGGCCGGTCATCGACACGCGATGGGGTCCGGTGCAGGTGCGCGCCAAGATCGGTGACGGCAATCGCGTGTGCAGCGCGGATGCCATCCAGACGCCGAACGACCATGACCGCTCGGTGTTCATCAACCAGCAAGCGGTGCCCTGGATCGATGACGAGGTCAAGACCCAAGGCGTGAACTTCGACTCCATCGGCGGCGACACGATCACCTCCGACGCCTACCGCGAGTCGGTGCAGGCGATCCTCGACGGCCGCGCAAAATGACCGTCGGTACAGTGAATACGGTCGTCGCCCCGTACCGCAGCGCACGGCCGGTGATGGGAACGATCGCAAGCGTGCACGTCTACGACCGCGACCGCGTCGGTGAGCCCGGGGTTGTCGAGCGGACGGTCGATCGCGTCTTCGCGGAACTCGAACGGCTGGAAGCGATGTTCTCGACCTTCCGCGCCGACAGCGAGATCAGTCGCATCAATCGGGGCGAGCTGCAGATTCCCGCGAGTTCGACCGAGGTGTGCGACGTGCTCGATGCTTGCCGCTGGCTCGACCAAGCGAGTGACGGAGCGTTCAGCGCGTATCGCCCCGACGCGCCCGATCAGCTCGACCCGTCGGGATTCGTGAAGGGTTGGGCGGCCGACCGGGTCTCGCAGGCGCTGCGCGACGCGGGTCTCGCGAACTGGTGCTTGAACGTCGGCGGCGACATCATCGTGTCGGGAGCGCCCGGGCGCGATCAACGTTGGAAGATCGGGATCGTCGATCCGCGCGACGCGCACGCTGTGCGCGCGACGATTGAGGTCTCACACGGCGCGGTGGCGACGTCGGGCACCGCCGCACGAGGCATGCATCTTTGGGACGGTCGCACCGGCGCCAACGCGACTGCGTTCGCATCGTTGACCGTGATCGGCCCCAACCTCACATGGACCGACGCGTTCGCAACCACCGCGTTCGCGCTCGGCGAAGGTGGCCTCGAATGGGTCAAGCAATTCGACGGCTACCAGGCAATGGCCATCACTCACGAGAACGAAGTCGTGACCACTTAGTCGCGACGCTCGCGGATCTTGGCCTTCTTACCGATGCGGTCGCGCAGGTAGTAGAGCTTGGCCCGACGCACGATGCCGCGGCTCACAAGCTCGATCTTCGCAAGCACCGGCGAGTGAACCGGGAACGTACGCTCCACGCCGACACCGAAGCTGACCTTGCGGACCGTGAAGGTCTCGCGGGCGCCGCTGCCCTGGCGACGGATGACCGCGCCTTGGAAGACCTGCACACGCTCACGGGTGCCTTCAACGACACGTACGTGGACCTTCAGCGTGTCGCCGGGCGCGAATTCGGGAACATCGTCTCGCAGGTGGGCGCGGTCGACGAGATCGGTGCGGTGCATGACGAAGCTTCCTTCGGGCCGGCAGGTGGTAGGCGCCCACTGTGCTCACGGTGTTGGCGCCGGTTGGGACGCGCCCGTGCATCGGTGCGCGCGATAGCGAGATGTTATCGGCTCTCGCCCTGGTCGGGGAACTCGTCGAGCAGGGCCTGATCGGCGCCCGACACGACGTCGCCCAGCAAGTCGGGCCGGCGCCGGCGCGTGCGGTGCAGGGCTTGGGCTCGGCGCCATCGGGCAACCTGGCCATGGTCGCCGCTGCGCAGCACCTCGGGCACCGGCCAGCCCCGGAAGTCGGCCGGGCGGGTGAACTGCGGGTACTCGAGCAGCCCGTCGCCGAAGCTCTCCTCCAGCGTTGAGGTGTCATTACCGAGCACACCCGGCACCAGACGAGCGACGGCCTCGATCACCACGAGGGCGGCGGCCTCGCCGCCCGCGAGCACGAAATCGCCGACGGACAGCTCGCCGTCGCACAGATGGTCGGCCACGCGCTGGTCGACACCTTCGTAGCGCCCGCACAGCATCGAGAACCCCGTTGTCGCCGCGAGGTCGCCGGCCATTGCTTGGTCGAAGCGCCGCCCGCTCGGCGACAGCAAGAACAACGGGCGGGGCGGGGCGGCCGCCTCAACCGCCGCGAACAGCGGCCCGGGCATCATCACCATGCCGGCGCCGCCACCAAATGGCGCGTCGTCGACTGACCGGTGACGGTCGGTCGTGTGGTCGCGTGGATCATGCAACCGGATGTCGACGAGCCCCTGGGCACGCGCACGTCCGAGGATGCTCACCTCGAGTGCACCAGCGAGGTATTCCGGCATGATCGTGAACACATCGATGCGCAACGGAAGTCGCAATCACGCGCCGAGGTAGAGCTCGACGAGTCCGTCAGGCGGATCGACGGTCACCACGCGCGCCGGGGCATCGTGGTTCGTGACGAACACCATCGGGATTAGCACACCCGAGTCGAGCACGAGCAGGTCATGGGCCGGATTGTCTTGGACGGCGTCGACCGTGCCCAACTCGGCGCCGGTGGTGTCGACGCAACGACAGCCCACGAGTTCGTGCACCCACATCTCGCCTTCGGGCAATGCGCCGAGTTGATCACCGACCACGGTTGCGCCTCGCAACGCCTCGGCCGCGCCACGGTCGTCGACACCGTCGAGTTTGACGATGTAGCGATCGCCTTGTCGGCGAGCCGCAACGACCTCATGTTCGGTGTTGTCGATCTTCCACACCGCGCCAGGAACAAAGCGTTCTTCGCGATTCGAGATCGGCGCAACGACAACCTCACCGCGCAACCCATGCGCCCGGGTTATCCACGCAATCTGAAGTATCTCGCTCAATCCACGACGTCGAGTTGGATGCGTTCGTCGTCGGCTGCGCCGGCCGCGCGTGCAACCTGACGAAGCGCCTGCACGGTCCGGCCGCGGCGACCGATGAGCCGGCCGACGTCGCCTTGCGATGCGCGCACCACGAGCTTCGCCTCGCGGTCGCGCCCTTCGACGACTTCGATCTCGATGCCATCGGGATCGTCGACGAGTTGGCGGGCGAGGAACTCCGCGACATTGCGCGCCCGTGCTCCGACAATGCGGTTGCCCGGGCCACCGACTTCTTCGGCGTCGAGTTCATCGCCTTCCGCGTCGAACGCCTCGGCGTCGAGCGTCATTCGGCGGCCGCCTTGATCGGCGGCGTCTTCGCCTTCGGCCGGCTCGCGGCAGCCTTACCGTGCTTGGCCTGGTAGTTGTCCCAGACGCCGGCAATCCCAAGGATCTTGGCTGCCTGCTCGGTGGGCTGGGCGCCCTGTTCGATCCAACGCAACGCGGCCTCGGCGTCGATGTTGACCACCGACGGCTCGTGGCGCGGCTCGTACTGACCGAGAATCTCGATGAAACGGCCGTCGCGGGGGCTGCGCGAGTCGGCGACGACAACGCGATAGGTCGGCTGCTTCTTCTTGCCGACGCGCATCAAGCGGATTTTGACCGCCACAGGGCACTCCTCGAACGGGCTTGGTAGGGATTCAGCAACGTGCTGGGTCACACGTGCTCGACCAGGCGAGCCAGGTTAGTCGCACCAGCGGCCCCGGGCCCGAGCGACCGTTTGCCGCGCTAGCGGCACCGGCGCCGGGTAGATCGGCAAACGGTGGGGTCAGCGTTTCGGGGGCAGGCCTGGGAAGTCGCCGAAGCCACCCGACAGATCGCCGAAGGGGTTCGGTCCGGGCGCGGCGGGACGCGACTTGGGGTGCGCGGTGCCGGCCGGCGTGACCCGGCCGCCCTTCTTCTTCTTGCCCTTGCGGGTGGCCATGCGCCCGACCGCACCCATCTGGCGCATCATCTGCTGCATCTGCTTGAACTGCTTCAGCAGGTTGTTCACCTCGGTCGTCGAGGTGCCCGAACCCTTGGCGATCCGGGCCCGGCGAGATCCGTTGATGAGATCGGGCTTGCGGCGTTCGGACGCGGTCATCGACCGGATGATTGCCTCGACGCGAGCGAGCTCGCGATCGTCGACATCGGCGTTCTGGAGTTCTTTGGGCATGCCGGGCAACATTCCGATGACGCTCTGGAGCGGGCCCATCTTCTTCACTTGCGCGAGTTGATCGAGGAAGTCTTCGAGCGTGAAGGTGCCGTCGCGCATGATCTCTTCGGCGCGTTCTTTCTGGGCGCCATCGAAGGCCTCTTCGGCCTTCTCGATCAGCGTGAGCATGTCGCCCATGCCAAGAATGCGCCCAGCCATCCGATCGGGATGGAACACTTCGAGTTCGTCGAGCTTCTCGCCGGTACCGGCAAACAGGATGGGCTTGCCGACGACCTCCTTGACGCTCAGCGCCGCGCCACCGCGCGCGTCGCCGTCGATCTTGGTCATGATGACGCCGTCGAGACCGATCTGTTCGTTGAACTGCGCGGCGACGTCGACGGCCTGCTGACCGATCATGGCGTCGATCACGAGCAGGGTGTTGTGCGGATGGATCGCGTCGCGGATGTCGCGCAGTTCGTCCATCAACTCGGAGTCGATCTGCAACCGACCGGCGGTGTCGACGATGACGACGTTGCGGCCGAGGCGCGCCGCTTCGTCGAGGCTCTTGCGCGCCACCGTGACGGGGTCGGAGTTCTCCGAGAAGCATGGCACCTCGACGCGTTCGGCCAACGTACGCAGTTGCTCCACCGCCGCGAGCCGTTGGAGGTCGGCACCGACCAACATGGGTTGCAGGCCCTGGCTCTTCAGAAGCTTGGCGAGCTTCGCGGCATGCGTCGTCTTCCCCGAGCCCTGGAGGCCAGCCAGCATGATCACGGTGGGCGGCTTCGAGCTCATCGTGAGCTTTGTGGTCTCGCCACCGAGAATGGCGATCAATTCCTCGTTGACGATCTTGATGATCTGCTGCGAAGGGTGCAGCGCCTCATGCACGCGCTGGCCGACCGCCCGGTCCTTGACTCGATCAACGAAGGCGCGCGCCACCTTGGCGTTGACGTCGGCCCCGATCAGCGCACGCCGAAGCTCGCCCGCCACCTCCTCGACATCACGCTCGGAGAGTTTGCCCTTCTTCCCGATCCGCTTGAAGATGCCATCAAATCGATCCGAAAGTGACTCAAACATGCATGTGATCCTACGGGGAGTCTCTACTCAAACAACGCAGCGGTGAATTCTTCTGGGTCGAATTCGACGAGGTCACCGACCTGTTCGCCGATGCCCACGAGCTTCACGGGCAGATCGAGCTCGTCGTGGATCGCGAGCACGATGCCGCCCTTGGCCGTGCCGTCGAGCTTCGTCAACGCGATGCCGGTCACGTCGACCGCCTCGGCGAACTGCTTCGCCTGGAGCAGACCGTTCTGACCCGTGCTCGCGTCGATCACCAGCAGCACCTCGCGTAACGCGCCCGGCGTACGGTCGACGATGCGTTTCAGCTTTTCCAACTCGGCCATCAGGTTGTTCTTGGTGTGCAGGCGTCCGGCAGTGTCGACGAGGAGCAGGTCGACACCCCGACTCGACGCCGCGCTCATGGCGTCGAACACCACCGACCCAGGGTCGGCACCTTCTTCACCCCGCACGATCTCGGTGTTCGTGCGCTCGGCCCACTGGCTCAGCTGTTCGGCCGCAGCCGCACGGAATGTGTCGCCCGCTGCGAGCATGACGCTGCGACCGGCGGCCGCCTGCTGGGCCGCGAGCTTGCCGATGGTCGTGGTCTTGCCCACGCCGTTGACGCCGACAAACATCCACACTGTGAGCGCGCCGTCGTTGCACGCGAGCTCGCGCGACGCTCCCGAGTCGAGCTGTTTCGTGATCGCTTCGCGCAACAGCACCACCACGCCTTCGGGCGTGTCGATGCGCTCGTCGTTCGCGCGCTGCTGAACCGCGGCCAGCAGCCGCGCCGTGGTGTCAAGCCCGACGTCGGCGAGCAGCAACGCCTCTTCGAGATCGTCCCACGTCGCCTGGTCGACGCCGCGTCCCGAGATGCCGCGCACATAGCCCGCGAGCGCCGAACGCGTGCGCCCCAACCGATCGCGCAAGCGCGCCCGCGTGATCGGTTCGACGACCTCGGGCTCGGGCTCGGGCTCGGGTGCGACCTCGGGCTCGGGCTCGGGCTCGGGTTGGGGCTCGGGTTGGGCGACCGGCTCGACCTCGGGCGGCGCGACAGCGACATCAGGGCCGACGTCGACCGCTGTGGGCGCCGCGGCGGGCTCGGGCCCTCGACGCGGTGCAACGACGGGTGGCTGGTGACGGGCCCGTTTCGGCGCGCGGAGCGCCATTGTGGTGGCGCCAAGCACCAACACGACGGCGAGGACGACAAGGACGACAAGGACAACGGTCATTGCGGTCGAATCTACCGATGCTGTGAATTGGCCCGTCAGTCGTGGCGTGCAGCGGGGCGCTGCGAGAGATTGGCGACTCGCAGGATGGCGCCGTTGGGCACGTGCCACACGACACCCTCGGCGTCTCGCAACCGCGTCACCCGCAACGTGAGCGACTCGACCGTGCCCGTCACCACACCGGTATCGATCACATCGCCCACGCCGAACTGGTCCTCGAACACCATGAACACGCCCGAGATCACGTCTCGCAGCATGTTCTGGGCCCCGAAGCCCAGCACCACACCGGCGAGCCCGGCGCCCGCGAGCAACGGAGCCAGGTTCACCCCGAACGAGCCGATGATCGCGAACACGGCCACGATCACGATGACGATCGTCAACATGCTGCGCAGCGCCGCCGCGATCGTGTCGGCGCGTTGTGGGCGACGAGCCGACGCCGAACTGGGCCGCAGCATCACAGCTCGATACGCAACGCGGCGCACGACGCCGCGCAATACCCGGTGCGCGATGAGCGCGCCCAACACGATGAAGATCGACGTGACAACCGGCGAGGCGTAGTGCGCTACGCGTGCGAGCGCGTGGCTGTCGCTGTGATCAGCGACGAGTTGGCACAGCCAACGTCGCGACGATGGACCCCCGCACGCCTTCGTACGGGGGTCGGTCGTTGCGGCAAGCAGTGGGGTCAAGCGTCCTCGAGTTGGAGGTCGCGGACGCGCTGGCTCACCACCCTGCTCGACGACCCGGGCGCCATCGAGACGCCGTAGAGCACGTCAGCCGATTCCATCGTGCGTTTCTGGTGCGACACGATCACGAGCTGGGCCTCGTTCCTGAACTCGTGCACGAGGTCGAGGAAGCGATGCAGGTTGACGTCATCGAGCGCGGCTTCGACCTCGTCGAGCAGGTAGAAGGGCGAAGGACGGGCGCGAAACACCGAGAACAAGAAGGCCAGCGCGGCGAGCGAACGTTCACCGCCGGAGAGCAACGACAACCGGCGCGGCGTCTTGCCCGAGGGGCGAGCCTCGACCTCGACACCGCTGTCGAGCAGGTTGTCGGGTTCCGAGAGGAAGAGGCGGCCCGACCCGCCCGGAAACAGGAGCGCGAACAGTGATTCGAAATGGCGGGCGACGTCGGCGAACGCTTGATCGAACACCGAGATGATCTCGGCATTGACCGACACGATGACGCGGTGGAGCTCGCGCCGGGTGTGCTTGACGTCGTCGAGCTGCGCCTGCAAGAACTCGTGGCGTTCCAGCAGTGCTTCGTACTCCGACAGCGCCAGCGGGTTGACCGGCCCCAGCATCCGCAGTTCACGTTCGAGCTCGCGAGCGTGTTGCGCGATCGTCGTGGTCTCGGCGACCTCGGGCGCCTCGGCGTGCAGCGCCGCTTCGGGCTCGCAGTCGAAGTCGCGGCGCAACTGCTCGACGGTGGTCTCGAGCCGCAGCTTGGTCTCGGCCTGCTCGACGTCGAGCCGGCTAATGCGTTCGCGCGCCTCGGTGAGCTCACGTTCGGCAGTGGCGCGCTGCGCGCGCAGGCCGTCGAGTCGAGCGCCGGCTTCGCGCGCGGCCTCGGTCTGTACCCGGCGTGTCTCGCGCAGCTCGAGTGCTTGCCCGTCGGCGGCGACGAGCAGCGTGGCGAGACGATCGACGAGTGCAGCAACGCCATGTCGACGCGCGCTCAGCGTCTCGCGCCGTCGAGTCGCGGCGGCCTCCTCGTCGGGCCGGGCGGCAAGGCGGCGTTCGACCTCGTCGAGTCGACGCTGCAACACCTCGCGGCGCTCCGCGATCGCGGCACTGCGAACTTCGTAGTCGCGGCGCAGCGCCGACGCGTCGAATTGCAGACGATCGAGCTCGCCTTGGGCCGCTTGCGCGGCTTCGGAGCGCAGCAATTCGGCACGCCGCGCGTGCGCCAGTCGTAGGCGGGACTGTTCGAGCGTCTCGTCGGCCGCGGCGCGGCGGGCTTCGGCCTCGTCGCGCTGGGCCGGGACGCCGACCGCGCGCTCGGCGAGATCGGCGAGGCGAAGCTCCAACGATGCGCGGCGCTCGTCGAGGCCTGCGGTTCGCCGCTCGAAGTCGCGCCGAGCGTTTGCGGCCTCGTCGACGGCACGGTCGACATCCGATCGGCGCGCGCGCAGCGACGCGGCGCGTGCTCGATCGCCCGACTTCGCGAGCTCGAGTCGTTCACGTGCGGTGCGTACCGACGCGTCGGCCGACGCGAGTTCGCCTTCGCACTGCTCGGCCTTGGCCACGGCTTCGTCGCGCGCCGCCGCGGTCACCGCTGACGTACCCAGGCGGCCAGCTCGCCACGCCGTGGCACCGCCGAAGCGGTCGCCGTCGGGCGTGACGGTGACGAGGGCGGGATCGGCCAGCGCCAGATCGAGCGCCGCCGACCACTCGTCGACGAGCACGACGTTCGCGAGCAAACGGCGCACGGCCGCATCGAGAGCTGGCCGTGCCGCACGGACCCGGTCGGTGAGCAGCCGTGTCCCGACCGGTACGAGCGAGATCGGCGCGGGGCCTTGGGCCCGAGCGTCGAGCACGAGCAGCAGGGCCTGGCCGTCGCCCCGACGCAGCCGGTCGACCGCCGCGCGCGCCGCGGCCGTGCCGTCGAGCACGATCGCGTGCACCGCGTCGCCGAGCGCTGACGCGACCGCCACTTCGGCGCCGGGGTCAATCTCGAGGTGGTCGATCAGCGGGCCGACGACACCAGGGAGCGTGTTGATCGTGTCGGCGCGCGTCTCCGCGTGGGCGGCGTCGAGCGCAAGCTCCAGCGTCTCGGCCCGCGTGCGCCAACGTCCGGCCTCTTCGCGCGCGTCTTGCTGGCGCGCTGTCGACGTTTCGAGGGCGTGCTCGGCCGCGAGCAAGGCGCGACCTTCAGCAGTGTCTTCGGGAGCGTGCGCGGCGGCCTCATCGAGCGCGACCCTGGCCGCGTCCGCGGCGCGCTCGCGCTGTTCGACGGCGAGGTGTTCGGGCCCGGCGGCGTCGAGTTCGCGTGCGACCTCGGCCAGCTGGGCGCGCAACTGCGGTTCCTCGGTGGCCAGTGATTCGGCGGTGCGCGCGAGCGCGCCACACTCGGCCTCGATGTCACGCAGTTCCGAGAAGCACGCTTCCACCGCGGCTTCGGCGGCGTGGCGTTCGCGGCCCTCATCGGTGAGTTCGGGCGCGACCGAATGGGTGCCCGCGAGCGCTCGGCGGGCCTGTTCCACCCGCGCCTCGGCCGCGACGACAGCAGCCAGATCGGGCTCCAACACGAGCCCCTCGGCTGCGACAGTTTCAAGCTGGGCGCGAGCATCGGCCGCGTCGGCCACGAGCGTCTCGACCACGCCTTCGTCGGCCGCGGCCTCGAGCTCACGATCGAGCCCGCGCAGCCGTTCGGCGACGAGCGCCTGAATCCCCTTGGCGCGCTCGCGGAGCTGTTCGACGCGCACCAACATGTCGGCGACGTCATCGTCGCCCGGCACCGTGAGGGCGCGTTCGGTGTCGACGACCTCAATGTCGAGCACGCGCAACCGCCCGCGCAGTTCGCCGTCGAGCGCCGCGAACTCAGCCCGATTACTGCGATGACGTTCTTGGCGCACCGTCAGCTGATCGATCTCACGGCCGGCGAGGTACAACCGCGCCGCGCGCAGTTCCGCAGCAAGGCCTTCACTACGCCGAGCCGCTTCGGCCTGACGCTCGAGCGGCCGCAACTGCCGGCGAACCTCGCGCAGGAGGTCGCTGAGCCGCAACAGGTTTGCCTCGGTCGACTCGAGTCGGCGTTCGGCCTTCTCCTTGCGTTTGCGATATTTGAGGACGCCCGCGGCTTCTTCGATGATGGCCCGGCGATCTTCGGGGCGGGCGTTCAGCACCTGGTCGAGCTGGCCCTGCCCGACGATGACGTGCTGCGAGCGACCGATGCCCGTGTCGGACAGGAGTTCTTGCACATCGAGGAGCCGGCACGGCGCGCCGTTGAGCTCGTACTCGGAGTCGCCGGTGCGGAACAAGCGCCGCGTGATCGTGACCTCGCTGAAATCGATCGGCAGCACGCCGCTCGTGTTGTCGATCGTGAGCGACACCTCGGCCCGACCGAGCGCCGATCGGTTCGTCGTGCCGGCGAAGATGACGTCGTCCATCTTGGCGCCGCGCAGCGCCCGCGCACCCTGCGCGCCGAGCACCCACGCGACCGCGTCGACGACGTTGGACTTGCCCGATCCATTGGGGCCGATCACCACGGTGACGCCGGGCTCCAAGTCGATCGTGGTTTTGTCCGCGAACGACTTGAATCCCTTGAGCTGCAACGATTTCAGAAACACCAGGCCCTCCTCAGGCCCGCAGCGTACGCGCCACGGCGTGTCACCCCACGGACCCAGGAATCAGACCTGGCAGGCCTCGCAGAAGTAGTGCATCCGACCACCGATGCGGTTCTTCTTGATTTCGCGCCGGCATCGGCGACAGGCATCACCGTCACGTTCCCACACCTTGAAGTGCTCAAACCCCTCATCGTCGAACGGGTCGCCCGACGAGGCCTTCGCGGCGTGGGTCGAACCCCGAAACTTGACCGCTTCCTGCATCGTCTCGACAATGCCGCGGTAGAGCCGGCGGATCTCCTGCTCGGTGAGGTGGTCGCTGTCGCGATCGTGGCGCAGACCGGCCGCGAACAGGATCTCGTCGGCGTAGACCGGCCCGATCCCCACGAGCACCCGGCGGTCCATCAGCAGCGGGCGGAGCTTTTCGTGGGCGGAGTAGAGGACCCGGCCGAACTGTTCCCACGACATCGCGGCTTCGAGGGGATCGATACCGAGGCCCGCGAGCTCGGGCGCCGCGGCAACGTCGGCCCACGGGATCACCCACAGCTCGGCGTCGTGCTTCGGGTCGATGATGCGCAGCTGACCACCTTGGGTGAACGTGATCGTGATCATGGTCGACTTCGAGACGGCCTGACGCGCGGTCTTGGCCCGGACCAGCTGGCCACCCGCGCCCAGCTGGATCATCAGGGCATCGCCGGAATCGAGTTTGGCGACGAGCAACGGCCCGCGCCGCTCGAGCCCGAGGACCTTGCGGCCCTCCAGCAACGCCGTGAACGCCTTCTTCGTCCGGTACCGCGGAATGATCTTCATCGCGGTCACGTCGACGAGTTTGATCTTGCGGCCCGCAAGCTCTTTGTCGAGCTCCCGTCGCAATGTCTCGATTTCAGGTAATTCGGCCATCGTCGTCCTCCCCCAGCGCGCACAACGCGACCCATGCCGCTGCTTGCTCAGCTTCTTTTTTGGACCGACCACGCCCCTCACCGTGCTCGTGTTCGTCGATCACCACCATCGCGAAGAACTGCTTCGCGTGATCGGGTCCCTCGTCGCGCACCACGTAGCGCGGCCGGGCATGGCCTCGCGCCGCGGTGAGCTCCTGTAGGCGCGTCTTGTGGTCACGCGCACCGTTCCCGTCGGCGGCGCGCACGATGCGGTGTTCGAACAGACGCAGAATCAGCGCCTCGGCCGCCTCAAAACCGGCGTCGAGGTACACAGCTGCGAACACGGCTTCGAGCGCGTCGGCGAGGATCGAAGGCTTGCTCGCGCCACCGGCGGCGGCCTCGCCCTTGCCCAACAGCACGAAGTCGCCCAGCCCGAGTTCGCCCGCGACCTCGGCGAGCGATTTCGCGTTCACGACCGCGGCACGAACTTCCGACAGCTCACCCTCAGGGAGTGCGGGGAAATGGTTGTACACGTAGCGGGTCACAACGATGCCGAGCACGGAATCGCCGAGGAATTCGAGGCGTTCGTTGCTCGGCGCTTCGTCGTGCTCGGCACACCACGAACGATGCGCGAGGGAACGCTGCAGCAGTTCTCGGTCGACGAGTTCGATGCCGAGCGCCTCGTCGAGGTCACGGTAGGTGCGTGCGCCGAGCCCGTTCACGACGGCCCCGCTTCGATGCGATCGAGCCGGTGATGGAGGCAGTCGACGAGATCGCCGACCGTCTCGAGGTCGTCAATATCGTCGTCGTCGAGGCGCAGCGCTACCGATCGTTCCCCGAGGTCTTCATCGAGCGACGCGAGCAGATCGTCGAGCACCAGGATGTCGGCATCGAGGTCGGCGCGCAGGCGCGCGTCGAGACGCACCGCATCGGCGTCGCAGCCGAGGAGTTCAACGAGACGTTCGATCACGAGCGCCTCGAGCGTCACGCGATCGACTGGGGTGTAATGGCTGTGGGTCTCGGCCGGCACTACAGATCAGCTCACGGCTTCGGTGAGGCGCGCGACGACGTCGGCCTCGATACACGTGTGCGCGACGCGCACGGCGTTGACGATCGCGCTCGCGGATGAGGAGCCGTGCGAAATGATGCACACCCCGCGCACACCGAGCAGCAGCGCACCACCGGTGTTGTCGGGGAGCAAATCGGCTGCTGCTTCGAGGAGGCGGAGGCGCAGTGCGTCGGCCACGGTCGCGAACGCGGGCTCGTCGACGACGCCAAACACGAGGCCGGCCATCGCCTGCATCGCGCCTTCGAGCGTTTTGAGCGCGACATTGCCGGTGAATCCGTCGGTCATGATCACATCGGCCGATACGCGCGCAAGATCGCGCCCTTCGACGTTGCCGACGAAGTCTTTGACGCCCTCGGCGAGCAGGGGAAACGCGGCCTTGCGCAGGGCGTCGCCCTTGCCGGGTTCCTCACCGTTCGACAGGAGCCCGACGGTCGGCGCGTCGAGGCCGAGACGGACCTTGGCGTAGGCCTGACCGAGGCGCGCCCATTGCACGAGCCACTCCGGATCGGGATCGACGGTGGCCCCGCCGTCGACCAGCAGCTGGCGTCGATCGGCACCGGGAATCGGGATCGGGACTGCGATCGCTGGTCGAGCCACGCCCGGTATCCGACCGAAGCGCAGCAGCGCAGCAGCCATCGTGGCACCCGTGTTGCCCGCGCCCACGAACGCGTCAGCGCGCCCGTCGCGCACGGCCTCGGCGCAGCGCACGATCGAACTGTCGCGTTTGGCGCGCACCGTGGCCGCGGGATCGTCGTCCATCGCGATCGTCTCGCTGGTGTGCACGATGTCGAGGTGGTCGGGCAGCGCGCCCGTGTCCGACGTTCCGAGATGGGCGCGCAGGCGCGCTTCGTCACCGAAGAGCAGCACGTCCACGCCGATGTCGTCGATCGCGCGGCGAGCGCCGTCGATGATGGCGTCGGGCGCGCGATCTCCCCCCATCGCATCGACGGCGACAGTGTGACGGCGCACGTTGTGGGCCGTGCTACTCGACGTCGATCGCGGCACGACCGCGATACCAACCGCAGTTGGGACACACAGTGTGTGGCAGACGAGAGGCGCCGCAGTTTGCACAGAGCGAGTGGGGCGGGGGCGTCAGGCGCAGGTTCGCCGAACGGCGGGTACGCGAACGTGAGCGGGTGAGTTTGCGCTTCGGAACGGGCATTGCAGGTCTCCTGTGCGGGCGGCTTGCTAGAGCTCGAGCGACCCGAGGGCCGCCCAGCGGGGGTCGGGATTGTCGGGTACGCACCCACACTCGGTGGTGTTGCGGTCAGCACCACACGTGGCGCACAGCCCGGCGCAGTCGGGGCGGCAGTGCGGCGCGCTCGGCAGCTCGAGTACAAGCGCGTCGCGCACGAGCGGTTCGAGGTCGATGTGATCGCCTTCGAGCAGATACGTCTCGCCCGGCTCGGGCGTGGTCTCGAAGAGTTCGTCGACATGCACTTGGACGAGGCCGGTGGCCGGCGCGAGGCAGCGGGCGCACGCCGACGTCCAGGTCGCGGTGACGATTCCGCGCACGACGACGCCTTCGGGAACGCGCTCAGCGACGAGATCGAGCGAGAGCGGCGCATCGGGCGCCACCACGACGTCACCCGCACCGATGCCGGGGCAGCAGAGCTCGAGCGCGACAGAGCGCCGAGCGCCGACGCGGTCGAGCAGGTCGGCGACCAAGATGCGCAAAGGTGATATTACGGTCATCATCAAGGAAGTTGGTCGTGCTGATGTGGGCGTCGGTGTGCTCAAGTTTGGGTTCTCCAGCGGATGCGGCTCGCGCCGCAGCGGCCCGACCGGCGGGAACGTCCCGCCGCACGGGTCGCACCCACCCGACACCAGGGCGCGAATGCTCAGGTTAGCCGGATCGTGCGCCTCGCCGCAGGTTGGCCCCTGGGGCGGCGCCAGCAGGCCAACGGTGGGCGTAACGCACCTTTCGGACGATTTATGCAGGTCAGGACGGGTCAGTTTCGTCCGATGAACACCCCGTGTGTGGGTCGCGTGCCCGCGCGAAGGAGCCCCCATGTCACAAGCCTGCCCCGCGTGCGGCACCGCCAACGACGACTGGCGGCCGTTCTGCACCGCGTGCTCGGTCCGCCTCGACGGCACCGGCGCTGGCGCCACAACACCCTTGGGCCAGCCTGGGCGCCCGCCGCGGCCCGGCCCCCCGTCGGGGTCGTTGGGGTCGGGGTCGGCGTCGGGGTCGGCGAGGTCATCGGGGCCAGGCTGGGGTGATCTCGGCGAACTCGACGATGTCGTCGTCGCACGGCCAGCCAACGGGCGGGCTCGGGCGGCGATCGCGGTCGGCGTGCTGGCTGCGCTGGCCGGCGTGACGTTCGGCAGCATCGCGCTGGCCCGAAGTCTCACCCACGACACACATTCTGCGGTCGCCCCGCCCACACATTGGGATCCGCGCCTGGCGCCGCTCGTGAGCGTTGTCGAGCGCCTACGAGGGCTGCGCTTCGAACATCCCGTGGCCGCCGACTTCTACTCCGACGCTCGCTTTCGTCAGGTCACGAACGACGGACTCGACGAGCCCGCGACGCGTAGCGAGATCCAACGCGTCGCCGCGGAACTGCGCGCGCTGGGCCTCGCCGACGCGACCGTCGATCTCGCCAAGTCGTACAGGACGCTGTCGGACTCGACCACGCTCGCGACATACGACCCCAAAACCAAACACATCGCGATCCGCGGCACGACGCTCGACGTCGCGCACGACGTGACCATCGTGCACGAGCTGACCCACGCACTCCAGGATCAACACTTCGATCTCGCCGCGCTGGATCGCAAAGCACAACCGACCCACACCGAAGCGGTACGCGCACTCATCGAAGGCGACGCCCGCAACGTCGAGGACCGCTACGTCGACAGTCTGTCGAAGGCCGACAAAGCGAAGTACGACGCCGCCCAGGCCAAACTCTCCGACGACGCGGGGGCCAGCATCGCATCGGTGCCCGACGCGATCGTGCTGTCGCAGCAAACACCGTACGAAATGGGTGCCCGGCTGATCCGAGCGTTGCGCTTCGAGGGTGGCAGTGCCGCGGTGGACCGAGCATTCAAGGCGCCGCCGCTCGCCGAACGGTTCGTGTTCGATCCGGTGGCGTTCCTCGACCACGAACGGGTCATCAAGGTGCCCGCGGCGCCGTTGCTCAAGGGCGCCAAACTCCTTGATAACGAAGGCGAATTTGGCAGCCTCGACCTGTTCATCCTGCTGGCCGAGCGCATCGACGCCCATCAAGCGTTGACCGCCACCGATGCGCTACGCGGCGATCATGCCACCCTGTACACGTTGCACAACACCACGTGTGTGAGCATCCAGTTCGCGGCCGGCGACCGAGCAGGCGGGGCCGTACTGCTGAGCGCCCTGCGGCAATGGAACGCGGCGATGCCCCCGGGACACACGTCGGTGCAACGGCAGAACGCGACGACCGCGCTGTTGCGCGCGTGCGACGCCGGGGCGCGCAGCCCGAAAGTGACGCATCATTCGGCGCAGGCCTACACACTGCCGGTATCGCGCGTTGAGTTGCTCAACACGTTCCTCGGTCAGGGCGCTGAGCGTCATGTGGCGTGGTGCGCGTCGACCCGAGTGGTGAACGGCTACAGCGTGGCCCAATTGAACGACGACACCGGCAAGGCATTCCGAACCCCGCAGTTCGCCACCCGCCTCCGGGCCTGGATCCTCGACTGCAAGAACGCGGCGACGACCTAGTACGCGTCAACGCGGGCGATCTTGACGGGGCGCGGCGACCGCATAACACCGTTCGCGCAAATCCGGTACAAGCGGTCGCTCGCCGCGCAGCGAAGCGGAGCAAGAGCCAGGGTCGCTCGCCGTGCCGACGCAGGAGGCACAAAGCATCAGGTGTCCTGGTCGAAGAAGTCGTTGTCTTCGGTGCCTTCTTCGACTCGTTCGGCGAGGGCTGGCGTGCCGACATGGAGTTCGAGCTTGTCGCGACCGCGCCGGACTGCGGTCATGGTGCGTTCGAGCACGATTTCGAACGCTGCGAGCTTCTGGTCGACATAGTCGTCGGCTTCGTGACGGCGGTGGCGGGCCCAGTCGTCGGCTTCGGTGACGATCTGATCGGCCCGGCGCTCGGCCTGGCGGACAACTTCTTTGTTCGCCACGAGCGACGCGGCACGCCGCTGCGCCGAAGCGATGATCTCGTCGGATTCCTTGCGGCCGCGGTCGACGACTTCTTCGCTCTCGTTCAGGACC
The DNA here is from genome assembly GCA_038202885.1 of Acidimicrobiia bacterium. GTDB lineage: Bacteria > Actinomycetota > Acidimicrobiia > IMCC26256 > PALSA-610 > JBBREP01. The sequence goes on along the minus strand of JBBREP010000035.1, from coordinate 1,942 downwards.
CAGCGGGCCTCGCGGAGTTCGAGCGGCAGCGCGCCGAGGGCCTCGTCGATGAGCGCGAGCACCTCGTCGCGGTTGACTCGCGGCGAGGACGACAACGGGTAGGTGCTCGCGGTGTCGACCATCTCGCGGAGCTCAGTGAGAATGGCCTCGGTGTCACCCACCTGCGGGTGGTAGATCTCGGCCGTCTCGGTGTTGTCGTGCTCCACCGGTGTCTCGCTCAATGGTCCTCCGAATAACGCGCGACGAGCCGCTTGGCCACCACGGATGGGACCATGGCCGAAACGTCGCCGCCATATTTGGCAACCTCTCGAACCAGGCTCGACGACAAGAACGAGTAGTTGGGGCTCGTCGACAAGAAGAAGGTGTCGATGCCGGACAAACTCTGATTCATCTGCGCCATCTGAAGCTCGTAATCGAAGTCCGAGACAGCGCGCAGGCCCTTCACGATCGCTTCGGCCCCGTGGTCCTTGGCGAAGTCGACCAGGAGTCCCTTGAAGAACTCGATCCTGATGTTGCCCAGGTGCTCGAGGCACTCCGCCAACAATTCCTGGCGTTCCTCGAGCGTGAAAAGACTTTGGGTCTTCTGCGGGTTCCGGATGACCGCCACGATCACCGTGTCGAAGTGCCGTGCGGCGCGTTCGATGATGTCGAGATGGCCGTTGGTGACCGGGTCAAAGCTGCCCGGAACAAGGGCGGTCGCCACGCGCGGATCCTCCGGGGGGTCGGGACAGGGGGGCCTTCAGGGCAGAAATGCCCCAGGCTGGACGAACTTCACCAGCGTATCGCCGAACACCCGCTCCCACGTGACCGTCCACTCGTCGGGCGGCGTCACGGCCTCGCCCCTGGTCGGGCGTTCGAGCACGATGATGCCGTCGGGCAGGCGGGCCGTGAGGTCGCTCAGCACTGCCGTGACCTGGTCCGACGCCATCTCATAGGGCGGATCGACGAAGGCCAGGTCGAACGTGGCCGCGGTGCGTTCGGCCGCGAATCGTTCGGCGGGCGCGGCGAGGACCCTCGCCGAGTCGCCGTAGCGCAGCGCCGTCACGTTGGCGCGCAACGCGCTGAGCGCCGCCGGATCATGCTCGACGAACGTGGCGTGGGCCGCGCCCCGCGACAAGGCTTCGAGCCCGAGCGCGCCGCAGCCCGCATAGACGTCGGCGACGACCGCGCCGTCGAGCAGGCCCCGGGCATCGAGGGCCGAGAACACTGCGGCCTTGACCCGGTCCTTGGTCGGGCGGACGCCGATGGCCGGCACCATCAGGCGCCGACCCCGATCGGTTCCGGCGATGATCCGCGGTGGGACCTGGCGGGACTGGATCGATCGCTTCACGGACTAGGTCTACCGCCAGCAAGCTTCACGACTTGAAGAGGTACTCGACGGATTCTCCGAGCAGGTCTTCGACTTCGTCGGCCAGCGCGCGGTTTCGACCCAGGCCGGGATCCGCACCGAGGATGCGTTCCGCTGAGACCCGCGCCCGGGCAACCGTCGCCTGGTCGCGTGGAATCTTGGCGATCTTCAGGTCCGAAAAGCCCGATTGGCGCTCGCCGAACACCTCGCCCGCGCCGCGGATCTCGAGGTCACGCTCGGCCAACTCGAAGCCATCGGCCGAAGCCGCCATGGCGTCAAGGCGCGACTTGGCTTCTTCGGTCGAGGCGTCGGCAAAGAGGTAGCACCACGACTCGCCCCCGCCGCGCCCGACGCGCCCGCGCAGCTGATGGAGTTGCGAGAGCCCGAACCGGTCGGCGTCCTCCACGATCATGACCGTGGCGTTGGGGACGTCGACGCCGACCTCGATGACCGTCGTCGACACGAGCACGTCGATGTCTCGGTCGCGAAAGCTCGCCATCACCGCTTCCTTCTCGCGGCTCGGCATCTGCCCGTGCAACAGACCCAGGCGCACATCGGCCAGATCCTCGTGTTGCAGGCGTTCGAACTCGGCCG
>JBBREP010000034.1:0-31430 GCA_038202885.1 Acidimicrobiia bacterium | reverse complement strand
CGGGTGGTTCCACCCCCATTTCGGGGGGACACCCGACGCATCGGCGGGGCGGGGCCGGGGGCCGGAGGGCGCGGGCGGGGGGTGGGTTAGAGGTCGCCGATGTTGGGGAGGAAGGGGGGCACTCCGCGGGGGAGGCCGTTGAACAGCGTGGGAGCGACGGCATTGATGGCGTCGAGCGACCACTCTTGTTCCTCGGTCGACTCGCTCACCGGCCGCCAGCCTCGCAACACCTGCACCTGGCCGCCCATCACCTTGATGACCTGACCCGACACACCTTCGGACAGGTCGGACGCGAGCCACGCGACGACTGCGCTGATGTTCTCGGGCGCGAACTGGTCGGGCTCGCCGTCTTTTTTCGCCATGTAATCGGCTGCACCCGGGGTGGCCTCGGTGAGCCGCGTGCGGGCCACGGGGCAGACTGCATTCACCCGCACGCCCAGCCGTTCGAGTTCACGCGCCATCACGATCGTCATCGACGCGATGCCGGCCTTGGCCGCGGCGTAATTCGTCTGGCCGGCATTGCCGTACAAGCCCGACTCGCTCGCGGTGTTGACGATCTTGGCGTTGACCGGCGCGTTCGTGGCCTTGAAACGCTCCCGCCAATACGCGGCCGCGAACCGAGACGGTGCGAAGTGGCCCTTGAGGTGCACGTCGATGACCGCGTCGAACTCGGCTTCGTCCATCGAAAAGCTCATGCGGTCACGCAGGATGCCGGCGTTGTTAACGAGGATGTCGAGACCGCCGAACGTATCGACGGCCTGACGCACCATTGCCTCGGCATCGGACCAATTCGACACCGACGCGTAGTTCGCGACGGCCCGGCCACCAGCCGCGGCGATCTCGTCGACGACAATCTGCGCGGGTGTGCTGTCGTGGCCCTCGCCCGCCATCCCGCCGCCCAGGTCGTTCACGACCACGGCTGCGCCTTCGTGCGCCAGCAGGAGCGCGTGCGCGCGCCCGATGCCGCGTCCCGCGCCGGTGACGATCGCGACCTTGCCGTCGAAACGACCCATGTTTCCTCCTCGGACCGTGCGGTGAAGTGCGCGCGGGGCGGCATTCGAGCAGACGCCGTGCCGCGATGGCTAATCCGTGGTCGAGCCGTGCGGGGCCGCGATGCCGTTCGGGGCCGCGGTGCCGTGCGGGCCGAACGCGAGCGCGACGCCGACCTCGCCGATCTCGGTGATCTCCAGCGACGCGAGCTGCGCCTCGGTGAACCATTCGGCTCGGTCGGTCGAACCGTCTTGTTCGTGCACGAGGTCGCCGCTCATGATCGCCACGCGATACACGACGCGAATGGCATGGAAATCGACAGGGTCGCTGCCGTCGAGCGCCATGAAGCGCTCAAGCGAGTCGACCTCGAGGAGGTCATCGACCCGGCCGACGAGCCCGGTCTCCTCGCGCAATTCCCGCACCACCGCGTCGATTGGATGCTCGCCGAAGTCGACGCCGCCTCCCGGCAGCGTCCACCATCCGGGTCGGTTCGTGATCGCCGTGATGCGGCACAACAAGATGCGGCGTTGCTCGTCGACGCACACCGCGTACGCGCCGATGCGCTGCACCCGCCCCTGCGCGTCGCGGAACATCAGCTGCCGTCGAAGTGCGCGTCACGCTTCTCGCGAAACGCGGCCATGCCTTCGAGCAGATCGGGGCTCGTTGTGGCGAGCGCCTGGAAGTGACCTTCGAGTTCGAGGCTGTGGGCCAGGTCGGTTTCGAACGATGCGTTCAGCAATCGCTTCGACAGGCCGAGCGAACGGGTCGGTCCGCTCGCCAACCGCACCGCGAGCGCAGTCGCGGCACTGCCCACCTCGGCGCTCGACGGGAACTCGCGGTAGGCAAGTCCGGCGGCGACCGCTTCGGGCCCCGACAGGCTTTCGCCGAGCATCACCAGCGCCTTGGCCCGGCCGAGCCCGACGAGCCGGGGGAGTAGATAGGCACCACCCGCGTCGGCGACGAGACCCCAACGCGGGAACGTCCACACAAAGCGCGTCTCGGGGCCGACGAGCACGAAATCGCACGCCAGCGCGAGATGCGCGCCGGGCCCGACGGCCACACCGTGCACGGCCGCGACGGTCGGTTTGTCGAGCTCCCACAGCTCGCGGATGAAGGTCTGCACGCCCTCGCGCAGCGCCTCGCTCGTCATGCGCGTGCGGAACTCGCTGCTACCCGCCTGCATGACGGTTGACGCGCCAAGGTCCATTCCCGCACAAAACGCGTCGCCGTTGCCCGACACGAGCACCGCGCGCACAGCACGATCGCGGCGCGCCTCACGGATGGCGGCGACGATGCCATCGCGCATCGCGATCGTCAAGGCGTTGCGCGAGTTGGCCCGATCGAGCGTGATCCGCAACACGCCGTCGACGAGTTCGACGCCGAGTTCCGACTTCGACGGAGCGTCGGCCTTGGGTTCGAGCGGTGCGCTCATCGCTGGTTCGTCAGGATGTTGACGACCGCGACACCGCTGCCGCGACCTCCGGCGTTGTGTTGCAGCGCGAAACCATTACGAATATCGACCTGCCGGGCCTCAGCCTGGTGGCGCAACTGCCACCAACACTCGGTGATCTGGGCGACACCCGTCGCGCCGATCGGATGTCCTTTCGCGAGCAATCCGCCGCTCGTATTGACTGGGATACGGCCGTCGAGCGCGGTCTGCCCCTCGAGCGAGGCTGCGCCGCCGGCACCTTTGTCGAAGAAGCCAAGGTCTTCGATGTCGAGGATCTCTGTGATCGTGAAACAGTCGTGCACCTCGGCGCAGTCGATCTGGTCCGGGCCGATGCCTGCCATCGCGTAGGCGCGCTGCGCGGCGACGCGCGTGGCTGCGATCTCGGTGAAGCTCGACTTCTCGTGCAAGTAGGGATGATCGGTGGCGACGCCGAACCCGGCGACGTAGACCGGTGTGTCCGTGAACTCGTGGGCGCGCTCAGCCGCGACGAGCAAGACGGCGGCGGCCCCATCGGTCTGCGGGCAGCAGTCGAGCAGATGCAGCGGGTGGCACACCGGCGGCGACGCGAGCACCTGTTCGATCGTGACCTCGTTGCGGAAGTGCGCGTAGGGATCGAGCACACCGTTGTGGTGGTTCTTGACCGCGACGCTCGCGAGCATTTCCCTGGTCGTACCGAACTCGGCCATGTGACGCGTCGCAAACGGGGCGAACAGCACGGGCGCGGTCTCGCCCCGCGTGAAGATGGGATGGCCGGCCGCGGCCCGGGCGAGGAGGCCCTCTTCGGTCGATTTGTCGCGCATCTTTTCCACGCCGATCACGAGCACGACGTCGTGGACCCCACTCGCGACGGCCATCGCGCCGACGCGGAACGCGTCGGAACCTGAAGGGCACGCGTTTTCGATGCGGGTGCACGGAATACCGACCAGGCCGATAGCCGTGGGGACCGTGTTGCCGCCGATGCCCTCTTGACCCCACAACGTGCCGCGCTGGGTGGCGACGAACGCGGCCTCGACCTGGTGTGGTTCGAAACCCTTGTCGACCGATTCCACGCAGGCCGCGAACGCGCCGGCGGCCATCTGCTCGTAGCTCTGTTCGAACAACTCACCCATCTTGATGAGCCCGGCGCCGACCACCGCGACGCGATTCCAGCTCACTTCGACTCCTTCGTGTCGGCGCGAGGCGCAGCCGAGCGGGGGTAATCAGGCAGGGCTTTGTAGCCATAGACAGGGACGCCGCGTTCGTAGGCGTACTTGCGCAGGACGAGTCGCATCCGACGTCCGATCTCTACATTGGTGCCGTCGTCGGCGACCTGCAACATGATGCGCGCGCCGTCGTCGAGGTCGAGCACGGCGATCGGCAACGGCGCCTCGAACGGCGCCGGCATGGTGTGGTTCACGACGTAGGTGTGCACGACGCCTTCGCGTGCGAGTGCGACCTCTTCAAACTTCGGGCCGCCGCACGCGATGCAATGCGGGTGAATCGATGGAGGCGTGTTGATCGTGCCGCAGTCGACGCAGCGTGCACCGAGCAGTTGCAACATCTCGTCGGCGCCGCGCGTGAACATCGCCGATTCGGGCGGCACACCCATGGCGATCGTCTCGCCGTTTTGCACGAGCTGGCCGCGCGACCGCAACAGCGCCGCATAGGTGGTGATACGCCCGTCGTCGGCGAGGGCACGGGCGGCCGCGTCGGCGCCGGGTACAGGCTGGGCGACGCTGATCGTGATGCCACTTGCACGACCGCCGCCGTACGCCACGGCGTGGACCGTCGCCGGGTTGGCGAGCGACGTGAGCGCGCCGAGCAGCGCGGCGGCCGCACCGCTGTCGCCGACCGATGTGTACGCCCCGGCCGACGCCAGCGCAGCTGGCTCTGCGGCGACGCTCCGTGCGACGAGCGCGGCGAGGCGTCCGTCGGGGTCGGGGAGCGACCACGACGGCGCCGGCGGGTCGTCGGCCCCAGTTCCCTGGGCTTCGGCGAGCGCGGTCGCCACCTGGGTGACGATGGGCAGGAACACCTCTTCGCGGAACAGGCGACCGTCGTAGAGATCACGTGTGTCGGCTTCACCGTCGCCGCGGTAACGGTCGAGAAACGGCCTGACGAAGGTCGCCCGAGCACCGAGCGTCGCGGGGCCGGGGCGCGCACTGAGCACGAATGCGGCTGCGCCGGCACCGCAGCGGACCTCGTAGCCAGTGCCGAGCCCGGGTCGCAGCGCGTCGGCGGCGATCACGAGCGCCGTGCTGACGGTGCCGGCCGCGATCGCGTCCGCGGCCGCGAACAACGCGTCGATACCGGCGTGCGGTGAGCCGCTCGTCATGCAACCGACCGTGTGCGAGCCGAGACCGAGGGCCGCGGCGAGCACGGCATGGCTCGGTCCTTCGGCGAACGGTGGGCGAGTGGTGCCCCACCACATCCCGTCGACGCTCTCGGCGGACACGCCGCCATCGTCGAGCGCCGCAGTCGCTGCGCTCCACGAGAGCGTTAACACGTCTTCGTCGGGCGCGCAGACCGCAATGTGGCCCCGTCGCGGCGTGCGCTGCCACCCGGCGTCGATGTCGGCCGCGGGGACCCGCAACGTCGGCACTCCCGCGCCCACAGCTTGTACATTTACCGGCTTCGCCGCGGGCACATTTACCGGCTTCGCCGCGGGCACACTCACCTGCATCGTCGGATCCTACCGAGCACCCTCAATGTGGGATGGGGGCCTCCGCAAGCTCTCGTCGCCGCCAATCGGTAGAGGCGGCGAGACCGCCTCCGATAACGTGACCCGCTCCGGCGGCGTAGCCGAGTGGTTCAGGCAAGGGCCTGCAAAGCCCCGTACACGGGTTCGAATCCCGTCGCCGCCTCGCCGGTTTCCCAAGATCAGGCCAAGTACTGCCCCGTGGACCCGGGAGCGCAGATACCCCCTTGTGTCCGACCATATGGGTGTCGAACACCAGGGGTGGTGACTTGGTGACAGAGACTCGAGTTGGAGACGAGCAATCAGCATTAGACCGCCTCGCGCATTGGGACGGCCTCGTGGCAGAGCTCGCCACCGCAGTTGTCGTCACCGATGCCGCCGGCATGGTTGTGATTTGGAACCAGGCGGCCACGAAGCTGTTCGGCCGCGACGCGGCCGATGCGCTCGGTCGGTCGGCCGCGAAGCTCCTGTTGCCCCCGGAGTTCCAGCTCGATGCGGTTGCCGTGGTCACGTCGGTGGCCGGCGGCCGACGCTGGATCGGCGAGGTCGACTGCAAGCGCAAAGACGGTTCGCTCGTGCCGACCAACGTGACGTTGAGCGCCGTGTACGACGAAGCGCGCACGGTGATCGGCTTCGTTGGCGAGGCTCGTGATCGCTCCGACGTCAGAGCGGCTGAGGACCAGACCCGCGATACCGAGCGATTGTTCCGTTCGCTGCTCTTGCGCACTGCTGAACTCGTGTACGTCGCCGACGCGCACGGCATATTCAAATTCGTGCTGCCGACCGTCGAGTCGCCGCTCGGGTATTCGGCCGACGAGCTGACCGGCACGAGCGCGTTCGATATCTCGCATCCCGACGACGTCGACCACATTCGCGACGTCTTCGCCGCGCTCGTCGCTGATCCCACGATGCGCCCCACCATCACGTATCGAGCGAAGGGAAAGGACGGCTCGTGGCACTGGCGCGAGAACCGTCTCTCGAACTTCATCGACGATCCGATTCTCGCCGGAATCGTGTGCAACGTACGCGATGTCACCGACCAACACGACCTGCTTGCCGAACTACGCGCGGCCGATGCCCGCCAGCGCGCGATTGTTGCTCGGTCTCATGATCTCACCTTGTTCTGCGATCCCGAGGGCATGATTTGTTGGGCTAGCCCGATTGCACCCGAACTCCTGGGAGCCTCACCCGAGGCTCTGGTGGGACGGCACGGGCTTGATTTCATCGTCGCCGAAGACCGGGAACGGGTGGCCACCGAGTTCGCGGCCATGATGGAGCCGGGCGCGCACGTCCGCGCCGAGTTCCGGATCGTCGATCCGGCCGGCGCGACCCGTTGGGTCGAAGAAGACGTGACCAATCTCGTCGACGATCCCGACGTCGGCTATGTGGTGTGCAATCTCCGCGACATCACCGATCGCAAGCGCGCCCAGGATCAGCGCGAACACCTCGCGCTGTATGACCAACTCACCGGGCTGCCGAACCGTTCGCTCGTCGTCAACCGGCTCGAACAATTGCTCGTGCGTGGCGGCGCGGCCACCGTGCTGCACATCGACGTCGACAATTTGGGTGATGTCAACGACGCGCTCGGCCACGATGCCGGTGACGACCTGCTCCGGCTTGTCGGCAAGCGATTCACAGGTGCGCTGGCGCAGTTTCCTTCGACACTCGCGAAATTGGGCAGCGACCAGTTCGTCGTGCTCTGTGACGGCGTCGACGACACGGCAGCGGCGCTTGACATCGCCGAACGACTCCGTGCCAGCTTGATCGCGCCGATCGGGCTCAATCACGAAGACGTCGTGGTGACGGCCAGCATCGGCGTTGCGCTCAGCCCGGGCGACGCGACGAGCCTCATGCACGACGCCGCAACCGCAACGGGTCAGGCCAAGGCGCAGGGCCGCGATCGCGTCGTGATGTTCGATGCTTCACTCGAGGTCACCCACCAACGGCGCCTCGTGATCCAAAGCGAGCTGCGGCATGCGTTGCTCCACGACGAATTTGTCGTGTGGTACCAACCGATCGTCGACCTCAAGCACGACCGCGTCGTCGGCGTCGAGGCGCTTGTGCGCTGGGACCATCCGCGACGTGGGCTGCTCCTGCCGGATCAGTTCCTCGACGTTGCTGAGAGTTCCGGCCTGATCCGTTCGATCGGCAGCCAAGTGTTGGGCAAGGTCTTCGCCGACGCCCGGGTGTGGCAGAAGCAAGGACGCCGCTTCGGCGTGTCGTTCAACGTCGCCGCCGCGCAGCTCAGCAGCCCGGACTTCGTCACCGAGATCGAAACCGCGCTCAACCAGTACGAGCTCGATCGCGCGCAGGTCACGATTGAGCTCACCGAGACCGCTGCCATGCAGGTGGCGGACGTCCGCGACACCCTCGAACGGATCCGTCTCCTGGGCATCCAGCTCGCCCTGGATGACTTCGGCACCGGCTACTCGTCGATCTCCTTCCTGCGCGACCTTCCGGTCAACGCCATCAAGATCGACCGTTCCTTCATCAACGGGCTGGGCCGCGAAGCAAACGACACCTCGATTGTGGAGGGGCTCATCGCGATGGCCGCCGCCGTCGGGTACGCCGTTACCGCCGAGGGTGTTGAGACCATCGAACAGGCTGAACTGCTCCAGGTCCTGGGGTGCCGCTACGCGCAGGGATTCCTTTGGGCGCGCGCCGTTCCGGCGCGCGAGATCGATGAGGTCGCCTCTCGACTCGACGGGGCGGTGTTCTCGGGCGAGCCCGAGCCACTCCCGAAGCTGCGGCCATCGATCGAAGAACGTGTCTCTGCGTCGCTGCGCCGTCACGCTCGCCAAGTGCTGGCCGGGACGACGGCCTTCATCATCCTGGTCGCGGCCCTTGCGCTGCGCATCGACAACCACGAGTCGCGCTCGGCTGCCGCGCCCATGGGCTATCAGGTCGCCACGATCGCCGACACGAACTTTGCGATCCCGGCGGGTTCGTTGTTCGTCGCAAACGACGGGAGCGACACCAAGTCGGGGTCGCTTGCCGCTCCGTTCGCAACGATCCGCAAGGCGCTGACGGCCGCGCCAACGGGCGGCACAGTGGTGGTACGGGGCGGTACCTACCGTGAGTCGTTGGGGGCGATCAAGCAGAACGTGACCCTGCAGGCCTACCCGCACGAACAGGTATGGGTGAAAGGCAGCATCGTCGTTCACGGCTTCACGGCCAACGCCGGTAGATGGTCGTTGCCGTTCACGTCGACCGCGTGCAACACGTGCTACCCAACGACGGCGCTCGACCCGCGGTATCCCGCGGCCGGGCTTCCCGAGCAGGTCTTCGTCGACGGCGCGCCGGCCGACCAGGTCGTGTCCCAGACCGATCTGGCCCCAAACACGTTCTTTGTCGACCGCACCACGAACAAGCTCTGGCTGTACGACAATCCGACCGGTCACAACGTCGAAGTGACGGTGCTCGACAAGGCGTTCGGTATCAACCCGGCCGCCCCCGGCACCGCGATCAAGGGCATCGGCTTCGAGCACTGGGCGGCGGTCTACGAAGGCGGCATCAACGTCGCGGGGATGAGCAGCGCCGCGAATGTCACGTTCGACTCCGACACATTTGCATGGAGTTCGTCGCGAGGGCTCGGCATTTATGCTTCGAACAACGTCGTCAAGAATTCGCAGTTCGTGAACAACGGCATGAACGGCGTGAGTTCGACCGCCGTCGACCGGCTCGACTTCGAACGCAATGAAGTTGCGTTCTCGAACTACGAGCACTGGTCGATTCTGCCGATGCCGTCCGCACAGATGGCGGGCGTCAAGGTCAACGCGGCGACCAACACGATCTTGCGCGGCAACGACGTACACGACAACTTCAGCAATGGTCTTTGGGTCGACGAGCTCTCGTCATACCCGACGATCGTCAACAACAAGGTGCAACGCAACGCCGGCCACGGCGTGATCCTCGAGATCACCGGTCACAGCGTGGTGGTCGGCAACCTCATTGCCGACAACGGTCGCGACGGTCTCAAGATCGCCGGCGCCAACGACGTGGAAGTTTGGAACAACACCGTTGCCGGCAACGGCTGGGCTCAGATCGGCGTCTACGAAGATCCCCGCCAATCCACGGGTGCCGCCACGAGCGACACGACCAACGTGCGGATCGCCAACAACATCTTCCAGGCTGGCCTCGACAGCGCGAGTCCCGTGCTCAACAGCTTCGACACCTCGACCCCCAAGCACTTGACGACGCTGCGGATGATCTCCGTCGACGACCACAACGACTACGGGCGCACCAGCGAAGCCACGCCGCAATACCTGATGTCGACGCAGTCGACGCTCGCGGAGCGCGCGACGTATCGCACCCTCGCCGACTTCGGTGTTGCGACCGGTCGCGAGCTCGCGAGCACGACGACCGACGGTTGGGCGCCCACCGCGTTGTTCGTCGACCCGACGGCCGGCAACTACGCCCTGCAACCCGGCGTGTCGGAGTCGCTCGCGACGCCCACGACGCTGCCCGCTGCGGTGGCGGCCAAACTGGGAGGCCCAGCCACACCCACCTACATTGGCGCATTCGCGGAAGTCCCCCGCGATGTTGGCGTGATTCCCCCGTACCAAGTCGCCACGATCGATGTCACGAACTACGCGATTCCTGCTGGCGCGCGCTACGTAGCGACGAACGGCAATGATGCAAACCCCGGATCGCTGGGACTTCCCTACGCGACGATTCGCAAAGCACTGACGGCGACACCAACCGGCGGGACTGTGGTGGTGCGGGGTGGTACCTACCGTGAGTCGCTGGGATCGATCAGCCACAAGGTGACCGTGCAGGCCTACCCGCACGAACAGCCATGGGTGAAGGGCAGCGTCGTCGCCAACGACTTCGCCGCGGGGAGCGGTGGATGGTCGATACCGTTCACGCCGATGTGCGCCAACTGTTACCCCAACAGCGAAATCGATCCAGCGTCCCCGGCCGCAGGGCTTCCCGAGCAGGTGTTTGTCGACGGCGCGCCGTTGCAACAGGTCATGTCGAAGGGCGCCCTGTCGGCGAAGTCGTTCTACGTGGACCGCGGCGCGAACAAGTTGTGGTTGCACGATGACCCGGCCGGTCACGCCGTCGAGGTCACGAAGCTCGCCAGGGCGTTTGGCATCGGCTCCAGCGCCGCTGGCAGTGCGATCAGAGGCGTGGGCTTCGAGCACTGGGCGACTGTCTATGAGCGCGGCACCAATGTCGCGGGGATGAGCAGCGCGTCGAATGTCACGTTCGACCACGACACCTTCGCGTGGAGTTCATCACGAGCGCTCGGGATCTTCGGCGCGAACAACGTGGTCACGAACTCGCATTTTGTCGACAACGGCATGAACGCCGTGAACGCCCACAAGGTGAACAACCTCGACTTCGAACGCAACGAGGTTGCCTTCTCGAACATCGAGCACTGGTCGATTACGCCCTCGCCGCTGGAGCAGATCGGTGGGGCCAAGATCACGCACACGACGAACACCGTGATGCGGGGCAACGTCTTCCACGACAACTTCGCCAACGCGCTGTGGTTCGACCAGGTGGCGGCGTATCAGACCGTTGTCGACAATACGATCGTGCGCAATGCCGGGCACGGCTTGGAGATTGAGGTGTCTGGGCACAGCATCGTGGCCGGCAACATGCTCGCCGAGAACGGTCGCGACGGGATCAAGCTGTCGGGTGCCAACGACGTCGAGGTGTGGAACAACACGGTTGTCGACAACGGCTGGGCCCAGATCGGCATCTACGAAGACCCCCGCCACACCACGGGTGCGGCCACGAGCGACACCACCAACGTTCGGCTCGGCAACAACATCTTCCACGCGGGGGCCAACAGCACGAAGTACCTGCTCTACAGCTTCGACAATTCGAACCCCAAGCACTTCACGACCGTGCAGATGCTCAGCGCCGACGACCACAACGACTACGGACGCACGAACGTCGACGCGCCGAAGCTCATGTTCTCGATCCAATTGACCCTCACCAAGCAGGCCACCTTCCTGACGCTGCCCGCGTTCCATGCTGCGACGGGTCGTTCGCGTGCCAGTACCACCACCGACGGATGGTCACTCACCAGGATGTTCGTCGACCCGGCGAACGGCAACTACACGCTCCGCAGTGGTGTATCCGACGCCATGGCTGCGCCGGCGAGGCTGCCGACCGCGGTTCAGAACGCGATGGGTGGTCCGGCTGTGCCCGAGCATCTCGGGGTCTGAACGCTGCGGCACTGAAGCCTCGCTGGTGTTGTGCGGGTCAGGCTCGCGCGCGCTCAGCGAGGATCTGTTGCGCGTCGATGATGTGGCGAACCGTGGCACCCGGCCGATCTTGTTCGGGTGTGAGCAGCCCACGCTTTTTGAGATGCTTCATGATCAACGCGGTCGCGCCGGCTTCCTTATAACGAACGAGCGCCGCGAACCAATCGAGATCGGCAACCGGCCAGCCCAGCGCCTGCTCGTACTCGGCGAGCAGCGCCGCAGCCGTCGGCATGCCGCTCACCACCGGTTCGAGCACGGCGGCGTGTTCGGCCTCGTCGGTGAAGAACAAGAACCACGCGAGATCGATACGCGGGTCGGACCGGGCCCACAGCTCCCAGTCGATGATCGCGTGCACTCGGCCGTCGGCGCAGAGCATGTTGCCGAGGCGGTAGTCGCCGTGCACGACCACCGCGGGGACGGGTGCGGGCATCGACGCGTGGAGCGCCTCGGCGCATTCGCGATAGCCGACGCGCGCGTCGTCGTCGACGGTATTGAGGGCGCGTGTCCAGCGATCGATCTCGTCGGCGAGCGTGACCGCGTGCTCGGGTTCGGCGCTGTCGGGCGCGTCGAGCCCGCGCAGGGCGTCGGCAGGCGTCGAGTGCAGCGCCGCGAGCATGCGCGCCGCGCCGAGCGCGCGCGTGCGGACCTCATCGTGGGGCCGCGGGTCCTTGGCGGCGTCGAGGATCGGCTCGTAACACTCGCCGGGAAGGAAGTTCGTCACGATGAACGGGGGGATCTCGGGCGGCGCGCCGAGGTCGGTGAACAACAACTCGGGCACACGTACCCCGGCGACCGACGACAGCGCACTGATCACGCGACCTTGGCGCAGCATGTCGCGGTTGCGGACCGGTGCGAGCCCGGGCGGGGCGATCTTGACGACCGTGCGCGCATACTCGCCGGGTGTCTCACGCCACCGTGCCTCGTAGACGATCGAGGAGTTGCCGCCGGGCAGGATCCGCAGGTCGTCGAGCGACGCGGAAGCACGCCACCCGGAGGCGGCCCGCTCGAGGCGTTCGCGGAATTCTGTTTCGTCGAGTGAGGTCGCGCCCATGTCAGGGGATGAGTACGACGCGGCCGGTGGCCTGGCGACTCTCGATGTATTCGTGCGCAGCGGCGGCCTGCGCGAGGGGGAACGTGCGGTCGACGACCACACGCAGCGCGCCCGACGCCACGTCGGCAACGTGACGTGCGATCATCGCCTGGGCACGGGGGGTGAAGATCTCCGCGCCGAGGAACACGCCGGTGAGTGAGTGATTGCCTGCGCTCAGCACGCTGATGTCGAACGGTTGGGGGTCGCGTCCGGCGCTGCCGACCGTGATGCAGCGCCCGCGATAGGTGAGGCACGCGATGCTGCCGCGCAGCACCGTGCCACCGACCGAGTCGACGACGAGGTCGACACCGCGCCCCTCAGTGCGCTCGCGCACCTCGCCGACCCAATTGTCGTGCGAGTAATTGATGCCGTGATCCATGCCGAGCGCCGTCAGCTTGGCGAGGCGCTCGTCGCTCGACGCTGTGGCCATCACGGTCGCGCCTGCACGCGCCGCGAGCTGGATGGCAGCGATGCCCACGCCGCCGGCCCCGGCCTGGATGAGCACCGTTTCGCCGGCTTGGAGGTGTCCGAACTCGAAGAGGCAATCGTCGGCCGTGCCGAACGCGACAGGTATGCACGCGCACGCCACGAGGTCGGCACCGTCGGGAATCGGCCATGTGAGCATGGCGGGCACGGCAACGAGTTCGGCATGCGAACCCCACAACATCGTGGCGACGACGCGTTGGCCGACGTGCCGGTCGGTGACGGCACTGCCGCACTGTCGAATCGTTCCCGCGCACTGATAGCCGACGACGTGCGGCACCGATGCCATCTCGCCGCCGGAGCGGTTCAGCGTGTCGCCGCCCTCGATGCTGATGGCTTCGACTTCGATGAGCACGTCACTTTCACCGCACACCGGTTCGGCGACGTCTTCGTACTGCAACACCGAGGGCGGACCGGTCGTGTAATACACCGCTGCTTTCATGGCCGCGCAGCATACGGCGGCGTCACACCCATGTGGTCGCCCGTCCGTGCACGCGAGACGGCCCGGGCGTGTTGCCCGGGCCGTGTCGCTTTACCTGGTGGTTGGTGTCGCGGTGTTCAGGTGGTGCACGGCGGGGCGCTCGTCGTTGTCGTCGTCGGGTCGGGCGGGGGCGGGGGCGGACCGGTCGGCTGGCCCGTGTCGAGCGCGCCGACGTGGGTCGGGGTCGCCGGGCCGCCCAGCGCGGCAGCAACTGCGCCGGGCAGGGTGGCCGGTGCTGTCATGGCGTTCGCGACACTGCTGCTGAGCGTGTAGTTGTCGTTCGCCGGGTCGGCGAACATTGCGTTCAGGGACACGCCGTCGGTGTTGGTGCTGGCGTGCTCACGGCCGCTCGCCTTGTTGTAGTCGGCGAGGGTGAGGTAATGGCCGGTCGTGGTGAGCGAAGCCTGCGTGGAGAACAGGAACTTCAGTGCGGCGGCGTTGGTGCGGCCGAAGTTGTTGTGATCGTCGACGCTGACCATCTGGAGCGTGGTGAAGTGCTTTGGCTTCGAGATGTCCATGCTGTAGAAGACGTACTTCGTGCTGTTGGGACCGGCCTGGAAGATGTTGTTGCCGATCCGGACGTTGGTCGTGTCGCTGGTGGCGGCGCCGGTGGTGTGGCGGGGGTCTTCGTAGACGCCGATCTGGGCCCAGCCGTTGTCGACAACGGTGTTGTTCCACACCTCGACGTCGTTGGCGCCCGAGAGCTTCAGTCCATCACGACCGTTGCCGGCGACAACGTTGCCGGCGAGGATCGTGTGGCCAGACACTTCGACCGCGATGCCGTGACCGGTGTTGTGCAGGACCTGGTTGCTGACGATCGTCTGGTCCGCGGAGACCTGGTCGAACCACAGCCCGTTGGCGGAGTTGTCGTGGAAGTCGTTGCCCCGGATCACCGTGTTCGTCGCGTGCGTGATCTTGACGCCGGCGATCTGCGCGAACGGTGAGGGGGTGATCGACCACTGCTCGTAGTTCGAGAACGCCACCTCGTTGTTCTCGAAGTCGAAGCCTCCGACCATGTGGGCCGTCACGCCGTTCATGCCGTTGTTGAGGAACCGTGAGTTCGTGACCACGTCGTTGGCGCCGTAGACCCCGAGTGCTCGTGACGAGGCCCATGCAAACGTGTCGGAGTCGAAGGTGACGTTGGGGGCACTGACCATGATCGCCACGTTCATACCGCCCTGGTACACGGTGCCCCAGTGGGCAAAGCCGATGCCCTTGATCGCGGTCCCTGCCGCGCTCCCGCCGATCGTGAGCGCACTGGCCAACGTGGTGACCTCGACAGTGTGGCCGGTCGGGTCGTCGTTGAGCCACAGCTTGTTGGCGGAACGATCCACGAAGAAGCTGTTCGGGCCCATCGCCGCCTTCGTGACGGCTTGGGTCACGGGGGCACTGTCGACGAAGACCTGCTCGGGCAGCCCAGCCGCGGGCGCCGCGGGGTTGTACGCGCCACTCGGGTAGCAGTTTCCGCAGAGCGGGGTGAACGGCATCGACCATCCGCCGGCACCGGCGGTCAACGTGCTGGCAACGACGCTGCCTTTCACCCACGGGCTTTCATGCGGATAGGCCTGCAGGGTCAGCTTCTTGCGGATCCCGCCAATCGACTCGCGGTAGGTACCTCCGCGCACCACGATCGTGCCGCCAGTGGGCGCCACGCTGACTGCCTTGTGAATCGTGGCGAACGGCGCCGCGAGCGACCCGGGATTCGAGTCGCTCCCACCGTTGGCCACGTAAAGGGCACCCGCGGGGATCGCGAAGTTGGTGTCGGGGATGGTCGCAACCTCGTAGGTCGCGTTCGGGTCGGCAGCGTTCGACGCCTGGCTGACCAGTCCGGCGAGACCGGCCGCCGCCGCGGTGGTGGCGATGGTCACGCTGACAACCTGCCGGGCGCGACTGTGACGCGCCGGACGTGGGTGGCCTGAGATCGAGAGCTTCCGCTGAGCGAACGTCGGCAGATGGAGCATGGCTGGCTTCTCCGTGGGTAGGCGGTCACATGTCCGGAATGTGCCACGGTGGGCACTCCCGACCATTTGTGAGTCTCCGATATCGTCGGCTGGACTGGCTGGTCTTGACGTGTGCGGGTGTTTCTTGGCTGAACGCTATAAGTGGGAACTAACTGCGGAGAGTGGTAGTTCTTCGGCACGGACGGGGCGGGCCGTGATGGGCAAACGCCTCGGCGAACAACGTGTCGGGCGCCACCGTCACGCCCTGATCGGCGCATGGGGCGCCAGATCGCGGCGCAGGCGGGGCTTGTCGACCTTGCCGGTGGCATTGCGGGGCAGTTCGGCGAGTTCGACCACACGCCGGGGGATCTTGAAGCCGGCCAAATGGTCCCGGCAGTGCTGCACCAGCGTCGGTTCGTCGATCGTGTGCCCGGGCGCCGCGGTGACGACGGCCGTCACTCGTTCACCCCAACGCTCGTCGGGCACGCCGATCACCGCGGCGTCGCGCACAGAGACGTGCGCGTGGAGCACACTTTCGACCTCTCGGGAGGCCACGTTCTCGCCGCCGGTGACGATCACATCTTTCTTGCGATCGACCACGGTGAGATAGCCGCGCTCGTCGAGCCGACCGAGGTCGCCCGTGCGCAACCAACCACCGACGATGGCCTCGGCGGTGGCGGTGGGGTCGTCGTGATAGCCGACCATGACCTGTGCGCCGCGTACGGCGATCTCGCCGACCGCGCCGAGCGCGAGGTTCTTGCCCTCGTCGTCGAGGATGCGGATCTCGACCGCGGTGGTGGCCCGGCCGGCGCTGCGCAGCAGCGCCGGATCGCCGTCGAGTCCGCGTGCATGATCCACGTCGTCGAGAAAGACACAGTTGCCCGAAAGTTCGGTCATCCCGTAGCCCTGCGAGAAGCCGCACCCGAGCGCGCCCATCGCTCGGCGCAGGAGTGGCTCGGCGATCGGCGCCGACCCGTAGCCGATGAGGCGCAACGTGCGCAGGTCGTGACGGTCGGCGAGCGTCGCATCGTCGACGATCGCGGCGATCATCGTGGGTGCGAGCGAGGCGACGGTGACGCGGTGGCGCTCGATCAGCGCGGCGGTGCGTGCCGGGTCGAACCGTCGCGTCACGACGACCGGTCGGGCGTGCAGATGTTGGACGAGCACGTTGTAGGCCGCGACGTGGCAGAGCGGGAAGGCGAGGAGATACACGTCGTCGGGCGCCACCGGGCGAGCCTCGGCGCAACCTCGAACGGCCGCGAGCAGCGTGGCGTGGCTGAGCATCGCCAGTTTGGGTGTCCCGGTGGTGCCGCTCGTGGGCACGATCCACGCGACCGCGTCGGCTGCTTCGGCCGCTGCGATCGGATCGTCGGCCGGCGGCGCCATGTCGGTGTCCGCCGCGGCAGTCGCCCGTGCGAGCGCGTCGTCGAAATCGGCCAACTCGACACCCTCGTTCAGGCGATCGAGGAGCGCCGCGTCGCCGACGACCAGCCGAATGTTGGTGCGAGCCACGATCTGGGCCCAGCCGTCGGGATGGTCGCGGACGTTCAACAACACGGCGCGCATGCCCGCGGCCGGGATCGCGTATAACCACGCGACGTAGTCGACCGAGTTCTCGGCCAGGATGCCAACGGCGGCATCAGGTGGCAACTGGGCCCGCAGCCAGCCTGCGAACAGACCCGCGCGCCCCGCGAGCGCGCCGAACGTGAGCTCGGTCACATCGTCGATCAGCGCGGGCGCGTCGGGGTCGGCGCGCGCAAGAAGATCACTCAGCCGTGTTCTGTCCGCCACGAACCGTGACAGTAACGACGTCGTTTCACGGCCGTGGACCACGATGTGACAAGTGTTGTCCGAGTGGCCCGTGGGGTGAGCCTTGGCCAAATCGTAGTGATGAGGCCAGGTCAAGCAGTTCGTCACAGCTGTCGCATTCGCCACGATCAGTGGTCAGGAGGCACAGGAGCCGACTACCGTCTTCGCCATGTGGTTGTGGTCGAAGATCCGCACGCGCGTGCTGCTCGTGCCGCTCGTTCCGGCTGTCGTGCTCGCCGTGGTCGTCGGCTTCGACCTGCATCGCAGCGTCGGGGTCGTGCTGTTGGCCGCAGCGGCCGTCGTGGTTGGGTTCGCGGTCGCGATCGTCGTGGCTCGCAGCATCACGCGGCCCTTGCGTGATCTGGCCACGATCGTCGCCGACACCTATGAGCTGCGCGTCGCCGAAGGCAGCGCCGCGCCGCGCGACGACGTGTTGCCGCCCCGCTATATCCACAGCGCCTCGCCGCTGTCGGAGTTGGCCATCGCCGTCGCCGAGGGCCGTCGCCGCGCCGCCGCGGTCGTCGTCGAGCAACGCCATGAACGGCGTTCGGTCACCGACCTCATCGCCAACCTTGCGCTGCGCAACGAACGGTTGCTCGGTGCCGCGCTCGACGCGCTCGGCGAGATCGCCCGGCGCGACCATGAACCGGCGACGGCCGCCGCGATCGCGCGCGTGCACCGGATCGTCGCACGCGTCGACCGTTCCACCGCCAGCGCCCTTGTGCTCATCGGCGAAGGTGGGCGCGTCGCCCCCTACCCGGCGTCGATCACCGACGTGGTGTGGGCCGCGGCGCTCGCAATCGAATCGTCCGACCGCGTCGACGCGGTGTCGATGCCGCTTGCCACGTTGCACGCCGACCTCGTTGCCGACGTCGCGCACCTTCTCGCCGAGATCATCGACAACGCCGTTGCCGCGTCGCCGGCGCCGGGACGGGTCACCGTGTTGGGCGCTCCGAACGGCGACGGCGGCTACGAGATCACGGTGCTCGATGCCGGCAGTGGGATGGCCGCGGGCGACATCGAGCTCGCGAACGAACGGGTGCGGCGCCTCGAGGTGCTCCACCGTGTGCCGACCCGCCAGATCGGCCTCGACGTCGTCGGTCGTTTGGCCCGCAGGCACGGGATTGCTGTGCGTCTCGGCGAGTCGGCCGAAGGTGGTGTCGTCGTGCGGGTGCTGTTGCCGCCGGCGTTGCTGACCCGCCCGGTTGCGCCCGAGCCGGAGATCGCACCCGAGATCACATCGCCGGGCCCCACAACCTGGATGCATTCGTCGGTCGCGGGGGCCGCCGATTCTGGCCACGCGGCGGGCGAGTCCGAACCGGTCGCGCCGTCGCCGGTACTCGAGTCATGGCGCGCCGGCGCCGACCCGGCATCGCTCCATCACGCCGGTGTCGCACCGACACCCACGATGGTTGCCCAGGAAATGGTCGTCGACCTCACGGCCGAGCCCGCCACCGTGGCTCCTGTTGCTCTGGCTCCTGTTGCTCTGGCTCCTGTTGCTCCTGTTGTTGTACCCGCTCCCGTGGTGCAGGCGAGTGCGCCGGTCCCCGTCGAAGCGGTCGCGCCCGTCGCGAGCAGCGATGACGCCATCGAGTGGACGATCGATCTCACCGCGATGGAACGCCCCGCGCCTGTGCACGACGAGCTGCTCCCCAAGCGCGATCAGCGCAAGTGGGCTGCGGCCATTGCCCGCGCCCGCGGCTAGGCGTTGCGCCGACGATCTTGTGCCCGGCGCGGCGGCCGCACAACGTCGAGCAAGGTGTTGCTGGTGCGCGCGGACGCTCGCCGTGGCGCCGAAGGCGACACAAAGATCAGCTGCGCAGCGTGACGCCCGCGAGCGCGCCGGTGTGTTCACCGTGGTCCATGAAGACCTGACCGTTGATGATTGTCGCGTCGTAGCCGCTCGCTCGCTGCACGTACCGTCCCGCGCCGAGCGGGAAGTCGTGCTCGAACACCGGAAGGGGGAGCGCGAGCGCGTCGAGGTCGATGATGTTGACATCGGCGCAGGCACCGGCGCGCAGCACGCCGCGCCCGGTGACGCCGAAGAGTTCGGCCGGATCCGACGTGAGGCGACGGATCGCATCCTCCAACGTGAGCAGCCCTTGGTCGCGCACCCAGTCGGCGAGCAGCCACGTGGGTTGGCCGGCGTCCATGATCAACCCGACGTGCGCGCCCGAGTCGGCCAGGCCGAGCACCGTGTAGGGCTTGGCCAGCATCCACTCGACCGCGGCATCCTGCTGGTTGAGGAACGGGTAGCTGAACAGCGCGCGGCCGCGGGTCTCGCGTGAGATCTCGATGAACGCTTCCGCGGCATCGGTCCCACGCCGTTGCGCGTGCGCAGCCAGCGAATCGTCGGGACCAAACCGGTAGTTCGCCGGTTCCGAGGCGAGCACGTACACGCCGTCCCATCCGGGTCCGCGCTGGGTGCGCGCGGCAGTAAGCAGCTCGTTGCGGCGTACCTCGTCGTCGAGCGCGGCGAGTCTGGCTTCGAGGGCAAGGCTCGAAAGTGCTGCCCACGGCGGTGTGCGATCGAAGAACGTGCGCGCGGCGAGGCCGAACAGCAGCGCGATGCCGCGCGGCGTCGTTTGGGGCCGGATGTCGCCGCCGGTTGCGGCTTCACGTTCGCAGCATTCGAAGATGCGCTCGTAGAGCTCGGGACCGAGGTTCGATTGGGCGACGCCAAAGGTGACGGGCCGCCCGCTTCGGCGGCGCACTTCGGCCATCCATCCGATCTCACGCGCCGTGTTCTCGTAGTCGGCGCCCGGCCGCTCGAAGCGCGGGGCAACCTCGTACACGCCGCGCTGTTGTGCGCCGAGCACATCGCCAATCGCGAACAACTCGCGTTCGTCGGCCCAGGTGCCGGGCACGCAGCGGCCGTCGGGCACGGTGTGCAGCAATGTGCGACTCGTCGAGAATCCGAGTGCGCCCGCAGCCATGCCTTCGGCGACCTCGTCGGCCATGGCCGCGATCTCGTCGTCGGTGGCCGGTTCTTCGCCCATCGAGCGATCGCCCATCACCGTGTGGCGCACCGCGCAGTGGCCGATCATGCCGCCGACGTTGATGCCTTTGGGCAGCCGGTCGATGGCGCTCAGGTATTCGCCGTAGCTGCGCCAATCCCACGCCAAACCGTCGAGGATGCTCGCGGCCGGGATGTCTTCCACCGACTCCATGAGCGCGGCGAGATAGTCGCGTTCGTCGGCACCGGCCGGCGCGAACGTCACGCCGCAGTTACCGAGCACAGCCGAGGTCACGCCGTGCCAGCACGACGACGTGCCGAGCGGGTCCCAATGGATCTGGGCGTCGAGGTGCGTGTGGATGTCGACGAAGCCGGGGGTCACGATTTTGCCGTCGGCATCGAGTTCGCGCTGACCCTTGCCGTCGACCTCGCCGATCACGCTGACACGATCGCCGTCGATGGCCACGTCGGCGAGGCGGCCGGGCGCGCCCGTGCCGTCGACCACGGTGCCGTTGCGGATGACGAGGTCGTGGGTCACGTCGTGCTCCTGTATCGCCGGTGCCGGGGCTGGCGAGCCTAACGACCACGCCCGTGGTCCCACCAGAACGGCGCTTTTGTGCGCTTCTGTGGGACCACGGCATTGGACGGGGCGGCGCTGGCGCGCTAAATTGAAACACGTTCTAATTCGCGTCGACGGGGAGTGATCATGGAATTCGGCCTGTTCATGGGCGGCTATGTCCCCGAGGCGCTGCGCCAGGCCGACCCCGACGCCGAACACGACCGGCTGATGGGCGAGGTGGCCCTGGCCGAGGTCGGTGACCGCCACCACTGGAAGTACTCGTGGTGGACCGAGCACCACTTCCTCTGGGAGTACTCACACATCTCGGCGAACGAGGTGGTGATGCCGTACGTGATGGCGCGTACCGAGCAGATGCACATCGGGTCGGGGATCATCAACATCACGCCGCCGGTGAATCACCCGGCGCGGGTGGCCGAACGGGTGGCGATGCTCGACCATCTCTCGAACGGTCGCTTCGAGTTCGGTACCGGCCGTGGATCGTCGACGATCGAACAGCGCGGCTTCGGCATCGATGATCCCGACGAGACCAAGACCATGTTCGACGACGTCATCGGCGAGTTCAAACACATGTGGCGCGACGGCACGTACTCGCACGAGTGCGACAGTTGGTCGCTGCCGGAGCGCAACGTGTTGCCGAAGCCGTGGGTGAAGCCCCACCCGCCGATGTGGGTCGCGGCGGGCAATCCGGCCACCTTCGAAAAGGCTGCCCGCATGGGCCTTGGCGTGCTGTGCTTCACCGGCGGTTCGCCCGAAAAGATGCGGCCGCTCATCGACATCTACAAGGAACGCATCAAAGACGCCGATCCGGTCGGCGAGTACGTCAACGACAACATCGCCGTCACGACGAGCTTCATGTGTCTCGAAGACGGCAACGAAGCGATCGATTGGGTGACGCGTTCGGGCAACGGTCGTCAGCAGTCGCTCGTGTTCCGCTACCTCGACACATTCCCCAAGCCCGCATGGGTTCCCGAGTGGCCGGCGCAGATTCCCGACCCGACGCGCGATCAGATCCTCGCTGGTCGCGAGACGGGTGCGAGCGTGGTGGGCACGCCCGACGAATGCGCCGAGGCGCTGCGCAAATGGGACGCAGTCGGCGTCGACCAACTGATCATGGGCCCGTCGGGCAGCGTGTACCCCCACGACGTGCTGGCGCACACCGTTGCGCTGTTCGGCGACGAAGTGATCCCGCGTTTCGACGCCGATCCCGAGCACAGCACGAGCCGTTTCCGGCGCCTTGCCGCGGGCGCGGGTGCTGCGGCGGCGCCCGCGGCGGCCCAGGCCTCCTGACCCACCGATCACCGGGCCGCGTAGGCCGGGCGACCCATGGGGTCGAGCCGCCGCGGTGCCGACATCGTGGTGTGGCGCACTCGACTTGGCCGCTCGACGACGACACGCTGCGCGACGCCGCGGCGCAGGCCCGCGGTGAGTGGCGTGACGACCAGGAACAGGCCACGCTCGACGCGGTGGAAGTGCGGCGCCATGCACGCGACTTTCGCGACCTGCTGCGCGACGCCATGGCCCGCGGTGATCGCATCTGGGTGCGATGCCCAGGGTTTCGGGCCGCCGGTGTCGTGGTCGAGGTCGACGACGATCTGGTCTCGCTGCGCAACCCGGGCGGAGGGCGCATCGACCTGCGTCTCGACGAGTGCCCGCAGTTGGTGCTCGGTCTCGTCGACGCGGCCGCGACCGATGGTTGCACGCCACCACTGCCGAGCGGCGGGTTTCGTGGTCGCATGCTTGCGATCGAGGCGACCGGCGAGGAGTTCTCGGTCAGCGTGCGCGGTGACACCGACACGCTCGACGGCCGCATCCTCGTGGGCCTCGACTATCTCTGCGTGGCGTCACGCCTTGGCGCCGAAACGACCGTCCCATTCGGTCAGGTCGTCGCAGTCGCACCGCGTGGGTAAGCGTTTGAAGCGCTAGCTGCGGGACGCGACGAGGTTCTCGCTCACGTCCCAGAGGCGGCGGGCGGTCGCGTCGTCGCGTGCTTTGGCGCTGGCCTGCTTCTGCGCGCACTTGTACCAGTACTCACCGGTGATGCCCGCGAGCGACGGATCCGATGCCAAGAAGATCGACGTGCGCGCGCCGCGCTCGGGTGATATCGCAAATGGCCGGCCGGCCAGCATCATCACCTTGCCGAGCGGATCGTCGCGCCCGAAGTTGCTCGCTACGAAGCCAGGATGCAGCGCGTTCGCGGTGACGCCGCTGCCATCGAGGCGGCGCGAGAGTTCACGAGTGAACAGGATGTTGGCGAGCTTGCTCTTGCCGTAGACGATGAAGGGTCGATAGCGCTTCGTCGACTGGAGATCGTCGAAGTCGATGCCCGAACCGGCGTAGCGGTGCGCATCCGATGCCACGACGACGATGCGTGCATCGGGAGTGGCCTTGATGCGGTCGAGCAGCAGCGTCGTCAACAAGAAGTGGCCGAGATGATTCACGCCGAACGTCTGCTCGAACCCGTCGGACGTCTCGACGCGGTGGCGTGCGACCGCGCCCGCGTTGTTGAGCAGCACGTCGATGTGGTCGAAGCGGTCGAGTGCTTCCTTCGCGAAGCCACGAATCGACGCGAACGACCCGAGGTCGAGCGCCATGAGCTCGACGCGTTGACTGCCCGAGCGCTGCATGACGATGTCGCGGGCCGCGGTGCCCTTGTCGGCGTTGCGGCACGCCATCACGACGCGCGCGCCCTTGCTGGCGAGGCCGACGGCAGCCTCGAGCCCGATGCCGGAGTTGGCACCGGTGATGATCATGGTCGCCGCACTCGGTTCGCTCATCGACGCCTACTCGCTTCTTGTCATTCTGGTCGTGTGGTGCAAGCGCTTCAATCGCCCGCGGCCGCGTGCTCGTCGGCCGCGGCGCGTTCCGCCGACGGCGAGCGGTCGTGCCCAGGCTGATCGGCGACCCACTGGATCAATTCGTCACGCAGGAAACGGATCTCGCGGCCTTGCGGAAAGCGGTGCGCAGGGATGCGTCCCTCGCGCACCATGCGCCGCAGGTATTCGACGTGGACCGAGAGCAACTCGGCCGCCATCGCGGTGGTGAGCACCTGCGGGAAGTCGTCGCCCGGGCCGCGCTGGGGACCACTCGGCTGGGCTCCACTGGCTCCGACTGCACCCGTCGTCATGGCGGCATCGTACCGCCGCGACAGCGCGAGACGCGGCATTCCGGCATGACTTCGCCGCCCCTAGACACAAGACAACACACGATAATACTATCTGACACATGGCCAGTGGGTGTGGTCGCCTCATAGCACCGCCACGGGCGCCACGCCATGGCGGCCGATACAAACGCCGCGAAAAGCGAGTTGCGTCACAGTTCGGCGCCAACGCGTGCGCAGCGCCGGGCGCGCTGCGACCATGGCGCCGTTCATTCACCGGTTGGGCATCCGGAGGAAAACGAATGGCGATCGTGGGGCGATCGGGCGCGGTCCCGATGGGTACTCGTTGGTATGGGCGGATCTCCGGCGCGCATCTCGTGGTGGCGCTGGCCGGGTTGTTGGGTGGTGTGCTGACCCTTGCCGCGCTGCGCGCGGACGCCCGCGACGTACGCGTACTCAGCGCCGCGCGCGACGTCGAGGTGGGTGCGACGCTGTCGGGTCGTGACCTCACCACGATCACGATCCGCGGCGACGCGAGCGGGCTCGCGTCGGTGTTGCTCGGCGACGACCGCAACGTTGCGATCGGCAAAATCGTCGCGTCGCCCTTGCGCCGCGGTGATGTGCTGCGCCGATCCGATCTGCTCGTGCCCGCGGTCGGCGGTGGCGCGCGCGCCCGCTCGATCAGCTTCTCGGTCGACGCGGCCGATGCCGTTGGTCGCGACCTCGCTGCGGGTGACCGCATCGATGTTCTCGCTGCGTCGCACGACGGCAAACGTGCGGGTTACGTGCTCGTCGACGCGGCGGTGCTGTCGGCATCGGCGCCGCGCTCGAGCGGGCCATTGCGTACGAACGACGATTCCGTGCTGTTGACCGTGTCGGTGTCGGGCGACGACGCGCTGCGGCTCGTCGGCGCGCTGAGCGACGCGCGCGTCGTCGTGGTGAAAGCGACGGGCGCACGACCGCTCGCGCAGGCGCCCCGCTACGCGCTGCCGGCAACGGCTGGAGCCTCGACGGGGGAGGCCGGCGGTGGCTGATGTCGACCTGGCCTTGGTGTTCACGCCCGACGCGTGGGTGGAGGAACTCCATCGGTACCTCGCCGACCACGGCGGCGCGAGGGTCCGTCACCTTGTGGTGGACCCGTCGATGGCGCGGACCGAGTCCTTTGCCGCCCTCGTGGTCAGCTGGCGGTGGCCGGCACTGACCCCCGGTTTCGTTGGCGAACTGCACGAACTCGGGCGCATGGTCATTGGTGTCGCCGACCGAGACGAGCGCGGTGCTCGCGACGTCCTTGCGGCGTGCAACGTCGATTGCGTGGTCGATTCCGACGCGGCCCCGACGGAATTCCTTGACGCATTGCTTGCGCTCGAATGCACGCCTGGTGCCGGTGGATCGCTCGATGCGCGTGGCCGTCACGCTCATGGCGAACGCGGTGAAGTCGACGCGCGTCGTCCGCATCCGTGGATCGCGGTCTGCGGGCCGAGCGGCAGCGGTCGAACGGAGGTCTCGATCGAAATCGCGCGGGCGTTGGGCGCGGCACTCGTCGATGCCGACGAGGTTGCGCCCGCCCTCGCACCGCGTCTTGGTCTGGCGATCGAGCCGAACCTGCGGTCGGCAATCGATGCGGTCGAGTTCGGCATGGGCGATCTCGATGCGGCAGTGCAGTGGTCCCACAGCGTCGGCGGTGCGGTCGTGTGCGGCCTCACGAATGTGGCGTCGTGGTCGCAGGTGCGACCACCGGAGGTGCTGCGAGTGCTGCGCGCGCTCGGAGAGGCCGCGCCGGTCGTCGTCGATACGTCGTCGTCGATCGACGATGTCGGCGCCGCGTCGCGCGGCCGCTACGCGCTCACGCGCGCCGTCGTCACCGAGGCCGATGTTGTCGTGGCGGTCGGGCTTGCCACACCGGTGGGCATCGTCCGGCTCCTGGGATGGCTGGCCGACGCACAGCGGCTGCGGCCGGGCCTCGTCGCACACGTCGTGTTGAACCGGTCGGGCACCGAGCCGTTCCGGCGCGCCGAACTCGCCACGGAACTACTGCGGGCGTACCGACCGGTGACGCTGTATCACCTTCCCGAAGACAAGCGCGTGCGCTCGGCCGGTTGGGCCGGAACCGTTGTGGCGCGTGGCCCGTTCACGAAAGCGGTCGCGATCGCGGCGGCGACGATCCTGCGGACCGCGCGCGGTGATGGATCCGAGGCCGTCGCATGACGCCGCGCGAGCTGGTGCCAAACGTGGCGCACGCAGCCGATGGGGAGCACGCACCGACGCCGACGCGCGATGGCACCCGCGAAGTCACGCGCGACGCCTACGACCTCATTCGCCGTGACGTGTTGCGCTCGATCGAGCGGCGGCGTTTGCGGCCCGACCGAGACCTGGCCGAGGTGCGCGCCGAAGCCGAGCGCGCCGTCGACGACTACCAGCGTCGTGCCCGTGTCGGCGAGGAGCGCCGTCTGGCCGACCCAATTGCGGTGGTGGAACGGATCGTGCGGTCGATTGCCGATCTCGGACCGCTCACCGAACTCCTCGGGCGTCACGATGTGGAAGAGATCTTCATCGAGGGCGCACGCATCGCGTACCTCGACGCCGAAGGTCGACTGCGCGGGCTCGCGGAACCGACGACCGAAGACGAAAACCGCCAGGTGATCGAGCGCCTGCTCGCGACCTCAGAACGCCAACTCACCGCGCAATACCCGATTGTGCAAGCGCGCGTGATGCACGGCGCCGCTCGCTTGACTGCAGCGATTCCACCGGTGGCCGATCGGTTGTCGGCCACGCTGCGGCGCTACGTGGTGCGCCACGTGTCGCTCGCGGCGTTAGTGGGCCGCGGCTCGTTCACTCCGCAGGCCGCGCAGTTCTTGACCGCGGTCATGCAATTGCGCAGTCGCGTTGTGGTGTCGGGCGAGCCCGGTGCGGGCAAGACGACCCTGCTGGCCGCGTTGCTCAGCGCAGCCCCGGCCAATCACTGCACCCGCTGTTGCGAAGAGATTCGCGAGCTGTCGGTACCGATCACCCACGGTGGCTACTACGAAGTGCGGCCGCCGGGCGTCGACGGCGGTGGCGCGATCGATCTGCGCGCCTTGGTGAGATTCACCCTCGCTATGCGCCCGGATCGAATTGTGGTCGGCGAGGTGCGGGGGAGCGAGGCGTTCGAGCTGACGCGTGCGATGAATGCCGGGTGCGGGTTCTGCTGCACCGTGCACTCGAACGGCGCGCCAGAGGCACTCGACGCGCTGGTGAACGCGGCGTTGATGGCGGGCGAGAATGTCACCGAGCGCGTGGTGCGCAAGGTGTTCTCCGAATCGCTCGACATGGTCGTGCACGTCGATCGCGATGACGGCGCGACGCACGACGGCGGATCGATGCTGCGCCGCCAAGTGATGGAGATCGCAGCTGTGTCGCCCGCGCTGAGCGACGACTTCACGTGTGAACCGATCTTTGTGCGCCGTGCGCTCGGACACCCGTTGGTGTGGACCGGAGCCGTCCCGCCACGGCTCGAAGCAAGGGTCGACCGCGCGCTCGGGCGCGACGGTGCGTTGCGAGCGGTGCTCGAAGGCCACATCGAGGTCGCGTCATGAGGCTGGCGGCCGCGGCGGCGGTCGCGTGGGCATGCGCCGGCGTGGCTGCGCTCGTGCTGGGGCTGCGGGTTCCATGGCCAAAGCGGTTCGGCGGCGGTGGTGGCATTCGGGATGGGGGAGGCGCCCGGGTGCGGCGCGTGGCCTGGTTGCAGCAGGCGGGGCTCACGGTGCTCCCGGCGCAGTTCGCAGCAGCATCGGCGGCGGTGGGCGCGACGGTGTTCGTCTGTGGCGACGTGCTGTTCGGCCCCTACGTCGCGGCGATGCCGGCCGTGGCCGCAGTGTGTGCGCCGCGTGCGTACTACTCGCGACGACGCGCCCAGCGACTCGCAGTCATGCAGCGCGCCTGGCCCGATGGTTTGCGCGACCTCGTGAGCGCGGTGGCGGCCGGGATGTCGATCCACCAGGGCCTGATGGAGTTGGCCGCGCACGGGCCCGAACCGCTCCAGCAGGCGCTCGTTCGCTATCCATCGCTGAGCCGCGCGGTCGGCGTCACGCCCGCGCTCGAAATCATGCGCGCGGAGCTTGCCGATCCGGTGAGCGATCGCGTCATCGAGGTGCTCGTGCTCGCGTCGGAACGAGGCGGCTCGATCGTGCGCGCCATCCTGTCCGATCTCGCCACGGCGATCTCGGCCGACATCAAACTGCTCGAAGCACTCGACACCGAAATCCTCGAGAGCCGCATCAACGCGCGAGCGGTGGTGGTCCTGCCGTGGTTCGTGCTGCTCGTGATGAACCTGTCGCACGGCCCGTTCCGAGCGTTCTATCGAAGTGCGGCGGGGCTCGTCGTGATCGTCGTCGGCGCCGTGCTGAGCGCGTGTGGCAGTGCGCTGATCGCCCGCCTGGGACGGACCCCCAACGAGCAACGGGTCTTCGACGGGGCCCGGCCGTGATCCCCGTGATCCTCGTGATCGCTCTGATGACGGTGTCGTCGCTCGCGGTCATGGCAGCTGCGTGTGCAGCCGTGGCCCTGGGCGCGCTCGCGCGAGCGTTGATCCCCGTGGCGCCCCGCGCCGCGGCGCGCATCCGTCCGTACACCGCGGTCGCCCGCACGATGCTCGGGCTGGCACCCGACATCGACGCAACCCGTCGATCGACCGAAGGCCTCGGCATCTCGGAGGTGCTGTCCGGTCCGCTGCGGGCGGGCGCGCACCGAGTCGGGCGGATCCTTGAATCCCGCAGCGACGAGGCGGTCGCGCTGCGGCTCTACCAGGCTGGGCGTGACGACGTGTCGGTCGCCGACCACCGGCTCGCTCAGGTGGCACGGGGTGCGTTGTTCGGGGCGGCTGCTGCCGGCGGGGGCGTCGTGTTCGTGCGCACGCCGCTGCTCGTCGTCGTGCTCGCTGGCATTGGTTTCGTCGCAGGCGCCGCGAGGGTGCGGGGCGACGTCGACCGCGCTATCGCGCGCCGCACCGAGCGCATGGAACTCGAGCTCGGAACCGTCAACCAGCTCCTCGCCATGCACGTGCGATCGGGTTCGGGTCCGGTGCAATCGGTGCAGCGCCTTGTCGACCGCGGCCACGGCGCCGTGCTCGACGAGCTCGACGCGGTGCTCACATGGATCCGCAGCGGCCAGCGCGAACCCGATGCGTTTCGACGGGCGGCCGAGTTGACGCCGTGTCGCGACGCCGCGCGTACCTATCAGCTCCTCGGCGCGGCCGTGGAGCGCGGCACGGATCTCGCGGCGGCGTTGCTCGCCATCGGTGACGACCTGCGCGACGCGCGGCGCGAGACGTTGCGTAAGGCCTCCGTCAAGCGCCGCGCCGCGATGCTCGCACCGACGATCGGCATCCTCGCTCCCATCATGCTGCTGTTCGTCGCCGCGCCGCTGCCGTCGATCGTGCTCGGAAATCGTTGACAACCCATAGGAGAAATTGGAGACAACCATGAAGGCACTGATGACACTGCAACTCTGGTGGGCGGCGCGGTTGCGGCCGTCCGACGACGAACGTGGGATGACGACCGCCGAGCTCCTCGGCAACGCGGCGTTGGGGATCGCGGCGTTGGTCGTGATCTGGGGCGCGCTGCAAGCGATGGGCCTCAACATCGTTGCGTGGATGACGGCCAAGGTCACGGGCGGATGAGCGTCGCCGCGGACCGTCGCGGCGACAGTGGGATGATCACGATCCAGTACGTCGTCGCGAGCGCGTGCGCGCTCGTGTTCTTCGTGCTGGCTGCGAACCTGCTCGTTGATCTCTACGTGCGGGCCGCGGTACGAGACGCCCTCGATGAGGGGGTGCGTGCCGCGGTACCGCTCGCGGGCGACGCCAGCGTGTGTCTCGACCGGGCGAACGACGCGCTCCACGGGCTTGTGCACGGCTCGCTCACGGCCGGCATCAATGTGCGGTGCGCGCGGCGCGACGGCAGGGTCATCGCCGATGCCGACGTCGTGCTCCCGCCGTTCCTCGCGTTGTTGCCCGCGTGGTCGTTCCGGTTGCACGCCGAAGCGTTGCAGGAGGGACCGTGAAACGTTCGCGGGGTTTCATCGCGGTCGAGTTCAGCGCGGCGGTCGCCTTGTTGCTGGTACCGACGGTCGTGCTCGTGGCCTCATTGCCAGTGTGGAGTGAGCGACGCCACGCGGCGACCGTCGTCGCTCGGGAAGCGGCACGCTATGCCGCGCAGCAGTGGCCGTCGACGTCCGGTGACGGCGTCAACGCGGTGGTGGCATCGGTCGCGGCCGACTACGGCGTACCGGCCGACGACCTCGCCGTCGAGGTGTCGGAGAATGGGGGACGGGGCGGCCAAGTCGTGGCGCACGTGGCGGTCGTGATGCCGGCACTGCACCTGCCGCTCATTGGCGACGCCGGGAGTTGGCGTTTCACGACGACCTACGCCATACGTATCGACGACTACCGGAGCCGTTGACATGCCCCCAGACCGCAGATGCGTCGTTTGGCACCCCTATACGGCGGTCAAACGACGCATCGGGGGAGCGGTGGGGGCGAGTTGGGGTGGGCGGGAGCAAGGCGGGTCGATGACGGTGTTTGTCCTCGGGCTGTGTGTGGCGGTACTCATGCTCGGCGCGCTCTCGGTCGACTTCTGGCGCGTGCTGTCGGTGCGCCGGTCGTTGGCCGCGATGGCGGACGCGTCGGCGGCGGCCGGTGCCAACGGTCTCGACGAGGCCGCCTTGCGCAGCGGCCGTCTCGCGCTTGATCCGGCCCGGGCTCGAGTGCTGGCATCGGATGAATTGGCGCATGAGAGCGACGCGAGCCACATCAGCGCCGCGCAGATCGACGCCGACGACGCGACCGTGCAGGTGAACCTCGGTGGCGAAGTCGATGTGGGACTGCTTGCGCTGTTCGGCGTGCACGAACCGATCCCGGTGCGCGTCAGCGCGACGGCATCACCGCGCCGCATCCCGTAGCCGCCCTACGCGCATGTCCGTTGGTACTGGAGTCGTACATATTCAACCGGAAGTACCAACGGTCGTCACTTGCCGAGCCAGTAGCAGTCGGAGTCGGCGCGCAAGATCGCGTCGAGCTTGTGGGTCGTGTCGAGTTTCTGGGCGCGACCGAAGTAATCGTTGCCGATATCGGCCCACTGCTTCGCGTCGGCGCGCAGGCTCGCCAAGCCGCGCAGGAACGCTGCGGCATCGTCGGTCGGTAGGCGTTCGGCGTCGGCTTGGAGGCCGGCGAAGAACGACGCATCCGCCGTCGCCGCACTGACGTAGTCGGCGACCATTGCCGGTCCGTTGGCAATATTGGGCGCGGTGGGCACCCCAGCAGAACGGACGGACCGAGCGGCCTTATCGGTCGCGGCCACGATGCCGCGCAACACGTCGACCGCCTTCTGCTTGACGCGCTGCGCGCTTGGCGCGTCGTGTACGTCGACGGGTACGTCTTCGAACAGCACGCCCCGCCCGTTGATCGCACCGACCGCCACGGACGCGCCTTCGCAATAGGTGTTGACCCACGACGTCCAAGTGATCGCGGGCCGCGTGGCGCGAGTTGTCGACGGTCGCGCGGTGCTGTGCGCGCTGTGGCTGCACGACGCCGTTCCAGCGAACACCACGACGCTGCAGAATCTCACGAGTCGGGCGCCTGTCACGCAGCCATCATGCACGCGGCCGGGCGGCTGCGCTACGCGG
>JBBREP010000033.1:0-31879 GCA_038202885.1 Acidimicrobiia bacterium | reverse complement strand
GTGCGCGACGACCAGGGCTTCGAGTTCGACCTCTGGCAGCCGGCCGAGGGCTACTGACCGTCGACCAAACCGCGCCCGTGGTACTGGGTTTGGTGCACGGGCGTACCGAAGCCAGGACCACGGCCGTGTGCAGGCCGACCTAGTCGCGGCGGTGGAAGGCGACGAACAGGGCCCAGCGTTCGCCGTCGACGTCGTTGTGGAGGGCGTACTCGTCGAGGAGTTCGCCGATGCGGTGCTTCAGTTCGTCGAGGCGTTCGGGCGCGATGGTGAGCGCGAGCCGGCTGGCGGCGAAGTCATCGACGCCGCGCACCTCCTCCACGAACGCGTCGAGCACTGCGTGCGACACGCGCTGCGCGTCGGGCTGGTCCTCGACGGAGACATTCCAACTCTTGTGCGTTGTCCGGTAGAGCTTTTCGACGGTGCCGCGCGCGCCGGGCTGTTCGCCGGCGGGTTCGATGAAACCGGTGCGCACGAGCGTGCGGACGTGGTGGAGCACCGTCGCGGGATGTTGCGCGAGCCGCGTCGCGAGGGCCTTGTTCGAGAGCGCGTCGTCGTAGAGCAAGCGGATGATCCGGAGCCGCAACGGATGCGCCAAGGCCCGGGTCTCGTCGGGCGTGGCGGCGCGCCGAGCCGGCTCCGCTGAGGGATCGCTTGCAACGGATCGGCTCATCGCTCGACCGTCCTCGGCAACCAGTTGACAGTTCTCAACCGGTTGAGCATACTCAATCAGTGGCACCCGAGTCGACACTTCCGAACGCACACCGCAGCGGCTCGCGCCCGAAGTCGCTCCTGCGCCACCGCGATTTCCGCCAACTCTGGGCCGCCGAGACGGTCAGCCAGGTGGGCACCCAGGTCAGCATGCTCGCGATCCCGCTCATGGCGATCAAAGTGCTGCACGCCACCACGTTCGAGGTGGGCGCGCTCACCGCCGTCGAGTTCGCACCGTTCGTGCTCGTCGGGTTGCCCGCGGGCGCCATCGTCGATCGGGTCCGCCGCCGTCCGGTGATGGTGTTGTGCGACCTCGGCCGCGCCGTCTCGCTCGCCACCTTGCCGATCGCGCACGCACTCGGTTGGCTCACGATCTGGCAACTCTTCGCCGTGGTCTTCGCGAACGGCGTGATGACCGTGTTCTTCGACGTGTCGTACATGTCGATCTTGCCGTCGCTCGTCGACCGCGATCAGATCATCGACGGCAACGCCAAACTCGAGGTGAGCCGCTCGAGCGCACAGGTGGGCGGCCCCGGCCTCGCCGGCGTGTTGGTGCAATGGATCGGTTCGGTCAGCGCGGTCGTGGTCGATGCCGTCAGCTTCGTGTGCTCGGCGGCGTTCCTCGCGCGCATCAAGGCGAGCGAACCGCCGATCGAGCGGCACGCCGACACATCACAGCCGCGTCTGCGCGACGAGATCCGAGCCGGCCTCGCGTATGTGTGGCATCACGCGATGCTGCGCCCCATCGCGTTGTGCACCGCCACGTCGAACTTCTTCAGCTCGATGATCCAGGCTGTGTTCGTGGTGTACGCGGTGCGCGAACTCCACTATTCAGCGGGTGCGGTCGGCGTCGTGTTCGTGCTCGGTGGCTCGGGCGCGGTGCTCGGCGCGCTCACGAGTGGTCGCATCAGCGCGCCGATCGGTGTCGGGCCGACCATCGTCGGGGCGATCGTGCTCGCCAGCGTGGGCAGCGTGCTGCTCGGTGTTGCGCCGCGCCACGGCGCCTTTGGGTTCTTCGTGGTGGGTTTCGCGCTGTTCTCGTTCGGTGGCGTCGTCTACAACATCAACCAGGGCAGCCTCCGCCAAGCGATCACGCCCCCGCGCATGCAGGGACGAATGAACGCTTCGATGCGCTTCATGGTGTGGGGCACGATGCCGTTCGGCGCGCTCCTCGGCGGCGCGATGGGCACGTGGTTCGGGCTGCGTACCACGCTGCTCGTCGCAGGGTTCGGTGCGCTGCTCGCCGGAGCGTGGGTGTGGTGGTCGCCCGTTCGCACGCTGCGCACGATCCCCGAGCCGGACGGACCCGCGGATGACAGTGCGGACGGACCCGCGGGTGGAAGTGCGGACGGTCCCGCGGGTGGAAGTGCGGGTGGAACAACGGTCGAGGCCACCGGGGGCGTTCACTAGCCTGCGACACAGATGAGCCCCTCCAGTCCCGATGCCAACGACGTCCCCAAACATCGCTACAACGCCGCGCTCGCCAACGAGATCGAGCGCCGTTGGCAGGATCGATGGGAGACCGATCGAACGTTCTGGGCTCCGAATCCCGGTGGCCTGCTTGCCGACGTGAATGCGGAGCGGGCGTCGCTGCCGAAGCTGTTCGTGCTCGACATGTTCCCGTATCCGAGCGGCGCGGGCCTGCACGTAGGCCATCCGCTCGGGTTCATCGGCACCGATGTGTACGCGCGCTACCAGCGGATGCTTGGGCGCAACGTGTTACACGCGATGGGGATGGACGCGTTCGGCTTGCCCGCCGAGCAATACGCGGTGCAGACGGGCCAACACCCGAGCGTCACGACCGCGCAGAA
Organism: Acidimicrobiia bacterium; assembly: GCA_038202885.1. Taxonomy (GTDB): domain Bacteria; phylum Actinomycetota; class Acidimicrobiia; order IMCC26256; family PALSA-610; genus JBBREP01. The sequence continues at coordinate 29,360 of JBBREP010000033.1, read as the reverse complement.
CATCGAGCGCTATCGCGAACAGCTGCGCGCGCTCGGCCTCGGTCACGACCCAAGGCGCGGCGTGAGTACGACCGATGTCGGCTATTACCGCTGGACCCAGTGGATCTTCCTCCAGATCTTCAACAGCTGGTACGACCGCGAGGCCGATCGGGCGCGCCCCGTCACCGAGCTGATTGTCGAACTCGATGCCGGCACGCGCACGCCCGACGATGGCGAGACGCCGTGGAGTGCGCGCGATGCGCTCGCGCGTCGCAGTTATGTCGACAGCAAGCGGCTCGCATACATCGGCGAGGCACCTGTGAATTGGTGCCCGGGCCTCGGCACCGTCCTTGCGAACGAGGAGGTCACCGCCGACGGCCGCAGCGAGCGCGGCAACTTCCCGGTGTTCAAACGACCGCTGCGCCAATGGATGTTGCGGATCACCGAGTACGCCGACCGGCTCATCGCCGATCTCGACCAGCTCGACTGGACCGACGCCATCAAACTGATGCAACGCAACTGGATCGGCCGCAGCGAGGGCGCGCTCGTCGACTTCGACGTCGAGGGTCACGACGACGTTGCTATCCGCGTGTTCACGACGCGACCCGACACGCTGTTCGGCGCCACCTACATGGTGCTCGCACCCGAGCACGAGCTTGTCGACGTGATCACTGCCAACGAGTGGCCCGAGTGCCCGCCCGAATGGCGCGGCGTGTTCGGCACCGATCGCGCGCCGGCCGAAGCGGTGCGCGCGTATCGAGAGTTCGCGGCGGCCAAGTCGGAGCTCGAACGCACGTCGGAAGGACGCGAGAAGACCGGCGTGTTCACCGGCGCGTTCGCGCGCAACCCCACGAACGACGCCTTGATCCCTGTGTTCATTGCCGACTACGTGCTGATGGGGTACGGCACCGGCGCCATCATGGCCGTGCCGGCCCAGGACGAACGCGACTGGGAGTTCGCCGAGGAGTTCGCGCTACCGATCGTGCGGACCGTGCAGCCACCAGCCGACTTCGATGGCAAGGCCTATCTCGGCGACGGACCGGCCATCAACAGTGCCAACGACGAGGTCTCGCTCGACGGCCTTGGTGTGCTCGATGCCAAACGCACCATCATCGGCTGGCTCGCAGACAAGGGCGTGGGCGAGGGGACCGTCAACTACAAACTGCGCGACTGGTTGTTCAGTCGTCAGCGGTATTGGGGCGAGCCGTTCCCGATCGTCTACGACGACCACGGCCCGATCGCACTGCCCGACTCGATGTTGCCCGTCGAGCTACCGGTGGTGACCGATTTCGAACCCACCACAAGCGATGATCCCGACGCGCTTCCCGCGCCGCCGCTCGCACGCGCCGAGGATTGGGTCATCGCGGAGCTCGACCTCGGCGACGGTCCCCGCCAATACCGCCGTGAAGTCAACACGATGCCGCAGTGGGCCGGATCGTGCTGGTACTACTTGCGCTACCTCGACCCCACGAACGAAACCGAGTTCGTCGACCCCGCGACCGAGCGCTACTGGTCGGGCGCCGACGGCGAGCCTCCGGCGAGCGGCATGGTCGACCTGTACGTGGGCGGTGTCGAGCACGCGGTGTTGCACCTCTTGTACGCGCGCTTTTGGCACAAGGTGCTGTTCGACCTCGGTCACGTGTCGACGCCCGAACCGTTCGCTCGGCTGTTCAACCAGGGCTACATCCAGGCCTTCGCGTACACCGATGAGCGCGGCATGTACGTGGAGGCCAAAGACGTCGTCGAACGCGACGGCGGTTTCTTCCTGGGCGACGAACGCGTGCAACGCGAATACGGCAAGATCGGCAAGAGCTTGAAGAACGTCGTTACGCCCGACGACATGTGCGAGGAGTACGGCGCCGACACGTTCCGCATGTACGAGATGTTCACGGGACCGCTCGACGCATCACGGCCGTGGAACACGCGTGACGTGATCGGCGTGCATCGCTTTCTCCAGCGGCTCTGGCGCATCTGCATCGATGAGGACACCGGCGACACGCGTGTGAGCGACGCGCCCGTCGACGACGAGACACGCCGGGTGTTGCACCGCACGATCGCCGCGGTGCGCGCCGACGTGGATGCGCTCGGGTTCAACACCGTCATCGCTCGCTTGTTCGAACTCAACAACCATCTCGCCAAGGTCGTGGAGTCGACCGGGACTGCGCCCCGCGCCGTCATCGAACCGTTCCTGTTGATGGTCGCGCCGATCGCACCGCACATTGCCGAGGAGATCTGGAGCCGGCTCGGGCACACGACGTCGCTCACCTACGAACCGTTCCCTCACCACGATCCCGCGCTGCTCGTGGCCGACACGGTCGAGGTACCGGTGCAGGTGAACGGCAAGGTGCGGTCGCGCATCACCGTGGCCGCCGACGCCGACGGACCGGCGTGCGAAGCCGCCGCGCGAGCCGACGAGCGGGTCGCGGCCTTGCTTGACGGTGCGACGGTGCGCAAGGTCATCGTGGTGCCGGGACGCCTCGTCAATTTCGTGATCGGGTAACCGCAGCTGGCGCTGGCGCTGGCGCTGGCCTTTGCGCTCGGGTCGTTGTCGGCGGGTCAGGGCTCGACGACGATCCACCCGCGTCGTTGCAGTTCGGCCGCGAGTGCCTCGCTCGGTACGCGGCGCAGCGCGTCGACCTGGGACCGTTGCTGCTGCTTCGGCCTTGGTTGCTGCGTCGGCGTCGGCGTCTCCCGGGCGGCGGTCGGCTCGCCCGCGTCACGCCGGGCCTCGAGGTGCTCGATGAGCTCCTCGGCCTCGCTACGCGTGAACTTGCCGCCGGCCTGGCGTTGCGTCAGCCCGAACGGATGGCGCGCCTCACGGAAGTCGGCGAAGCCGGCCTCGACGAATAGGTCGCGCAGCTGCTCGACCTGGCGCGCCGTTGCGGGAGGACCCGACTGTTGACCGAATGCCACTGCAACTCCTCGACTCCGGACGAAGGGCACCACGATCGCACACGGCTCGGACATCGCGTGAGCCTGGCGGGCGGGAGTGTGCAGGGACGAGACCTTGACGACAACGGGTCGCGTGAAAATCGGGACCGACTCGGGTATCCTCTGCGGCTCGGTCGTTGCCGTGGCGCTGGTGGTGCACGCCGGCGGCCGATCGATCTCCCCGTCAGCCTCCCCGTTGACCGCGAGGTGCAACGCACCTTGAGTTCGTGACGCGCCCGGATGCGCCGGACGCGTGCGGTGGGTAGGAGGTTGCTATGGAATTGTCCGACGCGATCGCGCGCTGGCGCGCCGGTGTGGGCGAGGCTGTGCGCCCCGGACGCGCCCGTGTGGTCATCGCATCGGTACTGCTCATCGCCGCCACGCTCGCCGGCGTCGGTTACCTCGTCGGTCGCGCCCGCGCGCCGCTGTCGCCGTCGGGTGCGGTGAGTGCGCCGGGTGCGTCGGCGGCTTCGGGCGCCACCGCGGGGAACGCTTCGCCGACGACCGCTTCCGACCCGCCCGCGTCGTCACCGACGTCGACGGTTGTGGTGCACGTGGCCGGTGCTGTCGTGCGCCCCGGCGTCGTCACGCTCGCGCTCGGAGCGAGGGTGGTCGATGCCATCGATGCGGCCGGAGGCGCGCGCCGCGACGCCGATCCGAACGCGCTCGACCTCGCCGCCAAGGTGGTCGACGGCACGCGCGTGTATGTGCCCAAGGTGGGCGAGCGCGTCGCACCGCTCACCGGTACCGGTTCCGGCGGCACCGATGCCACCGGCGCTTCGGGCGGCGATGGTTCCAGCGATGCGGGCGACCCTGGCGCCAGCGGCCCGGTCAATCTCAACAGTGCGACCGAGGCGCAGCTCGAAGCGCTCCCAGGCATTGGCCCGTCGCTCGCGAAGGGCATCATCGACGAACGAACGCGACTCGGCGGATTTCGCTCGGTCGACGATCTCAAACGCGTCCGCGGCATCGGCGAACGACGCTTCGCCGACCTGCGCCCGCTCGTCACCCTCTGATGCGCGCCGACCGAGGGCCGCTGCTGTGCGTCGCGGCAACGATCGCAGGCGTGCTCGTCGGGAGCGGCATTGAAGCCGGGCGCGCCACGGTGGTCGCGGTCGCGGCCTGCTCGCTGGCGCTGCTCGTACGTGTCGCGCTCCCGCACGCAGGCGCCGTGGCTGCGGCGCTGTGTTGCGTCGGCGTCGCGATCGCGTGTGCGGCGCGTGCGGTCGACGGCGTCGAGCACCACGCGCTGCTACCCGCCATGCACAGTCGTGCCCCCATCGTGCTGCGCGGCGAATTGAAAAGCGACCCTCGACCAGGGCGATTCGACACGACGGTGTTCGTGCGGGCCGACGCGTTCGCGGTGGTGCAAGGGCCACTCGCATCTCGATCCGGTGCGACGGTGGCCCCGGCGTGGCAGCAACTCGATCGGACCGTCATGCTGCGCGCCACCGCGACTGCCGCGGCCGGGCTCGGCGCGCTCGTGGCGGGTGACCACATTGTGGTCGAGGGTGATGCGGCCGCGCTCACTGGCTACAACGCGCGGTACCGGTGGCAGCACGCCGTTGCGCTCGTTAACGTCGACGCTGACGGGATCCTCGGCTACCGGTCTGCCAGTGCCGCCTACGCGTCGCTCGCGAACGGTCTCCGTGCGATCATCGAGCGCGGGCTGGCGCCCTTGAACGCGCGCGACCACGCGCTCCTCGACGGCTTCTTGTTGGGTGATACGCGCGCCATCGACGATCAGACAACCTCTGACTTTCGCGATGCCGGCCTGAGTCATCTGCTCGCGGTCTCGGGCGCCAACGTGGCGTTCGTGCTCGCGCTCGTGGGCCCGTTGCAGCGACGGCTGCCCACGATGTTGCGTTTCCTCGCGGGAGTCGCGGTCGTGGGGGTGTTTGCCGCCATGACCCGTTTCGAGCCGTCGGTACTGCGCGCGAGCGCCATGGTGCTCGTGACGATGACGGCGCGGGCAAGTGGCCGACCCGTCCGCAGCGTGCGTTCGCTGTCGTACGCGGTGATCGCGTTGCTGGTCATCGATCCGTTTCTCGTGCATTCAGTGGGGTTCCAGCTCTCGGCCTGTGCGTGCGCCGGTATCGCGCTTCTCGCACGACCCATCGAGCGGCGCATGCCCGGCCCGCAGTGGATGCGCACGGTGTTGGGGGTGACGATCGCGGCGCAGGTCGGTGTGGCGCCGGTGCTCGTCGCCGTCTTCGGAACCGTCGCGTGGATCGCGCCCGCCACCAACCTGCTCGCGGTCCCAGCCGCCGAACCCATCACGGTGCTGGCGATCCCGATCGCGGTCGTCGGCGCGTGGTCGGCGATGGTCGCGGGCTGGGCTTTTACCCCAGTGCGCGCCATGTTGTGGTGGGTGCGCGCCGTCGCGCACGTCGGCGCCGCGGCGCCAGTCGTGGTGGCGTGCGCGGCAACCGCGTTGGTCGTGGTGGCGGCCGTGATTGTTCGGACTGCCGCTCGCAACGTCGCAGTAGGGTCACGCGCATGAGCGTGTCGCCGGTTGCCGCCCCGGTGCGCCCGCACCCATCGGTGCGCCTCGGCGACCACACCGTCGACATCACCACCCGGACCCTGGTCGCCGGCATCGTCGAGTTCGACCTCGATGGAGCTGGAGATGGAGATGGAGCGCGAGCGCGCGCGCTGTGTCGGGCCGACGCCCACGTTGGGGCCGGCGCCGACCTCTTCGACCTCGCGCCGTGCGGCGCCGACAGCGCAACGGCCGACGTCGTGGGCGCAATCGTCGAGGTGCTCCATGCTCGCTTCGGTCTTCCGATCAGCGTGCGTACCAGGCGCACCGACGTCCTCGACGCTGCGTTCGGCGCCGGCGCGGTCATTGGCCACGACGTCAACGGGACGGCCGACCCTGCATACTTCGAACTCGTCGCGGCCCACGGTGCCACGCTGATCCTCGGCCCGAGCGCGTCGACGTCACGATGCGCCGCCCTCGCGCAGGCTCGGCTCGGCGCCGACCAGATCGTGATCGACGCCGGGCTCGACACCGCGCCCTCCGACGCCGCTCGCAGCGCGGTGTTGCGAGCGATCCCGTCCGCCGCGGCGTGCGGGCATCCGCTGTCGCTCGGCCTGCCCGCGCCCGGCAACGACAACGACGACGAGGCCGCGACGATCGCGTGGGCCGTGCTGTACGGCGCTCGCATCGTGCGTGTGCACGACGTCGCTCGGGCCCAGCGAGTGTGTCGCACACTTGGCGCCATCTTCGAGGAGACCTTCGCATGAGCGGCCGCACGACGGTGCACGCGCCGGTGTATCTCGTCAAAGGCGACGACCCGATCCTGCGCGACTCGGAGGTCGCCTCGCTCATCGACGACCTGCTCGCAGGCGAGAACCGCCTGTACGCGTTGGAGGATTTCACGCTCACCGCGCGCAAGCGCGCACAGTCGTCGAGCGCCGACGACGCCGAACCGGCCGACGACGACGATGCGTCACCCGAACGCACGCCAGTGTTTCGTTCCGTGATGACCGCGCTCGACAGTCCGCCGTTCATGACGGCGCGACGCGTTGTCGTGATCCGCGACATCGGGTCGGCGAACGCAGAACAGGCAGCGCTGCTCGCCAATTACGTCGCGGCGCCGTTCGAGGGCGTCTACGTCGTGCTGGTGCAGGGCGGCGGCCGGGTCGCGGCCGCGCTCGACAAGGCGCTGAAAGCTGCGTCGGTGCCGGTGCTCGGACCGTCGTCGGAGAAGACCGACGACGTGTTGGTCCGGCGCCTGCGCGACGCGCACCTGCAACTCACCGCCAGCGCCCGCCAAGCAGTGACCGCGCACCTCGGTGACGACGCCGGTCGAGTGCCTGAACTGGTCGCGCTGCTCGAATCGACGTACGGCGCCGAGGCCGAACTCGACCTTGCCGACGTCGAGCACTACCTCGGCGAGAGCGGCACGATTGCGCCGTACATGCTGGCGAACGCGATCGACGCGGGCGACACCGCGACGGCACTCGACACCTTGCACCGGCTTTTGCACGCCACGAGCGCGCGCAACCCGAAGGCCCAACATCCGCTCCAAGTGATGGCCACACTCACCCGTCACTTCGAGTCGTTGCTGCGTCTCGACTCACCCGATGTCGCCAACAAGCAACACGCCGCGCTCGTGCTGGGGATCAAGGAATACCCGGCTGGCCTCCGTCTGGCCGCGGCGCAGCGCCTTGGCAACCGCGGGCTCACCGAAGCATTCGGTCATCTGGCGCGTGCCGACCTCGACCTGCGCGGCGGCATCGGGGGCCGGCGAGCGATCCCGGGCGAAACCGTCGTCGAAGTGTTGGTGGCCCGCTTGGCCGCGCTGGCGCGCCGATCGGGTGCAGGCGCGGGTACGAGCGGGTCGCGTCCGAAAGCCCGGCGCAACGAGCGCAGGTAGGACTTGCGGTTCGCGAGTGTCGGCCGAGCGAGTGCTCAGCTGGAGGCTGCGGTTGCGGCCTTGTTGGCCGCCTTCATCAGGCGCGACGTGCGTCGCGAGGCCTGACGGCCGTGCACTACACCCTTGCTCGCGGCCTTGGCGAGACGCTTCTGGGCACCGCGCACGAGTTCGTCGGCGCCGTCACCACCCGTCGTGATCGCAACCTTGGCGACCTTGACACGCGTCTTGAGCTCAGAACGGACGTTCTTGTTGCGGACGCGGCGCTTCTCGTTCGTGAGGTTGCGCTTCTTCTGGGACCTGATGTTTGCCATTGCTAGGTGCAACCTTCGAATCGTTCGGCGAGCCCTGAAACGGTAGCAGCAAGGGCGCCGCCGCCCGAGAACGGCCCGTGGTCCCATCAGAATGCCAAAAAGTGCGCTTCTGATGGGACCACGGGGACGGCGCGGGCAGAATGGCTGGGTGACTGTGTCGATGATCCTCGATTGCGACCCCGGACATGACGACGCGGTGGCCCTGGCGGTTGCTGCGTATCGGGCCAATCTCGTGGGGGTGACGACCGTCGGGGGCAACGTCGGGCTTGCGCTCACGACCCGCAACGCGCTCGGCGTGCTCCAGCTACTCGGCTGCGATGCCCCCGTCCACAGCGGCGCGGCCGAGCCCCTCGCAGGCTCGGCGGCGCCGCACGCCGAACACGTGCACGGCGAAACCGGCCTCGCCGGCGCGGTCCTCCCCGAAATCACGCGCACGATCGCCTCGGCTGACGGCGTTGGCTACCTGGTCGAAGCGACCAGACAGACCGAGGGACTCTGGATCGTGGCGACGGGCCCGCTCACGAACGTCGCGCTCGCGTTACAGCGCGACCCTTCGTTGGCATCGCGCATTGCCGGCATCTCCATCATGGGCGGCGGCACCTTCGGCAACGTCACGCCCGCGGCCGAGTTCAACATCCACTTCGATCCTGAGGCAGCCGACGTGGTCGTACGCAGCGGCGCGCGCATCGTGGTGTGCGGACTCGACCTCACGCACCAAGTCGCCGTCGACGACCCGTTGAACGCTCGACTCGCGGCGCTCCCCAACAAGTTCGGTCCGTTCTGCGCCGGCTTTCTCGGTGCCTACCTCGACAACGTGCGCACGCTCACCCGCAACCGAGACGTCGCGGCACTCCACGATCCGTGCGCGGTCATCGCCATCACCAACCCCGAGCTGGTGACGACGGCGCGAGTTCCGGTCGTCATCGAGACCAACGGCGAGCACACCCGCGGGATGACCTTGGTCGATCGCCGCCCATGGATGCGGGGGAGCGGCAACGTCGAATGGGCTGAGCACATCGACGCGCCCGCGGCGCTCGACGTGGTCAGCGAGTCGATCGCGGCTGCGCCGTGAACAGGTCGGTGATGTCGGCCAGCGTGGCCTGCGAACCGCGTGCGCCGATGGCCCGGCACGCGAGTGCCCCAGCCGCGCACGCGAACGCGAGGTCGGGCCGAACGGCGTAGGCCGCGCCGAACGCATCGCCCGCACCGGTGGTGTCGACGACCGCGACGTCGTAACCAGGGTCGGCGATCGTGCCGACGGCGTTCGTCGTGTCGATCGCGGTGGTCGCGGTGATCGCGGTGATCGCGGTGGCGCCCGCGCCGCCGAGCGTGACCACGACGCGTCCCGCACCGGCGGCCAGAATCGCGTCGGCACCGCCGTAGGTATCGGCTTCGAGCGCATTCACGATCACGACGTCGCAGTGCTGGAAGAGCGATGTCGCGGTGCGGTCGACGGGGGACGGGTTGCAGATCGTCGGGGTGCCGTAACGGCGCGCGGCACGCAGCGCCATCGCCGTGGTTGCGATCCCAATCTCGAACCCGGTGAGCAGCACGTCGGCGTGCGCAGCAGCGATCGCGGTGTCGATCTGCTCCATCGTCACGCAACGGTTCGCTCCCGGCGCGACCGCGATCATGTTCTCGCCGTCGGCCGCCACCGTGATGAGCGCCACCCCGGTGGCGGCGCCCGGATCGGTCGCCAGGTGTGTGCAATCGACGCCGCTCGCGATGAGGTCGTCGCGCAGTGCCGCGCCGATGTCGTCGTCGCCGACACATCCGACGAATGTGACTGCGGCGCCCAGCCGGGCGGCCGCGGCGGCCTGGTTCGCACCCTTGCCGCCGAACACCTTCGTGAACGTGCCGTCGCTCACGGTTTCGCCCGGAACCGGCAATCGAGGTCCGCTCCACACGAAATCGACGTTGGCCGACCCGACGACCACCACGTGCGGCACGATGCGACGGTACCCGAGGCCGTAACCTTGGTGTTCCTCTTCCGCCACCAGGCAGGCTCGTGACCGCGCTCGACCGCATCCGCAACCTTTCGATCATCGCCCACGTCGATCACGGCAAGAGCACTCTCGCCGACCGGCTGCTCGAGATCACGGGCGCCGTCGACATGCGCGACATGCGCGCGCAATACCTCGACTCGATGGATCTCGAGCGCGAGCGCGGCATCACGATCAAGGCCCAGAACGTGCGGATCAACTGGCGCGGCCACGTGGTGCACCTCATCGACACGCCGGGCCACGTCGACTTCGGCTACGAGGTGAGCCGGTCGCTCGCGGCATGCGAGGGCGTGGTCCTACTCGTCGACGCGAGCCAGGGCATCGAGGCCCAGACGCTCGCGAACTGTTACCTCGCGCTCGAAAACGACCTCACGATCATCGCCGTGCTGAACAAGATCGACCTTCCCGCCGCCGAGCCCGAACGTCGGGCCGCGGAGCTGGAGAAGGTGCTCGGACTCCCGGCCAGCGAGACGCTGCGGATTTCGGCCAAGACCGGCGAGGGTGTCGCCGAGGTGCTCGATGCGATCGTGGAGCGCATCCCGGCGCCTACCGGCGATCCCGACTCGCCGCTGCAGGCCTTGATCTTCGACTCGTATTACGACGCGTATCGTGGCGTGATCAGTGCCGTGCGCGTGTTCAACGGCACGCTGCGCAGCGGGGCCAAGTTGCGCTACGTGCAGCTCGGCGACACGCACGACGCGGAAGAGATCGGGGTGCGCCTGCCGGTGCCGACGCCAGTCGCCGCGCTCGGGCCCGGCGAGGTGGGCTATCTCATCGCCGGGATCAAGGACGTGGGCGAGGCGAAGGTCGGCGAGACCGTCACCGATGCCGCGCGTCCGGGCCAGGAGCTTGAGGGCTACCTCGATCCGAAGCCGATGGTGTTCTGCGGGCTGTATCCCGTCGACGGTGACGAGTTCGCGGAGCTGCGCGAATCGCTGGAACGATTGCGGCTCAACGACAGTTCGTTCACGTACGAACCGGAGACGTCGGGCGCGCTCGGTTTCGGCTTTCGCTGCGGGTTTCTTGGTTTGTTGCACATGGAGATCATCCGCGAGCGACTCGAGCGCGAATACGGACTCACGCTCGTGGCGACCGCGCCGAACGTCGAGTATCGGGTGCAGCTCACCGACGGCGACACGGAGGTCATCGACAATCCGAGCGACATGCCCGCGGTGCAACGCATCGTTGCCATCGAGGAACCGTTCGTGAAGATCACGATCCTCACGCCGACCGATTACATCGGCACCCTGATGGAGCTGTCGCAAGCGCGGCGCGGCGAGTTGCAGCGCATGGACTACCTCAGCGAGGACCGCGTCGAGTTGATCTACGACATTCCGCTCGCCGAGATCGTGATGGATTACTTCGACGCCATGAAGTCACGCACGCGCGGGTACGCGTCGCTCGACTATGACCCGATCGGCTACCGGGCGAGCGATCTCGTGAAGGTCGACGTGCTCCTCAACAACACTCCGGTCGACGCCTTCTCGAGCATCGTGCACAAAGACAAGGCCTTCGACTACGGCCGCAAGATGACGCACAAGCTGCGCGAGCTCATCCCGCGCCAGATGTTCGATGTGCCGATCCAAGCGGCGGTCGGCGGTCGCATCGTGGCGCGCGAAACCGTCAAGGCCAAACGCAAAGACGTGCTCGCCAAGTGTTACGGCGGCGACATCTCCCGCAAGCGCAAGCTCCTTGAGAAGCAGAAGGAGGGCAAGAAGAAGATGAAGAACATCGGTCGCGTCGAAGTCCCTCAAGAAGCCTTCGTCGCCGCCCTCCGCCTCGACGAGTAGTTGTAGAAGTACGGGTGGGGCCGACTCCTCACGCCGCGGCGTTCGGAGCAGCCCAGGAGCGAGGGACGAGCGAAATGGGTGCGCAGAGCGCTCGCCGCGCCGGGCGAAGCAGGCGCAGGAGAAAGCGCTATTTGGGGAGGCCGAGGACTCGTTCGCCGAGGATGTTGCGTTGGACCTCGCTGGTCCCGCCGCCGATCGTGAGCGCCGCGGAGTAGAAGAATCCGTACGGCCACATCGGCGAGGGGTCGCCGCACGGACCCCACTGCGCCAGCAGTCCGTCGGTGCCGGCGAGCGCGAGGGCCTCGCGCATCACATGTTGTCCATGCGGGTCTGACAGCGCCTTACGCACCGAAGCTTCGGGACCGGGCTCGCGTCCCGCGAGGCGCGCCAGCAGCGTCCGCATGCGAATGAATTCCAAGATGCGCGCCTCCGTGTAGAGCCGCGCCAGCCGTTGGCGAGTGGCGGGGTCGGCCGCGCCCCCACGACCACGCACGAGGTCGAGCACATCGTGTGCGGTCGGGCCTCTTCCCCACAGCGCACCCTCGCCCGACAGCGACACCCGCTCATTGGCCAGCGTCACCTTCGCGAGGCGCCAGCCGTCGTCGACGGTGCCGATGACGTTGGCGGCCGGCACGCGCACCGCATCGAAGAACACCTCGTTGAACTCGTGGGTCCCCGTCATCTGCACGAGCGGCTGCACGGTGATGCCGGGCGAGCGCATGTCGACCACGAAGTAGGTAATCGACTGCTGGTCGCCGACGTTCGGATCATTGCGGGTGCGGGCGAGCAGGATCCCCCAACGGGCCACATGGGCCAGCGTCGTCCACACCTTCTGACCCTGCACCACGAACTCATCGCCGTCGGCCGTGGCGGTGGTTCGCAGCGACGCCAGGTCGCTTCCGGCTTCGGGCTCGGAGAACAATTGGCACCACAACTCCGAGCCGTCGAGCAGCGACGGTAACCACCGGCGTTGCTGGTCGGGCGTGCCGGCGGCGAGGATCGTCGGACCGGCCCAGCCGATCCCGATCGGGTTTTCGGCCTTGGGCGCGCCGGCGGCGCGCAGCGCGTCGTCGATCGCCAGCTGCTCCCACGGCCCCGCGTCGCGACCCCACGGCCGGGGCCAATGCGGTGCGCCGTAGCCGGCCTGGGCCAGCTGGGCGACGGCGTCGGCGGGGAATCGACCGTCGGGCCCGGCCAGTCCAGCGAGAAATCGAGTGACTTCCTCGCGGGCCGCGACGGCCTCGGGCGGCCACACGAGCTGCATCGGCGCAACGTACAACCGTGGATCGAACGTGGTCACTTTTCGCGGTCCGCACGCATCCAGACCGGCGGTCCGCTCCGAAGACCCTTCGAGATGGATGATGGCGCGCGCCCTCCGGGCCCCGACTCCGATAGCAGGCGCCATGACGCCGGGCTCGTCGATGCCGTCGTGCGGCGCGACAAGCAAGCGCTCAGTGCGATCTACGACATCCACGCGGATGCCTGCTTTGGTCTGGCCCGCCGCGTGCTCGGCGATCGCACCCTCGCCGAAGAGATCGTCCAAGAAGTGTTCGTACGGCTCTGGAACGCTCCCGATCGTTTCGACGCCGCGCGCGGCAGCCTCCGCGCCTATCTCCTCGCCCAGGTCCACGGTCGCAGTGTCGATCTGTTGCGTGCCGAGACGGCCCGTCGCAACCGTGAGGAACGCGACGCCCGCCGCACGGTGGTCGAGGTCAACGAGTTCGAGCGCAGCGTCGTCGATCTCGCCCAGGCCGAAGCCGTGCGCGAGGCGCTGACGTCGCTCTCTGCGGGCGAACGCGAGGCCATCGAGCTGGCGTATTTCGGCGGCCACAGTTACCGAGAAGTTGCGCTGCTCCTCGAGCAGCCGGAAGGCACGGTGAAGAGTCGGATTCGCGCCGGCCTACTTCGCCTCCGTGCGGCTCTCATCGACGCGGGATACAGCACGCTATGAACCTCAACAGTCGCCCCGAACTCGACGAACTCCTCGGTGCCTACGCGCTCGATGCGATCGAGCCCGTGGAGCGTTACGAGATGGAGCAGTACCTGACGGTCAACGACGCCGCGCGCGACGAGGTCGACGAACTGCGTGAGACCGCGGCGCTCCTCGCGCTGTTGCACACGCGGCGCGAGCGTGTGCCCGAGCAGATCTGGGAGAACATTGAATCGGCGATCGATCGCGTCGATAGTGACGACGACGATGGCGTCGATCCTGTCGTCGTACCGCTGCGATCCGACATGGCCACCACGAGCGTGCGGCGTCGCCGGCTGTCGGTGCCGTTGCCGGTCGCGGCGTTGCTTGTTGCGGCGGCGTCGGTCGCGATCGTGTTGCTCGCGGCGCGCCACAACACGAACGGGCGCGATATGGCAGCCGCGTTCGGTACCGCCGCGCGTCGGGGGCACGAGGTGACGATCGCCGATCACGGCACGACGATGGCGCACGTCGCGTTCACTGACGACGGCAACGGCTACCTGCGCGCTGACGCCATGCCCGCGCTACCGGCCGGCAAGGTGTACCAACTGTGGGTCCTCGCACCGGGCCGCACCGAGCCGATCTCGGCCGGCGTGCTCGGTCGTAAGCCCCACGCCTACGCCAGTTTCGTGTTCGGCGGCAAGGTCAGCGCCTTTGCCGTCAGTATCGAGAACGCGCCCGGAGCCGTCACCCCCACCCAACCGGTCGGCTCCGGCACACTCTGAACCCACGATCCATTGGTACGTGAGTCGCAATAGTTGCGCCTGTAGTACCAATAGTCAGGTGACTCCCTACGGCGTGTATGTCCATATTCCGTTTTGCGCGAGTCGGTGTGATTATTGCGATTTCGCGACGTGGACGGATCGGGGCCATCTGATCGACGCGTACGTCGACGCCGTGCTCGTCGATCTGCGCCGTCACAGCGATGCGCCCGCGGCGACGAGCGTGTTCTTCGGCGGTGGCACACCGTCGCTGCTTCCCGCCGAGTCCCTCGTCGCCATCCTCAACGGCATCGACACGACACCGGGTGCCGAGGTCACCGTCGAGTGCAATCCCGACAGCATCGATCGCAACAAACTCGAGCAGTACGCCGCCGCGGGGGTCAATCGGATCTCGCTCGGCGTGCAATCGATGCGCGCACATGTGCTTGACGCGCTCGGTCGTACACACATCCCAGAGAACGTGGCGAAGGCCGTCGCCGATGCGCGCGACGTCGGCATCGACAGGATCAGCCTCGATCTCATCTATGGCACGCCCGGAGAATCATTCGACGACTGGAAGGCGACGCTCGACGACGCGCTCGCACTCGAACCGCAGCACATCAGCGCCTACGCGCTCACCGTCGAATCGGGCACGCCGCTCGGACGGCGCATTGCCTCGGGTGGCTTTCCCGCGACCGACGACGACGACCAGGCCACCAAGTACGAACTGGCCGACGATCGTCTCCACGCAGCCGGCTACCGCTGGTACGAGATTTCGAACTGGGCGCGGCCCGGCGAACAGTGCCGACACAACATCCTCTACTGGTCGTCGGGCGACTACCTCGCCATCGGCTGCGCCGCGCACGGCCACCGCGACGGCCGGCGCTGGTGGAATGTGCGCACCCCCGAGCGATACATCGAAGCGATCACGACCGGCCGCTCGCCCGAGGCCGGCGCCGAGGAACTCGACGGCCCGGCCCGCGCCGAAGAAGCGCTCGCGCTGGCGTTGCGGATGGCATCGGGGATCGACGCCGGGTCTTCCCGTGGCCCCATCGACGAGGTGATCGCGGACCTCGTGGCCGGAGGAATGGTGCAACGATGTGCGGGGGACCGCATCGTGCTCACCCGCCCCGGGCGTCTGCTCGCGACCGATGTCACAGCCAGGCTCCTGCTCGCAGGGGTTGGCACTCGGTAGCATTGAGTGCCAAAACCACCGAACGTGCACCCCCCACCGGCCGATCAACCGAGGACCCACTCGCGACGAGGTCGCACGATGGACACCCACGAGCCCAACCCCACAGACTCGCCCACAGATGCCGGCGCGCCGCCGACCAATCCGCTGAGCGACGTCCTCGACGACCGCAAGTCGGAGATCCTGCGCGCGATCGTGGAGGAATACGTCGCGACGGCCCAGCCCGTCGGGTCGCAGACGGTGGTCGCGAGTCGCGCGCTCGGTGTGTCGGCGGCAACGGTGCGCAACGAGATGAGCGTGCTCGAACGCGACGGCTTCATCGCCCAACCCCACACCTCGGCCGGCCGGGTGCCGACCGACCGCGGCTACCGCTTTTTCGTCGATCACTTCGCGCCCCTGTCGTCGTTGCCCAGTCCCCAACGCCGCGAGGTCGCCGATTTCTTTGGCTCGGCGACCCGCGTGATGGACGACCTCCTGCACGACACGAGCCAGCTCCTGGCGCGCCTGACTCGCCACGCGGCCGTCGTCGTCGGGCCGGCGGCTGATGCAACGACGGTGCGCGCCGTGCACCTGGTCGCGCTCGACACGTCGAACGTGCTCGTCATCGCGGTGCTCGGCAATGGCACCGTGGAGCGCGAAACGATTCGATTCCAACACGAGGTGCCCCGCGACCTGTTGGAGCAGGCCGAGACGCGCCTCGCCACGCAACTCGTCGGGCGTGAGTTCTCCGAGATGCACGGTGCTGACTGGGCCACCGATCCGGCCGACGCGACCAATCCGACCAATCCGGGCGATCTGGCTGGCGCGCCCGCGAGCACCGCGTCGTTCGGCCCGGCGCGTGACAGCGGCGACGGCGCCGATCTCGACGCCGCAACGATCACGCGTGCCGCGTTCGATGCGCTCGCCGCGCGCAGTGTCGGGGCAGGCGAGCCCTTGTTCGTCGGTGGTGCGTCGCGCCTGGCCGCGGAAAGCCAAGCATTCGGATCACCGGAGTCGGTGTCGCGCTTGCTGAGCCTGCTCGAACAACACGTCGTCGTCGTTGGCATGATGCGCGAACTGCTCGGTCCCGGCCTCACCGTCACGATCGGCAGCGAACACAAACGCAGCGACCTTCAAGAGTGCTCGCTGGTGCTCGCGCCGTACCTCGTCGACGGCACGCCGGCCGGCACTGTCGGTGTGCTCGGGCCGACTCGTATGGACTATCGCCAGGCCCAGGCCGCGGTGTCGACGATCTCGCAACAGCTCTCGCGGGAGCTGTCGCGATGAACGGTCCGCAGATGCGCGACTTCTATGAGATCCTCGGTGTGCAGCGCAGTGCCACCGACGACGAGATCAAGAAGGAATACCGCAAACTCGCGCGTCAGTACCACCCCGACGCGAACCCCGATGATGCCGAGGCCCTCGAACGATTCAAGGAGATCTCGGTCGCGTACGAGGCCCTCAGCGATCCCGAAAAGCGCCGTCGTTACGACATGTTCGGGCCCGAGGGCGTC
The DNA here is from genome assembly GCA_038202885.1 of Acidimicrobiia bacterium. Lineage (GTDB taxonomy): Bacteria > Actinomycetota > Acidimicrobiia > IMCC26256 > PALSA-610 > JBBREP01. The sequence continues at coordinate 12,606 of JBBREP010000033.1, read as the reverse complement.
GCGCCGGGCGCCGGCGCGGGTGGCCCTGGCGGTGAAGCCTTCGGCTTCGGCCTCAATGATCTCTTCGACGCCTTCTTCGGTGGCCGCGATCCCTTTGGTGGCGACCGGCGCGGCGGCGGGCCGCCACGCGGTGCCGATGCCGAGACGGTGCTCGATCTCACGCTGCACGAAGTGGTGTTCGGCGGCACGAAGCAGTTCGACGTCACGATGCCGGTCGCATGCGAAGACTGCGACGGTTCGGGCTGCGCGCCCGGCACGCACGCCGACACGTGTGACAACTGTGGCGGCTCGGGCGAGGTGCGCTCGGTGCGCCGGTCCGTGCTCGGCCAACTCGTGACGTCCGGGCCGTGCCCGCGCTGCGACGGCACCGGCCAGATCGTGCCGTCGCCGTGCCCCACGTGTCACGGCGATGGCCGGACAAGATCGCAACGTCGTCTCGAAGTCGAGATCCCGCCGGGGATCGACACCGGCCAACGCCTCCGGCTTTCCGGTCGCGGACCTGCGGGGCCGCGCGGTGGTCCGGCCGGTGACCTGTATGTGACCGTGCGCGTCGGTGAACACGCTGGGCTCGAACGCGACGGCGATGACCTTCACGCGGTGCACGCGATCGCGATGACCCAAGCGGCACTCGGCACGATGTTGACGGTCGTCACGCTCGACGGCGATCAAGAGCTCGACGTGCCGTCCGGCACGCAGCCAGGACGCGTGTTCACCTTGCATGGCATGGGCGTGCCGTCGTTGCGATCGGGGCGCCGCGGCAATCTCTACGTGCACATCGCGGTCGATGTGCCGACGAAGCTGACGGCCGAAGAGGCCGAGCTCCTTACGCAATTCGCCGACATGCGCGGCGAGACGGTGCACGAACACCGCGACGGCTTGTTCGCACGGATCCGGTCGGCGTTCCAGTGACCGAAGCGCCCGGCGCTCCGGGCGCAGCACCGCGTACCGCAGCCGACGAGGTCGGTGTGGCCGCGCACCTTCTGCTCGGTGACCTGCTCGACGGCGCGCGCATCGACGGCGACGACGGGCATCACCTCCAGCGCGCTCGGCGCCGCGCGATCGACGAGCAGGTCACCGCGGCCGACGGTGCCGGGCGCTGGCGGCGGTATCGGATCATCGGCGCGCAACGTGGCGCGTTGGAACTCGAAGCATCTGGCCCGATTCGCACGGAGCCGGAGTCGCCGTTTGAGATCGTTGTCGCGCCCGCGCTGATCAGCCGAAACCGGTTCGACGCGATGGTGGCCCAGCTCACCGAGCTCGGCGTCGATGCCATCGTGCCGCTCGTTGCCGAACGGTGCGTCGCTCGCTGGGATGGCCCTGGTGCGCCTGCGGTGCTGGACCGTTTGACCGCTGTCGCGCGTGAAGCTGCGATGCAGTGTCGTCGTAGTCGCTTGCCGAGGATCGAAACACCGCGCACGCCATCACAGCTCGCGGCCACCGACGCGCGCATCGTGGTTGCGGTGCGCGATGGTGCAGGTGTCGCCGGGCTGCGGGCACCGACGCGCGCCGGTCTGGTGATCGTGACCGGACCCGAAGGGGGTTTGTCGCCACGAGACCTCGACGCGCTCGGCGATTGTGACCGTCTGCGCTTGGGCCGTCACGTGCTGCGCGCCGAGACCGCGCCCGTCGCGGCGGCCGCGCTGCTCGCGGAGCGCCGCGACGAGCGCGAAGAACACGACGATGTCCTGCGATGACTGCGACGTGAGTTGACCTGTGTGGTTCGGGTATCCACAAGTGGTCGCGCAGCATTCCGCGACTTTCACGCAGAGTGCTGATATGGTCCCACCAGGGGTACGCGCCGGGCGCAAAACATCGAGGAGAACGTCAAGGTGGCGAGCGGGATGCGAGTCGGAGATCGTCTGCGGGCAATCAGACGTCAGAAGGGTCTCTCGTTGCACGACGTCGAGGCCCGATCCAGCATGGAGTTCAAAGCTTCGGTGCTCGGTGCCTATGAGCGCGGGGAGCGAGCGATTTCGGTGCCGCGCCTGTTGCGCCTCGCCGACATCTACGAGGTGCCGTCCGACCAGTTGCTCCCCAAAGAGCTGTTCGGCGCGGAGATCAACCTCGCCGAAGGCGTCGACCGCCCGATCATCGACACGACCCACGGGATCACGATCGATCTCCAGCGACTCCACGATCACGACGATCCTGACGCAACCATTCTCGGCCGCTACGCGACGTCGATCCAGCTCGAGCGCCAGGATTTCAATGGTCGGCTGCTCACGATCCGTCGTGACGACCTGCGGGTGCTCGCGGCCGTGCTCGGCCACACCATCGAGGAGATGGGCGCGCGGTTCGCGCAGCTCGGCCTCATTGCGGGCGTCGGGCGTGTGCCGGCTCCGTTATCGCAGTAGCACCGCTCGGTCGCGGCCTCGGCTGCGCTCCCATCACCCCCTGCAGGCCTTCGATTCGGTCGCGCCGCGGCATGGGAAATGCGCTCGCCGCGTGCGGTTGGCTCGTACCCCTGCCGCCAGTGCGGTAGTAGTGTCCCGATTCGTTCGTTACCCACCACACCACTGTTCGGGGCCCCACTTCACGGGTGTGTCACCCGCGTGACGTCGCCGCCGACCTCCGACACGGTGCGCGTCGATGTCGTCGTGGGGAACCACCTGATGGCTGCGCTGCTCGGCCCGCAGGATGAACTGCTGCGGATCGTCGAGGCCGCCTTCCCTGTGACCATCCACGTACGCGGCAATGAGATCGCCATTGCAGGCCCAGCCGACGAGGCCAATCGGGTGGGGCGGCTGTTCGAGGAACTTGTGCTCGTGCTCGAGTCGGGCCAGACCATCGATCGCGACGGCCTCGCGCGTTCCATCGACATGCTGCGCGCCGAGGTGCGACCGAGCGAGGTGCTGTCCACCGAGGTCATGCGCGGTCGCAAGACGATCCGGCCCAAGACCGCAGGCCAAAAGCGCTATGTCGACGCTGTGCGTGAGCACACGGTCACGTTCGCGATCGGGCCGGCCGGTACCGGGAAGAGTTATCTCGCGGTGGCGCTCGCGGTGCAAGCCCTCCAGGCCAAGGTCGTCAACCGCATCATTCTCACCCGCCCTGCGGTGGAAGCCGGAGAGCACCTCGGGTTCTTGCCCGGCGACATGCTCGCCAAGGTCGACCCCTACCTGCGGCCGCTCTACGACGCGCTCTACGACATACTCGACGGCGAGGCCGTCGCCCGCCTTATGGAACGCGGCACGATCGAAGTCGCACCGTTGGCCTACATGCGGGGCCGCACGCTGAACGACAGCTTCATCATCCTCGACGAGGCCCAGAACACCACCGCCGAGCAGATGAAGATGTTCCTGACCCGCCTCGGGTTCGGTTCGCGTGCGGTGGTAACGGGTGACGTCACCCAGATCGATCTTCCCGACGGTCGGGGCCGCAGCGGCTTGCTCCAGGTCCGCAAGGTCCTCGCCGGCGTCGAAGGACTCACGTTCGTGGAACTGGGCAGCCGCGACGTAGTCCGGCACAAGATCGTCCAGGACATCGTCGATGCCTACGCTGCGCATGACGGCAACCGTGGGCGTGGCCGCTGACCTCCACCGGTGATCTGGTCCGCGCACCGGCGGACTCGATCCCAGACCGACCCGATGTCATCCGACACTGACCATCCGACGCTCCACGTCACCGATGAGCAGCGCGCGGTCGCGGTCGACCTCGATCGCTATGTCCGCCTGGCGCGACTCGTGCTCGAACGTGAACATGTGCCGAGCGAGGTGGAGTTGTCGTTGCTGTTCGTCGATGAGACCACCATCGCCAAGTACAACGAACAGTTCCTCGACCATGAAGGTCCTACCGACGTGTTGGCATTCCCGATCGATGACGACTTCGGTCCGAACGGTCGACAACCCGACAACGGCGGACGCGGCCCCGGTTCGGTCGGCGACGCTGACGACATCCCGACATTGCTCGGCGACGTGATGCTCTGTCCTGCGTTCGCGGCGCGCGAGGCGGCGACGCGCAGCGTGACGGTGGAGTCCGAACTGTCGTTGCTTGTTGTCCACGGGATCCTGCACCTCCTCGGCTACGACCACGACGAAGCCGAGGAGACCGAGCGGATGCAGACGCGCGAGCGGGCGTTGCTCGCGGAGTTCGAATCGAGCGGGGGTCAGTGAATAGCTCAATCACAATCGCGATCGTCGTCGTGCTGTTCTTCGTGTCCGGCGTCATGGCGCTGGCCGAGACTGCGTTCACGCGGTCGAGTCGTATCAAGTTGCGCGCGGCCGCCGAACGCGGTGACAAGCGAGCCGATCGACTGCTGACGCTGTTCGACGAACCAGAGCGCACCTTGAACAGCGTGCTGTTGATCGTGCTCGTCAGTCAGATGACTTCGGCGACGTTGCTCGGTTCGGTACTGGAGCAGTTGGGTGGCGGTGGGTGGGTCGCGTTCGTGAGCGGCACGATCGCGGAAGTCTTCCTGTTCTTTACGTTCGCCGAAGTTGCTCCGAAGACGTACGCGGTCAAACATCCCGAGCGCGCCGCGCTTGCGCTCTCGCCGCTGCTCGTCGGCATGGCGAACTTCGCGCCGATGCGTGTGTTCGTACAGGCGTTCATCGGCCTGGCCAACGTTGTGTTGCCTGGGAAGGGTCTCGCCAAGGGTCCGTTCGTCACCGAAGCCGAGATCCTCGCGATGGTCGACGTCGCCGCCGACGAGGCGTCGATCGAAGACGAAGAAAAGGAACTCATCCATTCCGTGCTCGAGATCGGCGATACGCCGGTGAGCGACGTGATGGTGCCGCGCACGCAGATGCAGGCGGTCGAGATGAACGCCACCGTCGACGCTGCGATCGCGCTCATGATCGAAAGTGGTTTCTCGCGGGTGCCGTGTTACGAGGACTCGACCGACAACATCGCCGGTCTCGTCTACTTGAAAGACCTCGTGGCGCGCGTGGCCGGTGGCGGCGGCAAAGATTCGGTGCGGGCGAACCTGCGAGACGCGGTCTATGTGCCGGAGTCGAAGAAGGTCGACGAGCTGTTGCGGGCGATGCAAGCCCGCAAATTCCACATGGCCGTTGTTGTCGACGAGTACGGCGGCACCGCCGGCATCGTCACGATGGAAGACCTGCTCGAAGAGATCGTGGGTGAGATCACCGACGAGTTCGACGCGCCCACCGAGGGCATCGAGGCGCTCGCCGACGGGCGCTGGCGGGTTCCGGGCCGTACGCCGATCGGGGATCTCGAAGACGAACTCGGCGCAGAGTTGGGCGACGACTGGGACACCGTTGGTGGGTTGTTGTTCAACACACTCGGTCATGTGCCTGAACAAGGCGATGCCGTGCAGTTCGAGGGCTATGAGTTCGTTGCCGAGATGATCGACGGTCGCCGCATCGTGTCGGTCGTGATCCGACGGCTGGCACCAGAAACGGGCGCGTCCAAATCCGAACGCGGCCGCGCCGCGGCGGAGGCTCGAAACCGCGCGCCCGACGGCCGGGACGACGAATCAGCGCGACGGCCCGACCGGCGACCCGACGAGCGACGCGAACCGACCACGGAAGGGCACAACGCCGAGGCCCTCGGCGCAGGCGACACATGACCAAACGAAACAGTACGGACGATGGTGCCCAACACGACCGAGACGACGCGACGCTGGGAGATCGACCCGCAGGCTTTCACTCGGGGTTCGTCACGATCCTCGGCCGACCGAACGTCGGCAAGTCGACGCTCGTCAACGCGCTCGTCGGTACCAAGGTCGCGATCGTGTCCGACAAGCCGCAAACCACGCGCACCGCTATCCGCGGTGTGCGCACGACCGCCACAACGCAGATGGTGTTGCTCGACACGCCGGGCGTGCACCGCCCGCGCACGTTGCTCGGCGAGCGCACGAACCAGCGCGCGGGGGAGTCGCTCGCGAGCGTCGATGTCGTGTGTGTGGTCGTGCCCGCAAACGAATCGATCGGCCCCGGTGATCGCTTTGTAGCGGATCTCGCGGCCAAGGCGAACCCGCCCGCGCGCATCGCGGTCGTCACCAAGACCGACCTCGCGAGTAGCGACACTGTGTTCGCGCAGCTCGGCGTGCTCAGCACCGGTGCGCTCGGGACCTTCGATGCGTACGTGCCGCTGTCGGCCCACACCGGTGAAGGCCTCGACGCGCTGATCGGCGAGCTCGAATCGCGCCTGCCCGAGGGCCCGAGCTACTACCCGTCGGGTGCAGTGAGCGACCAGCCCGAGTCGTTCCTCGCCGCCGAACTCGTACGCGAAAAACTCCTTGCGGGTGCACGCGAGGAACTTCCGCACTCGATCACGGTGAGCGTCGATGAGATGGAGGAACGCACCACGAAGTCGGGCGAACCGCTGCTCGCGCTGCGGTGTGTGATCCGTGTCGAACGAGAGTCTCAGAAAGGCATCGTGATCGGCCACGGTGGCGCGCACCTCAAGCAGGCAGGCCAGGCCGCGCGCCTCGAGCTCGAAGCGCTGTTGGGGGTGCGGGTGCACCTCGAAACCCGCGTCAAGGTCGATCCCGACTGGCAACGCCGCGCCCACGCCCTCGACCGCCTGGGTTATTGACTACTGCGCCTACTTCGTCCGCCGTCGCAGACGGCCGACAATTCACGATCGCGCGAGCTTCCATTATCTATCCCACAAGTTGCGGCTGTGTGATTCGCGGCAGATAGAGTCGCCGCGCAGTTCCGTCCACCTCCAGCCAGGCTCGTGGCCGCACACAGCCTCGAGCACGGGAAGGCCCGATGTCGTCCTCACGCCCCATCTGGCGCGGTAGACCCGTCAAGAAGGTCACCGCGACGGTCGTGTTGTGCGTGCTTGCTGCAGCCGGGTGCGGCCAATCGAGCACCAAGCAGCAAAACACGTTGCGCCCGAGCGGTCACATTGCCCGCGACGACTTCCACATCTTCAATGCGTTCTTCTGGGTCGCGGTAGCGGTGGGTGTCGGAGTCACGTTGGCGACGTTGTTCGCGGCGATCAAGTTCCGATCCCGTCCCGGCAACGAGAACCCCGTGCAGACGCACGGCAACACGGTGCTCGAAATTTCGTGGACGATCCTGCCGGCCCTGATCCTCATGGTGATGGCCGTGTTCACCGTCAAGATGATCTGGGACCAAGCGGCCAAGCCCAAGGGCGCGTTGGAGATCACTGTCACCGGCAAGCAGTGGTGGTGGGAGTTCCAGTACACCAACGTCGATTCCAGTCATCAGGTGATCACCGCGAACGAACTGCACATACCGCAGGGCGTGCCCGTGTGGTTCACGCTCAAGAGCGACAACGTGATCCACTCGTTCTGGATCCCGAGCCTGGCCGGCAAGAAGGACGTCATGCCCGGCCGCTTCAACCACTTCCAGTTGATTGCCGACAAGAACCTCGCGACCGACGGCCACCCGAAAGAGTTCTTCGGGCAGTGCGTGGAATACTGCGGACTCAGCCACGCCGACATGCGCAACCGCACGTTCGTCGAGACCAAACACGACTTCGACAACTGGTACAAGACGCAGCTCAAGCCGTGGACGCCGGCCCAATTCGCCACGTTCGCCACGTTCAACAAGACGTACCAGTGCAGCTCGTGCCACTACATCCAGGGGCTCGGCGCCGACGGCAAATACGACGCCAAGGCCGACGCCGACGTGCAATCGGGCAAGGCCACCGTCATCAACGTCGGGCCGAACCTCACCCACCTCGGTGATCGCACGTCGTTTGGCGGAGCATCGTTCGATCTCACGCTCGACAACTTGACCCAGTGGGTGTGGGACGCTCCTCGGCACGGCACGGGCGACTTCGGGAAGTACAACGAGTGTCCCAAGCGCGGCAAGGGCGGCACGACCGGGGTCGGAACACCATGTCTGGTGGGGATGCCATCGTTCAAGAACGACCCCGACCATCCCATGAGCAAGGAGCTCGCGGGTCAGATCGCGCAGTTCCTGCTGGATACCAAGACCAAGGCGAGCGGATGAGTGTGCACATGCTGATGATGACGAGCCTGGGAGCACACGCGTGACGACCGTCGAACGGGCGATGACGACGCTGGCACCGGCTCCGCCGCGCGCCCGCCTCGCGCGTCCCACACGCACCAGCGGCTGGACGAGTTGGTTCACCACGATCGATCACAAGAAGATCGGCATTCTCTACGGCGCGACCGCGCTCGTGTTCTTCGTGGCCGGCGGCTGCGAGGCGCTGCTGATCCGCTTGCAGCTGTGGCGACCCAACGGCACGGTGCTCACCGCCGCGATGTACAACCAGCTGTTCACGATGCACGGCACCACGATGGTGTTTCTGGTCGGCATGCCGATGGCCGTCGCGTTCGGCAACTACCTCGTGCCGCTGATGATCGGCGCCCGCGACGTCGCGTTCCCACGCATCAACATGCTCGGCTACTGGGTGTTCTTGTTCGGCGGCATCTTCTTGTACTCGAGCTTCCTCGTCGGCGGAGCGCCGAACGGCGGTTGGTTCGGCTACACGCCGCTCACGTCGATGCCCTATGCGAACGGGTTCCTGCCGAGCCACGGGCCTGATTTCTGGGCCGTCGGCATCATCATGCTCGGGATCGGGTCGGTCACGTCAGGCCTCAACTTCGTCGTGACCATTCTCAACATGCGCGCGCCCGGAATGACGTTGCTGCGCATGCCTGTGTTCGTGTGGATGATCTTCATCATCGCGATCCTCACGGTGTTCGCGCTCCCACCGGTGACGGCCGCACTGATCCAGGTCTACATGGATCGAAATTTCCACACCCACTTCTTTGATGCCGCGTCGGGCGGTGACCCGCTGCTGTATCAGCATCTGTTCTGGTTGTTCGGCCATCCCGAGGTGTACATCCTGATCTTGCCCGGGATGGGGATCGTGTCGGAGGTCCTGCCGGTGTTCAGCCGCAAGCCGCTGTTCGGCGCACGGGTCGTGGTCTTTTCGGGCATCGCAATCGGTTTCGTCGGCTGGGGCGTGTGGGCGCATCACATGCTGGCGACCGGTATCGGTCCTGCTGCGACCACCGGGTTCGGCATCGCCACGATGGCGATCGCCGTTCCGACCGGCGTCAAGATCTTCAACTGGCTCGGCACCGTCTGGGGCGGGGCGATTCGTCTGAAGACGGCCATGCTGTTCGCGCTCGGTTTCATCGCCATGTTCACGATCGGCGGCTTGTCGGGTGTGATGCACTCGATCGTGCCGAGCAACGCACAGCAGACCGACACGTACTTCGTGGTGGCGCACTTCCACTACGTGTTGTTCGGCGGACTGATGTTCGCGATCTTCGGCGGCCTGTACTACTGGTGGCCGAAGGTGTTCGGGCACTTCCTCGATGAACGGCTCGGCAAGATCAACTTCTGGACGCTGTTCGTTGGCTTCAACCTCACGTTCTTCCCGATGCACATTGTCGGTCTTCAGGGCATGCCGCGACGCACCTACACGTACGGCACCGGCTTCGGGTGGGACACGCTCAACAAACTGGAGACCATCGGAGCGTTCATCATTGCGCTTTCGGCGCTCACATTGTTCGTCAACATCATCGTGTCGCGCGTGCGCAAGGTCGAAGCATCGGCCGACCCCTGGGACGGCCGCACGCTCGAGTGGAGCATTCCCTCGCCGGCGCCCGCCTACAACTTCCTCGAGTTGCCTGAAGTGCACGCGTTCGACGACTTCTGGCACAGGAAGTACACCGAAGACGACGAGGGACGCCTCGTGCGTTTGCCCTCCGGCGGCAGCGACGGTGGACAGCACGAGGGTGACGGTTCCAACATCCATCTGCCGTCACCGTCGTACTGGCCGCTTGTGCTCGCGTTGGGTCTGCCGATCATGGGTTACGGGTTCGTCTACAAGAACTGGTGGACGCTCGGTGTCGGCGTATTCGTGTTGATGTTCGGCATCACGGCGTGGACGTTTGAGCCCAGCACCGCGGAAGTGGATCACTGATGTCTGCGGTCACCACCGACACCGCGGTAGGCGAACTCGGCGCGGGCGCCGACGTCCACGGTGCGCACGCCACCAACACTGGCGTCTCGCATCCGAAGCTCGCGATCTGGGTGTTCTTGTCGTCCGAGGCGCTGTTCTTCGGTTCGTTCATCTCCACGTACTTGATCTTTCGTGGTCGCGACGTCGCGGTGGCGAAGGCGAACCACACGACGTTCCTGAGCCCGAAGGATCTCTACAACATCCCGTTCACGTCGGCGACGAGCTTCATCCTGCTGATGAGTTCGCTCACGATGGTGCTCGCCCTCGCCGCCATCCAGCGCGGCGACCAGCGGCGGCTGCGGATCTGGCTCGCGGCGACGGCCCTGTTCGGCCTCACGTTCATCGCCGGTCAGGTCTATGAGTTCACGAACTTCTACCGCGAAGGCCTGAAGCTCAGCAGCGGCACGCTGGGCGGCACCTTCTACGTGATGACCGGTCTGCACGGCGCCCACGTGACCGTCGGCATCTTCTGGCTCATCTCGCTGTGGCAACGCTCGGTGCAGGGCAAGCTCGGTGCAGACAAATCCGAAGCGGTCGAAATCGCCGGGCTCTACTGGCACTTCGTCGACATCGTGTGGATCGTGATCTTCACGGTCATTTATCTGGTGCCCTACAAGTGATGCGACAGCTGCAGAGGAGCAAGCGGGTGATGGCATCGTGAGCACGACGGGGGAACTCGTAGCGCCGGGTGGTGGTCAGCTCGTCGTCGCCGAACACGGCGCATTGGAGCCGCACGCGCACGTCCACCCGCAGCCGCGCCAGTACGTGATGATCGCGGTGGTGCTGGTGGTGATCACCGGCATCGAGGTGGCGGTGTCGTACCTCGACAGCCTGAACACCAACGTGATGATCGTGCTGCTGCTCATGCTGGCCGTCACCAAATTCGCGCTCGTTGTGGCGTGGTACATGCACCTGAAGACCGACAGCAAGCTGCTGCGACGGTTCTTCATCGTGGGGCTCGTGGGCGCGATGCTCCTGTTCACGGTCGTTGCGCTGACGCTGCACGCGTTGCAGAACGACTACAACGTCCATCGAGGTTGAGATGATTGGCCTCGCACGCGCGGCGTTCCCGGCGTGGACGGCGCACCCCGACGTGTGGCTCGTTGTCGGCCTCATCGCCGCGGTCTACTACCTCGCCATCCGACGCCTCGGGCCGCGTCTGGCTCCCATCGACGAGCCGATCGTGACGCCCCGTCAAGTGCGCTATTTCGTGCTTGCGTTGGCCGCGATCTGGATTGCGTCTGACTGGCCGGTCCACGAACTGTCCGAGCAGTACCTCTACAGCGTGCACATGGTGCAGCACCTGCTCTACTCGATGGTCGCGGCGCCGCTGCTGCTGCTGGCGACTCCGGCATGGCTCGCTCGCTACGCGCTCACCCGTACGCACACGCTCGGACTCGTGCGGACCCTGAGCCGATTCTTCCCCGCCGTATTGGTGTTCAACGCCGTGTTCATCGTGATCCACCTGCCGGCCGTCGTATCGGCCGGACTGCGCGCCGGGCCTGTGCATTTCTCGATCCACGTGCTCGTGCTGCTCGGCGGGCTGGTCGTGTGGATGCCGGTGCTCTCGCCGTTGCCCGAGGTCCCGCGGCTCGAGGCACCGCTGCAGATGTTCTACCTGTTCACACAATCGCTCCTGCCGACGCTGCCGTCCGCGATGCTGAGCATGGGCGATCATCCGCTGTACCGCGACTACGAGCACTTCGGTCGGCTGTGGGGGATCTCGGCGAGTTCCGATGAGAACATTGCCGGAATCATCATGAAGACCGGCGCAGGTCTCATTCTGTGGTTGGCAATCGCTATCGTGTACTTCCGTTGGGCGGCTACCGACGAGACGTTCGCCCGCACTGGGTCGGGCGTCAAGGCTCGCCTCCCACAACAGACTGCACCACTTGAAGTGTCCAGAGACCTCGATCGCGAGCTGCTGGGGTTGCACCGGCCATGACCGACGACACGACGACCCTCACCGCCGACGGTGACGACGCGCCTACCGATGCCGGCGCGAGTGATGCCACCGCAGTGGTGGCCGCACCCGACGCTGACGCGGTTGAGCCCGCACCGGGACCGGCGCATTGGTACGAGCGCAGCACTGGCGGCCAGACCTACCTCGACCGCTACGTGCTGCCGGCGCTGACACCGTTGGTGTCGGTCGCGCTGATCATCTTCTACGTCACCAACATCTCGCGTGTGTTGCTGTCGGGCAAGGGCACGATCGCGCTCGTCGTGGCGTCGATCATCACCGCCGCGATCCTGATCGGTGCGTCGGTGCTGTCGGCCTCGACGCGGATGCGTACGCAGTCGCTCGCCGTGTTCACGTCGGTCGCGCTGCTCATCGTGACGTTCGCGGGCTGGATTGCCGTCGGACACGCGCAAGAAAAGACCGAAGCCACAGTGGCCGCGTGCACACCGGTGAAGGCCAAGGTCGCGGTAAGCGCGCTCCTCACCATCAAGTTCGACAAGAGCAGCTTCACAGCGAACACCGGGTGCGTCGAGATCGACTACGGCGGCGCAGGGGGCCACACGCTCACGTTCGATCCGCCCGGCCCGACCGCGCCCGTGCTGACGAGCGACAGTTCCGGCGAGCAGAAGTTCTCGTGGGACTTCACCCCCGGCACCTACACGCTGTACTGCACGGTGCCCGGCCACCGCGCCGCCGGCATGCAAGCCACCCTCGTCATCAAGTAACCCCAGCCCCCGCCGATGCGTCGTGGTGGCCCCCCA
>JBBREP010000032.1:0-32131 GCA_038202885.1 Acidimicrobiia bacterium | reverse complement strand
CTGGCCGAGCGCGACGGGTTCACCACGAGGAAGTTCGACGCCTGTTTCGACGGCACCGGACCGGCCGCCGGGTAGGTCCAGCTGTCGGAAGACGAGCTGCCGACCGCGGACGGCGTCGCAACCGACGTGGGTTGCGCAGGCACCGTTGGGTTGAGTGGATCGAGCGACTCGACCGAGCCTTCGTCGATCGTCACCGAGCCGGTCACGGGACCACCCGTGCGCACCCCGTAGTTGAACACATGTGAGATCGTCGTGGGCGCTTCGGGGTCGTCGAGCAACATGGTGTCGTTCCACGCACTGCGGCCGCGCACCGTGCCCAGATGGTTCTGGAGCTTCGAGAGAAATTCCGCGTTCGACACCTCGGCGCCGCCGCCCGCACCGAAGATCGAACCGATGAACGCGGTCACCGCGATGACGTCGTTCACACCTACGGGCGGCTGGTCGATGCCGTGCGCGGTGTAATAGGCGTTGACGCCATCGGCTTCGGCTTGCGCGTCCGCGATGATCTGGCGGCCCTTGTTGCCGTACGTCGCAATGATCAGCTTCACCTGATCGGTGACGAGCTGTTCGGTTTGCGCGCTCGGCACGAACGACTGCCCGCTCGTGACGAGACCGAATGCGTTGATGCCGGGGACATCGACAACCGCGACGCGAGCAGGACCGCGCCCGAGTTGCAACAGCAGGCCGCGATCGCGCGCCGTCACCCAGCCCGTACCGAACGCAAGGTCAGCGCGTGTCTTGCCGGTGATGTGCGGAACGCCGAAGGCGTCGTACACGATCGTCGTGCCCGATCGCCCGGTCGGTTCGACGTGCGTCGCTCCCACCGGCTTGAAATTCTCGGGAAGGAAGTGGCTTGCGATGTCGGCGTTGGTGACGTGGCCGCGCAAGGGCGTGAGACCGTCGTAGAGCGGCAACTGATCGAGGGACTCGTCTGTGGTGGGGAAGCCGCCGAAGTTGCCGGGCGGCAGGATGTAGAACGCCCGGTCGCCGCTCGCGTGCCGAGGCGATGCCAGTGTCGCAACCGATGGCGTATTGGCGACTGCTGCGATCACAACGCCGAGCGCCGCGGCGAGCGCGACACGACCTGGGCCGATCTTCATGGGCCTCTCCCGCTCCGAGTGGCGTTCGTTTGCGCCTCTCTACCCCCGAAGCACCCCGCGGTGCAACACACCCCGCCGGCCGACGGCAGCGCGTCGCCGAGAGCTTACATACATTTGACACTGTATGTAACTTCAGTCAAGCTGGCACCGTGCCAACCGCGCGAAGAACCCAGGTCGACCGCAGTGCCCACACACGCGGGCTGCTGATCGCCGCAGCAATCGATTCGCTCGTTGACCAGGGCTGGGCCGCCACTACAGCGGTCGAGATCTGCGCTCGAGCTGGCGTCACCCGTGGTGCGTTGATGCACCATTTTCCGAACCTGCGCGGCCTGCTTTCGGCCGCGCTCGAGACGGTGTACGACGAGATGCTCGCGACGATCCCCGGCGAGCCGCCCACGTTGCTTGCGCTCGTCGACAGCACGTGGGCCTGCGTGAGCGCGCCCCGCTTCAAGGCCGTGATCGAGGCGTGGCTCGCAACCGCGAACGACGCGGAGCTCCGCAACGAACTCGGTCCAGTCGTCACGCGCTTTGCCAAGCTCGTCAGCCCGGCCGAATCGTTGCCCGCCCTGTTGGTCGACGACGACGCGCGGATCTTCTACCTGACTGCGCGCGAGGCGATGTTGGGGCTTGCACTCGGTCGCGCGACGGCGGCGAATCGCCCGCTTCCCCACGAAGCCACCGTCGTCGCACGGCTGCGAAGCACTGCCGCGTTGTTCGACGCGCGACCGCCAGCACCGAATACGAAGGGAACGTCGTGATGACTGCAACCACCGAATACGAGACGGATCACGCACACGGCTCGGTGACGAAGCACGTCGTCTGCACGATCTGCGATATCGGCTGCCAGCTGCGCGCCGAAGCACGCGACGGCAAGGTCCTGAAGATCCTGCCGCACGAACACCCAATCTTGGCCAAGAACATCTGTTTCAAAGGCACTGCTGCGCCGCAGATCCACAATCACGAACAGCGCATCCTGTACCCGTTGAAGCGCGTCGGGCCGCGGGGCGCCAACCAGTGGGAACAGATCTCCTATGCACAAGCAATGGACGAGATCGCGCAGCGCCTCACGACCATCGTCGAGGCACACGGCCCCGAAGCGCTGGCGGTGTCGACATCGAACTGGAACACCGCCGTCGACAACGGCATGGGCCGGCGCTTCATGAACGCGCTGGGCTCGCCCAACTGGATCAGCGGCGTCGCGATGTGCGCCGGCAACACCGCCGCCGTCAACCGCCTCACCTACGGCTGGATGCCCATGGGTGACTTCCCGAACACGAAATGCATTGTGTTGTTCGGGCACAACCCACGACGGCATTCGTGGACCCCTATCTACAACGCGATCAACGCCGCGCGCGCACACGGGGCCAAGCTCATCGTGTTGGATCCGCGAGTCTCCGATCAGGCCGAGCACGCCGACCTACATCTCGCGCTGCGGTCAGGCACCGATGCGGCGATGTGCCTCGGGTGGCTCAACGTGATCCTTAACGAGGAGCTCTACGACACACGATTCGTACGAGATTGGACCGTTGGCTTCGACGAGCTACAGGCCCGAGTGGCGGAGTATCCGCTTGATCGCGTCGCCGCCATCACCGACGTGGACCCGGACCTGATCGCAACCGCGGCGCGCATGTACGCGACCTCAGGCCCCGCCGTGATCCCCTGGACACCAACGACCGATCAACAGGTGTCGTCAACATCGGCCATCCGACTTCAGGGCATCCTGCGCGCGGTATGCGGACATCTCGACGTGGTGGGCGGCGAGATGCTCGGCGGTTTCAACCCGTCGTTCGTCGCCGAATCGCGGCTCGAGATGCACGAGGCCCTCACCCAAGAACAGCGCGACAAGCAACTCGGTGCCGACCGCTATCCCGTGTACACCTATCGCGCCCAGGACCTCCTCGGCGACGCGACCGAGCGCGTGTACGGCTACCGCTACGCGAACCTCGTCATGGGTTGCTATATGGCGCATCCGTCGTCGGTGTTTCGCGCCATGGCCGACGCCGACCCGTACGCGGTGAAGGCATTCTTCGTACTCGGCAACAACGCCCTGATGAGTTACCCGAACCAGCAACTCGTGCATCGGGCGATGCTCAATCAGGACCTGATCGTCGCCCACGAGTTGTTCCTCACGCCCACCGCGCAGCTCGCCGATTACGTGCTCCCGGGCGACGTGTTCACCGAGCGCGCCAACGTCAACGACACGTGGAGTTGGAGCACCCGCTTGACGGTGTCCGAGCCCGTCGTCGCCGCACCGGGTGAATGCACGAGCACGTTCCAATTCTGGCGCGACCTCGCGGTGCGTATGGGGCTCGGCGAACATTTCCCGTGGACGACGGTCGAAGAGGTGCTCGATTATCGCTGCGCACCAATGGGCACGACGTTCCAAGAGTTCGCGGCCGACACCTGCATGCGCGTCGCGGTGCCGCACTATCGCAGTTACCGCAAGCGCGGCTTCGCGACGCCGTCGGGAAAGGTCGAGCTGCGCTCCTCGATCCTCGAACAACTCGGCTTCGATCCGCTCCCCTACCACCGCGAACCGCCGCCAGTGTCGGACGAGTTCCCGCTGAGTGTGTTCGTGGGCGTGCGCGAGGACCCCTACTTCCAGACCGGTCAACGCAACATCGCGGTCTTGCGCCGACGCTCGCCCACGCCGAAGACCTTCGTGCATCCCGACGACGCCTGCCGCTTCGGCTTGGCCGACGGCGACTGGGCTCGCATCGAATCAGCGCATGGCGCCGTCGTGGCCCAGGTTGCAATCCATCCGACGATGAAGGCCGGACATCTCCGCGTTCCGCACGGCTGGTGGTTTCCCGAGATCGAGCCCGATCCTGGGCTTTCGGGCGCGTTTGTGTGCAACGACGGCATGCTCATCGCCGACGACCCGGCGCACCTCGACGCCGAGCAAGGTGTGCCGCACTTCAAAGGCTTCCCCGGCCGCATCACCAAGCTCGACGCGCTCCCTGACCTTCCCGACGCGGTCGTGCGGCCGCAATGAACGAATGGCGACGAGAACTACGACAACGGCAAGGCGAATTGCGGGCGCGGTTGATGGTGCGCGTCGTCAACCGCACGTTCAAGCGACGGCCCAACCGGCTCGACCAAATTGCCAACAACATGGTCGCCCGACTCGCCAGCCCGGCTCCGAAGCGCAGCGTTCGAGATTGAGGGCCACACAACCGTTGCCTCCCCGGAGCGGCGAACCCTAGGATCGTCGCCGCTGGCCGAGTTGCCGACAACGTGGGAGGGGAGTCGGTGTGCCGCACCGCGGTGCAACACACCCGCCGGCCAACGGCAGCGCGTCGCGCGGTTTCGCACACCACGGCGCGATGATTCTGGCGCGGCGCGAACGTCTGGATGGCCGTATCCCCACACAACCAGAGGAGCGGGTCGCGTGCGCATTGTGATCATTGAGTTCATGAGCTTGGACGGCGTCGTGCAAGCGCCGGGCGGACCCGACGAGGACACCGACGGTGGGTTCGTCCACGGCGGTTGGTCGCACCCGTTCTTCGATCCGGAGGTGATGGGCGGTACCTACACCGACGCCATGACGACCGCTGCGGCCCTGCTCTATGGACGCCGCACCTGGCAGACCATGGCCGCGGCGTGGCCCGAACGAGCTGGAGATCCGTTCGCGGACCAGATGAACTCGTTCGCGAAATACGTCGTGTCAGCGACGCTGCGCGACGACGAGCTGACGTGGTCCAACACGACGCGCATTCCCGGCGCCGACGCGGTCGCCCGCATCCGCGAGCTGCACGCGACCGACGGCGGTGACCTGTTGGTGATGGGAAGCCCGATGCTCGCGCGCACCCTCCTGCACGAAGGACTGGTCGACGAACTGCGGCTGATGATCGAGCCGGTACTCCTCGGCGGCGGCAAATCGATCTTCCCCGACGACGGCGTGCTGCGCCCACTCGAACTGGTCTCCATCGCCACGGCCAGTACCGGCGTCAACGTGTGCACCTACCGACCCGTCGCCGAGGGATAGCCAGCTCGGTCGGATCCGCGACAAGGTGGTCGCCGGCATGGCTGTGCCCGCAACGACTGGATCGGGCTACTGGCGTTGTCGCCCCGAACCGGCAAGCAGATCGCGCCACGGATCGTTCGTGGCATCGAGGCCGTCCCACGCAACCGTCCACATCGGCCACGGACGCGTGTGTTACAGGTCGTCCACCGAGAATCGTTCGCGGCCTGACTCCATCAGAGCATTCTCGCTCAGATCGGTCCGAGTACCGCGCGCACCGTCGTATCCGCAATCCACAGCTCGACATCGTCGAGCGACAACGCGTGATCATCGATGAGCGCGATTGCGAGACGGAAGTCGGACAACGCGGCGATGGTGAGCGCGGCTTGTTCGGGCGTGAGCTGGTCGCGCAGCGCTCCTAACTCACCGAGTCGCGCGGCGACCACGGCGACGCCCGCGCGATGACGCCGGCCACCCTCGCTCACGACGGGAACGAGGTCGGGCTCGGCCTGCATGCCCGCAACACCGGCACGCAGGATGTCGCCGCA
Source organism: Acidimicrobiia bacterium (assembly GCA_038202885.1). Lineage (GTDB taxonomy): Bacteria > Actinomycetota > Acidimicrobiia > IMCC26256 > PALSA-610 > JBBREP01. Next base: position 26,519 of record JBBREP010000032.1, on the reverse strand, counting down.
GCGCTCGACGAGCCGGCGCGTGATCCGCGCCGGAACCGCCGCGAGCACCCGGGGGTCCTGTTCGCTCGGAATCGACGCGGCGATCTCCCAGACCTTGGCCTCTCCGTCGATGAGGTCATTCAGCCCGCGGACAAGCTCGGCCTTCGTGCCCACGCTGTCGTACAGGGTTTGCACCGAGACGCCCGCGTCGGCCGCGATGTCCTTCAGGTTCGTCGCCGCGTAGCCGGACACCGCAAAGCGCCGCCGCGCCGCCGCGAGGATGTCGGCTCGGGTTTGCGCGGCCTGCATGGCTCGACGCCCCAGCCGAGGCTCGACCTCCGGCGATCGGGGCGCACCGTCACCAGATGTGCCCGCGTCGTCTCGACCGCGGTGGCTGTCGGCAGGGGGCTTGACTTCACGAGAGTTCATCTGTACAACATTCCAGTAACTGGATACTAGATCAAGTCACTTGATCTACATACAACTAGGAGTGTGCCATGTCCCAGAGCGCCAACATCACCCTGACTCGCACCAAGGCCGCGCTGGCGCCGAGCCGCGTGGTGGGCGCGGTCGGCGGGCTCAGCTTCGTCGTCATTGTCATCCTCCAGAACGCGCTGCGCGGATCGTCGATGCCGGCCAACGACGCGGCCGCCCACGCCGTCAGCGTGTTCTACTCGAACCATCGCGCGACGAGCGCGCTCCTCGTGGCGCTGTTCGCCATTTCCGCGCTCGGACTGGCCGCCTTCACCGGCGCGCTCATCGATTCGGTCCGATCACGCCACGCGCGCGCGCCGCTGTTCGCAGGTGTGCTCGGCGTGACGGGCATCGTCGCACTCTTCACGATGACCGTGGCCGTCGACGTCACCCTGTCGACCTATGTCCACCGTGGCGCACCATCACCCGACGTGATCAGCGCGCTTTGGATCTTGCACGGCGCGGTGTTCGCGCTGCTCCAGGCCACCATCGGCATCGCATTGATCGGTCTCACGGCCGCGTGCACCGCCGATGGGCTCATCGGCGTCGCGTGGAAGCCGGTTGGGCTCATCGCCGGACTGTGCTTGCTCGTGAGCGCCGGGGCCGCCCCCGCGATTACCGAGGGCAGCAATGTGATCGCGATCGGCTTCGTCGGTTTCGCGGTCTGGCTTGCGTTCGTTGCACGCGCCGCGGTCGCACTGCTCAAGCGGGGCGCGACGCCTGACGCCTGACGCCTGACGCGTGCGCTCACACTTCGGCTGCAGACGACGCCACACCTCGTGGACGTCAGGCCGCTACATCAGCGCGCGCTCGGCGGTTCGGCGCGCGGCGGGGTGAGGTTCCGCAGGCGTTCGACGCGTTCGTCGTCGCCGCCCAGATAGGCGACGAGCACGGCCGCAACGTCGTCCACCACAAGCGTTCCCGCCCCAAGCATCTCCTCGAGATCGGCCCAGTCTTTGGTGCGATTGAAGAACGCTTTGAACACCGCAAGATCGCGACAGTCGAGAAACGGCACCTCGACGCCACCGAACATCTCGAATCGGCGCCGCCCGGCAGCAGCATCGTGAAAGGGCGTGACATTCAAGAACACGTCAATCGGCGTCGTGTCCCAGAACACGCGCACTTGCCCGTCGGCCTCGAGCAGCGCGCGCGCCGCGCCGGTCATCTGCACGCCGGTGGGTAACGCGGCAATCACACGCGCGACGTCATTCGGTTCAGCAAAGATGTTGACGTCGATGTCGATCGTGCCGCGCGCGTGCTGCGTGCACCATGCCAGCGCGAGTGCACCGCCGAACGCGTGGGCAATGCCGTGATCATCCAACGCGCGATGCAGCGCGAGCACTTTGTCGGCGAGCGTCGTCATTGCGACCCGAAACGGGGAAACGCCAGGGTCGTCGCGTGCCGGGCCGGGAACATCGCGGCCAATTCGAGCGCGTCGAACAGTTCGCGACCCTTGTCATCGGGAGCGCTCCCCCGCTGTCGCGCCACGAGCTGCACATCGACCGCGAACCCCGCTGCGCTCACGATCCTTTCGAGCGTGTCCACGTTCGGTGACTTGCGACCGGCCTCGTAGGCCGCCAGCGTCGAATGCGAGGTCGCAGCCCTGCGGGCGAGTTCTCGCAGCGTCAGCCCGGCGCGAGTCCTGGCCTGTCGAATCGTGTGTGCCGCCGCGATTGCCACTCACCCATGGTATCCGTAAAGATACCAAGGGTCAAGACGAGACGGGAGGCGCCTACGAGCAGATTACGGTGTGATCGGCACGTGATCAGGACGTGAAAAGCACGTGATCGGGAGGTCGCGCAGGGCATGGCATGGGATTTCGAAACCGAGCCGGAGTTCGCCGAGCAGCTCGCCTGGATGCGGAGCTTCATCGACGATGAGCTGATCCCGCTCGAGCCGATCTACGACCACCTTCCGGCCGACGAATGGCTCGTGGTCCAACGTCATCTGCAGGATCGGGTGAAGGCGCGCGGCCTGTGGGCCGCGTTTCTCGATCCCAAGCTCGGCGGTGAGGGCCTCGGGCAGATGAAGCTCGCGCTCATGTCGGAGATCATCGGTCGTTGCATGATGTCGATGGCGATCTTCGGCGTCCAGGCGCCCGACAGCGGCAACATGGAGTTGCTCGCACACGGCGCGACCGATGCGCAGAAGGAGCGCTGGCTCTGGCCCAACCTGCGCGGCGAGATCTCCAGTGCGTTCGCGCTGACCGAGCCATTCTTCGCCGGCGCCGACCCGACCGTGATCGGCACAACTGCGTCGAAAGACGGTGACGAGTGGGTCATCGACGGCCACAAGTGGTTCATCACGAACGCGTCCGTTGCCGACATCGTGCTCGTGTTCGCCGAGACCAATCCCGACGGGCGCCCCCATCGTCACGCTTCGATCTTCGTCGTGCCGACCACGACGCCCGGTATCGAGATCGTGCGCGACATCGGCACGATGGCGCACCCCGACCCCGAATTCGGGCGGGTCGGCAATCACGCCGAGATCCTCTTCCGCAACTGCCGCGTGCCCGCCGACCACCTCATCGGACAACCGGGTGAGGGCTTCGTCCTCGCACAGCAACGACTCGGCGGAGGTCGGATCCATCACTCGATGCGCTGGCTCGGTCAGGCGCAGCGCGCGCTCGACATCATGGGCGAACGCGCGGTCTCGCGGACATCGCACGGCCAGTTGCTCGCGCAGCACCAGATGGTCCAGGACTACGTGGCGCTGTCGCACATGGAGATCCAAGCCGCTCGTTTGCTCACGTTCCAGACGGCGTGGAAGATGGACAAGTTCGGGGCGGCCACGGTGCGCGCCGATCTCGGCATGGTCAAGGCCCACGTGTCGAAAGTCGTACTGGCGGTACTCGATCGCACGATCCAGGTCTGCGGTGCCCTTGGTTACTCGAGCGACCTCCCGGTCGAGTCGTGGTACCGGGCGACGCGCTTCGGCCCGATTGGTGACGGCCCCGACGAACTCCACAAGTCGGTGCTCGCGCGCACGTTGCTGAAGCAATACACGCCGGTGGTGGGCTGGCCGACCGAACACATTCCGAGCCGGCGCCCCGCCGGGGAAGCAAAGTGGGCCGAACTGCGCACCCTCGCGGGCGTTGCGTGAGCGCACCGTCGCCCACAGCGCTGCAGCACCACCTCAACGAGGTACTCGGCAGCGACGCGGCGATCACCGTGACACCCATGACCGGTGGCGGGTCGTGCGAAGTGTTCTCGGTAGATCGCGGCGATGCCCGTTGGGTGCTTCGGCGCGCACCGCAGCATGCGAGCTCCGCGACAGCCCACGACGTGTTGCGCGAGTTTCGGATCCTGGACGCGATCAAGGACGAGCCGGTGCGCATCGCTCGCCCGATTCTTTCCTGCGGCGATCCGGCCGTGTTCGGTGCGCCGTTCTACGTGATGGAACGCATCGACGGCGTGCCGATTCTCCAACACATTCCCGACGGCTGGGCGGCGACACCGCACACGCACGGTCACGCGCTCGAAGAACTCGTCGACGCGCTGGTCGCCATCCACGCCGTCGACTGGCAGGCGTGCGGTCTCGCAGACATGGCGCCCAGCATGCCGAATTCGAACTACCTGTCGCGCCAAGTGGACCGATGGCTGGCCCAACTCGACTCATATCGAGGCCGCAAACTGCCGGCCGCTCGGCATATCGCCGCGTGGCTCGACACCAATCGCCCCGAGGAGCAACCGCCCGCGCTCTGCCACGGCGACTACAAACTCGACAACGTGTTGTTCGCGACGACAGCGCCACCGCAGCTGCGTGCCGTCGTCGACTGGGAAATGGCGGCCATCGGCGACCCACTTGTCGATGTTGCGTGGGCTCTCATCTTCCATCCTGGATCCGAAGGCACGATGCGACTCGGCATGACCAAGGAGCCGCGGTTCGCGGTGGAGTACCTACCCGACCGACGCGCGCTGCTCGACCGTTACGCCGCCGCGTCTGGTCGCAGCACGGACGCGATGGGTTGGTACGACGTGTTCGCTCGCTGGAAGCTGGCAATCGCCCTTGAAGGCAGCTACGCGAAGTTCCAGTGCGGCCGGTCAGACAAACCCATCCACGAATTCTTCGGAGCGCAGGCCGAACTCCTGCTCGCCAGCGCCAGCGCGCGCATCGAAAGCAGCATGGCATGACGAAGCGGATGCGGGCGTGGCAGGTGCAGGGAAAGGGCGAACCGATCGACGTGCTGCGCGCAGTCGAACTCGACCGGCCTGAGCCCGGTCCAGGCCAGCTTCGTATACGCGTCACCGCAGCCGGCATCGGCCTGCCCGACGTGTTGATGTGCCGCGGCACGTATCCGCTCACGCCACCGCTGCCCTTCACGCCGGGCCAGGAGGCCACCGGTGTGGTCACGGCCGTCGGCGACGGCGTGCACCTCGCGATCGGCGCACGGGTCATGTGCGTGACGATGTTCTATGTGGGCCACGGTTCGTTCGCCGAGGAATGTCTCGTCGACGCGGCCTCGGCGTTCGCGGTGCCCGACGGGCTGAGCGATATCGAGGCGGCCGGGTTTTGGATCCCGCACCTCACCGGTTGGATTGGGCTCGTCGACCGCGCCCGCATCGAGGCGGGCGACTGGCTCGCGGTGCTCGGTGCATCCGGCGGCAGTGGCATCGCCGCGGTCCAGATCGGCAAGGCGCTGGGCGCGCGCGTCATCGCGGTCGTCGGTGACGACGCGCGAGCGACGTTCTGTCGCAGGCTCGGCGCCGATGCAACGGTCGATTACCGCGCCGGGCCCGTTGGTGCGGCACTGCGCGACGCCACCGGCGGGCGCGGCGTCGATGTGATCTACGACCCCGTCGGTGGGTCGGTCGCCGAGGACGCGGCGACGGCGCTGGCGCGCCACGGCCGGTTGCTGGCCGTGGGATTCGCGAGCGGTCGCTGGCCGAAACTGGATACGCACGCGATGGTCGTCACCAACACGTCGCTCCTCGGTGTGTTCGCCGGTGGATACGAACGCGCGGAACTCGACGCCATCCACGCCCATCTGAGCGACCTGGTGATCGCGGGCCGGCTCCGGAGCGCGGTCACCGCGGAAGTGCTGTACGACCACCTGCCGTTGGGCCTGCAGCACCTGGCCGAGCGAGCCGTGATTGGCAAACGGGTGGTCGTGGCGTGACCAAACCGAGCGCCTTCGAACTCGACGCCGACGAAATCGTCGACGCGGCCATCGCAATTCTCAACGAATCGGGACTCGATGCCGTTGGCATGCGCAGCGTGTCGACGCGGCTCGGCGTTTCGCCGGTGCCCTTGTACAGCAGGGTCGGCAACCGCGACGCGTTGGTCGACGCCATCGCCGAACGGCTCCTCGCCGACCTCGCACCGCCGAGCACCGACGGTGAGTTGTGGGCCGACTACGCGATGCGATGGTCGCGAGCGCTGCGCGTGCGCCTGCGCCAGGCGCGCGACAGCCGTCTCATTCTCGGGCCGGGACGCGACGCCTACGTCGAAGCATCACGACCGCTCGTCGCGGCAATGCGCAGTGCTGGATTCGCCCCCGATGCTGCCGTCCAAGCGTGCCGCCTGCTCACGTGGGCCATCGTCGGATTCGGCGCAGTGGAAAGCGGTGCCCAACCGCCGGCCAGCCGACACTCGCGGGCCCGGCCCGGTGGCGACCCGCGCGGCGTCAACGCGGCCGATACCGACACGCTGTTCGATCTGCACATCGGGTTCCTGATCGAAGGAATCGGTCGCGACATCGCGCCCGCCGGAGGCAAGGGGCAACACCGATGACCATCCCGACGCTCGACGCCACCGGCAAGGTCGTCGTGATTACGGGGGCAAGCAAGGGCTTAGGGCGCGCCATGGCCCTTGGTTTCGCCGAGGCCGGCGCCGATGTCGTCGTGGCCAGCCGCAAGCTCGAGCAGTGCGAGGTCGTCGCCCGCGAGGTCCGCGCGCTCGGGCGCCGATCGTTGGCCGCGCAATGCCATGTTGGCGACTGGCAGCAATGCGCTCACCTCATCGACGCGACGATCGCCGAATTCGGTCGCATCGACGTGCTCGTCAACAATGCTGGGATCGCGCCGGTTCCGCCGTCGCTGCTCGAAGTCAGCGAGGAACTGTTCGACAAGACGATCGGGGTGAACCTCCGCGGTCCGCTGCGCCTCACTGCGCTCGCGGCCGAACACATGGCACCGGGCGGCTCGGTGATCAACATCAGCTCCAAAGCGTCGCTGCACCCCACGTCGTTCACGGTCGTCTACGCCGCCGCGAAAGCGGGTCTGAACGCGCTCACGAAGGCCGCCGCCAACGAGTTCGGGCCTCGCGGTATCCGGGTGAACGCGATCGTCTGCGGGACGTTCCACACCGACAGCCTCCACGCGTCGCTGCCGTCGGAGGAACTGCAGGCGCAGATGGCGTCGCGTATCAGCCTGGGGCGCATTGCGTCGGCCGACGAAATCGTTGGTACGGCGCTGTACCTCGCGAGCGACGCGTCGTCGTATCTGACCGGCGAACTGATCCTGCTCGACGGCGGTTGAGATCGAGCACCAACGAAGGAACTGCACCCATGAGCAACGCATCGCATGACGTGATCGGCGCGGGACGAGTAGCCGTCGTCACCGGCGCGGCGAGCGGTATCGGTCGTGCCCTCGCGCAGGCCTTCGCGGCCGCGGGATCATCCGTAGTGGTCGCCGACATCGACGACGCCGCGGCCGAGGAGGTCGCCGCTGCAATCCGAGCGCAGGGCGGCGACGCCGCAGCCATCGCCGTCGACGTCTCCGACGCGACCTCGGTCGATGCGCTCGCCGCGGCAACGATCAGCCACTTCGGACGCGTCGACGTGCTGTGCAACAACGCCGGCGTGTCCACGTTCAATCTGATGCGCGATCAGACGCTCGACGACTGGCGCTGGGTGTTCGACGTCAACCTTTGGGGCGTGGTGCACGGACTCCAGAGTTTCCTCCCGATCATGCGCGATCAAGCCACGCCAGCCCACATCGTCAACACCGCCTCGATCGCCGGCCTCGTGAGTGGCTTCGCCTTCATCGGTCCCTACTCCGCCACCAAGGTCGCGGTCGTGTCGATCTCCGAAAGCCTCAAGCAAGAACTCGCGATCGACGGCGCCCCGATCGGAGTCAGCGTCCTGTGCCCCAGCTCGGTCGACACGCGCGTGATGGAGTCGGAACGCAATCGTCCGGCCGCACTTGGGTCCGAGCACCGCACCGAGTTGGCCGAATCGGTACGTCTGATGATCCGCGACACGTTCACGAGCCCCACCGGCAAGACCCCGGACGAGATCGCGGCCATGGTGCTCGACGCGATTCGCGCCGAGGTGTTCTGGATCATCACCCACCCCGACGAAGACGCACGGCTCGAAACCCGCCTCGCCGATATCCTCGCGCACATCCCCACGCCACCAGCCTGAGCGCGCGCCCCGACCGATCTCAGGTGCTGGTGTTTGCCTTGTCGGTGGGTTCGGGAAGCTCAGCGACGCCGACACGGTTACGGCCGGCCGCTTTCGCGGCCAGCAACGCTCGGTCGGCGACGGCGACCACCTCGTCGAATTCGTCGGCATACAACGACGACGCGACGCCGAACGTGACGGTGAACGCGGGCCCACGCCCAGCGGTATGGGCGAGCGCAAGGTTGACGCGAACCCGTTCGAGAATGCCGGCCGCCACCGAAGCGCTGCAGTCCGGCAGCACGGTCACGAACTCCTCGCCGCCGTAGCGCGCCGCGATGTCGTTGGGCCGCAACGAGTCGACGAGCACCTGCGCGAACAACCGAAGGGCTTGGTCGCCGGCTTCATGGCCATGGGTGTCGTTCAGCTTCTTGAAGTTGTCGAGATCGCCATAGGCGAGCGCGTACGGGGTGTGGTCCTCGCGCAGGTCGCGCACCTTGTTCTCAAGGCTACGACGGTTCAATAGCCCGGTCAGGGGGTCGGTCTGGGCTTGGGTCTGTGACGTAGCGAAGGCACGGATCATCGCGATGCGTTCCGATCCGCGCCGCGACGTGAAGTTGAGCGTCTCGATTTCGGTCGGCGAAGGCGGGGCGCCCTCGGGACCGACGGCATGGGTGACACCGACGGTGCGTCCCGCAATGCTCACCGGCAGGCACGCGGCCGAGCATGCGCCCGACGCGCGCCCTTTGAGGTACGGACACGCGTTCAGCGCGTGGCTGCTCGGGAAGACGAGGGCGTGACCGACCGTGGCGGCAGGACATTCGAGTGGTGACACGACCGCGCACCCTTCGAACTCGCCGCCATTCGTGAGCGCGCGCCGGAAGTGCGCGCGGCTGGAGTCGGCGATCAGCATTTCTGTCTTTGTGCGCGGCACGACCTCGTGCAAGGCCTCGCCGAGAATCGCGTAGACCTCGGGTTCGGTCTTGGTCATTTCCAATGCTTCCTGCAGGCGGTTCTCGTACGCGTGGCGCAGCCCTACGTCGTGCGAGTCGCGTTCGCGATGCCCGGCTCGCCAACCGGCGATGAGCGCCGCACCAAAGATGAGACAGACGCTGATCGACACCGCGGTCAGCAGCAACCGCAAGCTGAGCGTGAGCTCATCGGTCGCCAACTTGGCTTCGTGATCCGCGATGGACGCCGTGAGGTGTTGGGCGATCTGCGTGGTAACCGTCCACAGCGCTCCGATCGCAAACCGCTCCGCGCTGATCAGGCCGCGCAGCTTCGCAGCGTCGGTCAGCTGGCCCGATGCAACCGGAGTCAACGGAGTGAGCGCGGTGGTGAATGCCTTCATTGCCGCGTCGAGCTTGCCCGCATCGGCCGTGAAGCCGGCGCCGCGCAGTTGTCGCGCCAGGGCCGTCGCGGCCGCCGTCTGTGCCGCGTTGAGTTGGCCGCCCTTGATCAACTCGACCGCGTCCGGAGCGACGCCCGGCGCCAGGGAGTCCCGTGCGTTTTCGATGTAGATCTGCCATTCCACGACGCTCGTGCGCAGGACCGTCAGCTGCGACAGCAGCGGCACACCGGCGTCGGCGATGCGCCGGAGCGATCCCCGCGTCGTCTGGAGCGGGTTGACCACGACGAGCCCGGCAGTCACGACCCACAGCGCGGCGAGCGCACCGGCAACAAAGATCCGCCCGCGCGATTGAAATCGGCGACGGCGAGTGGAGCCTTGCGCCTCGTTCAGCTCGGTCACGGAGTACAGCCCATACGCCCGGTATCGGCACGTTCTGGAGGCAGAGAGAGGGGCAGTTACGCAGGTCGCCCCCGGTCGGGGCTATCGGGGCGTTTCGCCCGCCACAATCACGGCTGACTGGTGTCGGAGAGCAGATCCGCGGTGTGCGTCAAGTATGTGAGCAAAATTTCCTTCGCCAGGTGCAGCAGCTTCGTCAGACGGCGGTCGGCCAGCGCGTAGATCACGTTGGCGCCCTCTTTGCGAGAACGTACGAGATTGGCGCGCCGGAGCACACCGAGTTGCTGCGAAAGGTGCGAACTCTCCAACCCGACCTCGGCGACGAGTTCACCGACCGACATCTCCCCCGCCGACAGCAACTCGAGGATACGGATGCGCGCCGGGTGGGCCAGCGCCTTGAAGAACTCGGCCTTGATCTGCTGGATCGGCTCGGTCACGCTGGCACCGACACCGTCGTGCGCCCGCCATGGAACACGGCATTGGGAATGGGCTGATTGATTGCCATATTCGTCAAGTTATCATTTTATGACGGTACTTCCTTCGCGACGTCGACTCCAAGACTGAGAAGCAGTTCGCGGACGCGCCCTTCGATCTGGTCGCGAATCGGACGCACCGCCTCAACCCCCTGTCCGGCGGGATCATCGAGTTTCCAGTCCTCGTAGCGCTTTCCCGGATAGAACGGACACGCGTCACCGCAGCCCATCGTGATCACGACGTCGGCGGCGCGCACGACGGCGTCGGTCCAGGGCTTGGGATACTCGCCGGTGATGTCGATGCCCACCTCCGCCATGGCCTGCACGGCGCCAGGATTGACTTCACGACCAGGTTCGGAACCGCCGGACCAGGCAACCGCGCGCCCAGCAGCAAGGTGCTTGTACCAACCGAGGGCCATTTGCGATCGTCCCGCGTTGTGCACACAAAGGAACAGCACGCTCGGCTGCGTCGCTTCGCGACTCGGTTCGGGCTCGTCCACGATCATGGCTCCTCTCGGGCGGTGTCCGATTCGTGGGCCACGACGACGTTGTCGCCCACGAACCCCGGGTATAAGAATTTCGCGAGCGCCACGGCCGCGAGTGCACCCACGATCTGCACGACGATGAACGCGGGCGCCGACGACGGCCGGATCCCCGCGAACGTGTTGCTCAGCGTGCGCGCGATCGTGACGGCCGGGTTCGCGAACGACGTCGACGACGTGAACCAGTACGCGGAAGCGATGTAGCCGCCGACCGCGAACGGCGCGGCCTGCGCACGCCCCGAACGCACGACACCGAAGATCACGAGTAACAGCCCCAGGGTCGCTACGAACTCACCAAGCCACAACCCACCCGACGAGCGCGTGTGCGCAGAGATGGTGATTGCATTGAGGTCGAACATGACGTTGGCAACGACTGCGCCGACGCAACCGCCGATGATTTGGGCAATCGCGTATACGCCGGCCGAGGCAGTTGTGATGCCACCGAGCAGCCGATCGGCCAACGTCACGACGGGATTGAAATGCGCGCCCGATACCGGGCCGAACGCCAAGATCAGCGCGACGAGCCCCGCCCCGGTTGCGATGGAATTCTCGAGCAGTTCCAGACCGACGTCGTGGGGCGACAGTCGTTGCGCGTAGATACCCGAGCCGATCACAATCGCGACGAGCAGTGCCGTGCCGAGCGCTTCGGCGGTGGCTTGGCGTGCGAGCGTGCGGTCGATCATCCGCAGCAGCGCGCCGCAGACTCCGGGGCCGTTGCGCAGCACATCCCAGCAGTTTCGCTATCGGCATCGGCGTCGGACACGATGGTGCGCAGTTGCCCGGGCGCCATCTCCACGTCGGAGAGCACCGTGTAGATCTCCCACGGTTCACCGTCGGGGGCATCGACCCACACCTTGTCTTGCACTGCGTAGCAACACGCAACCTCGTCTTCGGTCGCGCACTCGAGTCCGACACCGGCGAGTCGCGTATGCGCATCGGCCACCGCGGCGGTGGAGGTGACCTCGACGCCGAGATGGTTGAGGCTCCCGGGCTCGCCCTGGCCTTCGATCAGCACGAGCTTGAGCGGGGGTTCGGCAATCGCGAAGTTGGCGTAGCCGGGGCGAAGCTTCGCCGGTTCGGCGTTGAACAGCTTGGAATAGAACACCACCGCGGCGTCGAGATCGGACACGTTGAGGGCGAGCTGCACACGAGACATGGACACTCCTTGAGCCTTGATGGTGGCGGCCGCACGATATATTGGCCACCGTCGATGGATTGATCTTCGCAAATACATCGACGGCTGTCAATGCTTAGTGAGCAGGAATCGAGGTCGTCATGGCGAAACGCCAAGCCGTGGCCGTTGGCGTGACCGACGATGCGTGTTGCGCGTCGGTACTCGCGGCACCGCTCAGCGAGAGCGATGCGACCGAACTCGCGCGGCTTTTCGCTGCGCTCGCCGACCCGGTGCGCCTGCGCCTCTTGAGCCTCGTCGCGGCCACTGACGAGGTCTGTTCGTGCACGCTCGAGGGTCCACTCGCCAAGAGCCAGCCGACCATCAGCCATCACACCAAGGCGCTCGCAGACGCCGGCCTGATCGTCGGCGAGAAGCGCGGGCGGTGGATGTGGTGGCGCGTCGTGCCCGATCGTCTCGCCGCGCTGCGCGACGCGATCAGCTGACTCGAACGCGAGGCTCCATCAGCGTTCGAGCAATCCGCGTGCGTACGCGGCCTGACCGAGGTGCTGCAAGCTGTCGTCGGCCACGCTGACAAGCCGCACGCCGAGCCTGACCGGCGGATCCCATCGTCGATCGACAACGCGATCCAAATCGTCGCGGCCGAGTGTCGTCAGCCACGCGTTGGTGCGGTGCGTCACCGCGTCGAGGTATTCGACCAACACGCCCGGCTCGACGGGTTGCACGCGCGCAACGTCTGGCGCCGTATGGCCATAGCCGGTATTGGACGCATCCGGTTCGAGGCCGAAGCGCTCCGCCCAGTCGTCGCCAAGCCAAATCTGATCGACGCCCATCACCTCGCCCACGTGGTTATCCTGCACACGCGCCGAATGCCAGACCAGCCACGCGATCGGATTCGCGCCGTGCGACGGCGCCCGTGTGAGCATGCTGGGCTCCACGCCATCGACGACATCACGCGCGAGCGGCACGATGCGGCCGTAGAGTTCGACCAACAATGCCGCGACGTCCACGGCGCAATTCCACCACATTTCTGGTGTCGCCAGCGCCGGCCGGCACACCGTCGGGAGACGGCGAGCCCGGCGGCGACCCTGGCGCCGGTGCGGCCGGCGCATGGGGCCTGGCGGCGATGTTCGGGACGAGCAACGACAGCAATGCGCCGATGGTGACCACCGCGCCGGCGAACGCAACGGCCGGGCGCGCCGCGTCGGCAACCCCGTTGGACACGAGTGTCTCGATGCGACGTCGGGTCGGCGAATCCGACGCACCGGCTGGAGCACCTCCGCCGATACCGTCGCCGACGCTCCGCACGACCTGTTGGCGCACCGCGGGCGGAATGCCGGTCTCCTTGGCAAGGTCATGGCGGACATGGCTCGTGGCCTGTGAGACGAAGATTGCGCCGATCAGCGCGATGCCGAGTGCCGTGCCGACCTGACGCACCATGCCCGCCGCGCCGCTGGCCGAACCGGCTTTCTGCGGCGGGATGTCGCTCAGCACCACGTTGGTGAGCTGGCTCGTGGCGAACCCGATACCGATCCCGTGCAACATCAGCGCGGGCAACAACGCGACGAACGACGTCGACGGCGAAAACGCAGCCACATACAGCCAGATCCCGAGCGCTTCGAGCGTGAGGCCGATTGTGATGACGCGTTTCGGTCCGTAACGACGGCTGAGCTGTCCTCCGATGCCACCGCCGACGAACGCCATGATGCCGGCCGGAAGCAGCCAGGTGCCGCTACGGATCGCCGATAGGTGCAATCCGGCTTGCAGAAAGATAGGGAGCACGAAAAATGCGCCGAACTCGCCCATAGCGAGGACCATCGTGTTGATCAGGCCGTAGCGAAACCCCTTGTGGACGAGGTCGGAGAAATCGAAGACCACCGGCCGGCCCGCGCCGACTCGTCGGAGCTCGATACGCACGAAGACCGCCAGCATCACGGCCGAGAGCGCGAGCGACACCGGCACCACCGACACCGCGTGCAACGGCCAGTCCCATCCGCCGATCGATTGATCACCAATCGGCGTCCACCATCCGTAGCGCGCCGCTTCGATGATCCCGAACACGAGCGCGAGCAAGCCAACGGTGACCGCGCCAAAACCAGGACCGTCAAAGCCCTGCGCTCGTTCGTCTTTCGACTCGCGCACGTAGAAGATCCCCGCGATGATCGCGGCCGGTGCGATGACGACGTTGACGCGAAACGCCCAACGCCACGAATAGTCGGTCGTGAGGATGCCACCAATCCATGGCCCCAACGCGCCCGCACCACCGGCGACCGATCCCCACACCGCGAACGCCACGCCGCGTTCTCGCCCTTGGAAGCTGGCCGAAAGGATCGACAGCGTCGCGGGAAGCATCATCGCGGCGCCGATGCCCTCGATGAGCGATTCGCCGAGCACGAGCTGGAGCACCGAATGCGACAGCGACGCGATCAGTGAACCGACGGCGAACAGCGAGGCGCCCGCGAAGAAGAGCTTGCGCCGTCCGACGATGTCGCCGAGGCGACCGAAGCTGATCAGCAGCGACGCGAACACGAGCGAGTATCCCGAGATCACCCACTGCATCGACGAGACCTGCGTATGGAACTCGCGGATGATCGTGGGCACGGCCACGTTGAGGATCGTGTTGTCGAGCACGATGATGAACAACGTGCTCGACAAGATCACCAAAGAGATCCAGCGGGTCGGGTCCGCGGGTTGTTCCGACGCGGCGCCCCACCCTGCGGTCGGCGTGTGGTCGGACATCGCCGCAACCTAGCGACCGGGCTTGACATGTGACTAAATAGTCACGTATTGTCGCGAGGTGGACGAGGTGTTCAAAGCACTGGCAGATCCGACGCGCAGGAGCCTGCTCGACGAATTGTTCCGCGCGGACGGTCAGACCCTGCACGAGCTCGAGGAACGCTTCGCGATGACGCGCTTCGGCGTGATGAAGCACCTCAAGCAGCTCGAAGACGCCGGGCTCGTGGTCACGAAGCGCCGAGGCCGCGAAAAGCTCCACTTTCTCAACCCGATGCCCATCCGACTCGTCCACGATCGGTGGGTCAGCAAATTCGCCGAACCGTGGGCAGCTGGTCTCAGCAGCCTCAAACAGACACTGGAGAATCAGATGGAAAAGGTCTTCGAGCTCTACATCCGCACGACGCCCGAGCGACTCTGGGAGGCGATCACCGACAGCGACATCCGCGCGAAGTACCAGTTCGGCAACCACGTCACCTCCGACTGGACCGTGGGCTCGCGGTTCGAGATGGGCAACCCCAACGCGCCCGGGCCGCTCGGCGAGGGCGTCAACCTCGAGGTCGATCCGCCGCGCCGGCTCGTGCAGACCATGGTCGCGCTGTGGGGCGAGGACGTGAAGGCCGAAGGCACGTCACGCATCACGTGGGAGATCGAACCCGTCGGCGACTCGTGCCGTCTCACCGTCACGCACGACCAGCTCCGCGAAGGTGCCAACGACCAGCTCTACGGTGGTTGGCCGATGATCCTGTCGGGCCTCAAGACGTGGCTCGAAACGGGCGAGACGCTGACCACGCCCGGCTCGCTGATGTACACATGAGGAGGCGGTGCCAGTCCTTTTCGCTCAGCCGGGCTGTACCGCCACCTCGGTCGCTTTGAACGACACCCACACCGACGCGCCGGGCCTGAGGCGAAGTTCGGCACACGCCGACGGCGTGATCTCGACCGCGAGCGGCACCGGAGCACCAACGCGCACGCGGACGCGGTCACCCTCGTCGTCGATGGCGTCGACGGTCGTCAACCAAACATTTCGCGCGCTGCCGTCGGGGCGCGCCGTGTGCAACGTGATCGCGCGTGGATGCAGGGTGGCCGTGACCGCCGCCGTCGACCCGTGGTCGTCGCCCGCAACCGTGATCTGGTGCCCCGAGTCGAGTGCGATGGCGCCGTCGTGCAGTGTCCCGCGCAGCAGGTTGATGCCGACGAGGTCAGCGACGTAGCGCGAACGCGGCCGCGAGCGGATGTCGTCGGGCGTCCCCTGCTGGGTGACGCTGCCGCCTTCGAGCACGACGATGCGGTCGGCCAAGGTGATGGCTTCGATGGGGTCGTGGCTGACGACGATTTTCGGCGCAGCGAGCGTCGCCAGGTGCGCGCGCAAGTCGCGCCGCACCTCGCCCCGCGTGGTCGCGTCGAGCGCAGCGAACGGCTCGTCGAAGAGCAACAGCTTCGGCGCGAATGCGAGCGCCCGGCCGAGCGCAACGCGTTGAGCTTGACCGCCGGACAGCTGCGGCGGCCGCAGGTCGCCAAGTTCGCCGATGCCGAGCCGCACCAACCATTGCGCGGCCGCGCGTCGCGCGTCGCGGCGGGCCGCGCCGCGGCTACGAAGCCCGAACGCAACATTCTCCAAGACCGTCATGTGGTCGAACAGCAGGAGGTCTTGGAATACCACGCCAATCGATCGCCTGCAGCCGTCGACGAAGCGCCCGGCGGCGGGATCGTCGAGCACGTCACCGTCGAGCTCGACGCGTCCGGCACTGATCGGGATGAGCCCGGCAATGGCGCGGAGCAAGGTCGACTTTCCGGCGCCGTTCGGGCCGACGAGTACGACGAGTTCGCCGGGCGCCACGTCGAGGGTCACGTCGAGCGACAAGCGGCCGCGCCGAAGCTGCACGTTGGCGTTGAGGCCGCGGCTGTTCATTGTGCAAGTGCCGGCGTTCTCGCACGCGCGCCGAGGACTCGGCTGCCGACGGCCGCGAGCACCCCGATCGAGATGACGAGCAATACAAGGCTGAGCACGATCCCGGCCGGCTCGTTGTTCTCGAACGCGAGGTAGATCGCGAGCGGCAGCGTCTGGGTCTTACCGGGAAAGTTGCCGGCGAAGGTGATCGTGGCGCCGAACTCGCCGAGCGCGCGCGCCCACGTGAGCGCCATGCCGGCCAGGATCGACGGACCGATCATCGGCAACGTCACTCGGCGCATCACCGTCCAGCGCTTGGCGCCGTACGTGGCGGCCGCGTCCTCATAACGCGTGTCGAGGCCGCGCAATGCCCCTTCGACGGTGATCACAAAGAACGGCATCGCCACGAACGTCTCAGCGATGATCGCGGCCCAGATCGTGAACGGCAGCTGAATGTCGAACCACCGGTCGAGCCACTGGCCGATGAGGCCGCGCCGACCGAAGGCAAAAAACAGCGCAATGCCTCCAACAACGGGCGGCAGCACGAGCGGCAACAGCGCGAGTGCCCGAACGACACCCCGGCCCCAGAACTGCACGCGCGCGATCAGCCAGGCAATGGGCAGACCAAACAGCACCGACAACGCCGTCGCCGACAGCGAACACACGAGCGACAGCCGCAGCGCGTCGCGAGCTTGGGCGTCACCGAGCACCGTACCGACGTCACTCCACGGCGCACGCCACAGCAGCCCGGCCAACGGGAGGACGAAGAACGCACACAACCCGACGATCCCGACGACGATGGCGACGAGGGGCGGCGCGTTGCCGCTCCCCTGCCGTCGCCGTGGGCCAGTCACGGTGCCAGGAATCCGTAGGTGGTCACAAGATCGCTCTCGTGCGCGAGTACGAACGCAACCCAGGCCTGTGCAACTGACGAGTTCTTCGACGATGTGAGTGTGGCCATCGGCAACGTCGTCACGACATTGACGTCGTCGGGGATCGCCACGCCCTCCACTTTGCCAGACGATGCCACGTCGCTGACGTACACGATGGCCGCATCGGCCTCACCCAGCTCGACCTTTGTGAGCGTCGCCTTCACGTTCGCCTCGCGCGATTTCGCCGTGACCTTCACCTTGGCATTGGCGAGCACCTGATCGGCGAACTTGCCGCACGGTACCGACGAGTCACACAGCACCACCACGAGCCCGCTCGCAGTGAGGTCCCGCAATGTGGCGACATGCTTCGGGTTGCCCTTTTCGAGCGCGATCTCGAGTTTGTTCTTGGCGAAGTTCGCCGGCGCGGTCGCGTTGTCGTGCGCGGCAACGAGCTTGTCCATGTTCTGCTGGTCGGCCGACGCGAATACGTCGGCGGGTGCGCCCTGTTCGATCTGGGTTTCGAGGTCCGACGACGACCCGAAGCTGAACGTGACGCTGGTGCCGGGGTAGGCCGCCTCGAACTGCGAGCCGAGCGCCGTGAAACTCTTCGTCAACGACGACGCGGCAAGCACCGTGATACCCCCGCGCGGCGCGGATGTCGTGGTTGAAGTCGCGCCGTTGACGGACGCGACCGATGTGGTGGGCGACGCCGCCGTGTCGGAGCCGCACGCGGCCGCGACGACCATAAACGACGCGACGACGACCGAGAGCGTCTGGTATTTACGCACGGTACGACCCTTCCCGCGGCGACTCGTCGCCGCGAGACTAACCACGCGTGACGCACTAGGCGAAAACGGACTACCGCCGCCCCGACCCACTCGCACGAAGCGCGGCGTCAAGAAACCGTCGCACAGCAACCGAAGACTCGTAGCGCCAGCGATCGACGTCGTCGGCACCAGCACGGTCGCGTGCCGCGCGCCGGGCCGCGAACAGCGCCTCGAAAAGTTCGCGCTGCGCCCGCAACAATGGCCGCGTGTCCCGTTCGACGCGGGCACCCAGCACGAGCTTCAGCAGCAATTCCGTGCGTACGTCGCGCAGGTGCTCGACCGGCGTTGACAACCAGACCTCGACTCGGCGGCGGCCCTTGGCCGTCACCGTCAACATCTGGCGTTTGGGGCCGGTGCCCGACACTTCGCCGTTCCGAGCGATCAGCCCGCGCTCCAGCAGACCTTCGACCGCTCGGTAGGTGAGCGGACGGCTCAAGGTCCAGACGCGCCCGATGTCACCCCCGGGCGCGAGCTCGCGCACAAGCGCCCACCCGTGCTGCGACCGCTCGCAGATCAGGGCCAGACACACCGATTCAGCAAGCGGTAGGTCGTCGACGGCGCGCACCACGATCACAGCCTCCCACAGCGCCCCACGCCAAGCCCCCGACACCGAGCGCATGTACAGTCAGGAGTTGAATACGGCGCAATCGCGCAACGGCGCGGCGGAGGACCAACATGCACGAGTACGACAAGCTCTTCATCGGTGGCGAGTGGGTGGCATCGAGTGGTAACTCGACCATCGAGGTGATCTCACCTCACACTGAGCAGGTCGTCGGTTCGGTTCCCGAGGCGACCATTGCCGACGTCGATCGGGCGGTCGCATCGGCGCGCGCCGCGTTCGACGACGGTGAGTGGCCGCGTGCCACGCCTGCCGAACGCATCGCTGCAGTCCGCCAGTTCTGCGACGTCTACGCCGCGCGCATGATGGACATGGCCGAGATCATCACCGTCGAGATGGGGTCGCCGATCTCGTTCTCCCAACTCGCACAGTCGCCTGCTCCGTGGATGATGCTGAACTCGTTCATCACCGTCGCCGAGGAACACGCGTGGGAAGAGCACCGCGCCGGCGTCCTCGGTGGCGACGTCATCGTGCGCTCCGAACCCGTTGGTGTCGTCGCGGCGATCGTGCCGTGGAACGTGCCCCAGTTCGTCACGATGTCCAAACTCGCACCCGCGCTCCTTGCCGGCTGCACGATCGTGCTCAAGCCTGCGCCCGAAACCCCCCTCGACGCCATGTTCATGGCCGAGCTCCTCGCCGAAGCAGGCATCCCGAAGGGCGTCGTCTCGGTACTTCCTGCGGGCCGCGAGGTCGGCGAGCACCTTGTCTCGCACGCGGGGATCGACAAGGTGGCGTTCACCGGCTCGACCGCCGCTGGTCGCCGTATCGGCGCGATCTGCGGCGAACAGCTCAAGCGCGTCAGCCTCGAACTCGGTGGTAAGTCGGCGGCGATCATCCTCGACGACGCCGACATCCAAGCCACGATGGAGGGACTCAAGTTCGCGTCCTTCATGAACAACGGGCAGGCCTGCGTCGCCCAGACCCGTATCCTCGCCAGCCGCAAGAACTACGCGACTGTCGTCGACGCACTTGGTGAGCTCACAAGCTCGCTCGTGGTGGGCGACCCGATGGAGGCCACGACCGAGATCGGACCTCTCGTCGCGCAGCGCCAGCAAGAGCGCGTCCAGAAGTACATCGCGCTCGGCCAGGAAGAGGGCGCCAAGGTCGTCGTCGGTGGCAGCGGCATGCCCGATGGCATCGACCACGGCTGGTACGTGCAGCCCACTGTGTTCGCCGACGTCACCAACGACATGCGTATCGCCCGCGAGGAGATCTTCGGACCCGTCGTGGCCGTGATCCCGTTCGACGATGTCAACGATGCAGTGCGCATCGCCAACGACAGCGACTACGGACTCGCGGGTTCGGTGTGGACTGCTGATGTGGAGGCCGGCTTCGACATTGCGCGCCGCGTCCGCACCGGTACGTACGGTATCAACCAGTACACGATGGATTTCGTGGCGCCCTTCGGCGGATTCAAGGCCAGCGGGATCGGGCGCGAGTTCGGCAAGGAAGGCCTCGAGCACTACCTCGAGCTCAAGTCGATCGTCGCTCCCGGCGGAGGGGTACAAGCGGCCGGCTGAGGCAGGAGAACCGGCCGGTTTCCTCCGACACACATGACGAGCGACGCGGCGACGATGCGGGCGTGGCGCACCCACGCGTATGGTGCGCCGCGCGACGCGCTCCAACTCGATGAGGTGCCGATTCCTGTACCGGACGCTGGCGAGCTGCTCGTTCGCGTGCAAGCGATCCCGCTCAACCTGAACGACCTCGAGCGCATCACGGGCGGCAACATGATGGTGCGCCCCGAGCTGCCGTACAGCCCTGGGATGGAAGTGATGGGCCTCGTCGCGGCATGTGGTGCGGGCGCTGAACACTGGCAGGACAAGCGCGTGGTCGCGATGCCCAAGGGCGCGAACGGCGGCTTCGCCGAATACGCAGTGTGCCCGACCACATCGGCGTTCGACATGCCCGAGTCGATCCCGCTGCCCGATGCGGCCGCGCTCTACTTCCCGTTCCACCTCGCGTGGCTCGGCATGTTCGACCGTGCTGATCTGCGCGCTGGCGAGAGTGTGCTCATCCACGCGGCCGCGGGCGGCTCAGGTTCGGCCGCGATCCAACTCGCGGTCCATGCGGGAGCACGCGTGTTCGCGACGGCCGGCACCGACGAGAAAGTGGCGTTGTGCCGCGAACTCGGTGCCGACGTCGCGATCAACTACAACGCGATCGACTTCGCCCAGGTCGTGCTCGACGAGACGGGCGGTCGTGGCGTCGACGTCGTGTTCGACAACGTCGGCGACGCAGTCATGGAACGCTCGATGGGTTGTCTCGCCTACAACGGCCGCTACCTCATGATGGGATTCGCGTCGGACAAGACGGTTGCCGACGACAAGACGATCGTGCCGCGACGCGTTGCCCTCGGCAACATGAAGCTCTGCGGCGTACTCCTCGCCTATGCCGATGAGGCGATGTCCGACATGCTGAAGCGCGCGATGGGATGGAGTTTCGTACCGGCGCAACGGGGCGCCGAGATCAACGATGCCATCATTGCACTCGTGCTCGCACAGAAGGTGAGGCCAGTGATAGGTCGTGTCGTCGAGTTCGACGAAATCCCTGCGGCAATCGAGGCGATGGCGAACCGCGAGACCGTCGGGCGCACCATCGTCAAGCTCTACGAATGAGTACCAGTTGATCCGTATCCGGACGGCCGTGGCGGCGATGGTGTCGACTGCCGCCGCGGTTGCCGGCGCTCCGTGTGCGGCGCCAGTTTCGGCCGCCGCGGTTCCCGCGTCACCTCCTCGCGTTCACGCCGCAGTGTCACCGCGCGCGTGCGGACCGTGCACCTACCTCGTCTCGCCGACCGGCGTCGGGACGCAGAACCTGAAGTACGTGTTGACCAATCTGGTGCAGGCGAACGATGTCGTGCTCCTCGCCGACGGCGTGTACCGCGTGGGCGACCTCCAGGTGTCGGTTCCGAACGTGACCATCCGCGCCCAGCACGTGCCCTCCGTCACCGACACCGCGCCGCTGGTGTGGCTCGACGGTGCGATCCCGTATCGCTACTGGAACAGCGAACTGCCCGCGGGGTCGACGACTCGCCGCTGGTTCCACGCGTACTCCAAGGACTTCTGCAAGACAACGCTCGGCGCGCGAGCGTGCGCCCAATTGTCGGTGTCGTATCGCGGCGATCAGGTCTTCCAGGGCAATGCATCGATCAGCCAGACCCTGCGGAGTGCCGATCTGCGCGACGCCACGCGCAAAGTCTTCTACGTCGACCCCACCGCGCATCGCCTCTACATCAACTTCAACCCGGGCTCGACGACGGAGGTGACCGACCTGGAGACCGCGCTGCTGTTCAACCGCCCGGCTGTCGGCTCGATGCTCCAAGGCGTTGGCGTGCGCCACTACGCCGGCAACGACCACAACACGCACGCGGCGGCCTCCAAGGCGAACGCCGCGGTCTACGTCGCCGACGCGACGAGCGTCGTATTGCGACGTGACTGGTTCTCGTTCAACGCGGTCCGCGGCGTGAAGACGCAAGGCGACGTACCGGTTGGACAAACTCCGGTGGCCGGAGAAGGTGTGCTCATCGACCGTTCGACGTTCGATCACAACGGCGAACTCGGCCTCAACGCCGTCGAGTCCGACGGCATCATCATCCAACACTCACTCTTTTATCGCAACAACACCAAGGGCTTCTACCCGGGAGGCGAAGCAGGTGGGGCCAAGCTGTTGTCCCTGCACCGCGCCGCCGTGGTCGACAACGATTTCACCGCCAATATCGGGATCGGACTGTGGTTCGACCGTTCGGCGTACGACGCGACGGTCGCCGACAACGTGTTCGACGCGAACACATGGGACGGGTTCAAGTACGAGGTCTCGTCGCGCGCCACCGTCACCGGCAACACCGCGGTCGGCAATGGTCGCAGCGGCTTCATCGTCTATGAAGCTTCGCAGGTGGCGCTCAGCCACAACCTGCTACGCGGCAACCTCGTTGGAATCGAGATCCAGGAAGGCACGCGCACATTCGCGAACGATCCGAACGACCACGACCCCGACCACGACCGGATCATGCCGCACGAGCTCACCTTCGACGTGGCCGACATCGACGTGCACGCGAACGGCTTCTACTACGCGCCGTCGCCCCCCACCTACGCACGGTGTGACCCCACAGCATCGGCGCAGACGGCGCTCGACGGCTGCCAGTATGCGCTCGCCATCGAAGACGACCTCGCGCAGCGCGACGCGACGGCGCTCGACGTGTCCACGTCACACGACAATTTCCACCGGGCCGGTTGGCCGACCGACCCGACGCACATTCGAGTACCGGTCTTCATCGCCCTCTGGCAGGCGCCGTCGACCGGGGCGACGGGATCGGGATGCACGCACGCGGCCACGGCTCGGCGGGTGCGCTGGGCGGCGCTCGCCGACTTCCAATGCACCGGCCAAGAACCCGGCGCGGCGACGCCGTGGTACACGCGCCGCGGGCTCGCGTTGGGCTGAGCACCGCGCACCCTGCGCGGGCATCGATCAGCGCGACCACTCCACGAGTTCGTCCGTCTTGGTCGTGAACAGGTGATTTCCGGCCCAGATCGGCTGGGCGAACTCGGGGAAGTTGCCGGCCTCGGGCAAGGTCCTCACGATCTTGCCGCGTTTGGCATCGATGAGGAAGACGCCATTGCCCGGTCCGTTGGCCCAGTCGGTGCCGCCGTATGCGAGCACGTTGTTGCCGTTGATGCTGCCCGCTCCAAGGGGGTTCGCGGTGAGCGCGGTCTCCCAGCGGATGAGCCCCGTTGCCGGATCGAGCTTGCGCACCGAACCAGGAACGCTGCGTCCCGCAATCGTCGTTTTGTTTCCGGCGACGAAAAGGTGCACGCCGTCCCACACCCCGCCGGAGAAGCAGCCGACGGTGCCCTCGCTGTCTTTCGTGCCGACGAGCCGCTTCCACACGAGCTGCATCGTGTCACTGCGCAAGGCGTAGAAGTAGCCGTCCTTGTTGCACGCGCCCACCATCGGCACCACGACGTGCTTGATCGTGGCCCGGAACAAGACCGGGCTCGAGCCGAAGTCGGGATCACCGAAGTTCGCGACCGGCGCAGGCCACTTGCCGAGCGGCTTCAAGGTCGCGTTATCGAGCCGGAGCACCGAGTACTGGTCGAACGCGTTCGTGACGGTTGGCGGGTGCGCCTTTTGGATCGCGCCCGTCGTTGAACCGGTCGTGAGATACACGCCCGTCGCGTCGGCCGCCGGGCTCGTCCATACGCCCGCGCCGATGAAACCAGACGGCAACGTCCAGAACGTCGCGATCGGCACGCCGGTGACGGCGTCGTACGACTTGACGGCACCGCGCACGAACGGCGTGTCGCACTGCGATGAAATGCCGACGTAGACGCGCCCGCCGTAGACCGCCGGGCTCGACCAGGCATAGGAATCATTCTTCGTCGGCGACTGCACCTGTACGAGCGAGCGCCACACCGTCGCGCCAGTGGTGCCCTTGATCTCGTAGAGGTAGCCGTCGGGCGAGTTCACATACACCAGCGGGTTGCCGGTGCCGTCGTCACGTACCGCGGGCGAGGCCACGATGCCCTGCCCTGTCGAACACGTCTTCTTGGCCACAAATCCGAAATCGTGGGCCCACAACTGCGCCCCGGTCGTCATATCGAGTGCGGCCAGCACACCGTTGTCACCGGCGACGAACACGGTGTTGTGCCATGTCGCGGGCGTGGCGTAGAGCACCGGTGACTTCCCAGCGCGCGGGAAGAAATGCCAGTGCGACGCGAGATGCGCCACGTCGGTCAAACGGATGGCGTCGTTGTGCGACGACGATGTGTGCGACGCGTTCGCGAGGTAGCCGAGCCAATCGCAGTCGATCGTGCAGACACGCGGCGGCACCACTGCGTTGCCGGAAGGCGCGCGCGGCGACGCGTATGGGAGCCGGGCAACGACGCCGCAGCCCGCGGTCGCCCAGAGCGCGGCGAGGACCACCGTCGCCCGCGCCATTCCGCGCAATTTGCCGCTCCGCATCAGCCAAACACCCAGTCGTCCCGCGCCGCCCGCGGGCCAACAACTGTACGTGCGGCTTTGAATTCGGGCAATACGCAGAGCCCTTGTTCCGAGTCGCTAGGGCGTGGCGTCGGTCACACAGGGCAGGCGTAGTCGTGGTCGTACGTCATCGTCCACTGCGTCAGCCAGGCGACACCGCCACCGAAGGTGTGCGACGACGAGCAGAACCCTGGCGCCTCGCTTTGTGAACGAGCACCTGGGATCCACAGCGGCACACCGGGCGAGTATCCAGAACCGGTAATGAAACCGAACTGGTACGACGTCGAATAGATCCCTACCAGCAGGCCGTGTGCGCGCAGGCCATCGAGCAGACCTTGGACCGCGCGTGCGTTCGCGGTGAGGTCGTCGGTGCGCCAGGAACTGGCGAACTCGACGTCGAGCCACCACATCGACGCGTGCGCCCCTGCGGCTTGGGCCCCCTGCACGTCGAAGTCGGCCGAGGCGCGACCCCAGTTGTAGGAACGGCACCGCAGGTCGCTGACAGCACATTCGTACGCGGGCCCATGCACACCGCTCGTCGCATCGTTGGGGAGACCGCCGGCATTCACGTAGAGCGTGAGCGACAGGCCCGCCCATGCCGCCTCGCTTGCGAGGCACGGATTATGGGTGAACATCCGGCCGTCGTTCACACCCACAATCGTGACGTCGTGGGGCTTGGGAGGATACGGACCGCCACACTGCGGCCATGAGATGTCATATCCCAACGAGCGCGGCTGATAGGGGTCGAGCGTGTTCGACGCGCCGACAGCCATCCCTACGATCGGAGCCGGCAACACATGGGACCCGGTCGAACCGCGGAAACCGGCGTCGCCGAAGCTGAACAGCCCACCATCGGATGCCACCAACCAATAACCCCCACCCGACGGCGTCGACGCCATCCCCACGATCGGCTTGTTCAAACGCAACCCACCCGTCGACCCATGAAAATGCGCATCACCAAAACTGAACACCCCACCATCAGACGCCACCAACCAATAACCCCCACCCGACGGCGTCGACGCCATCCCCACGATCGGCTTGTTCAAACGCAACCCACCCGTCGACCCATGAAAATGCGCATCACCAAAACTCGCGACGCCGCCGTCGGAGGCAACAAGCCAGTAGCCAAAGCGAGGCGTCGACGCGATGCCCACGACCGGTTTGACCAAAGGCGCGCCGGCCCACGAACCGGCCCACGATGCACCGAACGCGTAGACGCCACCGTCGGCGCCGGCGAGGCGGTAGCCCCCGCTCGACGCTCGAGCCGGCGTTGCCGCGGCGCCACTCGGTATGGGATCCGCGACCGCGCCGGCCTTCGCAGGGGGCGCCACCGTCGATCCGGCCCGAGGCATTGGAACGAGAAGCGCGCTCGTGAGCGCGAGGGCGAATGCCGCGCTCGACCATGCAAGTCGGGCCGTGGCGCGACCAGGTCGACGAGTTGATCGTTGGGTCATCCGACCACCTTCGCGCGGTCCCGACGCCAGCACCGGTGCACCCATGTCGCTGTCAGCCTCTCGTCGCATATCCATCGGAGGCCCTACCGACCGCGCCGCGCTGACAACCAGTACCCCGCGCCGCGCTGGACTATGCGAGATTTGTTCGTCGGGCCTAGTTTCCGAACCGCTGTATTGTCTCTCACCGTCTACAACGGTAAAGAATTGGGAAAGAGGGGTTGTGAGCGAACACCTGTTCTGATAATCTGTGTCCATGGGCGGTGATGGGGTCGACATGCTCGCCGAGGCGATCGGCACGCTCGGCGGTGAAGACATCGATGGCCGGTTCCTGGGCGACGACCTGATCGCACTGACGGGCCTGGTGGGCCGCCTACAAGCCGAGGTATCGCGCCGCGTCGAGTCGTTCGACGCTCGTGGTGATTGTTGTGCTGACGGGCACCGCTCCACCGTCGGCT
>JBBREP010000031.1:0-32973 GCA_038202885.1 Acidimicrobiia bacterium | reverse complement strand
CGTCGCCAGAGACAGGCGGAGCCGTCGCCAGAGACAGGCGGAGCCGTCGCCAGAGACAGGCGGAGCCGTCGCCAGAGACAGGCGGAGCCGTCGCCAGAGACAGGCGGAGCCGTCGCCAGAGACAGGCGTCTCACTTGGGTCCGACGTAACTCAAGGGTGGTCGGCAGGGGTCCGATGCTCAGTAACGACCCCGAGGGACGACGTATGGCCATCACCCAGATCGAGACCGACCAAGCAGTAGCAGCCCGCCAGCTCCGCGATGAGGTGGAGCGTGGCCTGCAACAGCCCTTGGCTGAGGCCGTGCGGACCTTGCAGCGCCTTGCCCTGTCCCAGATCGGCCCCGAAGCGCCCCTGCTCGACCCCCATTTGCTGGTGCGCGCCCGCTCGCTGGCGCACGGCCTCCAGCAGGTCGTCGAGGAAATGGTCGCCGACGGCACGACCAGCGGCGTCATCGAAAGCCGCGAGCCGCAGGAAACGATCCTGGTGCGCACGGCCATCGAGGGCGCGGTCGCCGAGTGCGCGAGTGTCCTGGGCGACCGCAATATGGTCGTGCGGGGCGCCGAGCGCGTGGCGATCACCACGAGCCCGATCCGCTTCCACGAGCTGCTTGTTGCCGTGATGCAAGCCGCGGCCGAGTTCCCGGGCGGAGACATGCGACTCGTGCTCGCCCGCTCGCGGGGCGAGTTGCTGATGAGCTTCGACCGCCTCGAGGTATCGGCTGCAGCGCTCGAGGAACTGCGCCGCGTCGCCCGCAGCCTCGGCGGCACCGCCGATCGTGCCCGCGGTTCGGGCACACCTTCAGTGGTGTTCTGGCTCCCCCAACAGCGCCAATCCGACAAAGAAACTGTCTGATCGCCTGTCTTTTGCGCCTACTTCGTCCGGCGCTGCGAGCGATCGCCTGAGCCGGTCGCACCGGAACAAGGTTGGTCGATCGCCGCTGCGAGCTTCCGTCAGCACAACGCGGTTTGATTGCACCCGACGGCGCTACACGCCGCCCAGTGCAGAGGAAAACCAAAAGTTGGGGTCGAAGTGTTGGGACACGTCCTTGCGTCAGTCCTCGGGGCGGCCGCGTAGGAATTGCTCGATCTCGCTCGCGAGCTCGTCGGCGCTGGGAATGCGCTGGTCGAGTTGCTGGTCGATCTGGTCGACGATCGCGAGCACGTCGGGACGCTCAGCGAGTCCCTCTTCGACCTTGTCGCGATAGGCCGCTGAACGGGCGTCGAGCACGTCGAGATCGATGTCGATGCGCGCCAGATCGCGCAGGCGAGCAGCCAAGCTGCGCACTGCCGGCGGCGACGGTGAGCCCGACACGTATTGCGGCACCTGCGCCCACAGCGCGACCGAACGCAGCCCGGCGTCGCCGAGGGCGTGCTGCACGATGGTGTTCAGCCCCGTCGCGCCGAGATAGTCGTCACGTAACGGCCCGACTTCTTGGGCGACGGAGCGCCGCGTCGCCGACGCCAGTACGGGAACTGGTCGACGATGGGTCACGACCGCCGGCATGCCGCCCAGCGCAAACGCCTCGCGCACCTTGAGGTGCCGCGCGATGTCGACGATCCACTGCGCGAACGCAGGCCAGCGGATCGACGGCTCGGGGCCGCGTATGCAGATCACGTCGCGGCCAAGCGGGCCCGACCAGAGTTCGACCTCCGGCCACTCGATGCGCCGCAGGTCGCCCTCGACGAGGCGCACCGTCGGCCGCGTCTGCTGGAGGTCGAGCAGGTCGGTGAGATCGATCGAGCCGAACCGTCCGCCACCGCCGCCCTCGAGCTGCTCGATCACTAATTCGAGCGTGCCCATGCCGGCCAGCCCGGCGTCGACCCAACCAGTGAACGAATACACGAGCACGGGATCAACGACCTCAGGCCAGTGTTCGACATGCAGCATCCCACGAGGATACGGCCCTCCGCTTCGGTTCCCGAAGCAGCAAGCCCCGACCGGCTCACCTAACTTCCCCACTATGGATATCCGGATTTTCACCGAGCCACAGCAGGGCGCGACCTACGCGCAATTGGCGGCCATGGCCCGCCGGGGCGAGGCGCTCGGGTACAGCGCGTTCTTCCGATCCGACCACTTCTTGGTGATGGGCGACGGCGATGGCCTCCCCGGCCCGACCGACGCATGGCTCACGCTCGGCGCAATCGCACGAGAGACCTCGACGATCCGTCTCGGCACGCTCGTCACCTCGGCCACGTTTCGCCTGCCCGGCATGCTCGCGATGCAAGTGGCGCAGGTTGACGCCATGAGCGACGGACGAGTCGAACTCGGACTCGGTGCGGGCTGGTACGACACCGAGCACAGCGCGTACGGCATTCCGTTTCCTGGTCTCGGTGAGCGCTTCGCCCGACTCGACGAGCAACTTGCGATCGTCACCGGTATGTGGGCAACGCCGCCCGGCGAACGGTTCGCGTTCTCGGGCCGTCACTACGAGCTCACCGACTCCCCCGCACTGCCGAAACCGGTGCAACAGCCAATCCCGATCGTGATCGGTGGTTACGGCACGAAAAAGACACCACGCCTCGCGGCGAAATACGCGCACGAGTTCAACCTGCCGTTCCCGCCCCTCGACTACTACGCCACTGCCAACGGGTTCGTTCGCACCGCCTGCGAAGACATCGGGCGTGATCCCGCGTCGCTCGTCTGGTCGGTGGCGCTGGTGGTGTGCTGCGGCGACAACGAGGCCGATGTCGAACGGCGCGCGGCTCGCATCGGTCGCGACGCCGCAGAGCTGCGGACGAATGGCGCGGCGGGCTCACCCGAAGAAGTGGCCGAGCGAATCCGAGCGTTCGCCGCGGCCGGCGCGCAACGCGTGTACCTCCAGTTCCTCGACGTCGACGACCTCGAGCATCTCGATGTGGTGGCCGAGCGCGTCTTCCCGCACCTGGGGAAAGCATCTCCACCCCCGCCCGCCTCCGGCTCGCGCCCCGAGGGGCTCTCGTAGTGCACGTGCAGTTCGGAGTGCACACGGGATTGCAGAACACGTCGATTACGGAGCTCCAAGTCCTGTGGCGGCGCATCGAGGAACTCGGCTTCGACTGGATCTCGATCTGGGATCACTTCTACGCCGCCGACGCGTCGGGCAATCCGCACTCCCTGGAAGCCGTTGCATCGCACGCCGCGCTCGCAGCCACCACGAGTCGCGTGCGGTGCGGATCGCTCGTGTATTCAGTGGGCTACCGCCACCCTGCCGTACTTGCAAACACCATGGCCACGCTCGATCAGCTCTCGGCCGGACGCATCACACTCGGTCTCGGTGCCGGTTGGCTGCGCAACGAATACGACGTGTACGGCATCGCCTACGGCTCGCGCGGCGAGCGCCTGGCCAAGCTCGAAGAATCGATCCAATGCGTGCGCGGCCTGCTCACCCAGGACGTCACCGACTTCGACGGCCAATACTTCACGATGCGCGCAGCGCAGTGTGAGCCCAAGCCCGTGCAGGCTCGGCTGCCGATCTGGATCGGCGGCGGCGGCGAGAAGGTCACGTTGCGGATCGCCGCGCAGTACGCCGACGGGTGGAACGTGCCGTTCATCGCGCCCGACCTTTGGGCGCACAAGGCCAACGTGCTCGACGCGCACTGCGAACGTGTCGGACGCGACCCAGCCGACATCACCAAGACCGTGAACATCGGCATGGCCTTCACCGACGAGGAACTCGTGCGCCAGTTCGGCCCGATGAGCGAGCAGGTGCGCCCGAGCGTGTTTACCGGGAGCGTGCAGCAGATGGTGGATCACGCCGCCGCGTTCTGCACCGCCGGAGCGAAAACGCTCATCCTCGCGATGCGCGCTCCGTTCGATCGCGACGGTCTCGAACGCTTCGCAGCCGACGTGATGCCCGCCATCCTCGCCGCCTAACCACCAATCCCCCGATGCGTCGTTTGACCGCCATATAGGGGGGTCAAACGACGCATCGGTTGGCCGCATCGGCGACTCAGGGTGTGTTGTTGCGATAACTCGGCCCGCGTGGGGTGCGCAATGCCGCTGCTCGTCACCCGCCAGTTCGCGGCCCCACTCCCCTGGGCAACGGATTGGGTATGCGCCACATGGGCCAGAGGGTTGGTCCGCCCTCGGGTACCGAGATGGTGCCCGTGACGACAAAGCCGTGGCGCTCGTACAACCCGACGTTCTCCGCCTTGGTGCTTTCGAGGTAGCACGGCACTTCGGCCGCGTCGGCGCGCGCCGTCACGATCTCGATGAGCGCGCTGGCGAGTCCGCGCCCGCGGGCCGACGGGTCGGTGCCGATGCCTTGGAGGTACCAATGCGCGTCGTGTGGGTGCGCGCCATGCATGGCGTCGTTGGCCAACGTCAGCCGCAGGAGGATCTCGGCACTCACTTGCTGTTCGAGCGTCGCCAATTCGGCGCGCGCCTCGCGCGCGAGCGGTTCGCCGTAGCGACCGGGCGCCACCCAAAACGCCGCGGCTGACAACGAGGTGTCGGTGTAGGCCTCGCCGCTCGGCACGTTGACGACGCGTGCGAGCAGCGTGAACATCCGTTCCAGCAATTCGAGTCGCAGGGCCGCGTCCGGGATCGCCCACATCTGCAATGGGTCGTCAAAGAACGCTCGTGCCTGCACGGCGCCGATGGCGGCGACGTCATCGAACGTCATGCGGCGAATGGTGGGCACGCGCGCACGATACGGCAGGATGGGGCGATGGCCGGCGAGCTTCGTTTCGATGCGCTCACCCGCGAATGGGTCAACATCGTCGGGCATCGCCAATCGCGCCCCAACCTGCCCGACACCGGCTGCCCGTTCTGCGTCGGTGGGCTCGAAGCGCCCGAGCCCTATGACGTGCGCTGGTTCACGAACCGTTGGCCCCCGTACGACCATGGCGACGCGATCGATCTCGCCGCATCCGAGTCGCACGGCACCCGAACATTGGCCGCCGTCGGCACCGCGGAGGTCGTGCTGTTCTCCCCCGACCACGACGCCACCTTGGCGACGCTCCCCACGAGCCACGTGCGCAAGATCATCGACCTGTGGGCTGACCGCACCAACGCGCTGTACGCGCTCGACGACGTCGAGTACGTGCTCGTATTCGAGAATCGCGGTGCCGAGGTGGGCGCCACGATCAGCCATCCTCACGGTCAGATCTACGGGTTCGGGTTCGAGCCGCCGATCCCGCGGCGAGAAACCGACGTGGCGCGCGCCGCGGGAACGTGCACCCTGTGCGCCGACGTGGCGGCCGAGCTCCGCGACGGCGAGCGCGTCGTCTACGAGTCCGACACGTGGGTCGCGTACGTGCCGTACGCGGCGGCGTATTCGTACGAGCTGCGCATCGTTGCGCGCGACCACATCGGCAGCTTTGGCGATGTACCGCCCGCGGCACGCGACGGGCTCGCCGCGGCGTTGCACGATGTGCTCGGCCGATACGCGCGGCTCTGGCCCGACGCGCCGAACGCTGGTGCTGCGTTCCCGTATCTGCTGTGGTTCCACCAAGCCGCAAGGCATGACGACGGCGTGGCGCACCTGCACGCGCACACCGCGCCGCCGCAACGCGCGCCGGGCGTCGCCCGTTTCGTGGCAAGCGGCGAACTCGGCGGCGGCACGCTGTCGAACCCGGTCGTGCCCGAGGACGCGGCCGCGGCGCTGCGGGCGGTATGAGCGCATCGAAGGCTGAACTCGCGCCGCTGGTCGCGTACGCGCCGGGTCGCGTGAATCTCATTGGCGGGCACGTCGACTATCACGAAGGTCCGGTCGTGGCGATGGCCATCGACCTGGGCGTGAGGTGCACGTTCCGACGCCGCGACGACGATCGCATCGTGGTGCACTCCGACGACTTCGACGGCGCGGTGTCGATTTCGTCGCATGGCACCGACGAGCCGACGCGCGTCGAGCCGCGTTGGGGTCGCCTCGTCGCGGGCGTGGCCGCTGAACTCGCGCGGCGCGGCCGACCGCCCGTCGGCATGGAGGCGTGGTGTACGTCGGATCTCCCGATCGGCTGCGGGCTCTCGTCGAGCGCTGCGTTCACGGTGGCGTGCGCGCTCGCGCTCGCGCGTGTCGCCGCATGGACCGCCGATCCGCTCGACATCGCACGCATGTGCCAGGCGGCCGAACTGCTCGCCACCGGTGTGCCGTGCGGCATACAGGACCAGGTTGCGTCCGTCGCCGGCGAGCGGGGCAGCGCGGTGCTGCTCGACTGTCGCGACCTGTCGATCGAGCCGATACCGATCCCAGACGATGTGAAGGTGGTCATCATCGACTCCGGCGTCTCGCGCACACTCGAGGCCAGCCCCTGGGCCGCGAGGCGGGCCGAGTCGTTCACCGAGGCGAACGCGATCGGTGTTCGTGTACTGCGTGACGCGACCGCTGCGCAGGTGACGCACCTGCCCCGCGCTCGCCACGTGGTCGACGAGATCGATCGCGTCTGGGCGTTCGCGGCGGCGTTGCGCCGCCGTGACGCGAGCGTCGCGGGATCGCTGATGGTCGCGTCCCACGAATCGTCGCGCGATCTCTTCGAGAGTTCGGTTCCAGAACTCGACATGCTCGTCGAATTGCTCCTGGGTGCCGGCGCGTTCGGAGCGCGGCTCACGGGCGGCGGATTCGGCGGCTGTGTCGTGGCGCTCGCGCCGGCGATGTCGGCCGAGTCGATCGCCCGCCACTGCGCGGCGACCTACCGCGCGCGTACGCAGCGCACGCCGACGGCGTTCGTCAGCGAGCCGGCTGCGGGCGCAACCGTGCTCGCGTCGCCACGCTGATTCGAGCGCTCAGCGGATGCTGCGGCGAGGGCGGAAGGCGCCGCGCAGGTCGGACTCGGCAAACGCTGCAGGCGGCATCCCGTTCGCGGCGTAGTGGTACAGCGCGGTTTGGAACACACCGGACAGCGCGGAGGTGATGGCCATCACCGCGACGGCGTAGACCACTGCGAGCGCGATCAGCGGCACCGCGACCACCAGCGTTCCGCTCGCGACACCGAGGAAGGCGACGATCGCGGCCGGCACCATGGCAATCATGCCGACCAGGCCGATGCCCGCATTGGCGATCATCTGCTCGCCCCAAGTGTGCTTGAACAGATTGGTGGATCGGCGGATCGCGTCACGTACACCGATGCCCTCGAGCACCAGCACCGGGAGTACGAGGAACGTCACGAGCGACCATGCGATCCCGGCGAGCATGCCGGTGATGCGTCCGAAGATGCCGCCGCGCTCTTCAAGCGCGCGGATGACCACCGACACGACGGCGGAGAGAATCGCCCACGGCAGGATCCGTGTGGCCCGCGATTGCGCGCCGCGCAGGGCCGTGCTGAGCGTGGGCGTCCCGCCGCGCATCAGCTCGTCGGCCGCATGCACGAGCGCGGCGTTGAAGAAGACGGTGATGTAGGCGAGCACGAAATAGCCAATGACGCCCAGCCCGATCGCAAGCGGACGGAACGACCCGCCACTCATACCGTTCAACGCCGCGGCAGGCAGAGCGAAGGTGGCGAGCGCGATGAGCATTGCCGCCGCCGACATGATCGGCAGCCAGATCAGCTGCTTGTCCGACTTCAGCAGCGCCCACGACGACTTCGCCAGATCGAGCGAGTTTCGAAATCTTGAACCCATAGCGACACATGTTAACGGTGCAGACCGCGCCGTGATTCCACTAAGCATGGAGGATGACCATTTCTCCTGAGAATGGGTTTCAGGGCACGATCGGACCCACATGGCGCGAGTCGACACCGTGGTGGCCTCCCGAACCCGCACCGCCTGAGGGTGCTCCCAACGTGCTCATGGTCGTGCTCGACGATGTCGGCTACGGCCAGCTCGGCTGCTTTGGCGCCCCCATCGCCACCCCGGTGATCGATCGACTCGCCGGCGAAGGCGTGCGCCTAGCGAACTTCCATACGACGGCGCTGTGCTCGCCGAGCCGATCGTGTCTGCTGACGGGCCGCAACCACCACCGCAACGCCATGGCGCGGGTCGCCGACCTGGCTGTGGGCTATCCGGGGTACTACGGGCGTATCCCGCGCCGCAACGGCTTCCTGTCCGAGATGCTCGGCGAGCACGGCTACGCGTCGTACGCCGTCGGCAAGTGGCATCTCACGCCTGAGGACGAAACGCACATGGGTGCGCCGCGCGACACCTGGCCGCTCGCTCGCGGCTTTCAGCGTTGGTATGGCTTTCACGGCGGGGAGACCCACCAGTTCGTCCCCGCGCTCTACCACGACAATCACAGCGTCGCGCCGCCGACGTCGGTCGCCGACGGCTACCACCTCTCGAGCGACCTCGCCGATCGTTCCATCGAATACCTCGCCGATCTGCGCGCCGTCGACACGACCCAGCGTTGGTTCCTCTATCTCGCCACCGGCGCGTGTCACTCTCCACACCACGCACCCGCCGAGTGGCTCGACCAGTACGCCGGCCAGTTCGACGACGGTTGGGACGTCTACCGAGAACGTGTGTTCGCGCGGCAGCTCGCCGAAGGCATCCTCCCCGCCGGCACCGAACTCACCGCGCGCCCGCCCTGGGTTCCAGCATGGGACGAGCTCCATCCCGAGGACCAGCGCGTGGCCGCCCGCTTCATGGAGTGCTTCGCCGCGTTTCTCTCCTACACCGATGCGCAGCTCGGGCGCGTCGTCTCGTTCATCGACGAACTCGGCGAACTCGACGACACGCTGATCGTGGTCGTCTCCGACAACGGCGCGAGCAGCGAAGGCGGCATGCGGGGCTCGATCAACGATGCCCGCCTCTGGAACGGGCTCATGGCCGGTCGCAAGGAGCTGCGCGCTCGCATCGACGAACTCGGCGGCCCCTCCGCGCACAACAACTACCCGTGGGGTTGGACGATGGCCGGCAACACGCCGTTCCAACGTTGGAAGCGCGAAGTGCACGAAGGTGGCGTGGCCGACCCGTGCATCGTGCGGTGGCCCGAGCGCGTCGGCACCGCGGGCTCGATCCGCCACCAGTTCACGCACGCCATCGATGTGGTGCCGACCGTGCTCGAACTCGTGGGTGTCAACGCGCCCAGCGCAATCACGGACGTGTCGCAGTCCCCGATCGACGGCGTGAGCTTCGCGTACGCGCTCGGTGCCGGCAGCGAGCGCAGCACCGAACAGCACACCACGCAGTACTTCGAAATGCTCGGATGCCGCGCGATCTACCACGACGGTTGGAAGGCCGTGACGTTCAAGCCAGTCGGTGCAATGTACGACGACGGCATCGATCCCGACGCGTCGTTCGACGACGATCGTTGGGAGCTCTACGACAAGCGCAACGACTTCGCGGAATGCCACGACCTCGCGGCGAGCGAACCGGCGCGTCTGGAGGCACTCGTGGCGCGTTGGTGGGAGGAGGCCCGTCGCAACGACGTGCTACCACTCGACAATCGACCCCTCGCCGCGCTCGAGAACCCGCGGCCCCGCCGCTTCACGGCGCGTACGCGCTACGTGCACTACCCGCATACGGCTCCCGTGCCCGAGGCCGTGGCCGTCAACGTTCGCAACCGCAACCACTCGATCACGGCGTCGGTCACGGTCCCCGCGGGCACCCCACCGCAGGGCGTGCTCCTCGCGCTCGGGTCGGTGCTCGGCGGCTTCTCACTCCACCTGCTCGACGGCCACCTTTGCTACGTGCACAACCTCGTCGGCCGCAGCTGCGATCGGATCGTCGCCGACTCGGTCGTCGGTAGCGGCGAGCACGAGTTGCGTTTCGAGTACGCCGCCCGCCCTGACTTTTCCGGG
This sequence comes from Acidimicrobiia bacterium, assembly GCA_038202885.1. Lineage (GTDB taxonomy): Bacteria > Actinomycetota > Acidimicrobiia > IMCC26256 > PALSA-610 > JBBREP01. The sequence continues at coordinate 23,320 of JBBREP010000031.1, read as the reverse complement.
ACGGGTCGGCTCTCCGTCGACGGTGCGCCGGTGGCCGAAGCCGAGATCCCGATGTTCACACCCGCGCGCTTTTCCATTACCGGTGGAGGGCTGACGTGCGGGTACGAACTCGGACCAGCGGTCGGCCCCGAGTACGTCGCACCGTTTCGGTGTACCGCGACGATTCATCGCGTGGTTGTCGAGGTCGACGGGCCCGAGCATCGCGATCTCGCGTCGGAGCTCACGGCAATCATGAGCGAACAGTGACCGTCACGCCGCTGCCGCATCTCACCCGCGCACCGGGACGGGTCAACCTCATCGGCGACCACACCGACTACCAAGATGGCTTGTGCTTGCCGATGGCCATCGACCGCGACGTGCGGATCTCATGGACGTCAGGCACGGGTCCGATCACCACGGTGCGCTCGGACACGCTCCCAGGCACCGCCACTGTCGACCTGTCGACGGCAACGCCGACACCCGATGCACCATCGTGGTCGAACGCTGTCGTCACTACGATCGCCGCCCTGCGCGAACGCGGCCATGCCGTGGGCGCCCTCGACGCCGTCATCCACTCGACGGTGCCGCTGGGCAGCGGCTTGTCGTCGAGCGCAGCACTGGGCGTGGCGCTGGCGCTCGCATACTCGAGCGCCGCGGGCGCGCCGGTGCAGGGCACCGAACTCGCGCTCGTCGCGCAGCGGGCCGAGCACCTGGGCGGCGTGCAGTGTGGCGTCATGGACCAGATGGCGAGTGTGCACGGGCGTGCCGGCCACGCGTTGCTCGTGGATTGCCGTTCGCTCGCCGTCGAACCAATCACGCTGCCACCCGAGATCGCCGTCATCGTGGTGCACAGCGGCATCACTCGCCGCCTCGCCGACTCCGAATACGGACGGCGCCGGGCCGCGTGCGAGGCCGCGGCCGCGCGCTTGCACGTGCGGGCGCTGCGCGACGCGCAACCGTGCGACGTCGACGACGACCGGTTCGCGCGCCACGTCGTGCACGAGAACAACCGGGTCATCGCGTTCGCTGACGCACTGCGCGCCGGCGACGTGGCGCCGCTCGGTCCGCTGATGGTCGCGAGCCACGCGTCGCTACGCGACGACTTCGCCGTGTCGTTACCGCAACTCGACGCGCTCGTCGATGCTCTCCTTGCCGCCGGTGCGCTCGGCGCGCGCCTAACGGGCGCGGGCTTTGGCGGTTGCGTCGTCGCGATCGCGCCGCGTGCCGCCGCGCCCCAGATCGCGCTCGACGCCGCCGAGCGTTATCGTGCCGCGACCGCGTACACGGCTTCCGCGTTCGTGACCGACGCCGTCGACGGCGCCGGTCCGCTCGCGCCGCTGTCACCACTGTCAGCGCCGGCACCACTGTCAGCGCCACCGTCACCGCTTCGGGAGTGAGTCATGCGAACGATCTTCACACGCATCATCGAAGGTGATCTACCAGGGCGCTTCGTGTGGCGCGATCCCGACGTGGCCGCGTTCCTCACGATCGAGCCCATGGCACCTGGCCACACGCTCGTCGTGCCGCGCGCCGAGATCGATCACTGGATCGACATGCCGCCAGAGCTCAACGCCAAGGTGTTCGAGACCGCACGCATCATCGGGCAGGCGATCCAGCGCGCGTTCCGGCCCCGTCGCGTCGGCGTGATCATTGCCGGCGAAGAGGTGCCCCACGCGCACATCCACGTCGTGGGCTTCGAACACGTCGGCCAGCTCAACTTCGCCGCGATTGACCGCGACGCCACGCCCGAATCACTCGACGCCGCGGCCGATGCCATCAAGAACGAGCTGCGCGCCCTCGGCCGGCCTGAGGTCGCCTGACGCGCCTGACCCGACACACACCCGCGGGCGTCACATGCGGCCGAGCAACTCGGCTTTCTTTGCGTCGAACTCGGCCGGCGTGATCACGCCATCGTCACGCAGTTTGGCGAGCTGTTCGAGCTGCTCGGGCACCGACGCGGTCGGCGACGATGCGGCCGCGGGCGCAGTCGAGACCTGCGGCGCCACCCACCCCGCGCGCTTGCGTTCGTTCGTCTCCATCATCCGGTAGATCTCTTGCTGCACGCCGTCGGGGTGGCGCACGTTGTCGAACACCGACTGGCCGTCGCGTCCCGCCGACTCGATCTCGAGGTCACCAGTGCCAATCACGCGCTCCCACACGCTCTGATTGAAGTTGATGTTGTTCACGCGTGCGAGTGGGATCTCGACGCCACGTTTTGCGAGCACGCCGGTGCGGAAGATGACTCGCTCGCTCGTGAGCACGAAGTGCGTGAACCGCCAATCGAGGTACTTGATCAACACCCAGCCCGCGTACACGACAGCGGGCACAGCCCAGATGAGCAGCGTCACATTCCTGGCGTCGCGGCTCTTCTGGGCGAATACCACGAGCAGCACCAGCAGCAGCGGCACCGCGGCCGCGATTTGTTTCGCGAAGAACCACCAGTGCGGTTGGAGGTCGAGCGAGAGCTCCTCGTTGTCCTGCAAGAGCCGTTTCGGGTACGCCATGCGCCGGATCGTAGATCGGTCGCGCCTCAGTCGGGGTCGTATCCCTTGGCGATCAGAAAGCCAGTCGCACGTTCGGCCATCGGGAAACGGGCCACGAGCGCATGGAACTCAGGGCCGTGGTCAATGTGCACGAGATGCGCCAACTCGTGCACGAGCACATAGTCGAGCACCCACATCGGATAGCCGCCCAGGCGGGTCGACACCCTGATGGCACCGTCGGCGGGCGTGCACGAGCCCCAACGCTGCTGCTGGCGATCCGACCACACGACCGTGCGCGGTCGCGGCAGATCGAACTGGCGAGCCAGGCGGCGGGCCCGGGCCGCCAGATCGACGTGCTCGCGCGTGAGGCGGCGCTCCATGCGCGTGCGCAGTTCCTCGGCGACCTCCATCGCCGCGCTGCGACCCATCCTCGGCGGGTGCGTCACGACGAGGGTGTCGCCGCGCAACACACCTTCGACCATGCGCCGGCGCGCGGTGCCCTTGCGAAGCTCGATCGCGAGCGACGGGCGCGGCGCGGGCGCGTCGCTGTCGATGTCGCTGTCGATGTCGCGGGAAATTCTTTCGGCGGCCTCGGACCCGTTCGCGCCGTCGACGCTTGCCGGGTCGCCGAGGTCGTCCGCGCGCGCTTCGATCGCCACAACGCCTTCATCCACAGGGTCGTGCACAGGTTCGGCGCAGTCGTGCACAACCGTGACTTCGTCGTGCACAACGCCATCCACAACGCTGTCCACAACGTCGACGAACAGGTCGAGTTGTTCGAGTCGCGCGTGGTGCAGCGCGTGCGGCGAGCGCGTCATTGGACGCGACGCTATTCGAGAATTCTTCCTTGACGAACGCGCCGCGCGCATGTAGGTTTCGATTCGCCGGAACGCACGGACCGCTCGCAAGAGCCGACCGAGGCACCGGCACCGGCGAGAACCCGCGAGGGGACGCGTCGGCGGGAACGGAAGCCGGCAACGGTGGAGGTTTCCGGAATGCCGACACGCAAGTGTCTGGCTGTGCTCCGCGCCGCAAGGCAACGAGCCAGAGGAGGCCCCGAGGAGATCGGAACCGGGTAACCGGCGAAGACTACTCGGGGCTTCTTCTTGTTTTTTGCGCCTACTTCGTGCGGCGCGGCGAGCTTCCTGCGGACCTGGGTCACTCGTTACTACTGGTCGCTCTCGCTCCCGGACGAGGGGCTTCGCGGGCGGGCCTCCGCTTCGCTCCCTCGCTCCTGAGCTCCGTTCGCTGCCGCACCCGGTTCGGTCGCCGCGTCGAGGGTCATCTCGCGCGTACGTCCTCTCGCTGTCGTAGGTGGCGGGTACGGTCGTCGTGTGATGTTCGAACCGACCGACGACGAGCGGGGCGACGGCGCTCTCGATGCCGATGGGTTGCTGGAGGGCCTCGACGAGAGCCAGCGCGCGGCGGTCGTGCACGAGTCCGAGCTCGTCGCAATCTCCGCGCCCGCGGGATCGGGCAAGACGCGCACGCTCACGCGCCGCATCGCGTGGCGTTGCGCCACCGAACGCTCCGCCGCCCGCCGCGTCCTCGCCGTCACCTACACGCGCAAAGCCGCCGGCGAGCTGCGCACCCGGCTGGCCGGACCACTTGCGTGCGGCGACGTCACCGCAGGCACGTTCCATTCCATCGCGCTCGCGCAACTGCGGCGCCGCGCGAACGATCGGGGCAAGCCGTTTCCCGGCTTGCTCGACCGCAAAGCCCAACTGCTTGCGCCCCTCGTGGGTGGCCGCGGTCCGGCCGCGACCGTCGCCATCAAAGAGATCGCGGCCGAGATCGAATGGGCCAAGGCACGCGCGCTCACCCCGGGCGACTACACCGAGGCCGCCGAGAACGCACAACGGCCGCTCCCCCGCCCCGCCGCCGAGATCACCGACCTCTACGAGCGCTACGAGCAGTCAAAGCGCCGGCAACGACTCATCGATTTCGACGACGTGCTGTGGTGGTGCGCCGACGCCTTCAACGACGACACCGACTTTGCTGCCGCGCAGCGATTTCGATTCCGTCACCTGTACGTCGACGAGTTCCAGGACATTACGCCGGCGCAGCTGCGGCTCTTGCGAGCATGGCTCGGCGGCCGCCGCGACCTCACCGTCGTCGGCGACGACGCGCAAGCGATCTACGGCTTTGCCGGCGCGCAGCCCCACGCGCTCGACCGCTTCGATCGGCTGTTCCCCGGCGCCGCACTGCTGCGGCTCTCAACGAACTACCGGTCGTCGCGCGCCATCGTGCTCGCGGCCGACGCCGTGCTCGACGGTGCGACCGTGCGACGACGACCCACACCGAACGCGGCACGCCCCGACGGCGTCGCGCCGACGGTACGCGCGTTCGCAGACGACGTGGCGGAGGCGCGCGGCGTCGCCCAGTCGCTGCGCGACGCGCACAACCGCAGCGTGCCGTGGCGTGAGATGGCCGTGCTCTATCGCACCAATGCGCAGTCCGGTGAGCTCGAAACCGCGCTCCAGAAGATGTCGATCCCGTTCCGCGTCCGCGGCAGTGGTCGCTTCCTCGACCGCCCCGAAGTCCGCGTGGTGCTGGGCGACTTGCGCGACGGCGACCGCCGTCATCCCGGTCGGCCGCTGTCGGATCACGTGCGCGACCTCGCCGAGACCGCAGCAGAACTCCAGGGCGAACAGCGCGAACACGTCGACGCCGTCGCGCAGCTCGCGCAGGAATACATCGCGCTCGACGGAGGCCAGGGCACCGTCGGCGGATTCCTCGGATGGCTCGCCACATCGGCGCGCGGTGACGTCACCGGCACCGGCGCCGACGCGGTCGAGCTCAGCACCTTCCATGCGGCCAAAGGGCTCGAGTGGGAAGCGGTCTTCGTCACCGGAGTCGAGGTCGGGCTGGTCCCGATCAGCTACGCACGCACCACCGAAGCACGAGCCGAAGAGCAGCGGCTCCTCCACGTTGCGCTGTCGCGTGCGGCAACCGAGCTGCACGTGTCGTGGGCCCGCCAACGCACGCGCCCACGCAAGCCGTCACCGTGGCTCGTCCTCGTCGAAGAATGTGTCGCGTCCGGCGGCGCCGCAGCACGGCGCAACCACACCGACCCCAAAAAGAACCTGGCGCGCACCAAGGCAGCTCTTGCCGCCCATGCGCCCGGTCCGCCGGCCGACGCGCACGTGCTCGACGCCTTGAAGACGTGGCGACGGAACCTGGCCCGTGCGCACGATCTGCCCGCCTTCACGATCTTCAACGACGCCACCCTCACCGCCATCGCCACGACACTTCCGGCCAACCGCACATCGCTGCTCGACGTGCACGGCGTCGGCCCGAGCAAACTGGAGCGCTACGGCACTGCCGTGCTCGACATCGTCGCCCAGCGCGCGCGCGAACCCATCGGTGAGCCGACGTAGGGTCGCAACGTGCACCACTACGACGAGACGATCGAGGATCTCGCGCAGCGCGTCTTTGCCTATACCTCAGCACGGTTGCAGCTCGACCCGGTGCCGCTCGATCGCGGTGCGTCGCCGTCCATGCTCGACGAGGCCGCACCGACGCTGATCGACGAGCACGGACACACGCCGGAAGAGGTGCTCGCGCAGTTCATCGACGTGTTGGCACCGACGATCATCTCGTGCGACAGCCCTCGCTTCTTGTCGTTCATTCCTGCGGCTCCGACGAAGGCATCCCTGCTGTTCGACATGGTCGTGTCGTGTTCGTCGCTGTCGGGCATCTCCTGGCTCGAAGCCGCCGGCGCAGTCCATGCCGAAAATCAGGTGCTGCGGTTCCTCGCCGATCTCGCGGGGCTCCCGCCGGGTGCCGGCGGCTGCTTCGTATCGGGTGGTTCGGCCGCGAACCTGTCGGCCCTCGTCACCGCGCGCGACACGGCACGCGCCACTTCTGGGGGCCGTGATGGCGTGGCTGCGGGTGCTCGCCGGCGCATCGCGGTGAGCGAACAGGCGCATTCGTCGATTGCGAACACCGCGAACATCATCGATGTCGACCTGCTCCACGTTGCGACCGGCGCCGATGACCGTCTCACCGGTGCCGCGCTGCGGGCCGCGCTGGAAGCCGACCCCGATCCTGCGTCGGTGTTCGCCGTCGTCGCCACCGGCGGCACCACGAATGCGGGCATCGTCGACGATCTTCGTGGCGTCGGCGACGTTGCCCACGAACGAGGCGTGTGGTTTCACGCCGACTGTGCCTACGGCGGTGCGGCGCTGCTCGCGCCGAGCGTGCGCCCCCGCTTCGACGGGATCGAGCTCGTCGACTCGTTCGTGGTCGATCCGCACAAGTTCCTGTTCGCGCCGTTCGACTGCGCCGCGCTGCTCTATCGCACGCCGGAGCTCGCCCGCGCCGTACACACCCAAGATGCTTCGTACCTCGATGTGATCCACGACGCGCAGGAGTGGAACCCCACCGACTACGCCTATCACCTCACCCGCCGTGCCCGCGGGCTGCCCCTGTGGTGCTCGTTGGCCGTCCACGGATGGGGGGCGTACCGCGACGCCATCGAACACGTGCTCGCGACGGCGCGCGCGGCGGCCGACCGCGTCACCGCGCTCCCCCACGTCGAGTTGGTGCGCGAACCTGAGCTTTCGATCGTGGTCTTCCGGCGGCTCGGTTGGAGCGACGACGATTATGCGCAGTGGTCAGCGCGTCTGCTCGCCGATCAGATCGCGTTCGTCACCCCGTCAAAGTGGCGCGGCGAGACCGTAGCGAGGCTCGCGTTCCTGCATCCCGACACCACGCTCGAGCTCGTCGACGAGATCCTCGCGACAATGCGCTGAGCCCTCGCCGTCACCGGCTCAGCACGCCCCCCACAGACCGCGCTTCGCCTGCTTGGCCGCAAGTTCGGCCGACAACATGGCTCGGGCGTAGACGCCGTTCGGCCGGATGATCAGCAAGCGCGCGTAACCGAGGCGCAGCAACTCGTCGTCGAAGCGGCGGCCATCGACGTAGACATAGGCAAGCAGCCGCCCGTACTTGTCGCGTGCAACCTGGTCGAGTTCGAGGCGCACCGCGTGTCCGACCAGCGCGTGTTCGGTGTAGCTCGACGCCTCGGGCCCATAACACTGCACGGGAGTCCCCGGCTTATGCGTCTCCGGTGTGTCGACGCCGAGGATCCGCACCTTGTCGGTGCGACCGTCGCCGTAGCGCACCACGATCGTGTCGCCATCGACGCCGCGCGTCACTACAGCGTCGTAATGCGCCGAGGTCTCGCTGCCCGCCACGCACCCCGCCGCGCCAAGGCACGCGACCAGGGCGAGCGCGAAGCACGCGAACCCGGCCCGGCGTGCCGCGCGGACCATCACGACCATCGTACCCAGCGCGTTCCGGGTGCGCCGGGCCGGTACGGTGGCCGGGTGTTGCGGTGGGTACGTCGGCTGCTGCTCGTGGTGCTCGCGTTGGTCCTGGTCGTCGGGCTCCTCGTGGCGATGTCCATCAAGCCCGATCTCGACGGCCGCGCTCGTGCCGTCGACCGGGCGTGGCCAGCGGTCGCCACGGCGCTGGACCGTCGCGCCGCTGCACTGGGCCGTGCCGGCGACGCGCTCGCGGCGCGGGGCGCGCGCGATATCGCGGCGTCGATCACCGACGCCATCGGCCGTTGGCACGCCGCCACCTCGGCACCGACCGCGCTCGCCGACCGCGTCGACGCCGCCAACGGCATCGAATCGCTCGTTACCCGCGTCGTACCGCTCGCACGGACGGCGCCCTACGCCAACGACACCGCCGTGCAGACCGCCGTCGCCGACCTCCGCGCCGCCGCGCCCACCGCTGCCGCGGTGACCCGCCTCGACGACGCCATCGATGACGCCAACCGGGTACGCAACAACCTCGTGCGGCGGCTCGTGGCACGAGCGCTGGGCCGGGCCGACCTCCCCCAACTGGTGCCAGCGCCCGCCTCCGAATAGCGCCGCAGAGAGCCGCGCCGCGGCCGCTTCGCACCATTTGCGCATCGTTGTCGTAACCCCATGCGACCCTGGTGTTGTCCCCCAACGGAGGTTTCCTCATGGCCGACAGCACCGCCACCGCCATCGTCATCCTCGTTGCGTTCCTCGCGCTGGCCGCGGGGCTCGGCGCAGGTTTCGCCGCGGCGCGTGTGCGGCGCACGAGCGGCCCAGCAGAGGCGCCGGGCGCGACGGGCGTGAGCGCCCGCCCGTCCGATGACCAGGTCGAGACCATGCAGGCCATCGTCGATGCCGCGGTCGACGAGATGCTCGACCGCCAGCTCGCGTTGCTCGCGGGCGAACGTGAGCAGGGCAACGCCGCGCTGCGCCAAGCCGTCGACGAACTGCTCGGCCGCACCAAGACGATCCTCGAGAGTGAGCGCACCGTCGGCACGACCGAACTCGACGCCCGCAAGTCGCTCATCGACCAGTCGCTCCAAGCAATCCACACGCGCATGGGCGAGTTCGAACGCACCGTGCACGACATCGACGGCCGCAGCGCCCAGCGTCTCGGCGCACTCGCATCGAGCGTGTCCAGCCTCAACACGACCACCGAACACCTGCGCGACGCGCTCGCCAACAGTCGGGCCCGAGGGCAATGGGGCGAGCGCATGGCCGATGACGTGCTGCGCCTCGCCGGATTCGTCGAGGGCATCAACTATCACCGCAACCGCAAGATCGACGCCGGCACGATCCCCGACTACACGTTCCTGCTGCCGGGCGACCTCGTGATGCACATGGACGTGAAGTTCCCGCTCGAGCACTACGTGCGTTGCCTCGACGCCGACAACGACATCGAGCGCGAGCGGCACCGGCGCTCGTTCCTCACCGACGTGCGCGCCCGCGTCAAAGAGCTCACCGGGCGCGACTACCTCGCGGATCGCGACAGCACCGTCGACTGCCTCTTGATGTTCGTCCCGAACGAGCAAGTGCTGGGCTTCGTCCAAGAACACGACGACGCGCTGCTCGAAGAAGCGTTGCGCCACCGCATCGTGATCTGTTCGCCGCTCACGCTGTTCGCAGTGCTGCGCGTGGTGCGCCAGGCCGTCGACAACTTCCGCCTCGAACGCACCGCGAGCGAGATCCTCCAACTGCTGGGTCAGTTCAGCGACCAGTGGGACAAGTTCGGCGACAAGCTCGACAAGCTTTCACGCTCGTTCGGTACCGCGCACAAAGACCTCGACGAACTCGTGACGACCCGCAGCCGCGCGTTGCAACGCCCGCTCGATCGGATCACAGCGTTGCGTGCGTCGGTCGAAGACCTCGACGCTGACGATGCCGACGCGCCACACACACCGCGCGCGGTCGCCTTGCCGTCGCTCGTCCTCGAAGCCTGACCGGCGCGCAGCCGGCCCACGAGGTTCGGGCCGGTAGGTTCGGGCCCATGGGTGACGGGCCGCTCGTGGCGGTGCTCGGCGGGGGCCAGCTCGGGCGCATGCTTGGCCTCGCCGGGATCCCGATGGGTATGCGGTTCCGCTTCCTCGACCCCTCGCCGCAGGCGGGCGCGGCCGCCGTGGGCGAGCTGGTTGTGGGCGCGCTCGACGATCTCGACGCGGTCGCGGCCACGATCAAGGGTGCCGACGCGGTGACGTATGAGTGGGAGGGCGTGCCGGCCGCGTCGATCGAGCATGTCGTGCACCTGGGGGTGCCGGTTGCTCCCAACGGCACCGCCCTCGCCGCGAGCCAAGACCGCCTCGCCGAAAAGCAGCTGTTCGCCTCGCTCGGGATCGCGACCGCGCCGTACGCGACCGTCGACACCCGCGCCGAGCTCGACGAGGCGTTCAGCGGGCTCGGCGCACCTGCGATCCTCAAAACTCGCCAGGGCGGTTACGACGGCAAGGGCCAGGCCCGCCTTGCGAGCTCGGCCGACCTCGACGACGCCTGGGCCCGCCTCGCCGGCGCGCCGCTCATCCTCGAAGGTTTCGTCGCGTTCGATCGGGAGCTGTCGGTGCTGGCCTGCCGGGCCCGTGACGGCAGCGTCGCGTGTTGGCCGCTCGTGGAGAACACCCACCGCGACGGCATCCTCGACCGTACGGTCGCGCCCGCGCCGCGCCTCGACGCCGCGACCCAAGACTCCGGCGAGCACATCGCGCGCACCCTGCTCGAGGCGCTCGACTATGTGGGCGTCGTGTGCGTGGAGCTGTTCCAGTTGGGCGACACGCTCATTGCCAACGAGTTCGCACCGCGTGTACACAACTCAGGACACTGGACGATCGAAGGCGCCGACACGAGCCAGTTCGAGAACCACCTCCGCGCGCTACTCGACCTGCCGCTCGGATCCACGCGACCGCGCGGCGCGAGCACGATGCTCAACTGCATCGGCGCGCTGCCCGACGCCCAGCACGTGCTCGCGGTGCCGGGCGCACATCTCCACGACTACGCCAAAGCGCCGCGCGCCGGCCGCAAGGTCGGCCACATCACGATCACTGCGAGCGGGCCTGATGCGCGCGACCGTGCCGTCGCCCAACTCGTCGGCCGGCACTGAGCCCCGCGCTCACGACCCTGCGCGCACGACTTTTCGAGCCATGCGCCCGCTCAGGCGATGGCGCCCGAATCCTTCAGCTTGGCGATCTTGGCGTCGTCGAAACCCCAGTCACGCAGCGTCTCGTCGGTCTGCTCGCCGGGCCATGGCGCGGGGCGTTCGATCGTGCCGGGCGTGCGCGAGAAGCGCGGCGCCGGTGCGGGCTGGTAGACGCCATCGATCTCAATGATCGTCTGGCGCGCCACGAGATGCTCGTCGGTCTGGGCTTCGGTCATTGTGAGCACCGGCGCGTAACACGCGTCGGTGCCCCGCAAGATCGCGTCCCACTCGTCGCGCGTCTTGGTCTTGAACAGCTCGGTGAATTTGGCGCGCCACGCGTCGTAGCCGCTGCGGTCCATCTGCGCGGGCAGACCGGTGTCGGCCAGCCCGGTGCGCGCGAGCAACTCGGCGTAGAACTGCGGTTCGAGCGAACCGATGGCGATGAACTTGCCGTCCGAGGTCTCGTAGGTGTCGTAGTAGGGCGAGCCGGTGTCGAGGAAGTTCGTGCCGAGCGTCTCGTCGAACACGCCGATCGACTTGAAACCCCACGTCATCGCCATCAGCGTGGCCGTGCCGTCGACCATCGCGACGTCGACTACCTGGCCCTTGCCCGACGAGCGGGCTTCAAGGATGCCGCACACGATGCCGAACGCCATGAACATGCCGCCGCCACCGAAGTCGCCGACGAGGTTCATGGGCGGCGTCGGCTTGCCACCGGCCCGACCGAGGTGTGCGAGCGCGCCCGCGAGCGCGATGTAGTTGATGTCGTGACCCGCAGCATGGGCCATCGGGCCGTCCTGACCCCAACCGGTCATGCGCCCATAGACGAGGCGCGGGTTACGCGCCAGGCACACTTCGGGGCCGATGCCGAGCCGTTCGGTCACACCGGGTCGGAATCCCTCGATGAGCGCGTCGGCGTGCTCCGCAAGATCGAGCACCGTCTCGACGCCTTCGGGGTGCTTCAGGTCGACGCCGATCGAACGACGGCCGCGGTACATCGGCTCGAGGTGCGGGCGGCCGAAGTTGTCGGGGTTGACCTGAGCGGCGCGGTCGACGCGCACGACGTCGGCGCCAAGGTCCGAGAGCGCCATACCCGAGAACGGGCCCGGCCCGATCCCTGCGATCTCGACGATCTTGATTCCCGACAACGGTCCAGCCACAACATCCTCCTCCTCGATGGTCAGCGGCGCACGCTAACCCGCCCCCTCCGATGCGCCGTTTTGGGGACTTCACCGGCGGCGACTGGAGCAGCCCGGGAGCGAGGAACGAGCGACAGGGTGCGCAGGGAGCTCGCAGCGCCGGGCGAAGCAGGCGCCTAGAAACAGAGCGGGAGGCCGCCGCGGGGGTAGTCGAACGCGACGAGACGCCCGGTGGCCGAGCAGGTGGCGAACGCGGTCCGCAGTCCGGGCCCACCGAAGCAGACGTTCGTCACGATCGGATCGCCGAGCACGATCTGCTCGAGCAGCGTGCCGTCGGGAGCAATCACCGACAGCGCGCCGGTCACGAGCGTGCCGACCACAACGTTGCCCTCAGCATCGACCGCAAGTGAGTCGAGCAGCTGGCTGCCGTCGAAGCCGTGGAGCACCTCGCCACCGACGCCGGGCAGCAGCGATTCGGTGTCGAGTTCGCCCGGCGCAGTGACGTTCCACGCCCGCATGCGACCGGTGTGGGTCTCGGCCACGTAGAGGCGCGTGCCGTCGGGCGACAGGCCGACGCCGTTCGGCGAGTCGAGCGGGAACAACACCTCGCGAATCGACGATCCGTCGGGTTGCGCGTAGAAGACTGCGCCGAGATGCGCGATGCGTCCGGCGTTGCGCCCGTGATCGGTGAACCACATCCCGCCCGCGGCGTCGAACACGAGGTCGTTCGGGCCGATCAGCGGATTGCCGTCGCACTCGGTGTAGAGCACGGTGACCGCGCCGGTGTCGAGGTCGACGCGCTCGATCCGCCCGCCCGAGTGGTTGGCCGGCAGGTCGGATCCCGGTATCCGCAGTCCGAGCACCTCGTGGAAGTCCCAGCCGCCGGAGTTGCACACATACAGCGCGCCGTCGGGACCGATGGCGAGGCCGTTCGGACTCCCCCCGTTGTCGGACAGCGTGGCCTTGGTGCCATCGGGCCGCACCTTGGTCACACACCCGCCACCGAGTTCGGTGACAAGCAGCGAACCATCGGGGCGCCACACCGGGCCCTCGGGGAAGAACAGGCCATCGGCCAGGTCCTTGGTTGCGGGAGTCAGCGTCTGCATGCCCGCAGAACAGCACCGTCTTGACCGTGGCGTCAAGACGCGATCGAATCGGGTCATGGTGAAGATCCGGCTCGACCCTGCAGACGAATACATGCACACCCTCGAGGAGGCATCGAACTTCAACGAGAGCATGTACTTCAACGCCTTCGACCCGCAGCAGCGCGTCGGCGGCTTCCTGCGGCTCGGCAACCGGGCCAACGAGGGCTACGCCGAGCTCACCACGTGCCTGTACTTGCCCGACGGTCGGGTCGCGTTCGTCTACAAGCGACCTGAGATCACGCACAACGACGCGTTCGATGCCGGCGGGACTCGCTTTGACGTGATCGAGCCGTTCAAGGAACTGCGCACCACCTACGCGGGCAAGATCTGCATGCTCGACGAACCGCTCCAGATGGCCGACCCCCGCAAGGCGTTCACCGAGAACCCATGGAGCGAGTGCGAAGTCGAGTGGACCCATCGCGGCGTGTCGCCGATGTACGGCGGCGAGCCGGTGCAGGACGACGGCTCGCCCCTGCCCGAGGATCACTCGGGCGGTTTTGCGCGCGGCCACTACGAACAGCACATGGCGGTCACCGGCACGATCCGCGTCGGTGACGAGGAGTGGGTGCTCAACGGCAATGGGTTACGCGACCATTCTTGGGGCCCACGGTTCTGGCAGGCACCGTGGTACTACCGCTGGCTCACCGCGAACTTCGGTGACGATTTCGGCTTTGTCGTGTCGGTCATCACGTCGCGCGACGGCCGCAATCGCATGGGTGGCATGATCTTGCGCGACGGTGAGTACGAACACATCGAACACGCCGAGATCACCACCGACTGGAGCGGCGACGACTGCTACCACGAGTCACTCAGCGCGACCGCACGTACCGCCAAAGGTGAATACAAGATCACCGGCAAGGTGATCCAGCTCATCCCGTTGCGCAACCGTCGCACGAGCCCTGAAGGCGAACAGCTCGTCACGCGCATCAGCGAGGGAATGACGGAATGGCACTGCGACGCCGTCGACCAACCGGGCTACGGGCTGTCGGAATACCTCGATCAGATCGTCGACGGTCGGCCGGTCGGCGCGTCCTGACCGCGGGCGATCGCCGCCGCATACGCAACTGCAATCGCGAGCGGCACACCGATGATCACGACGACGCGCAACGGTCGCCACAGTTCTGAGCGGATCCAATCTTCGGCCTGGAACAACACCAACAGGAGCGCCGCGTGGCCCGCGACGACACGCCGCAGCGACGTGAGGCGTGCGCCGGCGAGCGCAACAACGGGCAGCGCCCACACCATGTGCCACGGCTGTACCCAGCTCCCGAACACCAAGTAGCTGCTCAGCCCGACGCCAACCGCGGACTCCACGCCGACGCCCGCGACAACACCCGCGACGCTGCCGGCGCCGTGTATCGAGCAATGCCGCCACCATGCGAGCGCGCCGCATACCGCCAGCCCGGCAACAAACGGCGCGGCCCGCGCCGCGCCGAACGCTTCCCCGCCCCACACCGAGCCGTGCAAGCCCAGTGAGGGGTGCACGAACGAACGCACTGTCTGCCATATCGACAAGAAGCTGATCTCGTCGCCGGCGCCGCGCAGCGCCGCGATCGATCCCGGCGTCGCAACCGCGCCGAGCCCGACCAACCCGAACGCGAACGCACCGCACCACGCGGCCGCGCGCCGTTGCCCTCGCAACACCAGCCAGCCGACCGCACCGAGCGCGCCCAACAAGGCCGTCGCCTTGATCATCCCCGCCGCACCGAAGGCCGTACCGGCCAGGGCCGGCCGCGATCGCGGGGCAATGAGCAAGGTCACCCCAACCAGCGCGCACAGCGCCATCACCCCGTCGTTGTGCCCACCGTTCACCACCGAGAGCACCACAAGCGGGTGCAGCGCGACAAAGGCCACCGTTGCGATCGATCGCGTGCGCCGCCACAACACCCAGGCAATGGCACCGATCGCGGCTGCGCTCGTCGCCTGGAACAGCACACGGATCGCGAGTTTCGTTGCCGGCACGAGCCACGTCCCGACCGCCGAGTACGCGATCCACACCGGGCCGTAATACGACGGCGTGTGCACCCAATGCGTCCCTACGAAACGAGCAATGGCGTCGTGCGGCACATCGGCCGGCACGGTCCGGTACGGATTCGCGTGATGCACCGACACGATCCGTCCGTAGATGCCGTACAAGAAGGCATCGTCGCTCTGGCGCGAGGGCCACACGACCGCGGCCACGCAGACAATGGCGATCGCGCCGACCACCCACGCAACCA
Source organism: Acidimicrobiia bacterium (assembly GCA_038202885.1). Lineage (GTDB taxonomy): Bacteria > Actinomycetota > Acidimicrobiia > IMCC26256 > PALSA-610 > JBBREP01. The sequence goes on along the minus strand of JBBREP010000031.1, from coordinate 7,916 downwards.
CCCGGCGATCGCCCTCGAGCGCAGGCAGCCGGCGCGTGAGCACCACCCACGCACCAACGGCGACACCGACCAACGCGATCCCCGCACCGCCACCATTGCGCGAGCGGATCGTAGCCAGAAAGACCACAATCGCAACCACTTCGAGCGCGAGCACGGCGGCGACGAGCCGCCGTGCGGTCGCGTTCGTCACCGCGTGACGCTACAGGAGCAGCGGAAGTTCCTCGGACCGCGCCAGGGCGCTGCGATACTCGACGACCTGGTCGACCGACACCAACACGATCCGATGTTCCTCGGCAAACATTTGGAGATACGGCAGACGCGCCGGCGAACCGTCGTCGTGGAGCACTTCGCAGATCACTGCGACCGGCGGAAGCCCAGCAAGGAGTGCCAGATCGACGGCGGCTTCGGTGTGGCCGCGGCGTTCGAGCACGCCACCCTCGCGCGCCCGCAGCGGGAACACATGACCAGGGCGCACGAACTCGGCGGGCGCGGTGGTCTCGTTCACCACGCTGGCAATCGTGAGGGCACGATCGGCGGCGCCGATGCCACTGCCGGCGCGCACGTGATCGACCGTGACGCAGAACGCCGTGTCGGCCGTCGCCTGATGCGGCGGCACCATTGCTCCGATACCGAGCTCGTCGAGGCGACTCCCCGCGCACGGCATGCACACGAGGCCCCGCGCCCATCGCAGCATGAAGTTGATGGCCTCGGGCGTCACCCACGACGCCGCCATTGTGAGGTCGCCCTCGTTTTCACGATCTTCGTCGTCGACCACCAGCACCATCTCGCCGCGACGGATCCGTCGCAATGCCTCGTCGATCGTGGTCAAAGTCATGCTGATACTCCAGTCCGTGGGGATGTACTCGTAGGAAGGTTGACGATCATCCGACAACCGTGTGGTGCCGCCGCGGTCGGGCGGATGTCGCCACCGTGCAGGTCGACGATCCAGCGCGCGATCGCGAGGCCGAGCCCGGCGCCGCCATCACGCGACGAACGCGCGTAGTCGGCTCGATAGAAGCGTTCGAACACCTTCGCCGCCTCATGCTCAGGAATGCCCGGGCCCTCGTCGGCGACCGCGATGCACACGCCCGAACCGGCGCGGCTGGCTTCGACCCGCACCGTGCCACCGTGCGGCGAGTAGCGCACCGCGTTCTCGACGAGATTCGCCACCACCTGGTGGAGCCGCTCGGGGTCGGCGTCGATCACGAGATCGGGCGGATCGACGCTGACGGCAAAGCGGGTATCGGGCTCAGCGAGTTGCGACTCGCGCACAGCGAGTTCGAGCATGGGCCCGACGACGAACTCGCGGCGTTCGAGCGGCACCGTGCCCGATTCGAGACGTGAAAGGTCGAGCAATTGCACCACGAGCCGCCCGAGCCGCTGCGCCTGCTCAAGCATCGTGTGCATCGTCACCGGGTCGGGTTCCTCGACCCCGTCGACGATGTTCTCCAGTTTGGCTTGCAGCGCGGTGATTGGCGTGCGCAACTCGTGACTCACGTTGGCAACGAGGTCGCGGCGCAGGTGATCGGTCTGTTCCAACTCGATCGCCATGCGGTTGAAGCTGGCTGCGAGTCGGCCGATCTCGTCACGCGTACCAACCGCGACACGAACGTCGAACTCACCGCGAGCGATCGCCTCCGACGCGCGCGCCATCTCGCGCAACGGCTCCAGCGTGCCGCGTGACAGCGCCCACACGATCAGGAGCGCGAGCGCGGCCGCGACAGCCCCCGCGAACGCAGGCCACACCTTCCACTCCTTGATCATCACGTAGAACACCGCGTCGGTGATGGCCACCGCAACGAGGAGCAGCACAGCAAGGCGCAGCTTCAACGGGATACGCCGAGCGAACGGATTCTCGCGGGGCAGATTCACGCGCGTTCCGAACTTTGAGCTCGGGCATCCACGGCGTACCCCACGCCATGCACGGTGCGCACGATGTCGGCGCCGAGCTTGCGGCGCAGCGATCGCACGTGCGAATCGACGGTGCGCGCGCCAGCCGGAAAGTCGTACCCCCACACCTGCACGAGCAGTTCGTCGCGCGTCGTGACTCGACCATCCTGACGCCCGAGATACAGCAAGAGGTCGAACTCCGTCGGCGTGAGGTGCACCTGCTCGCCATCGACGCGCGCACGCCGCTCGTCGGTGTCGAGTTCGACGGGTCCGAGCACGACGATGCCACCTCCAACGGCGGAATCGTCGGTGCGCTGCGCACCGCGCTCGACGCGCCGCAACAGCGCGCCCACGCGAGCGACGAGCTCGCGAGCGCTGAACGGCTTCGTCATGTAATCGTCGGCGCCCACACCGAGCCCGAGGATCATGTCGGCCTCGGAGTCGCGTGCGGTGATCACGAGCACGGGCACCCACCGGTCGCGCTGGATCTGGCGGCACACCTCGAGGCCGTCGAAGCCGGGCAGCATGAGATCGAGCACGACGAGGTCGGGCTGGATGCGTTGCACGAGCTCCACGCCCGACGGCCCGTCGTCGGCCATCTCGACGATGTAGCCCTCGCTCCGCAGTCGCGCGGCTACAGCCTGCGCGATCGACAGCTCATCTTCGATCACAGCGATCGTGTGAGATGGCCCCGGCACATGAAAAGACTACGGACACCCTGCGCGGACGAGGTCCGCGTCGTGTGGAGAAACGGTGCAGATCATGCGGAATCGAGCCTTGTCGCCCTCGAGAACCCTGCTTCGGTAAAGATTCGGGCCACCAAGCCGAGCTGAACGTGCGGTTCGCGCGACGGTTAACCCATGGAAATTCTCCTCGTCGAAGACGACGACTCCATCGCTGAGCCCCTCACGGCCGGACTTCGCCGCGACGGTTTCACGGTCGTGCGAGTCCGTACGGCGATGGAGGCCCTCGAACACGAGGCACCGGAGTTCGTCCTGCTCGACCTCGGGCTGCCCGACGCCGACGGCTCCGACGTGTGCCGTCAGCTCCGGGCTCGGGGCGACACGCCGATCATCGTCATCACCGCACGCGCCGATGAGATCGACCGCGTCGTGTTGCTCGAACTTGGCGCCGACGACTACCTCGTGAAGCCATTCGGTTTCCGTGAGCTGCGCGCCCGGATCCGAGCCGTGCTGCGGCGCACCCAACCACGCGCCGAAGCGCCCGCGGCCACGAAGATCGGCGACCTCGAGATCGACCGTCGCACGCGGCGCGTCACGCGAGACGGCGAGGAGCTGCAACTCACACCCAAGGAATTTGATCTGCTCGCGTACCTCGCGTCGGATCCCGGCGCGGTGTTCGCGCGCCAAGACATTCTGGAGTCGGTCTGGGACACGCATTGGTACGGGCCGACCAAGACGCTCGACGTGCACATCGCGGCGCTGCGCAAGAAACTCGGCGACGCCGGTTGGATCGCGACCGTGCGCGGCGTCGGCTTCCGGCTGCACGAGCCCGAGTAGCGAAAGACAGCGCCAGACCGTGACCCGCCGACTGCTCGGCAGCTACCTCACGATCACAGCCTTCGTGCTGTTGATCCTCGAGATCCCGCTTGGCATCACGTTCCAACGCAGCGAAAAGGCGCAAGTCGTCGCGTCGCTCGAACGCAGCGCGCGCGTGCTCGGCAGCTTCAGCGAAGACGCGCTCGACGCGCGCACACATCAGACCACCGCCGCAAAGAAGAAGGCGGCACTCGAGGCGCTCGGTCGGCTCACGAGCCAGGTGCAGAAGGTCTCCACGTCGCTCGACGTCGGCGTCCTCGTCGTCGATCCGCGTGCGCAGTTCGTCATCGCGTCGCACCCACAAGCGGTCGAGGGCAAGGACTACTCCAAGCAGGCCGAGATCGCCAAGACGCTCGACCTCGCGCATCCAGGGCACCGCAAGAATCCCGTCTCGACCGATGTGCAGCGCTACTCGAACGATCTCAAACAAGAGATCCTCTACGTCGTCGTGCCCGTCGTGTCGGGGTCACAACTCCTCGGAGCGGTACGCCTCGGCTACGCAGTTGACCGCCTCCACAACCGGATCCGTAGCAACTGGCTTTCGTTGGGATTGTTGGCCTTTGTTGTGCTCGGCGCGGTCGGCATCGTCGGTTCGGTGCTGGCGCGATCGGTCACGCGCCCGGTGCGTTCGCTCGAAGACGCCGTGACCGCGCTCGCCGGAGGCGACCTGACCGCGCGCGCCCCGACCCGGGCCGGCCCGCCGGAAGTGCGGACGCTCGCGGCCGAGTTCAACGACATGGCGCGCCGCCTCGGCGAGCTGATACGCGCCCAACGAACGTTCGTCGCCGACGCATCGCACGAGTTGCGCACGCCGCTGACCGCGCTGCGGCTCCGGCTCGAGAACCTCGAGTTCGCTTCCCCCGAAGAACTGCCGGGCGACATCGAGGTGCTGTCGAACGAGATCAGTCGTTTGGCGCGACTCGTCGAAGGTCTGCTCGCGCTCGCCCGCGCCGATGGGCAGCGACCCGAGCGCGAGATCATCGACGTCGACGAAGAAGTGCGCCAGCGCGCCGCCGCGTGGGAAGCCTTCGCCGACGAGCAGGCCGTGCGGATCGAGACGGGCCCGCCGTCGGGTGCGCGCGCCACGGCCGTGAAGGGCGCGCTCGCGCAGGTGCTCGACAACTACTTGGCCAACGCACTGGAAGTGTCACCGCCCGACGCCACGATCAAGATGCGCGTCGAGCGGGGCGCGGAACAGATCACGGTGCACGTCGTCGACCACGGCCCGGGCCTCCCCGACGTCGAACGCGACCGCGCGTTCGACCGCTTCTGGCGCGCGTCCAACTCGACCCCAGGTCGCGGCTCGGGCCTCGGCCTCGCGATCGTGCGCCAGCTCGCCGAGGCCAGCGGCGGCAACGCGCGCCTCGACGCGGCCGACACCGGCGGCGTCGACGCCACGGTGACACTGCCAGTGGCGTGAATATGGCGCCTACTCCGTCGTGACTATTGCGCCTACTCCGTCCGGCGCGGCGAGTTCCCTGCGCACCCGCGTCGCTCGTCCCTCGCTCTCGGGCTGCTCCGGTCGCCGCACTATTGCGCCTAGTCCAACCTGCACCGCAGGGAGGTGCGGGTAGGGTCCGGCGGCGTGGCTGCGCCTGATCCTGAGTTGCTCGCGGCCGCGCTGGCACGGGGTGGCTTCGGCGGCGTTGCGGTCAGCGATCTGCGCCGGGTGAGCGGCGGCGCCTCGCGCGAGACCTGGCTGTTCGACGCGGAGTCGAGTGACGGCGGTATCGAACATCTCGTGTTGCGACGTGACCCGGGAACCTCGACGCTCGCCAGCGAACGCTCAACGGAGTATGCACTCCTCGCGGCCGCGTTCGACGCGGGAGTCGCCGCGCCCCGCGTCAGGATGATGTTGGAGGCCGACGACGGTCTCGGCAGTGGCTTCGTGATGGACCGGGTCGACGGCGAGACGATCCCACGCAAGATCCTGCGCGACGAGGCATTCGCGGTCGCACGCGAACGGCTTGCGGAACAGTGCGGCACGCTCGCGGCACGGGTGCACGCGGTGCCGGTGGCGTCGCTGCCGGAGCTGCCCCTGCTCGACGCGCCCGGCCACCTGGTGCAGTGGCGCAGCGCGCTCGACGGCTTCGGCGAACCGCACGCGGCCTTCGAGTTGGGGATTCGATGGATGCAGGACCACCTGCCGGCGCCACCGGAGGCGCCTGCGCTCGTGCACGGCGACTTTCGCAACGGGAACCTCATGGTCGGCCCCGACGGCCTCACCGCGCTGCTCGACTGGGAGCTCGCGCACCTCGGCGATCCCATCGAAGACCTCGGCTGGTTGTGCGTACGCGCCTGGCGTTTCGGCGCCAACGACAAGATCGCGGGTGGCTTCGGATCGGTCGAACAATTACTCGACGCCTACGAGGCGGCCGGCGGCGTGCGGCCGTCGATCGACACGCTGCGGTTCTGGGTTGCGCTCGGCACGCTGCGATGGGGCGGCATCGCCATGGTGCAGTCGTTCACGCACCTCAACGGCCACGTTCGCTCGGTCGAGCTTGCGGCGATCGGCCGGCGAGTCGCCGAGACCGAATGGGATTTGCTGCGCGTCCTCGACGGCCAGTGGTGACGATCGTTCAGCAGCCCGACAGGCCAACGAGCTCGCGCATGCGCGCCTCGACGTCGGCGACACCCTTCCAGTCTTCGAGGTAGGCGTTGTAGGCCAGGTGCGTGAGGCCGATGTAGAGGTAGCTCGCGAGTTCGCGCGCAGCTCGGTTCGCCACTTCGTACCCAACATCGCGCCATCGGTCGTCGAGCGCAGCACGCAGCGCGGCGAGGTCGAGCTCGGGGAACCACGGCCCCCAGAACTGCAACCAGGCCAGGTCGCACAGATGGTCGCCATAGATCGCGCAACCCCAGTCGAAGACGCCGGCGATCGCGGCGTCGGCAACGTGCACGTTGCGGTTCATCAGGTCGCAGTGCACCAAGCTTCGAGACACACCGTCGGTCGCTTGCTCCGCAATGGACTCCAGCAGCGCGTAGCCCCAGCAGAATGCCGCGTCACCCGCCGTTGAACGCTGCAGCTTGGCGCGCCAGCCGTGCGTGCGGTGCGTCGGTGCGTCGTCGTCGGCCGACAGCAGAAAGGCCGCCAGGCTCTCGTGGGGCGCGCGACCATTGCCGTCCCACACTCCCCACGTTGTGGTGGTCGAAGGGTCGGTCGTGCGCATGGCTTCGAGCAGCTCGACAAGCGCAGGAACCACGTCGAGCCATTGCTGGGTGCCGCGCCTTTCGAGCGGCGTGCCGAAGACGCGCTCCGACACCGCGTAGTGACCGTCGAACGCCTCGCCGATGTCGCGCACACGCGGGATCGCCAGGCCAGGAGCGCGGTAGGTGGATGCAAAGCGGTCTTTCTCGAAGTCGTCGAGCTTGGTCCCGAAGCGAATCACGAGATCCGCGCCCGCGCAGCGGAAACCGAAACACGTCGACCATGCGCCCGCGCCGAGGTGCGCGACATTGCGCACCGCAAGACCAAGCCCTTCGGTGAGGAACCGCTCAGCGTCGCCCGCCTCAATCGCCACAACCCGGCACCGTACGGGAGATTGACCGCGCTGCGTTGTGGTTTATCGCTCCAGCGTGATGCGTTCTGCTTCGTAGATCTCGAGGCTCGACTGCTCGCCCAATTCAGCGAGTGATCGTGCGAACGAGCGGGATGCCGCTACGCCGAAGTGCGCCATGAGCGCATCGCGATCGCGCCAATGTTCCAGGAACACCAACCGGTTCGGGGTCTCCACGTCGTGGTGCACGGAGTGCAACAAGCAACCCGGCTCCTGGCGAGAACGATGCACGTGCTCGAGGCTCAGCCGCAGCACCTCGGCCAAGGTGTCGGGACGGGCCGTCACGCTTCCGGTCACGATGATCATGGGCCGTGTCTAGTCGATCCTCCGAAGGTGCGGTCAGGCCCCGCCCAGTGCAATTGCTCGCCATCAGCGTGATGAGATACCGACTGGAATCATTGAATGTTTTCGCTACTTTCGTATTGACATCGAACGTCTGTTCCGATAGTATTTCGAGTATGGAAACGGGCGCGATCGAACAGCTCGAAGCGGCGATTGATGCGCTCGCGGCCGAGGCAGTCGAGCCCGGAATGTTGGGCGGAACGCTCGCCCGCCTTGAGGTGGTGAAGCGGCGTCTCGATGCGCAGGTGGCGCGGCGGGTCGCGGTGTTTGACGGGTCGGGTGAATGGGCCGCTGACGGTGCTGAATCGAGCGCAGTGTGGTTACGTTCCGCGTGGCGGATGAGCCGTCATGATGCGCACGTTGGTGCGTACCGCCCGCCAGGTCGACGCGATGCCGAAGACCGGTGCGGCGTGGGCAGCCGGTGAGATCCCGACCGGTCATGTCGAGGTCCTGGCCCGGGCGCGCCACGGCGCCAAAGCCAACGACAGCTTCGCCGAACTCGAAGATGTGTTCTGCGAGGTCGCGAAGGCCGGCCTGATCGAAGACGTGTGCAATATCGCGCGGCGTT
>JBBREP010000030.1:0-33335 GCA_038202885.1 Acidimicrobiia bacterium | reverse complement strand
AACGGGCCGGGTGAGGCCAAAGAAGCCGACCTTGGCATCGCGGCCGGCCGCGGCAAGGGCCACCTGTTCGTGCGGGGCAAGGTCGTGCGCGTGGTGCCCGAAGCCGACATGGTCGCCGCGCTCGTCGCCGAGGCCGAAGCGATCGTGCGCGAGGGGATCGAGGCTCGTCAGGCCGCAGCCGACGTCGATGCCGAAGCGATTGCAGCCAGCACGCGTGAGGAACTCATACAGATCCAAGGGCTCGACGCGAACCACACGTCGGAACGCATCGCCAAGATCGCCGGTCTACGCGGCGACCCTGCGTGACGCGACGTCGTCGATCGCCGCGAGTAACGGAGCGCTGAAGGCGGCCTTGGCGCACACGATGTGACCGTCGTCGACCTCGTGCACGGTCGCACCAGCGATCGCGTCGGCCATGCGTCGTTGCAGATCGGGTGCAACCGCGGTGTCTTGGGTGGTGAGCAGCACCGACGTGGGCACGTCGACTTCGTGGATCCACGGTGCGTGGTACGTGCCGAGCGCGTGGCCGGCTTCGAACAGCATCCGCCAGTCGTGGCGGCGGAACTCGCGTGCGGCCCAGTTGGGGAGTGTGCCCGGCGCAGTCGAACGGGCGAGGATCGGGCGGACGCGCGACGGGATAAGCGGCAGGTGCGTGGCGAACTCGCCGACGCGCGTTGCGCCGACGGCGGCAGCCATCATCGACGTGAACATCACGCGTTCGCGCGTGCCGGGCACGAACCCGGCTGACGTCGCGCCGAGCACCAGGCCCGCGCAGCGATCGCGGTGGCGTTGCCAGAACAGTTGTGCGATCGGGCCGCCCATCGAATACCCGACCACGATGGCGTCATCGACGTCGAGCACGCTGCACAGCGCGGCGACATCGTCGGCGCAGTCGACGAGACGGAACCGCCGGCGCGTACGTAAGCCGCGCCCATGGCCACGGTGATCGGGCGCAAGCACGCGGTAGCGCGTTGACAGGGCATCGAAGGCCTGGAACCAGTTGAGCGCGCCGCTCGCCATCCAGCCGTGGAGGAGTACGACGGTGGGTGCACCGGGAGGCCCGGGGATGTCGCGCACGAAGGTGCGGCCTCGATCGGGCAACGTGACGAAGCGACCCCGGGGGAGCCGCGGCGCTAACGCAGAGACTCGTTCATCCTGGGTCGACATCACAGCCTTTCGGAATCGGCGAACGACACGGCCCATTTACCGTACCGCTGGCGCGCCGACGCCGTCATCTCTTCGCCCAGTCAAACGGCCCATTTGTGTCACCCGTTACGCCACGCGCTCCATGCGGTAGCAGTCGACGCGATAAGGGATATGGAGGATGTCGCGGCCAGTGGTCTCGGGATGGGTCGCGAGGATCGTGCGCACCTCGTCGAGGACTGCGGATTGTTCGGCCGGTGGAAGCACCGCAACATGGCTGACGCCGCGCACGCGTTCCACGACGAGTTCGGGCGTCATGGCCTGTTCGTGGTGGAACTGGGCCGTGTGGACCGGCCCGAAGCCGTCGGCATCGGCGAGGGATTCTTCGCGCCGTGCCTGGGAGTCGCTCGTCGCCACGTGATCGTGGTTGCGCCACGGAGCGTGCTTTTCGACGCGATCCATCACACCCCACACCAGGTTGACCCACGGCCGGGAGCGATCTCGCGCGTTCCACAACATCGCGACGTGGCCGCCGACGCGCGTGACGCGTCGCAGTTCGCCGAGCGCGGCGTCGGCGTCGAACCAGTGGAAGGCCTGCGCAATCGTGACCGCGTCGATCGAGCCGCCGGTGAACGGCAGTGCTTCGGCCACCGAACTCAGGCACGCCACGTTGGGGAGCGCGGTGCGCAGCTGGGCGCGCATCCCAACGACTGGCTCGACGGCGATCAGCTCACATCCGCTCGGAGCCAGCAGGCGCGTCAGGATGCCGGTGCCGGCCGCGAGGTCGACGCAGCGCACGTTGGGGCCGAGCGCGAGGCCGTCGGTGAGCCAATGCAACGCTTCGGGCGGATACGAGGGACGCGAGCGTTCGTACGCCGCGGCCTCCTTGTCGAAGCCCGCCGCGGCAACTCCGTGTACCGTCACGCCGGCAACGGTACACAGTTGACGGGGTTGTCACGAAGGCCTCGGACAGCTTGCCTTGCGTACGCGTTCGGGGCACTATGGGCGAGTCACATTGGTTCGTGGGCAGTAGGGGCGCGTTGGCCACGGCTCGTACACGTGATCTCGACGGCGTTCGGGCGCTCGCCATGCTTTCCGTGTTCGCCTACCACTTCGCGCTCCCGCGGATCGTGGTCCTCGCGCTCGGTTCGCAACATCTGCCGTTGGCAGTGCGGGGTTACGCGATCATCCCGAACCTCGACACGGGCGTCGAGATCTTCTTCGTGCTGTCGGGATACCTCATCTATCGGCCGTTTGCCGCTGCACATTTCTCGGGGGCGCCGCGGCCGGCGATGCGCGACTACGCGATTCGCCGCACAGCCCGAATCTTTCCTGCGTACTGGACCGCTGTCCTGTTGCTGTGGCTCCTGCACGAGATCACATTCGGCGACCACCCTGCGGTGCTCGACGTACTCCCGCATGTCGTGCTGCTACAGACCTACTTTTCGAACGCGCGCGGCGGAATCCCTCAGGCATGGACGCTTGTCGTTGAGGTGTCGTTCTATGCGTTCGTTCCGATCGCGGCCTGGGCGCTCACACGAACACGATTGCGCGGCCATGTCATCGCGCTGTGCGGGCTCACGGCTTTCGGTTTCTTGGCGCGCTGGTATCTGCTCGACCACGTCGTATGGCGTCCGCTGACGGTGTTGCCGCCGGCGCTCGCGGCGTTGGCACCGGGAATGTTGCTCGCGGTCATCGACGTGACCCGAGCGCAACGACCGCAACCCGGCCGCGCGGCGCGCATCGTCACATCAGTGCCGTTCGGTGTCATCACAGCGATCGTGGTGTTCCTCATCATGACGAGCCATGCCGCGACCTCGACCGTGTTCTCTATCCGCACCCGGTCCCAGGACTCGTGGCACGATCTGCTCGCGCCCATCGTCGCGGCCGCGTTCGTCATTCCGATCGTGTTGGGAGTCGGCCGGAGCCGCCTGCGCGCCGCGATCGCGTGGCGTCCACTGGCCTGGGTCGGGGTGGTCAGCTACGCGGCGTACCTGTGGCACGACGCGTTGATCTACCCGCAGCCAGGCGACCATTTCTCGGTACCAAAGTCGCTCGATGGCGACGGCAGGATCGTGGTGCTCGCGGTCGGTGCGCTGTTTCTCGCGGCGACCCTCGTGATCGCGGCGGCCTCGTGGTACGCCATCGAACGTCCGGCGTTGCGCTGGGCCCATCGGCACACGCCGCGCTGACGTACCGAGCCCGCGGACTCGGCCGATATCGTGCGGCGGGTGATCGTGCTGCTGTTGACCAGCCAGAACGAGGCCGAGATGCTCGCGTGGAATCTTGCGCACCATCTCGAATACGGCATCGACCACGTGGCGGTTGCCGACAACCGCAGCACCGACGACACGCAGGCGGTCATTGCTCGTTTCGGCGACGCCGCGAGTACCACCGTGTTCGACGACTTCCACACGCGCCAAGCCGTGCGGATGCAGCTCCTCGATCGTGTTCGCGGCCAGCACGCCGTCGACTGGGTCGGGGTCTCCGACACCGACGAGTTCTGGTTCGCGCCGGGAATGCAGATGGACGATGTGCTTGCCGACGTACCGGCCGACGTGGTCGCGGTGAACTTCGACGCCAAACTCTTCCTGCCGACCGCGCTCGACGCGCCCGATGGACCTGTGATCGTGCGGCGGCACTACCGGACATCGTCCAACGACAGCCCGCTGCACACGAGTTACCGCGCCGGCAAGACCTTCTACCGCGACTCGTGGCTGCGCGAGATCACCGATGAGCACCTTGCGCCCGAGGTGCCACACCCTCGCTACCGCCATCCCGTGGCGGCCGTGCACCACTACATGGTGCGCGACGAGGAGCAGTTCCTCCAGAAGGTGACGCGTCTGATCTCGTGGGCGCCAGAGGCGCGGCGCGGCCTGTTGCGCCGCCGCGCCCCAGACCCGCGCACCCGCGAGCTGCCGGGCTGGTCGGCACCGTTCAAGAAGGAGTGGTGGGCCGTCTACCGCGATGGCGGCGAAGCGGCCGTCCGGGCGTATTACCGCGACCGTTACACGATCGGCGCCGAAGCGCTGGCCGAGCACCTCGCCCGTGGCGAGATGGTGTGTGACGACGCGTTTGCGACGTTCGTCGCAGACCGAATCGCCCCAGCCTGACGTCTCGTAGTATCCGCTCGATGACCGCTCCGCGTCTCGTGCTCATCGTGGGTTCGCCGCGATCGGGAACGACGTGGCTGCAATCGTTGCTCGGCGCGCATCCTGCGGTGGCGACGCCGCAGGAAACCGACCTGTTTCGCCTGTATCTACAGCCTCTGGCCGACGCGTGGGACAAGCAAGTGGCGGATCTGCGCGACACGACTGGTCACCGACGCCGCAAGGGTCTGCCGACGGTGCTCGACCGCGACCAGTTCGATGCGCTCGGGCGGCAATTTGTCGCAACGATGATCGACTCGGTCGCGCGGCAGAAGACGACCGCCACTGTCGTACTCGAGAAGAGTCCGGCGAACGGGTTGTGCACTGATGTCATCCAGAGGTTCTGGCCCGAGGCAGGATTCATTCATGTCGTGCGCGACGGGCGCGACGTTGCGGCGTCGCTCATGGCCGCGTCGCAGTCGTTCGGGCGTGACTTCGCGCCGCCCGATCTGACGCGCGCCGCGCGCATGTGGAAGCAGCGCGTCATTCGGGCGCGTGAGGCTGTGGACGCCCCTGGTGGCTACGCCGAGATCCGCTATGAAGCACTGCACACCGACGGCGTTGCCGCGCTCCAGCGCGCCCATGCGGTGTGCGGGGTCGAGGTCTCCGAGGATGATTGCACGCGTGCGCTCGAACGCTTCAGTTTCGACGGTATGGCGAGTTCGGGTGCCGTGGCCGATTCGATCATCACGGGCGGCGAGTTCTCAAGCGACGACCGCACGCGCGTGGAACCCGAAGGGTTCTTCCGTAAGGGCGTGGTTGGCGGGTGGCGAGATGGATGGCAGTTCGAGCAGCGCAATGCCTTCGACGCGGCCGCGGGCGATCTACTTGTCGAACTCGGCTACGAGCCGGACCGTTCGTGGGTCGGTTCCGGGCGTGCACGCGCGCATCGCACGAGACGCTTGGTGCACAGTGGCGCGCACAAGTTGCGCAATCTCGCGGCGCGCCTCGAGGCCATGAGCGCCGACTCGCTGCGCTGATACCGCGTCAGTCGCGCTTGCGCAGCACCACGCGATGCAAGGGAAGCACGTCGCGGGCGAGTTCGAGCGTCGCGACGTCGGCCAATGTATCGCCCACGTCGATGCGGGTCTTGTTGCGCCACACGATGAAACGGTTGTTCTCGCAGCGCAGGTTCCACTGGTGCAACCCGTGGTAGTTCTCTTCCTCGGCCTCGTCGGGCGCGTGTTCCAGCACAGCAGCGCCGCCAGGCTTGAGCACCATGATCATCTGGCGGATCGCCGCTACCGGGTCATAGCTGTGGTCAAGCGTGTTGCGCGCGTGCGCGAGATCGAAGACGTTCTCACCGAACTTGGCGACGAGCTTCTCCGAATCGCACTGCTGGGTGCGTACCGGCGGGACCACGCCGGCGCGTTCGAGGATGCCGTCGTACTCGTCGCCGAGCGCATCGACCGCGGTGTTCTCCACCTCATAGCCGGGAAGCTTCTTGCCGACGCAGGTGATGAGGCCGGCACCGACGTCGAGGACCCGGATCGTCGAGCCGCTCGGCGCGGTCACCAATTCGGCAAGCGGTTCGATCAGCGGCTGGTTGGGGTCGAAGCGATCGGTGAGCTGCTTCCAGTTCTTGAGCCCGCGCTCCCAGAAGCGGATCTCGCCGGCGAGCGCGTTCTTCCACGCGTCCTGTACCGGTCGTCGGATTCGGCGCCGGCGTTCCACGGCGTGCAGCACCTTGATCCCGCGCGTGGCCCAGCTCACCGTGATCCTCCCAAGAACGTGTGGGCGGAAAATCTAGCCGGGCGCTGCCGCGGCAGCGCCCCGGCGAGCTTGGCCGACCGTGTCAGTCGGCGCCGATGATCATGCCGGCGCCGACCGTCTCGTTGGTGCCCTCGTCGACGAGGATGAACGAACCGGTCATCCGGTTGCGGCGGTACTCGTCGACGAACAACGGCTGGGTCGTGCGGAGCTTCACGCGACCCATCTCGTTGAGCTCGAGCCGTGAACAGTGCTCGTCACGCGACAGCGTGTTGACGTCGAGGCGATAGAGCAGGTCGACGACCTTGGCCTTCGCCCAGCGCGTCGTGTGCTTGATCGCGTAGACGCGATCGCGCTCGAGCGCCTTGTCGGAGCTGAACCAACAGATCTGGGCCTGCACGTCCTGGGTGACGGTCGGCTGGTTGTTGGACCGGCAAATCATGTCGCCGCGGCTGATATCGATCTGGTCGGTGAGGCGGATCGTGACCGAGCTCGGCGGGAACGCTTCGTCGATCGGTACGCCGAGGCGGTCGATCGCCGAGATGGTCGTCGTGAATCCCGACGGCAGCACGACCACTTCGTCGCCCGGTCGGAAGATGCCGCCGGCAACCTCGCCCGCATACCCGCGGTAGTCGTGGTGGTCGTGGCTCATCGGCCGGATGACCAACTGCACGGGGAAACGAGGGTCGATCAGGTTGCGGTCGGAACCGATGTAGACGTGCTCGAGGTGGTGCAGCAACGTCGGTCCGTCGTACCACGGGGTGTTGTCCGAATGGCTCGTGACATTGTCGCCGAGGAGCGCCGACATCGGGATGAACGTGAGGTCGTCGATCTCGAGCTTCGCCGCGAAGTCGGTGAACTCCTCGCAGATGGCTTCGAACCGGCGCTCGTCGTAGTCGACGAGGTCCATCTTGTTCACGCACAGCACGAGGTGCTTCACCTGGAGCAGCGACGCGATCACTGCGTGGCGACGGCTTTGTTCCACGATGCCGTGGCGCGCGTCGACCAGCACGAGCGCGAGGTCGGCCGTCGAAGCGCCCGTGACCATGTTGCGCGTGTACTGGGTGTGGCCGGGAGTGTCGGCGATGATGAACTTGCGTCGAGGCGTCGCGAAGTAGCGGTACGCGACATCGATCGTGATGCCTTGCTCGCGCTCGGCGCGCAGGCCGTCGGTAAGTAGGGCGAGGTTTGTGTAGTCGAAGCCGCGGTCACGCGACGAGCGCTCGACCGACTCGAGCTGGTCCTCGAAGATGGCCTTCGTCTCGAGCAACAGGCGCCCGATGAGCGTGCTCTTGCCGTCGTCGACCGAGCCCGCAGTAGCAAATCGGAGCATTTCCATGGTTAGAAGTACCCCTCCCTGTCGTCGGCGCCTACTTCGTCCGGCGCGGCGAGCGGGCTCGCACCGATCTCGCTCGTCCCTTGCTCCTGGGCTGCTTCGCCCACCGCGTTCGTTGCAGCGCGCATTAGAAGTAACCCTCCTTCTTGCGGTCTTCCATCGCCGCCTCGGTGAACTTGTCGTCGGCTCGGGTGGCGCCGCGTTCGGTGATGCGCGAGGCGGAGACCTCAGCGATGATGTCGTCGCAGTTCGCCGCGGCAGACTCGACGGCGCCGGTGCATGTGAGGTCGCCAACCGTGCGGTAGCGCACCGTCATCTCGAGCACTTCCTCATCGGGAAGCATCGGGATGATCGGCGACTCCGACAGCCACATGCCGTCACGCCGGAACACGCGACGACGGTGTGCGAAGTAGATCGACGGGATCGGTACGGGCTCGGCTGCGATGTACTGCCAGATGTCCATCTCGGTCCAGTTCGAGATCGGGAACACCCGGATGTGTTCGCCCTTGCGATGCCGACCGTTGAACAGCGCCCACAATTCGGGTCGTTGGTTCTTCGGGTCCCACTGGCCGAACTCGTCGCGGAAACTGAAGACGCGTTCTTTCGCTCGCGCCTTTTCCTCGTCGCGTCGCCCGCCGCCGAACACCGAGTCGAACTGGTTCTCGACGATCGCATCGAGCAGCGTGGTGGTCTGGAGCCGGTTGCGACTGGCGCGCGGCCCCGTCTCTTCGATGACGCGACCCTGGTCGATCGAGTCCTGGACGCTGGCCACGATCAGGCGTACTCCGTAGGTGCCGATCACCGCGTCGCGGTAGCTGATCACCTCGTCGAAGTTGTGCCCGGTGTCGACGTGCATCACGGGGAACGGGATTCGGGCGGGCGCGAAGGCCTTCCATGCCAGATGCAGCATGACGGCGGAGTCCTTGCCACCTGAGAACAACAGGACGGGCCGCTCGAACTCGGCCGCGACCTCTCGCATGATGTGGACGGACTCAGCCTCGAGCGCCTCGAGGTGCGAAAGCTGGGTGTGCAATGCGGGCCTCTGGAGTGAGTTGCCGGACGGTGGTACGGCTGCTGGGGAGCTGGAGAGGGACTTCATCGTACTTCTCTGGCTTGGGCCGATTCCCGATCCGAGTGCGGGCAAGGGGTCTCGTCGAGACAGGTAATGATCGGCATCCCCGTTGCTCGCCTGAGGCCATCGGCCTATGGTCGGGCGCTTACGGGCACCTGTCGTATCGGAGTACGTCACCGAAGGCGACGGTGGGTGTGGAGGGTGCGGTCGCTCGCCGCGCAGCGAAGGCGGGCCGAATCGCGGGGTTCGGTATCGCCCGGTGCGGCGACCGCACTACCTCGTAGCTGTAAACCCGGCGAAAAGCGGTCGCTCGCCGTGTCGCCGAAGGCGACACAAAGAGTCAGGGCGTGGGCCAGCCGTGGAGGCCGCATTCGGTTTTGCCGGTGCCGGCCCAACGGCCCGAGCGCGGGTCTTCGCCGTCGCGTACGGGTCGGGTGCACGGCCAGCAGCCGATCGACGGGTAGCCGCGGTGCTTCAGCGGGTGCTCGTCGAGGGCGTGGTCGGCGATGTAGCCGCTGACGTCGAGATCGGTCCAGGTGGCCAACGGGTTCACCTTGACGACGCCGCGGCCAAGGTCGAGGTGCACGATGGGCGAGTTGGTGCGCGTCGCGGCTTCGCTGCGGCGCAGACCCGTCATCCAAGCCTCGCGGCCGGCGAGCGCGCGCGCCAACGGCTCGACCTTGCGGATCGCGCAGCATTCGTTCTGGTCGATCTGCCACAGGTCGTCGGGCTCTGCGAGCGGTTGCATGACGGTGAGGTTCAGTTCGTATCGCTCACGCATCTTTTCGACGTACCAGAGCGTTTCCGCGAAGTGATACTGCGTGTCGAGGAACACGACCTCGATGTCGGGTACTTCGCGCACCGCAACGTCGATGAGCACCGAATCCTGAAAACTCGCGGCGACGAGGATGCCGGTGCCGAAGCGCTCCCACGCCCAGCGCACTGCAGCGCTGGCCGGTTTGCGCTCGAGTTCCTTGGAGACGCGCGCGAGCTCTTCCAAGTCGATGTCGGAGCGCGGTGTGACTCTGTCGATATCCGTGTTGGCGGTCGCCATCATCGACGGCTCGTCATGTCGCACACTCGCTGTCGCCGACTTCCTTCACGTACGGGCCGGTCTCACCGAAGTCGACGTAGAAATCGGGGTTCGTCTCGGGGTCGGGGAATTCGTCGAGTTCCTTGAGCAGCGTGCCCACGCCCGCGGCACCGCCGCTGCGCTCGAGCCATCCGGCGAAGTTCTCACCCGCGCTGCGTTCGTCGGCGAAGCGGCGCACGACGCGCACGACGGCTTCAGGTGCATTGTGCGCCGGCAGTTTGGTGGCCTTGTCGCCGAACTCGACCTGCGAGTCGCCGAGATGGCCGCCGAGCAGCATCTGGTAGCCCGGCGCAGCCTTGCCGTGCGCGCGACGTTCGAGACCGAAGAAACCGATGTCGGAGATGTGGTGCTGACCGCAGCTGTTGGTGCATCCGCTGATGTTCACGCGCACGCCGCCGACCTCGGACAGCCCGTTGTCTTCGAGGGCCGTGCCAATCGCCGACGCAAGCCCACGCGACTGGGTGACCGCGAGGTTGCACGTGTCGGCACCGGGGCAGGCGACAACATCGCGGGCAAGTTCGGTGCCGGGTCGCGCCATGTCGATCGCGAGGAGACGCTCGTAGAGGCCTCGCAGATCGCCTTCGGTGAGGTCACGCAACACGAGGTTCTGACGCGCCGTGATGCGGACGTCGAGATGGAAGTCGCGCTGGATGTCGGCGAGCGCATCGAACTGCGCGGTCGTGATGTCGCCGAGTTCGCACGATGCGTATGCGCTCACGGTGCCGTTGGCGATGCCGCGCACGACGTTCGCCTGGGCCCAACGCTCGTAGGGGTCCGAGCTGATGAGCGTGATCGGCGTGGCACCGGGCGCGCCCGAGACCGGTCCGGCGCCGGTGCCTGCGGGCGCGTCGCCGCGCTCGCGCACCACGTCGGGGATGCCGCCGGGCCAGCTCACCGAACCGCGCAGGAACTTGCGCTCCTTGATGATGCGGGCGCGCAGTTCCTCGATGCCGCCTTCCATGGTGTCGACGAGCCACTTCATGCGGGCACGCAATTTGTTGTCGCGGTTGCCGTAGTGGTCGAACGTGCGCAGGCACGCCTCGATCGTGGGCAACAGGTCTTCGCGGCTCGTGAACTCTTCGAGCGCGAGCGCGGGGTGCGGGTTGGCGCCGAGGCCCCCGGCCACGACGACCTTGAAACCAGGCTCGGCCGTGCCGTCGTCGCGCATGCGGTTGACGGCGATCACACCGAAGTCGTTGAACATCGCCTGGCCACAATCGGTGGCACAACCAGAGAAGTTGATCTTGAATTTGCGCGGCAGCCGTTGCGCATATGGATGGCGCAGCAGGTAACGAGCGGTTGCTTCGGCCCACGGCGAAATGTCGACGACCTCGTACGGGCACGCGCCGGCGAGGTGACAGCCGCAGACGTTGCGCACTGTGTCGCCGCACGCTTCGCGACTGGTGAGCTCGCAGCTCGCGAGCAGTCGGAGCACTTCGGGCGTGTCTTCGAGCTTGACGAAGTGGAACTGCACGTTCTGGCGTGTCGTGAGGTGGCCCCAGCCACGGCTGTAGTGCTCGGAGATGAACGCCAGTACCTCGAGCTGTTCGGGCGTCACCTGCCCGTAGGGGATCTTGACCCGCACCATCTGGTGGTGGCCGCCCTGGCGCTGGCCGTACACGCCGTTGTTCAGGCGAAAGACTCGGAACGTGTCCTCGTCCAGGTCGCCCGCCAGGTACTCGGCGACGGTCGCGGCGTAGCGGTCGAGCTCGTCAGCGATGTCGGTGGGCAGGCTGCGGGATTGCAGTTCACGCACGTCGATGGCCATGCGCGCCTCCTCGAGGTGCGGTGTCGGGCGGGAAAGAGTGCTGCTCGGGGTGTTCAGCGAGCGGCGACGAAAGTGTCGCTACAGAGCTCGTCGCGCACCTCGTGTGGGGTGCGACCGATGGCGATCGAAGGGGCGCCCGAGCTGCGCAACACCGTCTGGGTGTCGGCGGCATCGGCGTTGGGCCCAACGAGCCAGAACAACATGCGGGCGACGATACAGGAGTCGGGGCTAAATACCAACTCTTTGGTCAGGAATTTTTCCGACCTCTAGGGTCGTCTTTCGGATCCGCGCGCTTGCAGGGCAGGCGAGGGCAGCGCTCGGGCCGCGTGCAGGCCGGGTCGTGGGCCCGTGTGCGCGTGGGCGACCGGTCGGAAACGTCGGCTGGGCCAGAATCGGGCTGGGCCTAGCCTGCGCCGTCTATGCGGATGTCTTCGTTGTTCCTGCGGACGCTGCGCGACGACCCGGCCGACGCCGATGTCGACAGCCACCGGCTCCTCGTGCGGGCCGGCTACATCCGCAAGGTCGCGGCCGGCATCTACTCCTGGCTGCCGCTCGGGCGCAGGGTGTTGCGCAACGTCGAGGCCATCGTGCGCGACGAGATGGACCGCGCCGGTGCGCAGGAGGTGCTCCTTCCGATCGCCCAACCGCTCGAACTCTGGGAGCGCAGCGGCCGCGATACGGCCTACGGGCCGCTGATGTTCCAGCTCGAGGACCGCAAGGAGACCCGTTTCTGCCTCGCGCCGACGGCCGAAGAGGTGATGACGGCGATGGTCGCGGGGGAGTTCACGAGCTATCGCGACCTGCCCGTCAACCTGTACCAGATCAACTGGAAGTACCGCGACGAGTTGCGGCCCCGGTTCGGGTTGCTGCGCGCGCGCGAGTTCCTGATGAAGGACGCGTACAGCTTCCACACCGATGTCGACGACCTGCTCGCTACGTATCGAGTGATGTACGACGCGTACGCACGCGTCTTCGAACGCTGCGCGCTCACGTTCCGTGCGGTAGAAGGTGAGGCCGGCGAGATCGGCGGCGACGTGAACCATGAGTTCATGGCGGTCGCGGCAGTGGGCGAAGACGACTTCGTGTGGTGTCGAAACTGCGAGTACGCCGCCAACGTCGAAGTGGCGACGCGCCGGCCGGGAACCGAAACGCTGCCGAGCGCGCCGAACGGCGCGCCGGTGAAGGAACACACCCCAGACATGCCGGGCATCGCGGCGGTGGCCGAACACCTCGGTGTCGCTCCGAGCCTGTTGCTCAAGTGCATCGCGTTCGACCTCGACGGCGAACTTGGGCTCGCGCTCGTGCCGGGCGATCGAGAGGTGAACGAATACGCATTGGCGCGTGCCGTTGCGCCCAAGCCGATGCGCCTCTACACCGAGGACGATTTCGCGGCGCACCCCGAGCTGGCGAAGGGCTACATCGGCGCCGATCATCCGTCGGTGGCATTCGTGGTGGCCGATCCGGCCGTGCGCGCCGCGCACGGCTGGGTGACCGGCGCCAACGAGGTCGATCATCACGTGCGCGACGCGTGGCTCGGCCGCGATTTCCGTGTGCACGAGTGGGCCGACGTCGCGGTGATCGTGTCGGGCGACGCGTGCCCGTCCTGCGGGGCCGAGTTGTCGGTCGACCGTGGCATCGAGGTCGGGCAGGTCTTCCAGATCGGTACGAAGTACTCCAAGGCGATGGGCGCCACCTATACCGACGAGCACGGCGAGATCCACCCCATGGTGATGGGCACCTATGGCATCGGTATCTCGCGCGTCATCGCGGCCGTGGTCGAACAGCATCACGACGAGCACGGTCTCGTGTGGCCCGCCGCGATCGCGCCGTATTCGGTGCACATCGTCGCTCTGGCCGGCAAGGGCGCAGCCGCGGGCGACGTACGCGCGGCAGCCGACCAGCTGTACGACGAGCTACGCGCTGCGAGCGTCGAGGTGCTCTACGACGATCGCGAGGCGAGCCCAGGCGTGAAGTTCGCCGATGCCGACCTTGTCGGTGTGCCGGTGCAGCTCACCGTTGGCGCGAAGGGACTTGCCCGTGGCGTGATCGAACGCAAGGACCGTGCGAGCGGCGAACGCGACGAACTCCCGGTGGCCGAGGTAGTCGCGGCAGTGCTGGCGGCGAGCGCGACGACCGCGGCGTCGCCGGGTTCACCCGCACGCTGATGTTGCCCGTCCGCCCGCCGTTCGAGCCGATGCTCGCGAAGTTGTCGCGCGAGGTGCCCGAAGGCGACGGCTTTCTCTTCGAACCGAAATGGGACGGCTTTCGTTGCGTCGTGTTCCGCGACGGCGACGACCTCGACCTGCAGAGTCGAAATCAAAAACCGCTCTTGCGCTACTTCCCTGAACTGCGCGAGCCGTTGCTCACCCAGCTGCCGCAACGGTGCGTGCTCGACGGCGAACTCGTTGTGGTGGGTGCGAACGGCGGTCTCGACTTCGACGCGTTGCAATTGCGCCAGCACCCGGCCGAATCGCGCGTGCGGAAGTTGAGCGCGGAGATCCCTGCAAGCTATGTGGCGTTCGATCTCCTCGCGCTGGGGGAAGAGTCGCTGCTCGACACGCCGATGCAGGTGCGTCGCGCTCGGCTTACCGACGTGCTGCGCGACGCGCGTGAGCCGCTGCTGGTCACGCCGGCCACGCGCGATCCCGAGGTTGCCCGCGGCTGGTTCGACAGTTTCGAGGGCGCCGGCTTCGACGGTGTGATCGCCAAGCCACTCGGCGATCGCTACGCCCCAGGCCTTCGCACGCTCGTGCTTCACCTTCACGAGCGCACGTGCGACTGCGCCGTCGCCGGTTTTCGGTTCCACAAGGATGGGTTGGGAGTGGGCTCGTTGCTGCTCGGACTCCACGATGCTGACGGCACGCTGCACCACGTGGGCGTGGCATCGGGGATGAACGCCGGCTTGCGCGTGCAGTTGGCCGAGGAGCTCGAGCCGTATCGCGTCGACGCGCTCGTGGACCATCCGTGGCGCGAGTGGGCCGAACACGACGCCAATGTGCACGCCGCGCCGGGCCGCTCGCCTGGCAACGTGTCGCGCTGGAACGCCAACAAGGATCTGTCGTGGGAACCGCTGCGCGTCGAGCGCGTCGCCGAGGTTGCCTATCAAGGCTTGACGAACGGTCGCTTCCGCCACAACGCGCGATTCCGACACTGGCGCAACGATCGCGATCCGTCATCATGTCGCTACGACCAACTCGAAGTAGTGGCCCCCAACGAACTCCGCGCCCTCTTCCCAAGCCGCCCGTAGATGCGTCGTTTGACCCCTCTATACGGCGGTCAAACGACGCATCAGGCGGCAGTGCCCGGGGTTGGGTGCGCTGGCCTCTAACTTGGGTTCGATGGTTGGACCGATTTTTGTTGTGGGCGCGAGTCGTAGTGGCACCACGTTGATGAGTCGCGTCGTGAGCCAGTCCGGGCCGATTCGGGCGCTCGCCGAGATTCATTTTTTCGAACGGCTCTACACGCCCGGCCAAGGTCCGAGCGAGCTGTCGCACGACGAAGCGGTCGAACTCGCGGCGAAGCTCGTGCACACACAGCACCGCGGGCTGTTCTACCGACAGGGCACCGCCGACGAGCACCGCCCGGCCGCCGAATCGATCGTCACCGCCGCCGCGGCCGGGAAAAGTTCGGTGTCGCCGCTCGCGGTCTACGGCGAGTTCCTGGCGGCTGACGCGCGTCGCCGCGGCGGTTCGGTGGGGTGCGACCAGACGCCGCGCAACGTCTTTTACATCCGCGACATCTTGGCGGCGTTTCCCGATGCTCGCGTGATCAACATGGTGCGCGACCCGCGGGCCGTGCTGCTGTCGCAGAAGAACAAGTGGCGCCGTCGCTCACTCGGCGAGTCCACGCTGCCACGTTCCGAGGTCGTGCGGAGCTGGTCGAACTATCACCCGGTGGTCACCGCGCGGATCTGGCGAGGTGCCGTCGACGCGGCCGACGGCGTCGACGACCCGCGCCTGCTGACGGTGCGGTTCGAGGATCTCCTTGCCGACGGGGCGACCCAAGTAGCAGCGGTCGCGGCCCACTGCGGGATCGACTTCGACCCCGAAATGCTGGATGTACCGCAGGAAAGCTCGTCGTTGGCGTCCGATGATCCCGGTGCGCGCGGCCTACGGGGCGAGATTGCCCAGGCCTGGCGTACCCACGGCGGGCTGTCCGACGCCGAGGTGGCGCTGTGCGAGAAGGTCGCGGGCGATGCGATGCGCCGCCACGGCTATGCGCCCGACGCGCCCCAAGGTGCGCGACTCGGCCAACTCGGGTGGTACGGCGCGCTGCCGGTGAAGCTCGGCCTCGCCGCCGCCATGAACGCGCGCCAGATCGGCAATCCGGTCACGATGATTCGCCGCCGCCTGGGCAAATAGTGCAGGTGACTCAGCCCGTGCTCACGCGCGGCAACCGGAGCAGCCCGGGAGCGAGGGACGAGCGACACGGGTGCGCAGGATGCTCGCAGCGCCGGACGAAGTAGGCGCAGGAGATCTGATATTCTGCGAAGGTTCGAGTCCTTGGTTGCGGGGTTCACCGCTGGCGGACGTGGGCTTTGTGCCCACGTTCTTTGTTGTCAGCTTTGCCCCGCAACGACGCAGGCTCGACACCTGGCCCTGCCAAGACAGCCGGACAAACCGAGACCTCGGAGGAGGTGCGAACCGATGACGATCGATCTGGACGCGATTCGTGTCGCCCTCGCGCCGCTCGTCGAGCCGCTCGGCCTGTCGCTCTACGACGTGGAGCTGACCGGCAGCGGTCGGTCGCGCGTGGTTCGGGTGAGCGTCGATCGCGAGGGTGGCGTCGATCTCGCCGCGCTGTCAGCGGCGACGCACGCGGTCGAACACGATGTGGAAGAGATGATCCAAGGCGCGTTCCAACTCGAGGTGTCAAGCCCCGGTTTGGAGCGCCATCTCGCGCGTCCAGATCACTACCGGGCTGCGATCGACAACACGATCAGCGTGAAGTTCAGAGACGACGCCGGAGTCGCGACTCGAGTGCGTGGTCGACTGACGGCTGCCGACGACACCGAGATCCGCCTCACCGACGAGCACGACAACGAGCTGGTGATCGCCTACAGCGCCATCGTTGCTGGGCGCACCATCTTTGAGTGGGGCCCAGCACCGCGCCCCGGACGCGGTTCGCAGAAATCGTCGAGTGCGCGCACGCCGCAACTGGTGCAAAGGGAGTCGACGCGGTCATGAAGAATCCCGACATGATGGAGGCCCTGCGCGCGCTGGCGGTCGAGCGCGGGATCTCCGAAGAAGATCTTCTGCTGGCGTTGGCGAACGCCCTCGTGACGGCATACAAGCGTTTGCCGAGCGCGGCCGAGGAAGCCGAGGTCGAAATCGACCCGGATTCAGGCGAGATTCGCGTCATCGCGCTGGAACTCGACGAAGAAGGCACCATCACGCGCGAGTGGGACGACACGCCGAAAGACTTCGGGCGCATCGCCGCGCAGACTGCAAAGCAAGTGATCACGCAGCGCATCCGCGAGGTCGAGCGCGACCGCAAGTACGAAGAGTTCGCCGGCCGCGAAGGCGAGATCGTCACCGGCATCGTGCAGCAAACCGATTCGCGCTACACGCTGCTCGACCTCGGTCGGGTTGAAGCGCTGTTGCCGCAGGCCGAACAAGTGCAGAACGAGCGCTACGACCACGGCGGCCGGTGCAAGGCCTACATCGTCGAGGTACGCCGCACGGCCAAAGGTCCGCAGATCGTCGTCTCGCGTACGCACCCCGGCCTCGTCAAGGGCCTGTTCGAGCTCGAGGTTCCCGAGCTGATCGATGGCGTGATCGAGATCAGAGCGTGCGCTCGCGAGCCCGGTCACCGCACCAAGATCGCCGTCGCGTCGAACGATCAGAACGTCGATCCGGTGGGCGCATGCGTGGGCGCGCGCGGCATGCGCGTCCGTCAAGTCGTGACCGAGCTCCACGGCGAAAAAGTCGACATCGTGCCCTACACCGACAATCCGTCGGACTTCGTGATGAAGGCGCTCGCGCCGGCCAAGGTCAAAGAGGTTCGGATCCACGAAGACACCGGTATTGCCGAAGTCATCGTGCCCGACTTCCAGCTGTCGCTGGCGATCGGCAAGGAAGGCCAGAACGCGCGCCTCGCGGCCCGGCTCACCGGTTGGCGCGTCGACATCAAAAGCGAGACCCAGCTCGCCGAGGAGGAGTCGGGCGACTTCGCCGAGGGCGAGTGGATCGAGAACAACGGCCAGCTCGTGTGGCAGCCCGCCGAGGGCGGCGACGCGATCTCGGCGGCCGAGGCCGGTTACGCCGGTGTGGTCGTACCGGGTGGTGCCAAGCCCGACGCCGCGGCCGCCGGACCGACTCCCGAGGCTGCACCTGTAGCTGAGGTTGCGGGTGCCGACACGACGGCAGACGCCGAAGTGGAAGCGCCGGACGACGCTGGGCAGAGCGGGGCCACGGCGCCCGAGACCGAATTGGGCCAGCCTGAGGCGGGCGACGCCGACGGTGGGCCCGAAGTTCCCGGGGAGGCGACAGCAGGCAACGGGTGAGTGAACCTCGGCGCACCTGCGTCGGGTGCCGCACGACGGCGACCCCCGATGCCGGTTGGCGGCGCGCAGCGCGCGACGCAACCGGACGGATCGGCGTCGGACGGCGAGCACCGGGACGAGGTGCCTGGGTGTGTTCACCCGCATGTTTCAAGGTTGCAGTGCAGCGAGGTGCGCTCGCACGCGCGTTGCGTGGAGCGCTCTCGTCTGACGAGGTCGAGCGCCTGCGCGCGAGACTGTTCGAGTAAGCGACGAAGGTAGCGATCGGTTTGGCCACAAAGAAGATCAGGGTGTACGAGCTCGCACGCGAGCTCGGCGTTGAAAACCCTGTCATTATGGACCTCGCCGCCGAGCTGAAGCTCGGCGTGAAGAGCCATTCGTCGAGCATCGACGAACCATCGGCCGACCGCGTGCGCCGTCTGGCCGATGCCAAGGGGCTCAAGCGCGAGCCGGAGCCCGAACCCGAACCGGTGCGTGCGCCCGAGCCCGAGCCACAGCCGGCGCCCGTCGTCGAGCTGGCCCCAGCCGCGCCCGACCTCACGTCGCCAACCGCCCCTGCGCCCACCACGGCTGCGGGTGCGGTGGGCACGGACGTCCCGGCGCCCGCCGAGCCGCCGAGTACCGAACAACCGGCCGCGGCCGCTGCTGGCGCCGGCGCGCCGGCGCCCACGATTGAACCGCCGCGCCTGGTGCGCGCCAAGGGTGCAGTGCGATCGACCGGTGGCATTCCCGTGCCGCAGCCGCTCGCCGAGCGTCCGGCGCCACCGCGTGAGCGCCCAGAAGCCCCGGCGGCGCGTTCGGGGCCCGGCCCCGGCGCACCCGGCTCACCAGTTCCTCGCAACCCGCTGCGTTCCGAGAGCGGCAAGATCATCCCGCCGCCGCCTGGTCTCGGTGGTCGGCGTTCGCCGCCCCCCGGTCGGCCCATGGGCGCCCGCGGCGGTCCGGGTGCTGGCGGTGGCGCGCGTACTGGCGGCGGTACCAGCACAGGTGGTCGTCCCGGCGGTTTCGGTGGCGGTGGCGGCGCTGGTCGTCCCGGCGGCTTCAGCGGTGGCGGCGGTGGCGCTGGTCGTCCCGGCGGTTTCGGTGGCGGCGGTGGTGGCGGCCGTCCCGGCGGCTTCGGCGGCGGCCCAGGTGGCGGTGGCGGCCCTGGCGGCCCCGCAGGTCGCGGTGGCCCGGGTGGGCCTCGTGGCGGACAGCGGCGGCCGTCGCGACGCAAGAAGCGGCGTCGCGACTTCGACGAGAGCGAACTCCAGCAGAGCCTCACGCTCACGCCGGCCGACGCACCCGTGCCCGAGGGCGAGATCGTCATCGCTCGCGGCATCACGATCCAGGACTACGCCCCCAAGCTGAACCGTCGACCGGCCGACCTCGTGCGGCTCCTGTTCGACGCCGGCGAGATGGTGACGGCAACTGCGTCGCTGTCCGACGAGATGATCGAACTGATCGCCGAGTCGCTCAACGCGCAGATCCTCATCGTCGAGCCCGGCAGCGAGGAAGAGATCGAACTCATCGCCTTGCTCACCGCGGACGATGACGAAGAAGACGAGAGCCTGCTCCAGCCGCGCCCGCCGATCGTGACCGTGCTCGGCCACGTCGACCACGGCAAGACCACGTTGCTCGACCGGATTCGTAAGGCCAATGTGGTCGCGGGTGAAGCCGGTGGCATCACCCAACACATCGGTGCGTACCAAACCGAGCACAACGGTCGCGTCCTCACGTTCATCGACACGCCGGGCCACGAGGCGTTCACAGCCATGCGAAAGCGTGGCGCGCAGGTGACCGACATCGCGATCCTCGTGATCGCGGCCGACGACGGCGTGATGCCGCAAACGGTCGAAGCGATCAACCACGCCAAGGCGGCCGACGTGCCGATCGTGGTGGCCGTCACGAAGATCGACCGCGAAGACGCTGACTCCACGAAGGTGCGCACCCAGCTCACCGAGTACGACCTCACGCCCACCGACTACGGCGGCGACACGACCGTTGTCGATGTTGCCGCGAAGACCGGCCAGGGGATCGACGAGCTACTCGAGGCGTTGCTGCTCGTCGCCGACGTGGAGCTCACCGACGAGGATGGCGCGGCGATTCTGGTCGCCAACCCCGACCGTCCGGCGCGTGCTGTTGTGATCGAGGCCCATCTCGACCAGGGCCGTGGCCCGGTGTCGACCGTGCTTGTCGAAGAAGGCACGTTGCGGGTCGGCGACACCGTGGTCGCAGGTCCGGCATGGGGTCGTGTGCGTGCGATGTTCGATGAGAACGGTGAGTCGGTTGCTGAGGCCGGACCATCGAAGCCGGTCGAGGTGTTGGGTCTCGACGATGTTCCTGTGGGTGGCGACGAGTTGCGCAGCGCGCCGTCCGACAAGGTCGCGCGTACCGTTGCCGAAGCGCGTTCGCGCCGCCGTCGTACTGCGGGCCTGGTGCGCCGTGAGACGCTCGGTGGCGGTGCCCGCCTCGAAGACATCTTCGCGATGGTGCAGCGCGGCGAGGTCGCCACGCTGAACCTGATCTTGAAGGCCGACGTGCAAGGTTCGCTTGAGGCCGTCACCGAAGCGTTGAACAAGGTCGATCAGACCCACGACGAAGTGCGCTTGTCGTTCGTGCATCGCGGTGTTGGTGGCATCACCGAAAGCGACGTCGACCTCGCGGCCGTGTCGAACGCGACCGTGATCGGCTTCAACGTGCGTCCGGATCGCAAGGCTCGTGAGCTTGGTGAGAAGGAAGGCGTGGAGCTTCGTCTCTACGAAGTGATTTACGGCCTTCTCGAAGACGTCAACAACGCGCTCGTCGGCATGCTCAAGCCCGAGTTCCAGGAGTTCGTCACCGGTGAAGCCGAAGTGCGCGAGGTCTTCCGCGTGCCGCGTGTGGGTGCGATCGCCGGTTGTTATGTGCAAAGCGGCGTGATCACTCGTGGTTCCAAGGTGCGTTTCCTGCGCGAGGGCGTCGTCATCTGGAACGGCACCATCTCGTCGCTGAAGCGCTTCAAGGAAGACGCCCAAGTGGTACGCGACGGTTTCGAGTGCGGTATCGGCCTGGAGAACTACCAGGACCTCAAGCCCGGCGACATCATCGAGACCTACGAAGAACGAGAAGTCCCCCGCACGTAACGCTTTGCGCCTACTCCGTCCGGCGCGGGCGAGCGATCGCTTCCGCCGGGTTGGCGAAACGAGGGTGTGCGATCGCCGCACGCACACGGCCGCCCGGCACGCGCCGGGCGTCGTTTGCCACCCCTATATGTGGGTCAAACGACGCCCGTGGGTGAAGGACGTGAAGGCGAGGGTGGTGGCGCCGGCGGCTGCGGTGTAGAGGCCGGGGCCGGCGTGTTCCAGGCCGAGCTTGATCACGAAGTAGGCGCCGAGCGCGAGGGTCACCGCGACGGTTGCTGCGGCGACGATGTGGCCGCTTCGTCGGGCGGGCTCGCCGAAGCCGACCGTGATCCATGCGAACGCGCCGCACGCAGGGACCGCGTACCAGAGCAGCGTGAGCGCCGTCGTCGTCCAGTGTGGGTGGGTGTGGCCGAGCGCGGCGATGGTGTCGATCAGCGCGTGGCCGCGCAATGTGGATCCCGGACCGCTACCGACCCAGTGCAACAGCGCGCTGACGAGTAAGAGCGCACCGCCGAGCACGAAGCCGACGTCGGCGCGGCGAGCACGTACGAGCACGCGCGGTCACTTGCCGGCCGTGGTACCGCGGGCCACCGAGGTCGGCGTGCTCGAAGATCCTGCTTCGACGGTTGTTGGTGTTCGGGTCGGTACTGGGACTGTGGTCATCGACCCGCCGGTGGTGCCGCTAATGCTGCATTCTTCGCCGCCGGACGGCGTCGGATTGCAACCCGGCGCACCCTTTGGCACATCGGCCGGCGCGTGGTCGGCGCGCCAGACCGTGACACGGTAAGGAGTACCAAACTCGGACATCGTCACGTCATAGGTGCCAGCCGCGGGCAGGTGGTATTTCGTGTAAGTCGCGTCAGGCTGTAGTGGCGTGCCGTCCGGACCGAAGAGTCGCACGCCGAACATCAACGACGAGTAGCCATAGCGATCGAGTCGAGCATCGACGACGACATCTGTTGGTCCGTCGACATGCACCGTGTAGTGGTCGAACTCGCGGAATATGCCCGCCGCATTCGATTGCCCGTCGCTTCGGCTGGCGACGGCATGGTCGAGGGTGATCGGACCGATCACCGGTGACTCGAGCGGCGCGTTGAACCATGCCGCGATCACGCCGCGGTCGACGTGCGAGATCCACGTGTCGAGGTAGCCGAGCGCGGTGCCGACCGGGCTCACGAACCAGCGGCCCGATTCTTGGACCGCATGCACGGTTGTCGGGCCGGTGTGGTCGAGTCGCCCCGTGAGGCCATACGGAAACGTCCCGTGTTCAGTGAGACACCACCCAAACGCATCGTTCGGCCCCCGCGGGGTCGTCGCGCTGGTCGTGCTCGTCGTGATGCACCCACCCTCAAGGTTCCAGTGGCCCGTGACATGGGCGCCGGTGTAGTCGGTGGCCCGATACGTGCCTGATGCAGTGACGTCAATCGTCGCGTCGGAACCATCGACGTGCGGCGTGGATGCGACCTTGTCGACTGCGAACTGTCCGTTGTGTCGCATCAACTGTGCAAAGGCGACGCGGTACTCATAGAGAGGAAGCTCTTTGGGCGGGGCGAGCGACGCGACCTTTGTCCAGTCGCCCGCACCGATGGCGCGGATCAGCTCCGTCGCCGCGGCCTCGGGCGAGTCGGCACCCAGCTTGGATGCGTCGGCCGAACCGAAGTCGGCGGCCGGCAATCCCGCGCTCGCGCGGAGGTATTCGAACGCGGTGTACACGGGGCTCACGTACCAACCGCCGTCGCGTTCCACCGTGACCAGGAACGGGTTGAGCCCGCCGACGCGCAGGTTGGCGAGGTCGTACGAGGCCTCGCCGGTGCCGTGGCCGCCAGTCGCGCCGCGCAGGATCTCGGCAAACTTGTCGCGGTCGACCTTGGCTCCGAGGGTGCCGCGGATGTCCACCTTGGCCACGCCGCTGCCGAGCGAAGTCACCGTGGTCGTGAGATCGCGCACGCTGAGATCAATGCCGGCGAGCGGTGCACTGGCCGACGCGACGAGCTTGGTATCCGCCGCTTGGTGTTGGGCTTTGCTCACCGTCGCACGCAACGTGCGCACCTCGTCGGGTGCGAGCACCGCGACGGCGGCGAGCGCGTCTTCGTGGTCGATGGCGTCGGCCAGCTGACGGACCGCAGCAGCGGGGGAGTCGGCCCCGCCCCCGCTGCCCTGCACTGCGAGCGCGGCGTACCCACCCACGCCGAGCAGCGCGGCGAGCCCGAGCGCGCCAAACGTGCGACGCGGCCGCGATCGACGGGGGCGGCGACGTTGCAACTCGGCAACGGGAACGCCCCCGCCGTCAATCTCGCCGCTGGCGTTGTCGCCGCCGGCCCCCACATCAGCGCCGGTCCCAGCAGAGGCGGCCGGCCCCGCCGTCGCGCCAAGCCGAGCTGTGCTCACCGCGGCAGCCAGCACAGCATCGGCCCCACGCCGCAGCCCCCGCTCGGTCAACCCTTCCCACTGATGCGTCGTTTGGGGGCCATAGAGGGGCCCCAAACGACGCATCGGGTCTTCGGGGGGATCGTCGCGATTGGTCGGGTCCGGGGGGTGGGTGTCGTCAGGCATTGGTGGACTCCGTGTGCAAGGTGGTGCGCAACGCCCGTCGGGCTCGGGATAACGCCATGCGTGCGGCCGGGGCCGCGAGGCCGACGATGCTGGCGGCCTCCGACGTCGGCACACCCTCGACGTCGACGAGATACAGCAATGCCCGATCGCGTGGATCGAGCTGGAGCAGGTCGCCGAGCGCGCTCGGGTAGGCGTCGGCCTGGCCGTTGTCGCGATCGAGTCGATGCGATGCCGCCTCGGCGCGCCGCAACCGTCTGCGCTCGTTGGTCGCGAGATTCACGATCGTGCGCCGCAGGTAGGCACCCACGTCGCGCACGCCGTCGCGCTCACTCGACAGAAACCGGCTGTACGCCTCCTGCACGAGGTCGTCGGGCTCCACGTCGAGGCGCCCGACCACGCCCGCGAATCGTCGCAGCGGTTCGTAGAGCGCTCGCAACTCGGCAAGCAGCCGCTCGTCCCACCACGGCTCCGTCGCACTCGCACTCGCGCTCACTGCCACCGTCCCCGAACGTGTGCTCACACCCACAACGACACCGCGGGCCGCCAATGTGCAACCGACTCGCAAGTATTGCCCGGCGCGTGACCCTCCCGTGGTCCCATCAGAACGCACTTTTGCGCGCCTTTAGTGGGACCACGGGGCAGCTGCCGGGCGCGCGACCGTCCCGTGGTCCCATCAGAACGCACTTTTGCGCGCCTTTGGTGGGACCACGGGGCGGGTGGGGGTAGACCTGGCGGCGGCCGCCGAGCTGCTGAGCGTCGAGGTCACCTGGCTCGATCGGGCCTAAACGGGTGACGCCTGGCGCTTTGGCGGTAGGCCTGAAGATTCCCTGTCCAAGGCGCGCGTGCCCAAGCGCGACAATGCTGTCGTGCCCGCCAAGCGCTATCCCCGAACCGCCCGCCTCAACGAGGTGGTGCAAGAGGTCGTCGCGTCCGAGCTCGAGCGGTTGTCCGACCCGAGGCTCGAGATGGTGACGATCACCGGCGTCGATGTGCGCGCCGACCTATCGCAGGCCACCATCTACTACTCGTCGCTCAACTCGCCCGACGCGGCCAGTGCGCTCGCGTCGGCGGCGTCGCATCTGCGCGGCGTGCTCGGGCGCGGCATGCGCGTGCGCCAGATTCCCGAACTCGTCTTCGTGGCCGACCCGGCGATCGAGACCGGCGCGCGCATCGATCAGATTCTGCGGGACGGCGGGCGTCGCCAAGATTCGCTCGACGATTCGCTCTGAATACAGAAGGACCCGTGACCATGCCGAAGAGCGAATACCGGGAGGCCCTCACTGCGGCCGCGAGCGCGATTCGCCGCGCCGAGCACGTCTCACTCGCGTGTCACGTGTCACCCGACGGCGACGCACTTGGATCGATGCTCGGCCTGCATCACGTGTTGCGCGCCGCCGGCATCTCCTCGACCGCTTCGTTCTCCGAGCCGTTCATTGTGGCGCCGCACTACCGCAAGCTCATGGGGCTCGAACTGTTGCGCCCGCCGTCGGAGTTTCCCGAAGAGCCTGAAGTGATGGTCACGTTCGACTCCGGGTCGCTCGCTCGGCTCGGTACGCTCGAGCCGAGTGCCAAGGCCGCGCGCGAGCTGATCGTGATCGATCACCACGTGAGCAACGAGCGCTACGGCACGATCAACGTGATCGACGCGAACGCTGCCGCGAGCGGCGTGGTCGTGCGCGACCTCGTCACCGAGCTCGGACTGAAGCTCAATCGCGAGGCGGCGGTGTGCATCTTCGCCGCGCTCGTGTGCGACACCGGCCGCTTCCAATACGACTGCACCACGCCGGCCGTGTTCGATCTGGCGAGCGAACTCGCGGAGTTCGACCTGCCGATCGCGGCGTTGTCGCGCACGCTATTCGAGGAGCACACCTTCGCGTATCTGCACCTTCTTGCTGCGGTGCTCGAACGGGCCGTGCTCATTCCCGAACAGCGCTTCGTGTGGACGGCGGTCACCCAGGCCGACCTCGCCGAGCACGACGTGACGATGGAAGAGGTCGAGGGTCTGATCGACGTGGTGCGGCGCACCAAAGAAGCCGAGGTCAGCGCAGTGCTGAAGGAGGACCCAGACGGTTCGGTGCGTGTGAGCCTGCGGAGCCTCGGTGCGGTCGACGTGTGCGCGATCTCCCAACGTTTCGGCGGCGGCGGTCACCGTTTCGCGGCCGGGTTCACGAGCGACGCCCCGATCGAGACGGTCGTCGACCGCATCCGTGGCGCGCTCTGACCCTCCCAAATTCGATGGTTTCGTCGTCGTCGACAAGCCGGCGGGGATGACCAGCCACGATGTGGTTGCGCGCTGTCGCAGGGCCTACGGGCAGCGCCAGGTCGGCCACGGCGGCACGCTCGACCCCGACGCCACCGGCGTGCTCGTGGTCGCGCTCGGTGCGGCGACTCGACTGTTGCGGTTCGTCACCGATGCCACGAAGCGATATCGCGCCACGATCGTGTTCGGCACGGCCACCAACACGCTCGACGCGTCGGGCACCGTCACGGCGACGGCGTCGATGCACATCGATCGCGCGCAGGTCGAAGCAGCAACGGCCGGTTTCGTCGGCACGATCGAGCAGGTACCGCCGATGGTGTCGGCGATCAAGGTCGACGGCCGGCGGCTGCACGAACTCGCGCGCGCGGGCGTCGAGGTCGAACGCAAGCCTCGCACCGTGACGGTGCACAGCTTCGACGTCGAGACCTTCCAACCCGCGACCGATTCCGCGGGTGCGACCGCGACGGTTGTCGTCGCGTGCAGCAGCGGTACCTATGTGCGCAGCCTCGCGGCCGACGTGGGCGAAGCGCTCGACGGCGTCGCGCACCTGCGCGACTTGCGCCGGCTCGCGGTTGGCCGCTTCGACATCGATCAGGCCCACCCGCTCGACGACGTGATGGCGAACGGTGCTGCGTTCGTGCTGCCCATCGGCGATGCCCTCGGCGAACTCGAGCGTGTCGTCGTCGACGATGTCACCGCGCACGCCGTCGCGCACGGGGCCACGTTTCGTGGTGCTGACCTGCTGCGTCACCAAGCCACGACCGACACGACCGACGCGGCCATCGCCGGCCCACTGGTCGTGTGTGACGCCGACGGCGCCGTGCTCGCGATCTACGAGCCGTGGCGCGGCGACATCATGAAGCCCGCGGTCGTCCTGGCCCGACCCGAAACAAGAACGGCGTAACGAGCACCCATGCACGTGCATTACGACCCCGTCGCCCCGCCGTCGATTGCGCCCGGCACCGTCGTGTCGATCGGCGCGTACGACGGTGTGCACCGCGGCCATCAGGCGGTGTTACGTCTCGTCCACGATCTCGCTTCGGCACGATCGCTGTCGTCGGCCGTCGTCACCTTCGATCGTCACCCGGCCGAAGTGGTGCGACCCGAGAGCGCGCCGCAGCTGCTCACCACGAACGCGCAGAAGGTCGAGTTGCTCGCCGAGACCGGCCTGGTCGACCACACGGTGGTGCTGCCGTTCGACGAGGCGCGCAGCAAGGAGACGGCCGAGGAGTTCGTGCACGAAGTCCTCGTCGGGATCTGTGCCGCCAAGCTGGTTGTGGTGGGTGCCGACTTTCATTTTGGGCACAAGCGCGCCGGCAACGTCGCGCTGCTCGAAACGATGGGTGCCCAACTCGGCTTCGAGGTGATCGGACTCGGTCTCGTTGCCGACGCGCCCGGTGCGCCAGCGTTCTCGTCGACCCGGGCGCGTGCGCTGCTCGCTGACGGCGACGTGCGAGGCGCCACCGCGGTGCTCGGCCGACCCCACGCGGTGCGCGGCCCGGTGGAACACGGCGACGAGCGCGGTCGGGAACTCGGTTTTCCCACCGCCAACATGGCCGTTCCCGCCCGCATCTGTTTGCCCGCCGATGGCGTCTACGCGGGCACGGTCCGGTTGCCCGATGCCACGGAGCATCTCTCGGCGATCTCGCTCGGGCGCCGGCCCACGTTCTACGACGAGCGAGGGCTGCGGCTGCTCGAGCCCTACCTGCTCGACTTCGACGGCGACCTCTACGGCCAAGAGCTCGAAGTGCGATTCGCCCACCATCTGCGCCCCCAGCTGAAGTTCGACGGCGTCGATGCCCTGATCACCCAGATGCACGCCGACGTCGCCAGCACCCGCGAGCTTCTCTCCGACAGTTGATACGCGGCGACCGAAGGAGCCCGGGAGCGAGGAACGAGCGACCCGGGGCCGCAGGGAGCTCGCCCGCGCCGGACGGAGTAGGCGCAATAGAGCGGTGGCGAATCCAGCGCAGGAGCGAGGAACGAGCGAGATGCGTGGCGAGTCACTCGCCCGCGCCGGACGGAGTAGGCGCAATAGAGACGTGGTAGCGTCGCAACTCGGCCCGAGCCATCTCGGGCGGCTCGAGGTCCAGCCTCGCGTATCCCCGAACGCTTCTGAACGTCCGAAGCGGTTTCCCGAGAGTCATTGAGTCGATGCCGAACAAGCAAGCAACGATCGCCGAGCACCGCCGCCACGAGTCCGACACGGGCTCCACCGAGGTGCAGATCGCACTGCTCACCGAGCGGATCCAGCACCTCACCGAGCATTTGAAGGCCCACAAGAAGGACCATCACTCGCGTCGAGGGCTCTTGATGCTCGTCGGACAGCGTCGTCGGATGCTCGACTACCTGCGTGCCAACGACGTCGAGGGTTACCGGACGCTCATCGCCAAATTGGGAATCCGCCGCTAGACCGGCGCGGAGCGCGAGGATCGCGTTTCGCGTGTCGCGTCGGGCCCAACGTCTGGCGCGAGCAGGTACATCCAAGCGCGGGAGTCGTGGGGGTTGCCGGTTGCCACCGTCCCGAGGCGTGTCCACCGACGATGTCGGTCACGCGGTCGGGGCGTTGACAACTGGGAACCGCCGCCTCTCGCACCCACCGCCGACACGCCGAACGCGTGCCGGTGCAATGAGAGGAGAGCGTCGCATGAGTGACGCCATTCGCGTTTCTGGCCCGGTGAATGCCGACGGCCTCGAAATGTCGTTCGAAACCGGCAAGCTCGCAAACCTGGCCGACGGCGCTGTCGTCGTGCGGGTGGGCGACACCACGCTGTTGACCACGGTCTGTACGTCGAAGCCCCGCGAGGGCATCGACTTTTTTCCCCTCACCGTCGAGGTCGAGGAGCGGATGTACGCGGCTGGCAAGATCCCCGGTTCGTTCTTCCGTCGTGAAGGCCGTCCCGGCGAACTCGCGATCTTGACGTGTCGGCTCACCGACCGTCCGCTTCGCCCGAGCTTTCCCGAAGGGTTCCGCAACGAGGTCCAGGTCGTGTCGACCATCCTCGGTGCCGACATGGAGAACCCCCACGATGTCGCGTCGATCAACGGTGCTTCGGCGGCGTTGATGGTGAGCGGTATCCCGTTCAACGGCCCGATCGGCGCCGTGCGCTTGGCGCATCTCGAAGGCGAGTGGGTCGCGCACCCGACGTTTGCCGAGGGTGACCGTTCGACGTTCGAGATCGTGGTGGCCGGCCGTCTGCTCGACGACGGCGACGTCGCGATCATGATGGTCGAGGCCGGCGGCACCGAAATGTCGTGGGATCTCTACGAAGACGGCGCACCCAAGGTCACTGAGGAAGTGATCGCCGGAGGGCTCGAGTACTCCAAGCAGTGGATCGCCGCGTCGATCAAGCTGCAACTCGAGCTGCGCAAGCGGGTCGAGGAACTGCACGGCAAGATCGAACCCGTCGCCTACCAAGTTCACACCGATTACGACGACGACGTGTTCGCCGCAGTCGAAGCGCAGAGCGCAGCGGCCGTTGGCGACGCCATGAAGGTCGCCGACAAGCACGATCGCAACGCTCGCCTCGACGAGATCGGCGCCGAGGTCACGGCCGCGCTCGTCGGTTCGGCTGATGTGCCTGGTGCGTTCGCCGATCGCGCCGCGCAGGTGAAGCGGGCATTCCGCAGCGTGCAGAAGAAGGTTGTGCGGGCGCGCATCGTCAACGACGGTGCACGTATCGACGGTCGTGGTCCGGCCGACCTGCGTCCGCTGTCGGCCGAGGTCGGCCTCTTGTCGACGGCGCACGGCAGTGGCCTGTTCCAGCGGGGTGAGACCCAGGTGCTGTCGGTGACGACACTCGGCATGCTGCGTATGGAGCAGATGCTCGACACGATCACGACCGACGAGAAGAAGCGTTACATGCACCACTACAACTTTGCGCCATTCTCCACGGGCGAGACGGGGCGTGTCGGTTCGCCGAAGCGCCGCGAGATCGGTCACGGCGCACTTGCTGAGCGCGCCCTGGTGCCGGTCATCCCCTCGAAGGAAGAGTGGCCGTACGCGCTGCGAGTGGTGTCGGACGTGCTCGCGTCGAACGGTTCCACGTCGATGGCCTCGGTGTGTGGTTCGTCGTTGTCGCTGATGGACGCCGGTGTGCCGATCAAGGCTCCCGTTGCAGGTATCGCGATGGGCCTCGTGTTTGCCGAAGGCAAGTACACGACACTCACCGACATCCTCGGTACCGAGGACGCGTTCGGCGACATGGACTTCAAGGTTGCGGGCACGGCGGAGTTCGTGACCGCGCTGCAGCTCGACACCAAGATCGAAGGTATTCCCGCCGATGTGCTCGGCGCCGCGCTTGCGCAGGCCAAAGAGGCGCGGTTGAAGATCCTTGCGGTGATGTCGGAAGCCATCGCCGAGCCGCGCAGCGAAGTGCGTGAGAGCGCACCGAAGATCATCAGCTTCGAGATCCCGATGGACAAGATCGGCGAAGTGATCGGCCCGAAGGGCAAGGTCATCAACACGATCCAGCAAGACACGGGCGCCGACATCGCGGTCAGCGACGACGGCACCGTCGGCATCGTGTCGATTGGCTCGAA
Source organism: Acidimicrobiia bacterium (assembly GCA_038202885.1). GTDB lineage: Bacteria > Actinomycetota > Acidimicrobiia > IMCC26256 > PALSA-610 > JBBREP01. Next base: position 3,103 of record JBBREP010000030.1, on the reverse strand, counting down.
GGAGTCGTCGCGTGTCGAAGAGGCCCAGCGCCGGATCTTGTTGATCCTCGACCCGCCCACGGCCGAACTCGGCGCCACGTACACCGGCAAGGTGGTCAACATCACCAAGTTCGGCGCGTTCGTGAACATCCTGCCGGGCCGTGACGGACTGATCCACATCTCCAAGCTCGGCCGCGGCAAGCGCATCGATCGGGTCGAGGACGTCGTGAACTTGGGCGACGAGCTCGAAGTCAAGGTCGACGACATCGACCAGAACGGCAAGCTCTCCCTCTCCCTCGTCGGCGACGACTCGTCCGGTGGCGACGGCGGCAACGGTGCGCGCAGCGACGCGCCCCGCGGCGACCGTGACCGTGCACCTCGTGAGCGCAGCGACCGCGCCAGTAGCGCCCCCGGGGCCGCGAGCGCAGCGGGCGGGGGTGGCGCCGGCGACGGCATCGAGACGGTCAGCTTCGAAAGCGAGTGGGAAGGCCAGATCGAGGGCACGTTCGGTGAACTCGGCCCCGAGGCCGAAGTGACTTCCGGCGGTGACCGAGGCGGCGATCGTGGTCCGCGCCGGCGCGGCGGCAGCGGCGGGGCCCGGCGACGCTGAGCATCACGGCACGCGGGCGGGAGCACGATCAGTGACCGCGTCGATTCAACGGACCGAGTTGGCTTCGGGTTTGCGCATCGTCACCGAGGCGCTCCCGCAGCTGCGCTCGGTCACGTTGGGCGCGTGGATCGGTACCGGCGCGCGCGACGAGGCCGACGAGTTCGCGGGTGCGAGCCATTTCCTCGAGCACCTGCTGTTCAAAGGCACGCACACCCGCTCGGCCCGTGAGATCGCGGAGGCGATCGAGTCGGTCGGGGGCGAGATGAACGCGTTCACGACGCACGAACAAACCGTGTTCTACGTGCGCGTCCCCGACGATCGGCTCGAGTTGGCGGCCGAGGTCCTCTGCGACATCGTGTGGCTGCCGGCCTTTCGGCCCGACGAAGTCGAGTGCGAACGCCAGGTGATCCTCGAAGAGATCGCCATGCGCGACGACACGCCCGACGATCTCGTCCACGACGTGTTCGCATCGGCCCTGTTTCCGGATCACCCGCTCGGACGTGAGGTAATCGGCTCCGAGGAGACGGTCGCAGCGATGAGCCGCGATGCCGTTGCTGGCTATCACGGCACCCACTACCGGCCGAGCAACACCGTGATCGCGGCGGCCGGCAATCTCGACCACGACGCGCTGTGCGCGTTGGTCGGGCGCGTCTCGCCCGACACCGCCGCGGCGCGTCCGCCGCGCGCCACGGCGCAGCTCTCGGCCCCTGAGGCCCTGCGCATCGTCGAGCGCGACACCGAACAAGCGCATCTCGTGGTCGGGATGCGCTCGCCCGCGCACCACGACCCCGACCGGTACGCCGCGACGCTGCTGAACCATGTGCTCGGCGGCGGCATGTCGTCACGGCTGTTCCAGGAGATCCGCGAGGATCGCGGCCTGGCGTATTCGGTGTACTCGTTTCGATCGGCGTTCGACGACGCCGGGTTGTTCGGTGTGTATGCCGGCACCACCGTCGAGCGCGCCAAGGAAACGTTGGGGCTCATCCACGACGAACTCGACCGCGTGGTGCGCGACGGCACGATCACCGACGCCGAACTGCGCGCCGCGCAAGGCCACCTCACCGGATCGCTGCTCATGTCGCTCGAAACGTCGGCGTCGCGTATGCGCCGGCTTGGTCACGGCGAGCTTGTCGAAGGCGAGATCCCGCCGCTCGAGGAGCTTGCGCGCCGAGTCGACGCGGTCACCCTCGACGATGTCGCACGCGTTGTCGATCGCGTGGTGCGCGACCAGCCACGCGTGCTTGCGGTCGTCGGACCGTTCAAGGCCGACGATTTCTGAGTCGTCGCAACCGCCGTCCCCCCCGTCGAGGGGCGCGGGTTCGTGCGGGCTCGCGTCGGTTACGGCACCATCACCCATGTTGCGACCGACGGCACGTTCTGTGCGTTGAGCGTGAACAGCATGTAGGGACCCGGGGGCACCGTTTCCTCGTCGGGAATGATTACCGCGGCGCCGTGTCCGAACAACGGCACGGTGGTGAGTTCCACCATGCGCTGGTGCATGTTGGTGGCGTGCGTGGTGGCCGCGGGTGAAATCAGCACCGCCTTGGTGATGGGGCTATCGGTCACGACGAAGAACGGGCTGCCGACGGTCGCGGTGGTGGGCGCTTGCACGATTTTCGGCCGGGCGCCCTGGAACAGGTAGGAGGGCGAATAGACCTCTTCGTAGTTGTGGCCACCACCGGCGGGTCCGTTGTCGCCCGCAGACAGGATTCGGCCGTCGGGGAGCAGGATCGCCGTCGAGTGATACGCGCGGCGCAGTGCTTGCGAAGCGAGTGGGGTCCACGTGTCGTTGGCGGGGTTGTAGAGCAACGACTGGAGCGTGGGTGCGGTGAACTGATCGACCTGGTTGCCACCGACGACGAGGATGGTGCCGTCGGGGAGCAGCACCGAGTTCATGTCGGTGCGGGCCTGCGGCATCGGACGCAGCGCCGTGAACGTTGGCGTTGCAGCCGAGAGGTCGATCTTCGTTGAGAAGGACGTGGTCGTGCCGGCGAACTTGTTCTTGCCGCCGTAGACGACCATCTGGATGTGGCCGCCGGGCGTGATCGGCAACACGACTGCGTTGGGATAGCTGAACTCTGCCGCGAGGGGCACGGGGCCCTTGTTGATGCGCCATGTGCTCGGGTCGAGGTAGTCGGTGCGGTTGCCCGCGAACGTGAACACCTGGTGGTTCGGCAGCAGAAACTGGTTTGGATACAGGTCTTGCTGGTAGTCGAGCTAGTATTGGCCGACAACCCGGGGCGTCGTCGACGGCATCGGACCGACCACTTCCATGGTGTTGTTCGGGTGTGCGAGCGCGTCGCGACCACCGACGATGAGGGCGCTGCCGTCGGCGAGTTCGGTCAGGGTCGGGTACCAGCGACTGGCGGCCATCGGTTGGGCCTCGGTCCACTGCTCGGTGATCGGATTGAACAACAGCACCACGGGCGTACCTCTCGACCCGTACCACCCGTGATACGGGTCGACGCCGCCGACGACGAGCACGGTGCCGTCACCGAGGATCGTGGCGCCGCC
>JBBREP010000029.1:0-33540 GCA_038202885.1 Acidimicrobiia bacterium | reverse complement strand
TCACGCGCTGCGGGGCCGTCCCATGTGGCCGGCTCAAAATCGACGAACCAACCGGCCAGGACATCGCTGAACTCGGCGACGTCGTCGGTCGTGAGATCGCCGACCGGTTGTGACGATAGCGCAATGTTCATCGAGACTATTAGAACATGAGGGTGCGACACTGAACCCCACCCGAACGGTGATCGGCCCGAGAAACATTGAGAAATCGCGTTCCACGTCACACGACCATCACCCACCACGCGAGCCACGCGCGCAACAGGCAGGCGCGCCGTGGTCCCATCAAAGGCGCGCTTTTGTGCGTTCTGATGGGACCACGGGACTATGCCGGGCGCGGCGGCGTCGCGTGCGCGCATGTCCGTGTTCCATATCGCTGAACTACCCGACTCACCCCGCCGTCACTGCCGAGCGACGGTCCGCCGTGTAACCCCAAAGATCTGCCAACTGGGCCAGCGCAGACGGTGGCGCCGTAGACGAGCAGCGCCGCTACCGTGCCCCCGATGCGGGTGGTCGTGTGTGGTGCGGGTGTTGCGGGTCTGACGACTGCGCTTGCGTTTGGCCGAGCGGGTCACGAGGTCGTCGTCCTCGAGCGCGACGCCACGCCGATGCCGACGAACGCGACCGAGGCGTTCGCGTGGCAACGCCGGGGCGCGCCGCAGGTGCGGCACTCGCACGCCATGCTGGCGCGGCTGCGCAACACGCTGGCCGAGCGCGCGCCCGACGTGTTGGCCGAACTGATCGCGGCCGGAGCGACAGAAATACCGTTCTGCGACGACCTGCCCGAGACCCTGACCGACCGCGACCCTCGCCCCGGCGACGACGAACTCGTGGCCCTGGCGTGCCGGCGCACCACGTTCGAGTGGGTGCTGCGTCGCGCGGTATTGCGCGTGCCCGGCGTCGAGCTCAGAGATGGTGTCGGTGTCGTGGGCCTCATCGCCGATCCAGCGGCCGATGCAGCGGCCGACGCCGATGCGACGGTGCCGCGCGTGCGAGGCGTGCGCACCGATACGCACGGCGACATCGAAGCCGACCTCGTGGTCGACGCGGGCGGTCCGCGCTCGGCCAGCCACGAATGGCTCGCCGACATTGGTGTGTGCGAGCCGCCCGAACAGCTCGTCGACAGCGGGATCATCTACCTGTCGCGCTTTTACGCATTGCATGACGGCGCCGAAGCACCCGAGGTACGCGGGCCGGTCGCGGGGGATCTTGGCTACTTGAAGTTCGCGGTGTTCCTCGGCGACAACCGCACGTTCTCGATCACGCTCGCGGTCGATGTCGACGATCGTGAGCTGCGCAGTCGCCTCACCGACCCGGAAGCGTTCGAGTGCGCCGTTGGCACGTTGGTACCCGCACAAGCATGGCTCGACGGGCGCAGCGAGCCCATCACCAAGGTGGAGCTGATGGCCGGGCTCCGCAACCGGAAGCGCACGTTCCTTGTTGACGGCGCGCCCATCGTGACCGGTTTCGTGACCGTCGGGGATGCCGCGGTGTGCACGAACCCGCTCTATGGCCGTGGTTGTTCACTGGCAGTGGTGCATGCGTTCGGCATGGCCGACGCGTTCGAGCGGTCAGAAGACCCAACGCGGTTCGCAGTCGCGGTGCACGAGCTCACCGAGCGCGAGCTCGACCCATGGTTCCGGGCTGCGGTCCAACAAGACCGCGAAGCCGACGAACTGCGCGCCGCCCGCGATGCCCCTGGGGGCGCGAGCCGCAGGCGAGCGGGGGAGGAGGACGATGCCCCTGGGGGCGCGAGCCGCAGGCGAGCGGGGGTGGAGGACGACTACGTGGATCCCAAGGCATGGGCTCGCGAGGTGTTCCGGGAGGGCTTGCTGCCGGCGTTACGCACCTCGCCGGTGGTGTTCCGTGCGTTTCTGCGCTGGTTCAATCTCTTGTCGACGCCCGACGCCCTGATGCAGGACAGCGAAGTGCTGATGGCGGCCCTGGCGTCCTACGAAGATCGTGCACACCGTCCGCCCGAGCCAGTGCTCGGCCCGATCACGCGTGACGCGCTCCTTGTCGCGCTCGACTCGTAACATCGGCCCATGACCCAACGTGTCGGCCGGGTGTCAGAAATCCTGCGCTATCCCGTCAAGTCGATGGCGGGTGAGGCCCTCACTGCGGCGCCGCTCGACGGCTTGGGTGTCGCCGGCGATCGGCGCCTTGCTGTGCGCGATCTCGACACCGGCAAGATCTTGAGCGCCAAGCAACCCAAAGTGGGTCGGGCGCTGCTGGCGTGCGCGGCACGCTGTGACGATACGGGCGCGGTGAGGATCCGCGTCGGTACCGACGAGTTCTCCTCGAACGATCAGGCCGCGGTCGACGAATGTCTGTCGGCGCTGCTCGGTCGGCGTGTGCACCTCGAGCTCGCGTCCGGCGCCGACGAGGTCTACGAGAGCTATTGGCCCGAGATGGAAGGCATGGCGATGTCAGACATCACCATCGACCTGCCCATCGCGATGTCGACCGAGAAGGGCACGTTCGTCGATCTGGCTGCGCTCCACGTGGTCACCACGTCGAGCCTTGCGCACCTTCGCCGCATCGCGCCCGACAGCGTTGTTGACGTGGCGCGCTTTCGGCCGAACCTCGTCGTCGAGTTGGATTCCGACGTCGACGGATTTGTCGAAAACGATTGGGTCGATCTCACAGCACGCGCGGGGAGTGCGGTCATCCGCTTTGGGGCGGCCGCGCCGCGTTGTGTGATGACCACGTTGGCGCAGCCCGATCTTCCCGAGGATCGGGCCATCCTGCGCGCGCTTGCCGATTACAACCGTCTAGATTTCTCGGGGTTCGGCAACTTCGCGTGCCTCGGCATCTACGGCGAAGTCGTCGAGCCCGGCGACGTGCGCGTTGGCGACGAACTCACGCTGCTCTAGTAGTCGAGCAAGGTGCGCAGGTCGCGCTCGATGTCGGCGATCTGCGGCAGCGTCGCGTCCTCGAGGCCGGGCTCATAACCCACGAGCACATCCGGCGCCGCGAGACGAAGCACCGGCGCGTCGAGGTACTCGAAGCACTCGTCGGCGATGAACGCCGCGACCTCGGCGCCAAAGCCGGCGGTCAGCGTGTCTTCGTGCAGTACCAACACGCGGCCGGTGCGGCGGACCGACGCGGCGACGAGCTCCTTGTCCCACGGCGCGATCGTGCGGAGGTCAACTACTTCGACTCCACCCCCGCTCGCCTGCGCTCGCGCCACCAGGGGCTCTGCTCCACCCCCGCGCGCCTCGAGGTTGATCACGGCTTGTTTCGCGCGCTGCACCGTTGCCCCCCACGTGATGATCGTTGCTGCATCGCCGGATCGCACGACGGCGGCCTTGCCGAACGGCACCGTCCAATCGAGCGGCGGCATCGGATCGCGGTTGTAGCCCTGGCGGTACAGGTGCTTGTGCTCGAGAAACAACACGGGATCACCGCATCGCAACGCCGTCCGCAGAAGGCCGACGGCGTCGCGGGCCCGGGAAGGGAACACGACGTGCAAGCCCGGTACGTGCGCGAACATCCCTTCGCCTGAGTGGCTGTGCCAGATCGCGCCGCCCTGGAGGTATCCGCCCGTTGCGACGCGTACGACGAGCGGGCAGGTCCACTCGCCGTTCGATCGCCACCGTGTCGTCGCGGCCTCCTGTGTGAGCTGCTGCAACCCCGGCCAGATGTAGTCCATGAACTGGATTTCCGCGCACGGCCGTAGCCCGCGCAGCGCCATCCCCGTGCCGCGGCCGATGATGTTGGCCTCGGCGAGCGGCGTATTGAAGCAGCGGGCGTCACCAAAGCGACGCTGCAATCCGAACGTCACGCCGAACACGCCGCCTTTGCCGGGCAAATCGTCGAGGAGAGCCGCATCGGCATCCGCGACGTCTTCGCCGAAGACGCGGATCCGCTCGTCGCGCTCCATTTCCTCGTGCAAACAGCGTCGGATCGCCTCGCCCATTGTGATCGGGTCGGGCGTCGCCGCCGTTGCGTCTTCTGATTCTGACGGAGCTGCTCCACCAGGTTCGGGCATCGGTGGGGGCGCGGTGGGCGGCTCGGCGGCGCTGGTACATACCGGCAGCACCGTGACAACGTGGTCGAGCACCGTGCGCGGATCGGGACGGGCCGCCGCGAGCGCTTGTTCGGCCGCGGCGCGCACCTCCTCGCGTGTCGTGTCGCGCAGCTGCGCGCACTCGTCTTTGGTGAGCGCCCCGCGCCGCACAAGCCGCCGTTCGAGCAGGTCGATCGGGTCGTGGATCTGTTCGTCGTCGAGTTCGTCGTGCGTGCGGTACTTCTTTTGGTCGTCCGACAACGAGTGCGAATACGGGCGCGTGACGGTGGCGTGCAGCAACACCGGCCCAACGCCGGCGCGCGCGTGCGCAATGGCCAACGCACCCTTGGTGCGCACCTGGAAGTAATCGCGCCCGTCCATCTTCACCACGTGCAACCCACGAAAGCCGCGCACGAGTTCAGAGATGGGTCCTGGCGATTGATCGGACGATCGCACTGAGATCGCGTAGCCGTTGTCGGCAACGACGTAGAGCACAGGCAGGTGGAGACGGCACGCGGTGTTGAGCGACTCCCAGAACTCGCCCTCACTTGTTGCGCCGTCGCCGAGCGACACATACGTGACTTCGTCGCCGGTCGCCGTGCAGCCATCGAGATCGCGACGGCCGATGTAGCGCGCCGCTTCGGCACAGCCGACGGCTGGCAAGCACTGGCTTCCCGTGCAACTCGTCTGGCTGACGATGTTGCGGGCCCGGTCACCCCAGTGGCACGGCATCTGGCGGCCACCTGAGGCGGGGTCGGCGGCCGAACCCACCGCCTGGAGCAACATCTCATATGGCGTGACGCCGAGCGCGAGCACGAGCGCCCGATCGCGGTAATACGGAAAGAACCAGTCGACGCCGGGACGCAGTGATCGTGCCAGTCCGAGACACAGTGCTTCGTGACCGGCCCCCGAGATCTGGAAGTAGACCCGACTCTGTCGGCGCAGCGCGATCTCGCGATCGTCGAGATGTCGCGACACGAGCGCCAGCCGATAGTCGGCCACCGCTTCGTCGAGGGGCACCTCGGGCGCGTCACGTGGCTTGGTCGTGGTGCTCACGCAATTCTGAGGCTATGGCGTTGACGAGCGTGCCGCGTACCGTCACCGTACGCTCTGGGGCGGTGACCACAACGCCCAGCAGCCCAGCGGCGGGAGACACCGACCCGACGATGCCTTGGCGTGTGCGCGCCGCTCGCCAGCGTCCGGTCGGATTCGTCACGCCTCGAGCGCGATACGCACGCGCCGGCGGTGCACGCCACGCCGACGCGAGCGCGGGCGCGGGCGGCGACGAGCGGATCCCGTTTCCTCGCGTCCGCGCGCGCGCGGCCCTGGCGCTCATTGCGTCCAAACGCACCGCCGCGCACGCACACACGGTCATCGCGTGCGATTACACGCGCGTCGACGCGACACGCCGATCCTCCCGCGAGGCGTTCGCGGCTGCGGAGGGCTTCTCGCTGACCGCGTTGCCGTTCGTCGCCGTCGCGGTGTGCCATGCACTGCGGGCTTTTCCCGAGGTGAACGTCACGGTCGACGACGACGGTGCGGTCGTGGCACACCGGGCCGTCTCGCTCGGGGTCGCCGTCGACCTCGCGCACGCAGGGCTCGTCGTACCCGTGGTGCGCGACGCCGACGGTCTCACGCTGCGCGGCGTCGCGCGGGCGATCCATACGTTCGCGAGGAGTGCGCGCGATCGCACGCTGCGGCCCGACGACGTGAGCGGCGGCACGTTCACGATCACGAACCCCGGCGCGTACGGCACCGCGTTGTCGTTTCCGATCATTCATCGACCGCAGGCGGCCATCTTGGTGACCGACGGCGTGCACCGCAAGGTGGTTGCCGACGACGCAGGACGCATCGATGTGCGCCCGATCGGCATGATCGGGCTTGGGTTCGATCATCGCGTGATCGATCATCATCGTGCCGGCGCGTTCGTTGCCTTTGTGCGCCACGAGCTCGAGGCCACGGACTGGGACGCCCAACTCCGCTGACCGGCGACATGCTCCGCGGGCCGGCGCGAGAACCCGCGCCGACTCAGGTGGGCATCGTGTAGGTGTGGATCCACGCCTTGATTTGATGCGCTTCGATCCACGCGTGCCAGACGATCAGCTGACCCGAACGTTCGAAACGCAGGGTGACGTCGGGCCCTTGCTTGCTGCGATGCGGCAAGGTCCAGTTGGATTTCGGATGGGCGGTCGCCGAGAGCGTGCGCGCGTTGACCCACCCCACGTACACCGTCCCGGCGTCACGCACGACGAACGAGCGCGCTCCCATGGGCGGCGCCGTGGTGGTCGTAGTGGGGATCGTGGTCGCGGTGGTGGTGGTCGGATGTTGCGGCGCGCCAGGTTGGGTCGTGGAACTCGTGGGCGCCTTGGCCGGTGAGGTACTCGTGGTGGCCGACCCGAGCGTCGTCGGTCGTTGCGAGCCGGTCGTGGTCGTCGTGGTCGCGACCGCGGTCGTGTTGGGCGCGGGACCGACCGTGCGGGGCCCGATCGTCGTCGTGGTTGCGACCGTTGCGGCCAGCGCGAGGTTGCCGGGTCCCGATGGCGCCTGGTTCAGGACCGCGAGATTCATGCCGGCGGCCGACACCAGTGCGCCGATTGAGACTGCAATCGTTCCGCCGGTTTTCAGGATCATTCGCATCGTCTGTCGCACCTCCCCATGTCGCCCACTGCTACATCGGCCAGTTGTGGGTGGTTCGTGAGGCCCAGATGACTGCACAGCGTGGGGTTATCTGTCCGATATGCCACGGTTCGTGACGACGGTGCGGGCCTAGGGGACAGGCGGTGACGGAGCGCGGTCGGCCTCGGCGCCGGCGTGCACCCGTTACGGTCGGGGCGCACCGCCCTGGCGTCGGGACGGCGAACGGCATCGGAGATTGACCAGGTGACGAGGACAGGCTCGGCTGGCGACGGTTCGGACTACGTCGGTCGGCGCATCGTGGTCATGGGCGCGGCCGGCGCCATCGGCGCCGAGGTCACGGCGGCGCTGGTGGCCGCGGGTGGCGAAGTACACGCCGTCGACCAGCACGAAATCGGCCTCGGCGGTCTGGCCAGCCGCACCGCGACCAACCTGTATGACCCCGCCGAGATCGCCGCCGCGCTCGGTCGCATTGGCGCCGTCGTGCATCACTTGTTCCACTGTCCCGAGCCGCCCGAGCACGCGTCGTGCGTCGAGCTGCTCCAGCTGCGATGGTGCGCGTTCCGGGAGGTCACCCAGCGCGTGGCGCCGCTGATGGTCGAGCGCAGCACCATCGTGGGTCTCGGATCACGAGGGTGCACGGGGGCCGTCGACGCTCGGGTGACCCAAGCCCTGCGCGACGGCGATTTCGGTGCGGCGCGCCAATGGTGTGACGATTCCGGCGAGCACGGCGACGCGGCGCAGCTCGCAGGGTCACTCGTCGACGGATTCGTCGCCGACCACGCTCGGCTCCTCGCGGCGGATGGCATCCGTTTGCTGTGCCCGCCGGCCGAGACAGTCGGCCCCGATGACGCGCCCCAGGCTGTGGCGAGGGTGCTCGTGCGCCTTGGTGCCCCGAATTGAGCGATGGTTTGGCATGAGCACGGCCGCTGGGCCAGGCTAGAACACGTTCTCGCAATCGATGAGCTTCGAAATCGAGGCTCCAGCGCGGGTGTACGCGCGAGCCACAGGAGTTGCCATGTACGTCGGTTACAGCAAGGAACACGAAGCGCTGCGGGACGAACTGCGCAGCTACTACGAGAAGCTGATCACACCCGCGGTCGAAGACGACCTCCGCAAGGGTGAAGGCATCGGCCCGACCTCGAAGGCCGTGTGGAAGCAGATGGCCGCCGACGGTTGGTGCGGTCTTGGATGGCCCACCGAGTACGGCGGCAAGAACCTCACGCCGATGGAGCAGTTCGTCTTCTTCGACGAGTCGATGCGCTCGGGCGCGCCCGTACCGATGCTCACGATCAACTCCGTGGCACCGACGATCATGCGCTACGGCAACGATTGGTTGAAACAGGAGTTCATCCCGCGCATCCTCGCGGGCGAGATCCACTTCGCGATCGGCTATACCGAAGCCGATGCTGGCACCGACCTTGCGAGCCTGAAGACGCGTGCGGTTCGCGACGGCGACGAGTACGTGATCAACGGCCAGAAGATCTTCACGTCGCTGGCGACGGCGGTCGACTACGTGTGGCTCGCGGTGCGCACGAACCCCGAAGTGAAAAAGCACAAGGGCATCTCGATCATCATCGTGCCCACCGACACGCCAGGATTCAGCGTGAAGCCGATCGAGAACTTCGGCGGCATGAACACGAACATCACCTACTACGAAGACGTGCGGGTGCCCGCGAAGTACCTCGTCGGCGAAGAGAATGGCGGCTGGTCACTCATCACGAACCAGCTGAACCACGAACGCGTCACGTTGTGCAGTTCAGGCATTGTGGAGCGCCATCTCGGTGATGTGCGCAAGTGGGCCCAAGACACGCTGCTCGCCGACGGTCGACGCGTGATCGACCAGGAATGGGTGCAGCTCAATCTGGCCCGGGTGCACGCCAAGCTCGAGTTCCTGAAACTCGCGAACTGGCGCATCGCCTGGAACGCGACGAATGGCGGCGCGCTGCAACCGGCCGACGCATCGTCGATCAAGGTGTTCGGCACCGAGTTCTACTTGGAAACGGCCCGTCTCTTGCTCGAGGTACTCGGTAGCGACGCAGTGTTGCGGCGCGGTTCGGCCGGAGCCGTCCTGCGTGGCCGCATCGAGCAGGTCGTGCGGTCGATGCACATCCTCACGTTCGGCGGCGGTGTGAACGAGATGCAGCGCGACCTCATCTCGCTCTTCGGCCTCGGCATGCCCTCGATCTCTCGCTAGGACTGACATGGACTTCTCGTTGAACGAAACGCAGACCGAGCTCGTCGGGCTCACCAGCCAGATCCTCTCGGACCGCATGACGCTGGCGCACCTCAAAGACACCGAGCGCAGCGACGAAGGATTCGATCGCGACACCTGGGTCGAATTCGCCAAGGCGAACCTGCTCGGTATCGCGATTCCCGAGGAGCACGGCGGCCTCGGTCTCGGATTTCTCGATATGTGCTTGGTGCTGCGCGAAGCCGGCAAGTTCGTGCCGCCGTTGCCGCTCGTGCCGTGCCTCGTGTCGGGCGCGATGACATGGGCGCGTTACGCATCGCCAGAACAACTTCCCGTGCTGGAACGGATCGCGAGCGGTGAGATCATCACGACCGTCGCGCTCGCCGAGCACAACGCCGAGGTGCACGACCCATACGTGGTTGCCACGCCCACCGGCGGCGGCGGTTATGTGCTGCGCGGCGTGAAGACGACGGTGCCGTTCGCCGATATCGCGAGCGGCATGCTCGTGTCGGCCAAGGTCGCCGGCACCGACGACGTCGTGCTCCTGTCCGTGCCGGCGCACGGCGACGGGATCGTCCACGAACGTCAGGTCGGGCAGAACTACGAGCACCTCTTTGAGGTGACGTTCAACGACGTGGCGGTGGCGGCCGCCGACGTCCTCGGTTCGCAGGCGCAGGGCCGCGAGATCCTCGAGTTCATGATCGAGCGCACGCAGGTGGCGATGTGCGCCCTCATTTCGGGTGTGTGCGACGCGGCGGTGCGTCTCACCGCGCAGTACACGATCGATCGCAAGCAGTTCGAGCGCTCGATCGGGACGTTCCAGGCCGTCTCGCAGCGGATGGCCGACGCCTACATCAACAACCAGGCCATCGAACTCACGATGCTGCAGGCCGCGACGCACCTCGATGAAGGCGCCGAAGTGCCGGACGAAGTCGCCACGGCGAAGTGGTGGGCCTGCGAAGGCGGCAACCAGATCGGCCATGCCTGCTTGCACGTGCACGGCGGCATCAGCATCGACCTCGACTATCCGATCCACCGGTACTTCCTGTGGATCAAGCAGGCCGAGTTCACGCTCGGTTCGGGCACCGCGCAGCTGCTCCGCATCGGCAAACACCTCGCCGACACCCCCGCCTGAGATCGCGAGCAGCCGGTGAATGGCTTTTATGGCGCTCAGTTCCCCCAGAGGGAATTGAGCGCCATAAGAACCAAGCCTCCCATCGCTACGCCGCCAAGGTCGCGCGAATCTCAGCGACCAGAGTGTCCGGCTCTTGTGTGACCTTTTTCCAGGTGGCGAACACGATGCGATAACCGTGCCGACCGGGCACGCTCCACTTTTCGTTGTCGTATTCGTAGTCGTTCGGATCATCGTGCCAACGGCGACCATTCGTCTCGACGATGACCTTGCGCGGCGCATACCCGAAGTCGAAGAAGTACGTGCGACCGTTCCAATGCAGCGGAAACTCGCGGACGAAGTCGCCGAGGCCGTGAGCGACAAGCAGCCGGCGGGTCTTCACCTCGAGAGCGGAGCGACTCGGGTGCTTCGGGTCGAGACGATGTACCAGCGCACGCATCGCCGCGATGCCGGCGCGGCCCGGTCGACCGTGTCGATCGAGGTACGCGGTGAGGGCGGCCGTCGTGGTGAGGCGACGTCGTCGCGCGTCCTCGCAAGCGACTTCGAGTGCCTCGCTGTCGACGCAGGATGCAAGCGCGGTGAGCGTCGCTTCGATACCGGTCACAGCAATACCTCGTTCGCGGCGAATCATCAGCGACGCCCTGTCGTCGCAGTGCACGACGTGAATGCCTGGCCTTGATCGCGCGCGCCGATTCGCTGGTACGACGATTTCGGCCTCCGGAACCACGATGCCATCGAGGCGGTACATCGTTGCGGCCGACCGTCCCCAGCCTGCTGCGGTCGGCCCGGCCCAGGTCAACGCCGCCCGAGCGCGTTGCTCGTCGGTAACGGCGACGGCGGTCACTCGATATGTGTCGGGATGCACGCGGGTCAAAAAGCCGCTACGGCAGAGCGTCACCAACTGCTTGCGACTGACACCATGTGCAACTGCGCTGGTCCCGCTGAGCACGCCAGCCGTGTGTGTCGTCACGTGGTTGATGATCTGGATGGGCGACGCTTGTGACATTCGATTCCTCGGCCCTCAGCGCACGCCAGTGCGACGTGTTGCCAATCGGTAGCGGAGGGGGAGGTGCCGCCCGGACGGTATCGGGAGAGTGCGACAGCCCGAAGCGTCGCCCCATCCACCACTTTGGCCACACAAGCGTTCACAATGCTGGGTGATGGCATTTGTGCTCGAGGCTGGCTTCGACGTCGAGATCTGCGACGACGACCGGTGCGCCCGCGACATCTACAGCCTGGCTGATCTCCCACGCGACCTGCGAGAGCTCGTCGTCAACCGCCGCAGCCAGGACGAACTCGAGTGGTACTCGCCCGACGGTTGCCGCTGGCGGGTGCGCGCCGCGTTCTGAACGACCCCGGTCGTCGCAACCGGGGCGCGCTCGGCGTCAGCGCGCCGACGCGAGGAGTTGTTCGACGGGGGACAGGTCGAACGGTGCGCCGACCATCACGATGAGGTGTTCGGCGCCGGCGTCGAGGTACGCGTCGAGGTCACCGACCTCGCCTGCTTGGATCCCGACCGTCCGCTCGATCTGATCGCGTCGACGCCCGACACGGTCGCACCACTCGTCGAGTACGGCATTCTTCGCCTTGAACGACGCCGGTGGGCCGAACGTGTTCCATGCGTCGGCGTGCTCAGCGACCAGGCGCAGCGTCACCTTTTCTCCCGAGCCTCCGATCAGGATCGGAAGGTGTCCGGGCGGCGCGGGCGTCAGCTTGTCGAGGCGCTCCATGATCCGCCCGAGGCCGTGTTCGAGATCGCGCAACCGAGACGGTGCGGTACCGAACTCGTAGCCGTACTCCTCGTAGTCGCGCTCGAACCAGCCCGAGCCGATGCCGAGCACGAAGCGGCCGTCACTCAGATGGTCGATCGTGCGCGCCATGTCTGCGAGCAGATCAGGATTGCGGTACGACTGGCACGTCACGAGCGCGCCGATCTCGGCGTGCGAGGTGTCGACAGCCATCGCCGCGAGCAGCGAATAGCACTCGAAGTGCGGGGCGTCGGGCGGGCCGTAGAGCGGGAAGAAGTGATCCCAGAGCCAAATGCTGTCGACGCCGAGCGCGTCGGCGGCTCGCCACGCGTCACGCAGCGCCGCGACGGTCGTTGCCTGTGGATGGAGCTGCACACCGATCTTGGCTCGAGGCATGGACGCGAGGTTACTTGGCCCCTTCGGCGGGCTGATCGAGCAGCTCGATACGCCGGCCACCGTCGCGCAGCACGATCGACGCGTTGCTTGCCAGCAGTGCCGCGATTGGTGCGCCAACGATCTCGCCGCGCCACCCGTGGGAGAGGCGGCCGTCGCCGTTGTTGAGCAATTCGGCAAGGTCGGCGCGCGTCGCAAGCAGCGACGGCTCCAACTTCAACTCGCTCGCCCGTTGCGTGATCCACGCGGCGATCACCGACAACGCCGGTGCCAGCGACCGATCGGTGTCGTCACGCGGCGGCATCAACAGGTCGGTCGGGCTCAGCTCTTGGCCACGACGGATCGCATCCAGCAACTCGTCGGCCACTGGGGCGCGCAGCGCGCGGCCATCGATCCCGCGGACCGCAGCGAGCTCCTCGCGCGTGCGCGGTGGGCGGGCGATGATGCCGGCCATCGCCAGGTCAGACAGCACGTGCCGGGTGGGCTGGTCGCCCTGTTCGGCCCGGCGCTCACGCCACGCCGCCACTTCTTGCGCGATGCCGCGCGACTTCGCGCGCAGCTGCCGGTTGCCCTTGATGCGCCACCACGCCGCACGCGGGTCGGGGCGCTCGCGATCGCGCACGCGCCGTTCTTCGCATTCCTCTTCGGCCCATGCCAAGCGACCGTCGGCGCGCAGTAGATCGCGGAGGCGGTTCGCAATCTCGAGGAGGTACAGCACATCACCCGCCGCGTAGGTGCGCTGATCTTCGTGCAGCGGCCGGCGCGTCCAATCGGTGAGACGATCGCCCTTGGCCAACTCGACCTTCAACAACCGTTCGGCGAGGTGGAGCAACGAGGGCGTACCGAGCCCACAGAAGCCCGCCGCGACTTGTGTGTCGAACAAGCGCGTCGGGCCAGCACCACACGCTCGGGCGACGATCGCGAGGTCCTGATCGCCGGCGTGCGCGACCATCGTGCCCGGCCCTTCGAGGATCTCGGCGAGTGGCTCGAGTGACAACGCGAACGGATCGACGAGCGCGAGGCCGTCGCTCCAGGCGATCTGCAACAACGCCAAACGTGGGTGATACGTACGCTCGCCGTGGAACTCCGTGTCGAGCGCGTACTCGGGCGCATCGCGTAGGCGGCCGACGAGATCATGCAGCGCGCGCGGTTCGTCGACCCACCAAGGTTCCATGCAGACAGCATGCCCCAAACTCGGCGATGACTTTGGGTCGTGAGGCCCAAAGTGCTAGCAAACGGTGGGGTCAGGGCCGGCCGCGTGCCCCCACCACGCAGGCTGGTCCGACCCCATTTCTTTGCTCCGCTGCGCTCCGCGGCGAGCTTCCTGCGCACCCATTTCGCTCGTTCCTCGCTCCTCTCTTTGCTCCGCTGCGCTCCGCGGCGAGCTTCCTGCGCACCCATTTCGCTCGTTCCTCGCTCCTGGGCTGCTCCGGTCGCCGCGTGAGGCGCGAGTACGCGCCCTGCGCACCCATTTCGCTCGTTCCTCGCTCCTGGGCTGCTCCGGTCGCCGCGTGAGGACAACGTGGGGAGTTCGCGTCCGGCGCGGCGACCGCACCCACGTGCAACAGGAGTTCCGGCGCATTCGGTCGCTCGCCGCGGTAGGCGAAGCCGTCGCAAGAGAGATGCTTCTAACTCCAGTTGCCGAGCCAGCTGAGGCCGATGTGGTCGAGGAAGTTGGAGAGGTGACTGTTGAGCGCTGCGAGTTGGTCGGTGATGAGCAGTACCCCGAAGATCGCCATGACGAGCGACGACAGCACGATCAGCGCGCCAAAGTGGGGTCGGACGCGACGCAACACGCCGGTCATGCTGCCGAGTGCGAGGCCGCACGCGAGGAACGGCAACCCCAACCCGAGGGTGTACGCGAACAGCAGCGATCCGCCCGTCCACGCCCGACCGTGTTGCGCGGCGATCGTCAAGATCGATCCCAGCACCGGGCCCGAACATGGTGTCCAGCCGAACGCGAACGCCGCCCCCAACACGAACGGCGCTGCCTTGCCGAGGCCGCCGAGCTTCGGGTGGAAGCGTTTCTCCTGATAGAGCCACGGCGCGCGCAGCACGACCGACCCGGCGAGGAACACTGCGAACGCCAACACGAGCACACCCGATGCTCGGGTGAATTGATGCTGATGGCGATGCAGGAAACCGCCGAACACCGCGGCGGCCATACCGAACGGCACGTAGATGGCGGCGAACCCCGCGACGAACAAGCCGGTCGTGACCACGATCTGACGCCGGTGGCCCGACGTATCGCCCTCGAGGGTCGACAGGTCGAGCCCCGTCACCATCGACACGTAGCCGGGCACGAGCGGCAGCACGCACGGCGACAGGAACGACGCGATACCGGCAACGAACGCCAGCAAGTACGTGGGCGCGCCGATGTGGTCGGTGGTGCCGTCGAAGCGATGAAAGACGGCCGCAACCGCACCCAGAAGCACCATCAGGTCAAGTCTGCCCGATCAACCCGACGTTCCCGGACGCGAGCAGCGGGAAGCGGGAAGCTCGCCGCGGAGCGCAGCGGAGCTAAACGACAGGCAGGCGGACTTCGAATCGGGCGCCGCCGGTGGGCGAGTCGGTGCACATCACCGTGCCGCCATGGGTCGTCACGACACGCTGCACCAGCGCGAGGCCGATTCCAGCACCGCCGTGTTCGCGCCCGCGCCCGTCGTCGCTGCGAGCGAAACGCTCGAAGATCCGTTCCCGTTCGTCGGGAGGTACTCCGCTGCCGTCATCGTCGACCTGTAACACGACGTGGCCATTGACCTGACCCACCGAGGTCACGACCGAGGTGGTCGCGTGGCGCGCCGCGTTGTCGAGCAAATTGCGCACAACCTGTTCGAGCGAGCGGCGGTCGCCGATGACGCGCCCGGCCGACACGCCGTTCGTCGCCACGGGAACCCGCCGAGCGTGGGCTGCCTCGGCGAGTACCAGATCGTCGAGGTCGACATCTTCGCGGCGCGTCGCGCCGGGTTCTTCGAGTCGAGCGAGTTGCAGCAGATCGTCGACGAGCCGTTCCAATCGATCGCGCTCGCCGAGCACCCGTTGCGCGACTGCTTGCCACTCCGCGCCTTCGGGATGCGCCAGCGCCACTTCGAGTTCGGCGCGCATCGACGCGATTGGGGAGCGCAACTCGTGCGACGCGTCGGACACGAACTCCTGCTGACGCTGTTGGGAAGTTTGGAGTCGATCGAGCATCGCGTTCATCGTGGTGGCCAGCTTGGCGATCTCGTCGTCGGTGGCCGGCACCGGGACCCGCCGGTCGATCGTCGACGCGCGGATCTCTTCGACCTCGTTGCGGATCGCTTCGACGGGGCGGAGCGCGCGACCGACGAAGAGCCACGTCATGATGGCCACGAGCAGGATGAGCCCGGGCGTCGCGAGCCACAGGGCGTGGCGCAACGTTGCGACGCTGCGGTCGGCGCCTTCGAGCGAGCTGGCGACGACCAGCCAGCCGGGCTCGTCGAGATCGAGGACGGTGATCCTGGTCGGCGTGGAAAACACGGTCTCGGCCGTGGTGCCTGGCAACTTCGTGGTGTGCGGTTGGCCCTGGGCGTCAAGGTGCAGGAGCGGCGTTTTGGGGAAGGCCCCGGCGACGAACCGGTTCTGATCATCGATGATCTGCCAGAAGACCGACGGGCGGGCCTGGAGGGCGCTGAGCGGTCGGTGCAGATGCAGAATCTGATCTTGGAGGTCGCGCACAGCGGTCTCGGTCGCGCTGCGAGCGCTGCGGTGCACCTCGCGATCCACGACGCGCACCAGGCTGAACGCAGCAACAATGAAGCCCACCGCGAAGACCACCGTGGCGACGATCGTGATCTGCGCGCGCACCGTCCGCAAGCGGCGTGTGATCCCGATCATCGCCTCATCCCGACGGCTCCCCGACGAGTCGGTAGCCGATGCCACGCACCGTGTGGATGATCTTGTGGTCGTACTCGGCGTCGATCTTCTTGCGCAGATAGCCCACGTACACCTCGACGATGTTGGGATCGCCTTCGAAGGTTTCGCCCCACACCTCGCTGAGGAGTTCGTGCTTGGGTGCGACGGCGCCGTCGCGGCGCAGCAACGCCTCGAGCAATGCGCACTCGCGAGGTGTGAGCGCAACCTCGTGTCCGTCGCGGGTGCATGACATGGTGGCGGGGTCGAGCGTGAGCGGTCCGATCGTCATCGTCTGCGAACGCACTTGTGTGCGACGGCCGAGCGCCCGCAGCCGCGCGACCAGGACCACGAACGAAAAGGGTTTCGACAAGAAGTCGTCGGCGCCGGTGTCGAGCGCCTCGGCCTCGTCGTACTCACCGTCCTTGGCGGTGAGCATCAGGATGGGTGTCCAGACCTCGGCGGCCCGCAGGTTCTCGCAGACCTTGTAGCCGTTCATCCCCGGCAAGAGGATGTCGAGGCATATGGCATCGTGGCGCCGCTCGAGACCGAGTTCGAGCCCCTCGCGGCCGTTGTGCACGAGGTCGACCTCGAAACCTTCGGCAATGAGCCCGCGGCGGATGGCGTCGGCCAAGGCGACTTCGTCTTCGACAACCAGCACTTTCACGGCTCTATCAAACCGCGAATCGCGACAGGGTGCGGCGCGTACGGTAGGATTGTTCTCAGCTTCGGCCCTTTGGCACCCATGGCGGCCTCCCTACGTACTGCGCGGGGGCTCCATCGCAGCCGGCCACGCACTCGAGGGAAGCGCCCTTGAGCGTGCGCCGGAAACGGGCCCACGTGGGCAGCGGGCCCACCGCATGGACGATACCGACACGATGCCCGGAACACCGACGGACGCAACCGACACCACAGAAAGCGTGAGCGACGAGTCGCTGCACACGCTCGACGATGTCACCTTCGAGTCACTCGGGGTGGGGCCCCGCCTCACCGCGGCGCTCGCGGCCTCGGGGATTGACCGCCCGTTTCCGATCCAGGCCCTCACCGTGCCCGACGCGCTCGCTGGTCGCGACGTGCTCGGCAAGGCGAAGACTGGTTCGGGCAAGACGCTCGCGTTCGGGATCCCGATGCTCGAGCGCATCAGTGCGGCCGGGCCCGGCGCACCGACGGGACTTGTCCTCGTGCCGACGCGCGAACTCGCCAGCCAGGTCACCGATGTGCTCGATCCGCTCGCCCGGTCGTGTGACCGCCTCGTCGATTCTGTGTACGGCGGCACCTCGATGGACCGTCAGATCGCAGCGTTGCGTGCTGGCGTCGACCTCGTCGTCGGTACGCCCGGACGCCTCATCGACCTGATCGAACGGGGCGAGTTGCATCTCGACAAGATCGAGATCCTCGTGCTCGACGAAGCCGACCGCATGGCCGACATGGGCTTCCTGCCGCAGGTACAAAAAATCCTGTACCGCATCCCCGGTGAGCCGCAGGTGATGTTGTTCTCGGCCACGCTCGACGGCGGCGTCGGCGCCATCGTGCGGCGCTACATGCACGACCCCATTCACCACGAAGTCGCGGCGAAAGACCCGACCGTCGAGGAGATGGAGCACCTGTTCCTACGGGTGCACGAGATGGACAAGGTGAAGGTGGCCGCCGCGATCGCGAGCGGAACGAGCCGCACACTGTTGTTCTGTCGCACCAAGCGCATGGCCGACAACCTCGAGCGCGCGCTCCAGCGCGAGGGCGTGCGCGCCGTCGCGATCCACGGCGATCTCCGACAGGGCAACCGTGAGCGTGCGCTCGCCGACTTCGGTTCGGGTAAGGCGACCGCGCTCGTCGCAACCGACGTCGCCGCACGAGGACTGCATATCGACCATGTCGATGTCGTCGTGCATTACGACCCAGCCGATGATCACAAGCAGTACCTGCACCGTTCTGGACGCACGGCGCGTGCGGGAGCCAGCGGTGTCGCGGTCACGCTCGCGATGTGGAACGAGGAGAATGCCGCCCGCTTCGTGATGCGGCGCCTCGGTCTCGAGAGCACCTTCCCCGAGGTCTTTTCGAACAACCCCAACCTCGCCCACCTCGCCGGCTGGAAACCCGAGTAGCGAGTTCGCCAGCGCCGGACGAAGTAGGCGCAAGACAAGCGCCAAATATTCAAGCCGCGAGTTTGAAGCCGACGCCGCGGACGGTGCGGACGAAGCGAGGTTGCTTCGGGTCGTCACCGAGCTTGCGGCGCAGGTTCGAGAGGTGCACGTCGATGACGTGTTCGTCGCCGAACCAGTCGGGTCCCCAGACCCTGGAGATGAGTTCTTCGCGTGACAGCACGACCCGCGGCGTGGCGCACAGCGCCAGGAGTACATCGAACTCGAGCTTGGTGAGCGCGACGAGTTCCCCGTCGACCTGGACCTCTCGCGCGTCGACATCGACGGCGAGGCTGCCAAAGACGCGCCATGTGGAGGCGTGCGAACTCACATCTGCCTATCGGCAGGCCTCGGGGACCACGTAGCGCGCGTTCGGCGAAACTTTCGCCCTTTCCCGGTCCTATGGCAGGGCTTTGCGGCCGGTAGGGCCATCTGTCCTGGCTGGAGCAGGACCGGGTCAGTCGTCGTCGCGATGGACGCGGACGTTCGACTGCGGTGGTGGGCCGGTCCGGATGCCGGGCCGGTAGCGACCATCGACGACGGGCAGCGACCCGCGCCGCAGCGACGCTTGGGCGCGGCGGCGGGCGCCCCGTCGGGCTCGGCGGCGGCGGACTGCCCGGCGGCGCAGCATCACGAGCGTGACGGCGAGCACGCCGAAGACGATCAGCACCCAGGTGATGGCCGAGATGCCGCCCGATCCCGACGTCGACTTCGTCTTCGTGCGCGCCGCTGCTGCTCGGCGTGGGGGCGTGGTCGAGGTGGTCGTGTGATACGACGTGGCGGTCGCGCCAGGCGTGGTCGTACCGGTGCCCAGGCCACGCGTTCCGGTGAGGAACTTGATGGCCTCGGCCTTTACCGCGGCGCGATGCGCGTACGTGAGGTCTTGCACTGCCGGCAGCTTCTCGCCGGTGCCCTTCGAACTCGCGGGCGCTGCAAAACCGCGGTCGAGAACGGCCTTGACCCAGTTGTAGCGATCGACGCAGTTCATGAGCACGGCGATGATGGTGCGGCCGTTGCGGGTCGCCGACGCCGCGATCGTCAGGCCCGCGAGGTGTGTGGAGCCGGTCTTGAACCCGTTGGCGTCGGGATAGGCGTACTGCAGTCCGTTCAGCAACAGATTGTGGTTCGTGACGTGGTGTGCAATCCCGCCAGGGTCGGTGAAGTCGTAGACGGCGGTGTTCGCCGGCCCGGCCATCTGCGGCACGTGCAACGCGTCGCGCACAGAGATGGCGACGTCGAACGGACTCATCGTCGGCCCGCCTCGGAACGACGTGTTGTCGTCGAGCCCCGCGGGATCGTTGAAGGTGCTGTCGCGCATCCCCAACGCGTGGGCAGTCGAGGTCTCGTCGCGCGCGAAGTTGTCGAGCGTTCCCGACGTCGCTTCGGCGACCGCATACGCAGCATCGTTGGCCGAGATCACCATCATGACGGCGACGGCGTCGGCAACCGACCACGTCTGTCCGGCCCGCATCCCCGACGGGTTCTGGTTCGAGACGCCGTGGTCGACGGCATTCTGCGAGACGGTGAGCTTCGCCGTCGGTGGGAGCCGCTGGAGTGCGGCCAGCGCGGTGGTGATCTTGACTATCGAGGCGGGTCGGTACGCCGTGTGCACGTCTTTGCCTTCGAGGACACGTCCGGTGTCGGCATCGACGACGATCCATGCCGCCGGTTCGGCGCTCGCAGGTAGGCCGGGCACACCGGCTTGGGTCGTGGTGGTCACGCCCGAGGTCGATGTCGGGGCGGCAGATGTCACTGCTGTCGATGTCGGGGCGGCCGACGTCGAGGTCGGGGCGGCTGAGGCCGCGGTCGTCAGGCTCGTCGAGGCGGCCGGGATGGCTAATGCGGCGAGGAGTGCGATCGCGTGGCGACGACAACCCCCAGGCATCTGGACGAGCGTAGGTGACCGCGGCGCAACCGCGCTGGCACGGTCCTCGGCCCGCACGGAATCGATCGGGGGGTGAGGCCGCCGCGGCGCGAGCATGTGGGTCCATGCATCGGATCTCCGCGCGGATCGCCGCGATCAACGAGTCGGCCACGCTCGCCGTCGACGCCAAGGCGAAAGCACTCCAAGCCGCGGGCGAGCCCGTGATTGGCTTCGGTGCCGGCGAACCCGACTTCCCGACCCCGGCGCACATCGTCGAGGCCGCCGTGGCCGCGTGCCGCGACCCCAAGTTCCACCGCTATACGCCCACGCCGGGTCTTCCGGCATTGCGCGAAGCGATCGCGGCGAAGACGAAACGCGATAGCGGCGTCGACGTCGGCGGGTCGCGGGTCGTCGTCACGAACGGCGGCAAGCACGCCGTCTACAACACGTTCCAGACCCTGCTCGACCCGGGCGACGAGGTGCTGCTCCTTGCGCCCTACTGGACGACCTACCCCGAGACGATCACGCTCGCCGGCGGCGTGCCCGTGGTGGTCAGCGCCGATGAGACGACGGGATTCCGGGTCACGGTCGAACAGCTCGAAGCCGCCACGACGCCGCGCACCAAGGTGCTGCTGTTCGTGTCGCCGTCGAATCCGACCGGCGCGGTGTATCCGCCCGACGAGGTCGAGGCGTTCGGGCGCTGGGCGCTCGAACGCGGCCTCTGGGTCGTCACCGACGAGATCTATGAGCACCTCACGTTCGCCGACAACCGCTTCGTGTCGTTACCGGCCGTCGTGCCGGAGTTGCTCGACCGGTGCGTGATTCTGAACGGTGTGGCCAAGACGTACGCCATGACCGGATGGCGGGTCGGCTGGATGATCGGCCCCGACGACGTCGTGCGCGCGGCGACGAACCTCCAGTCGCACTCGACAAGCAACGTTTCGAACGTCGCCCAAGCAGCCGCGCTCGCCGCGGTGTCGGGCGACCTTCACGCTGTGGGAGAGATGCGCGCCGCGTTCGAGCGGCGCGGCGTGGCGATGCACGCAATGCTGTCGAAGATCACGGGCGTCACGTGCATGGAGCCGCAGGGCGCGTTCTATTGCTTTCCGGGTTTCCACGGTGTGCTTGGTAAGCAGATCGCGGGGCGGCGGCCCACGACCACCCTCGAGCTGTGCGAGGTACTGCTCGATGTCGCCAAGGTCGCGGTTGTGCCTGGTGAAGCCTTCGGTGCGCCGGGCTACTGCCGCTTGTCGTTCGCGCTCGGTGACGACGACCTCGGCGAAGGCGTCACCCGCATCGCCGATCTACTAGAGAGTGCACAGTGAGCGGAGCGCGGGTACTCGTTACCGAAGAGATCGCGGCGCGCGGGTTGGAGCAGTTGCGCGCCGCCGGGCTCGATGTCGATGTGCGGCTCGGGCTGTCGGCCGCTGAGGTGTGCGACGCGGTGCGCGGCGCGCAGGCGTTGATCATCCGTTCGGCGACGCAGGTCGACGCCGACGTACTCGCGGCCGGCACCGATCTTGTTGCCGTCGGACGGGCCGGGATCGGGCTCGACAATGTCGATGTCGCCGAGGCCACTCGTCGCGGTGTGATGGTGGTGAACGCGCCGACGTCGAACATCTTGTCGACCGCGGAACACACGATGGCGATGTTGTTGGCCGTGGCACGCAATGTGCCACAAGCCCATCACGATCTCACCGCAGGCAAGTGGAATCGCAGCAAGTGGGAAGGCGTCGAGCTGCACGGCAAGACGCTGGGTGTGCTCGGACTCGGTCGCGTCGGCACGCTCGTGGCCCAGCGCGCGCTGGCGTTCGGCATGACGCTCGTCGCGTTCGATCCCTACGTGAGTGAGGAACGCGCGCGCCGCATCGGCGTGAAGCTCGTCGACAGCGTCGAGGCGCTCGTCGCGGAATCGGACTTCCTCACGATCCATACCGTCAAGACCGCGGAAACGATTGGTTTGATCGGTACCGAGGTGCTGCAACACGCGAAGCCGAACCTGCGCGTGATCAACGTGGCGCGCGGCGGGATTGTCGACGAGGCTGCCTTGGCCACCGCGATCGAGTCGGGCCAGATCGCCGGCGCCGCGCTCGACGTGTTCGCGAGCGAGCCGATGACGGAGTCGCCACTGTTTTCGCTGCCGAGTGTGGTCGTCACACCCCACCTCGGCGCGTCGACGGCCGAAGCCCAAGACAAGGCCGGTATCACGATCGCCGAGCAGCTCGTGCTCGCGCTGCGCGGTGACTTCGTGCCGTTCGCGGTGAACGTCGCCGCGGCCGAAGCGAGCGAAACGGTGCGTCCGTTCCTCGGTCTCGCCGAACGCCTCGGGCGTCTGTTCACCGGTCTCGGTGGCGGCGCGCCCACCACGCTGGAAATCGCGTACGAAGGCGCGCTCGCCGACTACGACTGCCGTGTGCTCACGCTGTCGATCCTGCGCGGCGTGCTCGGGCCGGTTGTCGAAGAGCCGGTCACGTTCGTCAACGCGCCACAGATCGCCGAAGAGCGCGGGCTCGAGATCCGCGAGATCAAGACCGCGGGAGCGCGCGACTACGTCAACCTCATTTCGGTGCGCGGCGACACGAGCGGCCGCCCGACGCATGTTGCGGGCACGCTGTACGGCAAGCACGACGCGCCGCGCATCGTCGGGCTCGACGATCACTTCGTCGACCTCCCGCCGTCGAGCCACATGCTCGTCGTGCGCAATGCCGACGTGCCCGGCATGATCGGCACGGTCGGCTCGATCCTCGGCGATGCTGGCGTGAACATCACCGACATGGGTGTGGGCCGCAGCCCTTCGGGCGAAGCTGCGTTGATGGCGATTTCGACGTCCGACGCTGTACCGACCGCCGTGGTCGACGCCATCCGCGCGCACGCCGGCGTCCTCGACGCCAAGGCCATCGAACTCGTCTGAACCGAAAGGCTTCGCACGAGCCCGGCGCGTCCGATATGGTGGTACCGCTATGACGAACGAGTGCCACGCCTGCTTTCAACTGACCGGCCTCCTCCTTAGTTAGCCGCGGGTGCCTTTCGGTGCTCGCGGTGCAACGCTCCTGCCATCCGGCCGGAGCGTTTTTTGTTGCACGAACGAAGGACATGCCATGGACAACATCGTGATCTTCGACACCACGCTGCGAGACGGCGAGCAGAGCCCGGGTATCTCGCTCGACGTTGCCGAGAAGCTCGAGATCGCCGAGCAACTCGCCCGCCTCGGTGTCGACGTGATCGAGGCCGGGTTCCCCATCGCGAGCGACGGCGACTTCGAGTCGGTCGAGGCCATCGCCAAGGTCGTGCGCGGTCCGGTGATCTGCGCGCTGTCGCGCACCGGTTTCAAAGACGTCGATCGGGCGTGGGAGGCCGTGCAACACGCCGAGCGTGCCCGCATCCACATCTTCATCGCGACGTCTGAGATCCACATGCAGAAGAAGCTGCGGATGACGCACGATCAAGTGAAGGCCGAAGCCGCCGCGAGCGTCGCTCGGGCGAAGGCGTACACGAACGACATCGAGTTCTCACCCGAAGACGGCTACCGCTCCGATCCCGATTTCATGTGCGAGGTCTGTCAGATCGCGGTCGACAATGGCGCGACCACGCTGAACATCCCCGACACGGTTGGCTTTGCGGTGCCGGAGGACTACGGCCGTCTGATTGCGTACGTCATCGACAAGGTGCGGGGCGACTTCGTCGTGTCGACCCACTGCCACAACGACTTGGGGTTGGCGGTGGCGAATTCGCTCGCCGGCGTATCGCATGGTGCCCGCCAGATCGAGTGCGCCATCAACGGTCTGGGCGAGCGGGCCGGCAACGCCGCCCTCGAAGAGGTCGTGATGGCGATTACGACGCGTAGCGATCACTTCAGTGGCATCGAAACCACCATTCGCACCGAGGAACTGGCGCGCACGTCGCGGATGGTGGCGCGCCTCACCGGCTATGCGGTGCAGTACAACAAGGCCGTTGTCGGTCGTAACGCGTTCGCGCACGAGGCCGGCATCCACCAGCACGGCGTGCTCGCCGATCGCGAAACCTACGAGATCATCGACGCGGCGACCGTGGGCCAAGAGGCTGCACAGATCGTGCTCGGCAAGCACAGTGGGCGCCACGCGTTCGCCGACACGCTTGCCAAGATGGGCATCAAGGTGCAGGGCGACGCGCTCAACGGGGCGTTCACCCGCTTTAAGGAACTGGCCGACAAAAAGATCGACATCACCGAGGCCGACCTCGAAGCGATCATCGCCGAAGAGCTGGGTACGAGCGCGGTACATCGCTTCGCCATTGCCGAACTCGACCTGCGCGGCGGCACCGTGGGCAAGCCGATGGCGCGTGTGGTGTTGTCCGACGCCGATGGCGGTAAACGTGAGGAAACGGGCACCGGCGACGGCATGATCGATGCCGCCATCGCGGCGATCTCCAAAGCGAGCGAGCTCGAAGGTGAGCTCGTTGACTTCCAGGTGCAGTCGGTCACGGGTGGTGCCGACGCGCTCGGCGCCGTCGTGGTGACGGTACAGGCCGAGGGTCGCAAGATCACCGGTCGGGGAGTGGCCACCGATGTGGTCGAAGCATCGGCCCGCGCCTACCTCGCGGCGGTCAACAAAGTCGTCCGCCTCCGCGGCACCAGCGAGAGATTCGCAAGCGACGCGCCCTGACTATTGCTCGGCTCTGACTATTGCTCCGCTCCGCTCCGCTCCGCTCCGCTCCGCTCCGCTTCGCGGCGAGCTCCCTTCGGACCCAGTCGCTGGTTCCTCGCTCCTGGGCTCCTCCGGTCGGCGCTCAGGGCGTGAGTGACGCACCGGGCAAAAGGAAACACCATGACGGTCAACCAATGGAAGAACGACGAGTGGGCGCAGCGGTATTTGGCTGATCGCGGGAAGATTCCGCATCGGTTGGAGGGCTACGAGGTGTTGCTGGAGGTCGTGCCGGCCCGGGTCGTTCGGGTGCTCGATCTCGGCACCGGCGATGGGTGCACGCTCGCGATGGTGCTCGATGCGCACCCGGGCGCTCGCGGAGTCGGCGTCGATTTCAACGCCGAGATGCATACCCGATTCACCGAACGCTTCGCGGGCGACGACCGCGCCGAGCTCGTCACCCACAACCTCGACGATCCGCTGCCCGCGGCACTGGGGCGGTTCGATCTCGTCGTGTCGAGCTTCGCGATCCACCACTGCGCGCCCGCGCGGCAACGTGCGCTGTATGGAGAGGTGCTGGGTCTGCTCGACGCGGGCGGAACGTTCGCGAACCTCGAACACGTCGACTCGGCGACGCCGGAGCTCCACGGTGAATTCCTCGCGGCCCTCGGCATCGAGCCCGCGGACGACGATCCGTCCAACCAACTTGTGCGGCCCGAGGTACAGCTCGACTGGTTACGCGAGCTTGGCTTCGTGCAGGTGGAAAACCTCTGGCGCTGGCGCGAGCTCGCGCTGTTGGTCGGACGCAAGCCCCAAGTGTGACGGCCGAGTGTGACGGCAGAGTGTGACGTTGGGGCGCCGACGGGCGCCTCAGTGTGACGATCGCCGCAGCGCGCGTTGGGTTGCTCCAACGGGCCCGGCTCGTCAACGCCAAGCGCGACGGACGCGATCGGGTCGAGTGTGCTGAACGGCCGGGCCGCGACGGCGAGGAGTTCCGTGAGGTCGGTCAGCTCGGCACGCTCGGAAGCCACGCCGGGCGAGCAGCTTCAAAGCGCGTGACGTCGTCAACGTGTCGCAGCGTGAGGCCAATGTCGTCGAGGCCCTCGAGGAATCGGAAGTGCGTGAAGTCGTCCAGCGGGAACGGCTCGTCGATGCCCGCGGCGGGGACGGCGACGCGGCGGGCCTCGACGTCGATGACGATCTCGGTCTGCGGCTGTTCTTCGAGCAACTCCCAGAGACGCTCGATGACGGCCTGGTCGACGGTCACGGTGAGCAAACCCGTCTTCGTCGAGTTGTTGCGGAAGATATCGGCAAAGCGCGAGGAGAGCACCGCGGCGAAGCCGTAATCCTGCAACGCCCAGACCGCGTGCTCGCGGCTCGATCCGGTGCCGAAGTTCGGCCCGGCGACGAGGATGGATGCGTTGCGATAGCGATCCTGGTTGAGCACGAAATCCGACGACTCGCGCCACTCACCGAACAGCCCAGCACCGAAGCCGGTGCGTTCGATGCGCTTCAACCAATCGCTGGGAATGATCTGGTCGGTGTCGACGTCGGAACGGCGCAGTGGCACGCCCGTGCCCATGATGACCCTCATACGCTCCATCACGAAACTCCTTGCATCCCCAGATGCGTCGTTTCGGGGGTCTATTTGACCCCCAAACGACGCATCGGCGGTTAGTCGAGGTCGGCGGGGGTGGCGAAGTGGCCGGCGATCGCGGTGGCCGCCGCGACTTCGGGTGACACGAGGTGGGTGCGGCCGCCCTTGCCCTGGCGGCCCTCGAAGTTGCGGTTGCTCGTCGAGGCGCAGCGCTCGCCGACGCTGAGCTTGTCGTTGTTCATGGCCAGGCACATCGAACATCCCGGCTCGCGCCAGTCGAACCCAGCGGCGCGGAACGCCTTGTCGAGCCCTTCGGCTTCGGCCTGCGCCTTCACCGCGTGCGATCCGGGAACGACAAGCGTGCGCACACCGGCGTGCACCGATCGACCCCGAACGACCGCGGCCGCGGCGCGCAGGTCTTCGATGCGCGAGTTGGTGCACGAACCAATGAAGACGGTGTCGACGGTGACATCGCGCATATGGGTCCCAGCCTGCAAACCCATGTAGCGCAACGCCCGCACGATGGCGTCCTTGGATCCCTCATCGGGCGCGTCGTCGGGCGAGGGGATCACGTCGTCGATCGAGATCGTCTGGCCCGGGTTGGTGCCCCACGACACGTGCGGCCGCAACACGCTCGCGTCGATGACGACCTCCTTGTCGAACGCGGCGCCGTCGTCGGTCGGCAGCGACCGCCATTCCTCGAGCGCCTGCTCCCACGCGGCACCCTTCGGTGCGAACGGACGACCTTCGAGGTACGCGAACGTCGTGTCGTCGGGAGCAACGAGTCCGGCGCGAGCCCCGGCTTCGATCGACATGTTGCAGACGGTCATCCGCCCCTCCATCGACAGCGCCGTGATGGCGTCGCCCCGGAACTCGATCACCGACCCGATCCCGCCGCCCGTGCCGATCCGAGCGATCACGGCGAGCACGATGTCTTTTGCGGTCACCCCGGCCGGCGGCGTGCCGGTGACAGTGACGGCCATCGTGCCGGGCCGTTGCTGGGGCAGCGTTTGGGTGGCCAGCACGTGCTCCACCTCGCTCGTGCCGATCCCGAACGCGAGCGCGCCGAACGCGCCGTGCGTGGAGGTGTGCGAGTCGCCGCACACGATCGTCATCCCCGGCTGGGTCAGACCTTGTTCGGGGCCGATGACGTGCACAATGCCCTGGCCGGGATCGCCCATCCCGTACACGCGGATGCCGAACTCCTCGCAGTTCGTGGCGAGCGCGGCCATCTGTTGGCTCGAGATCGCCTCGATTGTCTCGGAGAGGTCGGTGGGCACGTTGTGGTCCATCGTCGCAATCGTGAGGTCGGGACGGTGGACGCGCCGACCAGCGAGGCGAAGCCCGGCAAAGGCCTGGGGCGAAGTGACCTCGTGCACCAGGTGCAGATCGATGTAGAGGAGGTCGGGCTCGTTCGCGACGCGCCGCACTACATGGCGCTCCCAGATCTTTTCCGACAGCGTGCTCGCCATGATCCCTCCAACGGCCGCCACGTGATCAGCCGCACTGCTCGTGACCATCAGTATGGGCCGCGGCCGGGCACCGCCCCGAAACCACTGGTGACGCGCACACGACACCGGTCGGTAATTATCCCGAAACAATGGCTCGGTACGGTTCGGGGCGTGGATGTACAGGTGGTCCGCTGGCCAACGGATCGGGCCGTGGTGGAGGAGCTTCGCGTCAAAGGCGAACCTCGTTTGCTGCTGCTCGAGGACGATATCGAGCCGCCGTCGTTTGCCGACGACTGCCTCGAGGATTGGATTCGCCTCCCGGCGAGCGATGCCGACCTCGATGCGCGACGGCGTGCGGTGGCGGTGCGAGCGCACCTGCACTCGGTGCGTCCCACGCTCGACGAAGCGGGGGTCTTGCGCTTCCGCTCGGAGTGGATTGGTCTGTCGCCGGTCGAACGGGATCTGGCCTCGGCGCTCGTCGACAAGTTCGGCGCGGTCGTGGGTCGCACCATCTTGTCCGACCGAGCCTGGCCCGACGGCTCGCCGAGTCGTAACGCGCTCGATGTGCACATGCTCCGGCTCCGACGCCGGGCGGCGCGCGTGGGCCTCGAGGTCCGCACGATCCGGTCGCGCGGCTATCTCCTCCAGGCCGCCACCTCACCGCTCACCGAGGTCCGCAGCGCGTGACTATGGCGCCTACTTCGTCCGGCGCGGGCGAGGGACGGGCGTCGTTGGTTGCAAGGGGCACGGTTGGTTGCGCGCGTGGTGGCTCCTCACGTACGGTGACGCCCGATCGCCGGGCGGCGGCGTGCGCGTGCGTGCGCGAGTGGGGAGAGTGGAGCGACGATGAGGATCTCGACCCGTGTGGGCATCGTCGGTGGGTGCATCGCGCTGTCGGGCGCGCTCGCGGCCCCGTCGGTGGCGTCAACGGGTGTCGGCCGTCGCCGGGCCGGGTTCACCCTCTCGGTCGCGATCGGTGGCGATGGCGAACTGACCGGCCCCGATGCGATCGCGGTGGCCCGCGATGGTCGGATCTTCGTGGCCGAACTGGGCGGGCGCATCAAGGTGTTCGACGGCGTCGGTGACACCACCCCCACCGTCTTCGCCGACCTGTCGACCGAGGTGCATTCGCGCCCGGGCCACGGGCTGCTCGGCCTCGCGCTCGATCCCGGCTTTCCCGCCAAGCCCTATGTGTACGCGCTCTACTCGCGTGACGCCAAGACCAAGGGTGGCCCGGTGCCGGGTTGGCACGACACATGTCCGCCGGCGCGCAACAACTTCGGCTGCATCACCTATGGCCGATTAGTGCGCCTCACTGCGAGCGGCGATGTGGCCACGGGCACGCCGAAGGTGTTGCTCGACGACTGGTGCAATCAGTTCGATCACGCGATCGGCGCACTGCGATTCGGCCCTGACGGCTTCCTCTACGCGAGCTCCGGCGACGGCAGCACGCACTCGGTGCCCGGCACCACCACCGATACCACTGACTACGGCCAATTCGGCTCGCCGAAGAACCCATGTGGTGATCCTCCCGGCGGTGTGAGTGCCACGCTCACGCCGCCCACGTCCGAAGGCGGGTCGCTGCGCGCGCAGGATGTTCGTACCAACCGCGATCCGGCGGGGCTTGCGGGCACGATCATTCGGATCAACCCGACCACCGGTGCAGCGGCACTCGGGAACCCGTTCTCGAGTAGCGCCGATCTCAACAAGCGCCGCGTGATCGCCTACGGCTTGCGCAACCCGTTCCGGTTCACGTTCCGGCCCGGGACGTCCGAAATCTGGGCGTCCGATCCTGGCCTGTCGACCTACGAGGAAATCAACCGGGTGCGCAATGCCTCCGACAAGTTTGCCGAGAACTTCGGCTGGCCGTGTTACGAGGGCCCGAGCCAACAGGCGCTGTGGAGCGCCCTGCACATGAATCTGTGCGAGTCGTTGTACGCGGCCGGCACCGCGGTCAACCCGGCGTTCAGCTATCTCGACGCCGGCAATGTCGTGACGGGCGACGGTTGTCCTGAGACCGAACCGTTCGGCACGGCGGTCACAGGTATCGCGTTTTACCAAGGCGCCTCCTATCCCGCGCCATACCGCAAGGCGCTGTTCTTCAGCGACGTGGGTCGTACGTGCCTGTGGGCGGTGCCCGTGAACGCGAGCGGCGTCCCAGTGTTCGCGTCGCGCCAGGTGGTCCCCGTCCCGGCACCGACTGGTGTCACCGACATCGCGAGCGGACCGTCCGGCGACCTGCTGTTCGTCGACGTGGGAACCAACGAGGTGCTCCAGCTGCAATACGACTAGCGAACTCGCCGCGCTGCCGGAGGCGGCGCAAGGCGCGGAACTTTGCTTGGGTTTGCGCGGCTGGCCGGGGGCGGTGAGCGGAGCAGCCCAGGAGCGAGGAACGAGCGATATGGGGGCGTAGCGAACTCGCCGCGCTGCCGGAGGCGGCGCAATAATGACGCGTGCGCATTGGGGTCGATACCGGTGGCACGTTCACGGACCTTGTCGCGCTCAACGGCACGATCGCGAAGGTGCCGTCGACGCCCGCCGACCCGGGTGCCGCGCTGCGCGCCGCGGTCGCGGCGGTCGATGCGGTGAGCGAGTTGGCGCACGGCACCACGGTCGCCACGAATGCGCTGCTTGAGCGGCGTGGTGGACACGTTGCGCTCGTGACCACCGCAGGCTTTGCCGACGTCATCGAGATCGCCCGCCAGGCGAGGCCCTCGTTGTACGACCCGTTCGCCGATCGCCCGCTGCCGCTGGTGGCGCGTAGCTCGCGTTACGAAGCGGCGGAACGTGTGTGCGCCGACGGTGGTGTGCTGCGCGGCCTCGACGCCGCGAGCCTGCCCGAGATCCCCGGCGACGTCGAGGCCATCGCGGTCGCGTTCCTGCACGCCGACTTGTACCCCGAACACGAACGCATTGCCGCCGAGCACTACCGCGCGCTCGGATTCGACGTCACGTGTTCGCATGAGGTGTCGCCCGAAGTGCGTGAATACGAACGCATTGTGACGACCGTCGCGAACGCGTATCTGCGACCCGTCTGTGGTGCGTACCTCGTCGGATTGGCCGATGTCGCGCCGCGTGTCCTCGTGATGACGAGTGGGGGAGGGCTCGTGCCGATCGAGGTCGGTGCCATCACGCCCGCGTCGCTGTTGCTCTCCGGTCCGGCCGGAGGCGCGAGTGCTGCGGCAGTGGTGGCCCACGCATGTGGTTTCGATACGGCCGTGGGCTTCGACATGGGTGGCACGAGCACCGACGTGTGCCTCGTGCGCTCGGGTGAGCCCGAACCGGCACCGATGCGCGTGATCGCCGGCCTTCCCATTCGCCTGCCTGCGCTCGACATCCACACGATTGGTGCGGGTGGCGGCTCGATCGCAGGAGTCGATGCCGGCGGCGCGCTGACGGTCGGGCCGCGCAGTGCCGGCGCGCGCCCCGGACCGGCGTGTTACCGCCACGGTGGTGTCGAGCCGACGGTCACCGACGCCGATGTCGTGCTCGGTCGGATCCCGACCGATGTCGAATTCCCCGGTATCGGCACGCTCGATCACGTCGCCGCGAGAGCGGCGCTCGCTCGTGCCGGTGTGACTGGCGACGGTGTCGTCGCCGTCGTCGACACGTTGATGGCCGGCGCCGTGCGCGCCGTTACGGTGGAGCGTGGCATCGATCCGCGCGGCGTTGCGCTCGTAGCGTTCGGCGGGGCCGGCCCGCTGCACGCGTGCGCGGTGGCCGAACAGCTCGGCATCGACACGGTGATTGTGCCGGCGCGCGCCGGCGTGTTCAGCGCCGCGGGTCTCCTGGCGTCGCCGGAGCGGCGTGCGGTCGTCGTCTCGGTCGGGCCGCGCCCGCTCGCAGACGTCGAACGCGAAGCCACGACTCGCGCCCGGGCCTTGCTGTCTCCGGGAACGCTCGAGCTCGCGTACGACTGTCGCTACGTCGGGCAGAGCCACGAGCTGACGGTGGCGAGCGTCGCCGACTTCGGCGCTGAACATGCTCGGCGCAACGGCTACGCCCGTGATGGCGCGCCGGTGGAGGTGGTCGCGGTGCGCGCCCGGGTCAGCGCGCCGAGCCCGCCCGGTATCGACGCGCTACCACTGCTCGAACGCCGCGGCGCGCGCGGCCCCGCGGTGCTCGCCGAGCCGGACTGCACGATCTGGGTCGCGCCGGGGTGGGAGGCCGACGTCGGGCCGCTCGCGTCGCTCGTGCTGACGCGGCGCGCGACGTGACACCGTCGGGAACGCCGTCTGGGAGATCGCCGGGGACAGCGACCGGCACTCCCGCCGACTTGGCGATTGCAATCGCGCGGCTCACCAACGTCGCCGAGGAGATGGGCGCGGTGTTGCGCCGCGCCGCATACAGCCCCAACATCAAAGAGCGCGCCGACTGTTCGGCCGCGATCTTCACCGCCGACGGCGAGCTGCTCGTCCAGGCCGAGCACATCCCGGTGCATCTGGGCGCCATGCCCGCGTCGGTTCGGGCCGCGATCGCGATGGTCGACGCGCGTGGCCTTGCGCTCGGTGACGGTGACCAGATCGTGTTGAACGACCCCTTTGCCGGCGGCACCCATCTCAACGACGTCACGCTCGTCGCACCAGTGTTCGGCGCCACGGCCAACGGCGACACATCAACGCTGCTCGGGTGGGTGGCGAACCGGGCGCATCACGCCGATGTCGGTGGCATCGCGCCGGGCTCGATGTCGCCGGACGCCCGCGAGATTCAACAAGAGGGCATCCGGATCCCGCCGGTGCTGCTCGGGCCCGACGTGATCGACGTGTTCGTCGCCGCGTCGCGCACGCCCGATGAGCGTCGAGGTGACCTCGCGGCGCAGGAGGGCGCGAACCGCGTGGGTGTGCAGCGCGTGCGTGGACTCGCTTTCGGGGCCGGCGTCACGAGCGACATCGTCGACTACGGCGAACGCCGGATGCGCGCCGCGTTGCGGGCGCTGCCGGACGGAACCGTGCATGTCGCGGACGCGCTCGACTCCACGGGCCCACCGGGCGACGACGGCGCCGCCAATGCCGCCGTTGTCGCGTGCACGGTCACCGTCGTCGGCGACTCGATCACGTTCGATTTCACTGGGTCGGCGCCGCAACGCGCGGGCAACGTCAACGCCGTCGAAGCCGTGACTGTGAGCGCGGTTGCCTTCGCGTTGCGGAGCGCGACCGATGCGACGATTCCCGCGAATGGGGGTGCGTTGCGACCCGTGACCGTGATCGCACCGCGTGGTTCGATCGTTGCTGCCGTCGCGCCGGTCGCCGTTGGTGCCGGCAACGTCGAGGTGAGCCAACGTGTCGCCGACGTGTGTCTGCGCGCGCTCGCACACTTCGCGCCCGATCGCGTTGGTGCGGCGAGTCAGGGCACGATGAACAACGTCCTGATCGGCGGTGAAGGCTTCGTGTACTACGAGACGATCGGTGGTGGCCAGGGCGGCCGGCCGGGCGGGCGCGCCGGAATGAGCGGTGTCCACACCGCGATGACCAACACGCTCGACACGCCGGTCGAGGCGCTCGAGCGGGCCTATCCGGTACGCGTGCGCAGCTACACCTTGCGTCGCGGCACCGGCGGTGACGGCGAGGCCCGTGGCGGCGACGGCATCGTCAAGGAGTACGAACTCCTCGTGGCCACCACTGTGTCGCTCGTGACCGAGCGTCGCGTGTCGGCGCCCGCGGGTCTCGCGGGAGGCGCCGATGGAACGACGGGCGAGAACTGGTTGCTGCCGGGGGGTGATGCGACGCGCGCCGTCGCGCTCGCCGACAAGGTGACGATGCGGTGCCAGGCCGGCGATGTGCTGCGCGTACTCACGCCCGGCGGCGGGGGCTACGGCAGTGCCGTCGTCAGAGCGGACGGACGCTGACAAGCTCCACAACGAGCTCGCGCTTGGGCCCCTGGTACGCGACACGGTC
>JBBREP010000028.1:0-33986 GCA_038202885.1 Acidimicrobiia bacterium | reverse complement strand
GATCGCGTCGATAACACCCGCCCGCCCGAAGACCAACAATCGGCCGGCGTGATCGAACGGCGGATGCTGGCCGGATCGAAATGTCTCGGCGTCGGGTTACTCGACGCGCGCCTCGATGGCCTGGACTTTGAGACGGTGTGGGACGCGATCGAACACGAACGCGACGCCGGTCGTGTCCAAGACGACGAACGGACCATCGACCAACAACGCGCCGATGCGCTCGTCGCGATCTGCAAGAAGGTCATCGACGGTCTCGACCCCACGACCGACAACCCCACCAACGTGGGTGTGATCGTCACCGACAAAACCCTCGCAGGGTTGGAAGCCGGACTGTGTGAGACCGATACCGGCCTCGCCCTGTCGGTCGAGGTCGTCCGGCGGCTCTGCTGCAACGCCGAAATCGGCCGGATCCTCATCAACGACCAGAACGAGATCATCAACCTCGGCCGCACCCGACGCCTCTTCAACCGCGCCCAACGCCGAGCCATGCACTACCGCGACCGCGGCTGCTGCTTCCCCGGCTGCACCCGCCACGCCCGCCAATGCGAAGCCCACCACATCGACCCATGGCAACCCGTCGGGCCCACCGACCTCGACAACGGTGCACTCTTGTGCTGGACCCACCACCGGTTAGTCCACGACCTGCACTGGACCATCACCCGCACACCAACAGGCGGGATCGAATGGCGAAAACCCAACCAGACCTACTACGGCACCTGGACCCAACCCGGCCTCCCACCACCCATCCCCATCAACCACCCACACGCAGCATGAAACACGCGCGCCCGCGAGTCAGCTCGCGAGCTGGGCCCAGCGCGCGTAGCGCGCAGCAGCCGAAAATAGATGGCGCCCGGTGGCTTCCCGTCGTCACACTTTGGTGTGCCCGAGAACTACTTCGACGACTGGATCGCGCAACGCTGCGAGCGTTTGTGGCCAGAGGTATTCGATCCTGCGGTCGTGCAACCCGCAGTCGAGTTCCTGGCTGATCTGGCTGGGTCTGGTGCTGTTCACGTTGGCGGTGACGAGATCGACGTTGCCTCGCAGAACTCATGGTCGCATCACCTCTGGTTCATCGACGGCGAGACCAAGCGGTTCTCACCGCCGTTCCGGTACGTCTGGCCTGCCGAACGCGATCTCATGGCGCGCATCGCCGGAATGAGGCTGCACCAGCGATGGAGCGACTGGAACCGTGGACCCTTCACGAGTCACAGCCGCAGCCACATATCCGTCTGGCAGAAGGCCTCGTAGCGGCGATACGTGCCTTGCCTACGGGGTGCGCGCCGATCTGAGCTGGACGCAGTCATCGGCGGCACCGCCGGTGCAGGTCTCGAGGAGTCGTTCGAGGTTGTCGCGCCGGGCGCTGAGCGAGATGAGATCCCGTTCGACCGTGACCAGGCGTCGCCGCGTCACGGCTTGGACCTCGTCAACCGTCCGGTCCTCGCCGGCACCCAGCAGCTCGGTGATCTCGCGCAACGTGAAGCCGAAGTCCTTGGCCCGCTGGATGAACGCGAGCCGCCACACGTCAGCATCGCCGTACTGGCGATACCCAGACGGCGCGCGGCGCGGCGCCGGCAGCACGTGCTCGCGCTCGTAGTAACGGATCGTCTCGATACCGACGCCCGCCGTCGCCGCAAACTCGCCGATCGTCATGTCAGTCACCGCAGGCACCTCGTGCTATCCGATGGGCTCCACCCGCTCACGGAGCTGGTCCAACTCCTCACGGAGCTGACCTATGCCCCGTGCGCCGACCAGCCGTCGACGGGGACTGCCGTCAACGAAGAATATGAGCGTCGGCACGCTCATCACCTCGTAGTCGCGAGCGAGATCGGGCGAGGCGTCGGAGTCGATGCGCACGAGGGTCACGTCGGGCCTTTCGGCCGCGAGCTGGTCGAGGATCGGATCGAGCGCCCGGCACGGCGGGCACCATGGCGCCGAGAACTCGACCAGCACGATCCCCTCGCTCGCAGCGATCGTTTCACGCAGAACATTGTCGTTGATGGGAAGCATCGGCCGACGATACGGCCCGTACCTAGGTACAGAGTCAAGCCGGAATGCGGGCGCGGGCGCGCTCGACGATCGGTCCGACCGCTCGCGCGATCAGATAGATGCCGAAGCTGAAGCTCGTCACGAACACGCTTGGCTTCACGGTGCTGCTCGCGAGCCCGGCCAGAATGCCGCCCACACAGGCGACGAGCGCGAACGCCACTGATAAGGCCGTGACCACGAGCGGATTGGGAGACCACCGCTGGGCCGCCGCCGCAGGCGTGATCGCGAGGCTGAGCACGAGCAACGTCCCGACGATCTGGGCCGCTTCGGTGACGGTGAACGCCAGCACCACGAGGAACACGATGCCGAGGAGCCGCACACGCAGACCGCGGGCGAGCGCCACTTGTGGATCGACCGAAGCGAAGAGCAGCGGCCGATAGAGCACGAGCATTGCGATCGTCACGATGATCCCAACCGCAACGAGACCGACGATCTGATCGTTGCTCACACCGAAGATGTTGCCGAACAAGATGTTCGTCGCGGCGGTGGCGTTGCCGTGGTAGTAGCCCAACAGCAACACGCCCATGCCGAGACCGAACGCGAGGATCACCCCGATTGCGGAGTCGCGTTCGCGCTCGCGGACGCTGAGCGCGCCAATCACTGCCGCCACGACGAGCGCACCGCCAAGCGCGCCGGCCACTGGGTTGTCGGCCAACACGAGCCCGGCCGCGGCCCCCGTGAACGCGAGCTCACTCGTGCCATGGACCGCGAAGGCCATCTGGCGGGTCACGACAAACGGCCCGATGAGGCCGCACGACACGGCCACGAGCACGCCGGCAACGACCGCGTGCTGCGCGAACGGTTGGTCGAGGTAGAGCGCGGCACCGAGCATCAGGCCCGCCCTCGGGGCCTGAACCGGACACGCGTCGGAGCATCGTGCGCCTGATCGGGATGATCGGCGTGATGGTGCTCATGCGGGTGGTCGATGCCGGTGTCGTGCGATCCGACCACGACCAATCGGCCTCCCACGCGCAACACCTCGACATGCGTGCCGTAGAGACGACTGAGTTGTTCACCGTGCATCACATCGTCGGGTGTGCCGATCGCCCACCGACCGTCGACGAGATACAGGACGCGGTCGACGTAGTCGAGGATCGGGTTGATGTCATGGGTGACGAATACGACGCCACAGCCGCGCTCATGACGTTGCTCGTCGATCAGGCGACTCACGGCGTCTTGGTGGCCAATGTCGAGCGACAACAGCGGCTCGTCGCAGAGCAACAGCTTCGGCGCGCCGACGAGCGCCTGGGCGATGCGCAAACGCTGCTGTTCTCCGCCTGAGAGTGTGCCGATCGGCGCATCGGCGTACGACGTGGCACCAACCGCCGCCAGCGCGCGGTCAACGGCGCGATGCACGCCGTTGCTGTGGAGTGGCAGGCCCGGGCGGTGGCCGTCGACGCCGAAGCGCACGAGGTCGCGCCCGCGGATCGGCAGGTCACGAGCGAACGCCTTCTGCTGCGGCACATAGCCGACACGATGGTTGCCCCGACGTGCCGGAGCGCCATCGACCTCGACGCCGCCACTCGAGAGGTTCATCACGCCCAGGATCACCTCGAGCAACGAGCTCTTACCCGCGCCGTTCGGGCCAAGGACGGCGAGAAACTCACCGGCACGCACATCGAGCTCGAGGTGCTCCCACAACACGCGCGTGCCAAAGCGCAGCGACGCATCACGAAGCCGCACGAGCACGTCAGCCTCCGACGTTGCCGCGTCCGCCGCCATCACGAGCCACTCGCATGAACGAGCGCGTCGCGCAACGCTTGTACCTGGTGGAGTTGCCACGCCTGGTACGAGTGTTCCGACCGTGGCATCGTCTCGGTGACGGCGACGACCGGGATTCCAGCCGCACGCGCCGCGTCACGAATACGGCTTGTCACCTTGCTCGTCGCCTGTGCGTTGTACAGCAACACCCGCACGCCACGGTCCCTCATTAGCGACAGCATGCGGTCGGCGTCGCGTGCGCTTGGTTCGTTGCCATCCTCGATCGCCCGCGCGAACCCTGCGGGTGTCTTGACGTCAAGACCGGCCGCCGCGAGCAAGTACCCGGGAACCCGTTCGGTATACGCGACGGGCGCGCCGGCGAAACGGGTTCGGATATCGGTGATGGCGGCCTCGATCGGAAGGAGCGAGCGATCGAAGCGCTCGAGATTCGCGCCAAATTCGGCTTTGTGTGCTGGCGCAGCGTCGACGAGCGCAACCTCAATGGCTTTGGCCACCGCGCGCACGGTCACCATGTCGTACCAGAGGTGTGGGTTGGCGTCGTTGGCCGTGATGTCGCCAACCTTGGCTGCTGACACCACGTGTCGTGAGTGGTTCGACGTCGTCGAGAGCAACTTGTCGATGAAGTCGTCGTAGCCCAGGCCGTTTTCGACCACCACCCGGGCCGAGGCCAGAGCCGCGGCGTCGCGCGCATTGGATTCGAAGAGATGCGGGTCGGCGGTCGGGTCGCTGATGAACGACTGCGTGTGCACACGGGTGCCGCCGATTTGCGCGGCGATGTCGCCCCAGAAGTTCTCGGCCGCGACCACCTCGATGCGGCCACCGGCCTTTGGTGGCGAACTCGCACACCCGCCACTGAGTGCGACCGCACCCACAGCCACCGCGGCGCCAGCCAGCAGGCGCAGCGCGGGTCGTCCGAACACACCCATAATGAAAGCGGTTCTCATTACCATTGTCAAGTCGCGGCGCTGGGCGTTGGGCGTTCTCATCGATTCTCAGTTGGGCTACGCTCGCGTGATGCCCGATCTCGACGTGCTGGTCGCCGCGCGGCTGCGCGGCGTCGACCAGCGCTACACCACGCGCCGGCGCGCCGTCGTCGAGCTGCTCGAGGCTGCCGATCGTCCCCTGAGCATCACCGAGCTACTCGACGCCGACCCGGCGCTCGCACAGAGTTCGCTCTACCGGAACCTCGTGGTCCTCGAGCGGTCAGGCGTGGTCCGACGCATCCTCACGAACGGCGAATTCGCGCGCTTCGAGCTCGCCGAAGATCTCACCGAACACCACCACCACCTGATCTGTTCGTCGTGCGGGTCGGTCGGCGACTTCACCGTTCCGGCCAAACTCGAGGCCGAACTCGAACGCGCGCTCGCGCGCGTCGCGGCACGGGCGCGCTTTCGTGCCGATGGCCATCGCCTCGATCTCGTCGGCGTGTGCGTCAACTGCGGCTGAGCTGCGCGCGCCCACACCACGGGCCATGTGCTTCAGGTGCAGGGTTGCGCCGGCGTCTTGAACGTGCCGTTCATCGAGTACCTCCGGTACAGCCCTGTCGACGGTCCAGTCGGGAAGAACCACGAGAAGAACGCCATCTCCTGCGGGTGATACACACCACTTGGCATGACGACGGTCATCGCCGTGCCCGTGAGTGGGTCGCCCACCTCGAGGTTCTCTTGGCAGCCGGACACTTGGCCGATGTGACCCCACGACGGCGTCGTGTTCGGCCCGACCGGATCGTCCATCCACTCGCCCACTTCGTGGGTGATCACGCCGACATCGTTGTTGCCGTGGAAAAGTCTTGTCGAGTCATACTCGGCGACCGCGAACGTCTGCACACCGCCGTCATTGGGGTTCTCGATGGCAGCGTGGAACCCGAGGATGCAGCAATTCGCTGTGGTGCCGTCGTACATCACGACGTTGTTCAGCAAGAGCAACGGGAATGTCTTCGAGGTGACCCCGGCCGCAGCAAAGTCGTCGAGGTGCGCAAGCAGCTGGTACTCGAACGTATTGATGTCGATCATGCCGACCTTGCCGCAGGCCGTTGCGAGCTCGGTGCCTGTCACCGAGAGTTCCAGCTTCGGCAACACCTTGACGGCAAGGTTCACGTGATACCCAGGATTGATGCCGCCGGGCTTGGTGAACTTGAAGAAGTTTGCCCGCTGAAAGATGTCGACGAACTGCCCGGTACCCAGCGACGTACCCCCAACCGTGTACGCCCGCTTCGTGAAGACCGGCGAGCGCAGGGTGCGCGCCACCGCGGTCGCGCCACCGAGGCACGCGTGGTCGGCTGCTGTCGGGTCGTACACATCGCCCGTGTCGGTGAACGTCAACGAAATCGGCACGATGAATGTCGGGACAGTCGTCACCGGGTTCGTCTGATGGACGAACGGGTTCTTGCCGACCATGCTGATCGGGTAGGACACGCCACCGGATACCACGGTGCGATGCCACATCGGCACGGACGGCGCACCAGCAGCAAGGCGGGCGCGTGTCCCTGCGCTCGTGGGTGCGCGCCACGCACGCACCCGCCACGCGTGCGCGCTGGGATGCGTGCTCGATGCCGCCGACACCGCGGGGCTTGACGCGAGCGCGGTGACACCGCTCGCGGCGACGACTGCGACAAGCAGCGCCGCGCACCGCCGCTGTCGCAGGCGATGCGCCATCGATTGTTTCGCCATATCCACACCCGCCCTACGTTGTGGCCACGCGCCGAGCGCCGAGCGCCGACCGGTCGCGTTGGCGCGCCCGACGGTACGCCCCGAAACCCCGCCGGTCAATCGGGCCGAGCCCCACCTGAGCGCTGACCGATCGCCTCGACCGGGCGTTACTTCAAGGAGGTCGGCGGCGCCGCGCCGTCGGCGACGACGCAACCATTTCCATGGCAATCGACGAGCGGCGCGAGGTAGGAGTGCCACGCGTTCAGGGTCTTCGTTGAGGCCGCGCCGGCGAGGTTGTGCAGTTCGTCGGGATCAGTGGTGAGGTCGTACAGCTCGCGTTCTCCGGTGACGTACTCCACGTAGAGCGCCGTCGCCGTGCGGACTCCCGTGTACGGCGGAATCCCCGACGGTTCCGCCTTGGCCAGCGTGCCGACGCTCGGGGCGTTGAGGTCGTTGTCACCCGAGGTCGGTTCGGGCCAGTGCTCGAGCAGGTACGCGTGACGCGGATCGGAGAGCGGCTTGGCGTGCCACACATCCAGGAGCGACCGACCATCCTCGAACGACGGGAGCTTCGCGGCACCGATTGCTGCGAACGTCGACGCCAGATCGACGTTGCCACCGATCGCGGCGCTGTGCGAACCCGCTGCGATTCCCGGGCCGCGCACGAACAACGGCACGTGGATGTCATCGTCGTACGGTGTGCGCTTCCCCGCCGGTAGTCGGTGCTCACCGAGGTGGAACCCGTTGTCGGACGTGAACACGAAATACGTGTTGTCGAGCTGGCCGGCTGCCCGCAGCTGATCGACGAGGCCGGCGACCCCGCGATCAACGGCTTGCAGTGAGCGGATCCGCCGCAGGTACAACTCGTCGAGGGCGGTAGTGAGCTTGGGCGTGAGGCGCGGGA
This sequence comes from Acidimicrobiia bacterium, assembly GCA_038202885.1. Classification (GTDB taxonomy): domain Bacteria; phylum Actinomycetota; class Acidimicrobiia; order IMCC26256; family PALSA-610; genus JBBREP01. The sequence goes on along the minus strand of JBBREP010000028.1, from coordinate 26,666 downwards.
CCGCTCGCAACCAGGCCGGTTTGTCGGAGACGTCGGCCTCGTCGAACGATGCGGGGCGCGGCGCCCGCGCGCCCGCGAACTTCGTCAGGTCGCGTCGCGCCGGCGTGGCGGGCTGGTGCGGTGCAAAGTACGCAAGGTACAGGAAGAAGGGCTTGTGCTGCTGCGTTTCGCGTTGCATGAAGCCGCGTGCCAGGCCCGTATACACGGTCGTGCCGTAATCGGCCGCCCGTTTGCCGTGATGCTCGACCTGACCGTTGTGGATGACGTCGTAGTCGTACTCGCCGTAGGCGCGCGGCGAATCGATGGCGCCGCCCCAGTCCGTCCAACCGTCAGGGACGTAGGACCGGCCAGCCCGGCCTGGATAGCCGTTGAGGAACTTTCCGTAGAGCGCGGTGGCATATCCGGCGGACTGCATCCAGGTGCCGATCGTCGCGGTCAGGTCGCCGCCTTTGTACGCCGCGCCGAATCCTCCCTGAGGCCCGGCGTTGGAGTGCACGCCCGTGTTGTGGGCGAACTGTCCGCGCAGCGTGGTCGTGCGCGACGGACAACACAGGGAGTTGCTCACAAAGTAGTTGTCGAGCGTCATGCCCTGGGCGGCGACGAGCCGACGCACGCTGGGTAGGTACGACATTTCGCGTAGATCGAGATCATCGGCGAGCACGAACACAATGTTCGGCTTGGTTGGCGGCTTGGTTGCCGGCGCTGTCGAACTCGACGAACGATGCGGGGAGCCCGATCCGCTGCACGCGGTGAGCACCACGGCCGCCGCGAGCCCCACAGTGACAACACGCCGTCGCATTGGCCCAGTTCTAGCCGGACGCGGCGTCCGATTGGAGTCGCGTGCCAGAATCGCTGCGTGACAAAGGTGCGCGCCGGATTCTTCTCGTTCACCGAGATCACCGATCCCCGCGAACACCGTTCGTACAACGAGTGGCACCAACTCGATCACATGCCGGAGCAGTTCCCGATCGGTGGGATCGCGTACGGCCAACGGTGGGTCTGCACTCCGCAGCGACGAGCGGCGCGCGTTGTCGCCCGACCGCCGCTCGATGCGGTGCACTACGTGACGCTCTATTTGATGAGCGAGCCACTCGATGCGACGCTCCAGGAGTTCGGCGACCTCGGCCACGAACTCGCGCGTCGTGGAAGGTTCCATCAACACCGCCGCTCGCACCTCTCCGGGCCGTTCGAACGCATTGACGCCCAGGCTTCGGCACGCGTGCTGATCTCGGCCGAAGCGGTGCCCTACCGACCCCACCGCGCGATCGCGTGCACCGTCGAGACGCTCGACGCGCCTGACACGGCCGACCCTGGCGCGTTGGACGACTACGACGACTGGTGGCGCGCCGCGCATGCACCGGCGCTGTGCGGGCTCGACGGCGTCGCGGGAGTCTGGCGCTTTGCTTCGTCGCCCCGCTTCGACGCGCACGTCTGGCGCCCCAGTTCCTGTCGCGTCAGCATCATCTGGATCGATGGCGACCCGACCGTCGTGAGCACTGCCATCGCGGCGCTCGATGTGGCGCGCCTGCATCGATCCAAAGGGATCACGGAAACGGTTCTCACCGCGACGTTCGACACGATTACGCCCTGGCAATGGGACTGGTTCGAAGGAGCATGACCATCGACACCGACAACTATCCCAACGAATCGCGCGCGCTGGTCGCGACCAACGACGGCAACGTGGCGCTCGGCGCGGTCTGACCCGAGCGACCGAACCAGCCCGGACGAACAAGAACTCGCCACCTTCTCATGGGCATCGCGCTCGCGCTCATTTCGGCCATGCTCTTCGGCGCGGCCGACTTCGCCGGTGGCCTCGCGGTGCGCAAGAACAACGCGACCTTCGCGGTCGTGTTCCTGAGTCAACTCGTTGGCCTCGCGACGGTCGCGATCTACGCGCCGCTGGTCGGCGCCGACCAGCTCAGCGCAACCGACTTCGGATGGGGCGCCCTCGCGGGGTTGTGCGGCGGGCTGGGATTGCTGCTGTTCTACCGCGCGCTCGCGCTTGGCACCATGAGTGTCGTGTCACCCGTCACCGGCGTGGTGTCGGCCGCGATCCCAGTGGGCGTCGGCCTCGGGCTCGGCGAACGCCCGCCGCTACTCGCCGCGGTCGGTATCGCGTGTGCCATCGGCGCCGTTGCGATGTTCGGTGGTGGGAGCGGCGCGACGTTCGCGGGTGCGGCGCGGGCACTCGCGCCGGCGATCGCCGCGGGTGTGGGTTTTGGCACGTTCTTCTCGCTGATCGCCGAGACGCACCACGGTGCGGGCTTGTGGCCGCTGCTCGCCGCCCGCTGCACTGCATGCGTGTTGTACGCGGGCGGCGCGACGATACGCCGAACGAGGTTGCGCGTGCGCCGGCCTGCGCTGCTCATCACGCTGGCTGCGGGCGTGGGCGACGTATCCGCGAACGCACTGTTCCTGTACGCCGCGCGTCACGGCGATCTCGCCATCGTCGGCGTCATCGGCGCGCTCTACCCAGCGAGCACGCTGGTACTCGCTCGCTTCGTGTTGCACGAACGGCTCGCGCTGCATCATCGAGTGGCAATCGTCGTGGCGGCGTGCGCCATCGTGCTCATCGCCAGCGCGTAATCGTCAGGCCTCGTTGCGCAACGCCATCGACCTGCTCGGCCACGTCGTGTCGGCCGAGGAGGTGTCGCGTCCGGCGCAGCTGCCAAACTCTACGACGTGGCCCCAACACGAGCATTTGTACTCTCAGGCGGCGCGAACCTCGGGGCCGTACAGGTCGGCATGCTCGAAGCACTGGCCGAAGGCGGTATCGAGCCCGATCTCATCGTCGGTACGTCGGCCGGCGCGATCAATGGTGCCTGGGTCGCAGGCCACAGCGGACTCGCAGGCCCACACACGGGAAGTGGCTACGCCGACGGGCTGGCCGATATCTGGACCGGCTTGAAGCGCGACACGGTGTTCCCAACGAACCTGATCGTCGGCCTGCGCGGCTTCCTCGGGCGCACCGACCACCTCGTGCCGCCCGCCGGCCTGCGCCACATCGTCACGCCGAACCTCACGTTCGATCGCCTCGAAGACGCGCCGACACCGTTGTACGTCGTCGCGACGAACGCGCTGACGGGCGTGGAAAAGGTGTTCGACCGAGGCAACGCGCTCGACGTGGTGGTGGCGAGCGCATCGGTCCCGGGCGTGTTGCCACCGGTGCGCATCGACGGTTTCGACTACATCGACGGCGGCGTCAGCAACAACACGCCGATCTCGGTGGCGGCATCGCTCGGCGCCGAGGAGATCTGGGTACTGCCGTGCGGTCATCCCTGTTCGCTCGCCCAACGACCCAGGAGTGCCCTGGCGATGGTGCTGCATGCCGTGACGCTGCTCGTGCACCAACGACTCGTTGCCGACATTGCGAAGTACGAACCTGCATTAGACCTGCGCGTCGTGCCGCCGCTGTGCCCGCTCAACGTCGGTCCGACCGACTTCTCGCAGGCCGCGCGCCTCATCGCCTCCTCGCACGCGACGACCACGGCATGGCTCGCGGCCGGCGTGTTCGACGGAACGGCGTCGGCGCTGTTGGAACCACACGCACACTGATGCGTCGTTTGACCGCCGTATAGAGGGGTCAAACGACGCATCGGGGGCGCTGGGGTTATGCGGGGCAGTTAAGGGCTCTGGTGTTGTCGCGCAGGATCTTGCGGCGATCGTCGTCGCCGAACTCTTTCAACTCGGCCACGTAATCGAGCGGCCGCGGCATGCCCTCGATGTGGGGCCAGTCGGAACCGAAGATCACGCGATCGGCGCCCATGAGTTCGGCGATCTCGTTGGGATCGTCCTCCCAGAACGGGTTGATCCACACGTTGCGCTTAAACGTCTCGACCGGATCCTCGCTGAAGTAGCCGGGCATCTTCTTGGCGGTCGAGCGCAGCTTCGCGAACAGGTCGCCGAGGAATGTGGAGCCGTTCTCGACCGACGCGATGCGCAGGCGTGGGAACCGGTCGAACAGCCTTTCGAATGCGAGCGTGATCAGGAAATCGTGCGCGGCCCGCTCGATGTTGAACGCTTTCACCGACGGCGCCCACCCACCGCCGTTGAACGATGCACCGAAGCCGTCGGCCGCGTAACCATTGGACGACACGCCGCTATCGCCGGCATGGACCACGACGGTGATGCCAGCCTCGCTCGCCTTGGCCCAGAACGGATCGAACATCGGGTCGCTCGGCGTGCGCGGCCCATTGGCGGTGAAGATCGCGGCCGGGCGCATACACACGACACGCGCGCCGTGATCGAGTGCCCAGTCGAGTTCGCGGCACGCCCAGTCGATATCGCACAACGAGATGTACGGCGCCGCGAAAATGCGGTCCTGGTAGTGGAAGCCCCAGTCGTCGAGCAGCCACTCGTTGAACGCCCGGAACGTGGTCGTCACCGCGAACGGATCATGCGCGAGCAGTTCCTCGTAGAGCACGCCGAGCGTTGGGAACAGCCAGATGGCTTCGAGCCCGAACTCGTCCATCCGTTCCAGGCGCGCATCGGGGTTGCGGTACGCGGCCGGAATTGGTTCGCGCTCACGCAGGAACTCGAGCGGGCTACGACCGTCGGGGTTGCCACGGAAGTAGTCGTGCATCGCGCCGGCCTTGGCGATCGGGTCGAATGTGGGGTTGACCACGGCGTGGCTCACGCGCCCACCAATCACGTGATATTTGCGCCCGTTGATCTCGGCCCACTGCACGCATCGGCCGCCGAGTTTCGGATCGAGATGCCGGGTGAAGGCATCGAGTGCCTCGTAGTAGTGATTGTCGGCGTCGAACGCCTGGTAGTCGAGCATGTCGGGCGAGTCGGGCATGGCCCAAGGGTAGTTTCTGCCCGTGGACCGCGGCATTCCGGTGATCGACGTCACACCGCTGCGCACCGACGATCACGCTGCCCGCAGCCGCGTGGGGCACGCGATCGATGCGGCCTGTCGTGACCACGGGTTCTTCGCGATCACCGGGCACGGTATCGATCCGGCCCTCCGAGAAGGCCTCGATCGTGCCGCGCGCCGCTTCTTCGCGCTCCCCGACTCGGTCAAACAGGCGACCGCAATGGTGCACGGCGGCCGGGCCTGGCGCGGCTGGTTCCCACTCGGCGGCGAGCTGACGTCGGGACGGCCCGACATGAAAGAAGGGATCTACTACGGCACCGAAATCGGGCCTGACGATCCGCGTGTGGCCGACGAACACCGTCCGTTGCACGGCCCGAACCTGTTTCCCACCGAGGTGCCCGAGCTCGGTCCGCTCGTGCTCGAGTGGCTCGACGTGGTGACGGCGCTCGCCCAGTCGGTGCTGGCTGCAATGGCACTCGGTCTCGGGCTTCCCGCCGATTGGTTCGCACAACACCTCACGGCCGATCCCACAATCTTGTTTCGCGTCTTTCGTTACCCGCCGCTCGACATCGTCGCTCCGTCCCAGCCTGGGCAATATTCGGTAGCCGAGCACACCGACTACGGATTGTTGACGTTGCTCGTCCAGGATGGCTGTCCCGGCCTCGAGGTCAAATCGCGCCGCGGGTGGATCGAGGTACCCGCAGACCCCGACGTGATCGTGTGCAACATCGGCGACATGCTCGACCGCATGACCGGCGGCCGCTACCGCTCGACCGCGCACCGAGTTCGCAACACCGCAACGCGCGATCGTCTTTCGTTCCCGCTCTTTCTCGATCCGTCATGGGACGCCGACATCGCCGCGCTGCCACTCGACGGCCCACCCCCCGACGACGATGCACGGTCACGCTGGGACCGGTCGAGCGTGCACGAACTCACCGGGACGTACGGCGACTACCTGCTCGCGAAGGTTGCCAAGGTGTTCCCCGATCTCGGGTCCGTCGTGCTCGAATGACTCAATGTCCGACATGTTCGACTTCGACGACGATGCCCAGGCCCTCGCCGAACAATGTTTCGCGTACGTGCGCACCCGCCTCGCGCACCAGCCCGATCCGGTACCGCCACCCACGGTCGAAGCGCTCGCCGCACACGTAGGCACGACGATCACCGCCGACGGTATCGGCTCGGAACGTGCCCTCGACCTGTTCGCCAACGTGCTCGCCCCGGCCGCGATCGCGCTCGATAGCCCCAAGCACTGCGCCCTGATCCCAGGAGCGTCAACGGTTGCGGCGACCTTGTTCGACGCGTGTGTGAGCGCGGCGGCGCTGGTCGCCGAGGCGTGGATCGAAGCCGCGGGCGCGATCCACGCCGAACAAGAGACGCTGCACTGGATCGCATCGTTGGCAGCACTGCCGGGCGGCGCTGGCGGCTGCTTCGTGAACGGCGGCACCGCGGGCAATCTGTCGGCCCTCGTCGCGGCGCGCGATAGCCATGCGGGCTCCCGACAACGGGTCGCGGTCGGCGCCGATGCGCACTCATCGATCGCGCAGGCGCTCAACGTGATTCGCTGCGATGCGCTGGTCGTACCGTCCGACGAGCGCGGCCGTCTCACTGGTAGCGCGCTGGAGTCAGTGATCGCCGCCGATGGCGACCCGTCGTCGGTGTTCGCGGTCGTCGCGAGCGCCGGCGCCACAAACGCCGGATCCATCGATGATCTCGAAGGCATCGCGCGCGTCGCCAAGGCGCACGACCTGTGGTTCCACGTCGACGCGGCGTACGGCGGTGCCGCGCTCTGTGCTCCGAGCGCTCGCGCGCGATTCGCCGGCATCGAACACGTCGACTCGTTCATCGTCGATCCCCACAAGTGGTTGTTCGGCCCGCTCGACTGTTGCGCGCTCATCTACCGTGATCCCGAACGTGCGCGTGCAGTCCATCGTCAACACGCCTCGTATCTCGACACGATGCGCGTCGAGGGCGGCGTTGACCCGTCCGACTACGCGTTGCACCTCACCCGCCGCGCACGCGGGCTGCCGCTGTGGTTCTCGCTCGCGACGTACGGCACCGACGCGTACCGCGACGCCGTCGAGACCGTCCTGGCGAGCACGCACGCTGCGGTCGAAATCGTGCGCGCGCACCCCGATCTCGAGCTCGTCCTCGAGCCCGACCTGTCGGTACTGCTGTTCCGCCGTCGGGATTGGGGTGAACACGACTACCTCGCGTGGTCACGTCGCCTGCTCGATGCCGGCATCGCCTTCGTACTCCCGACGCGCTGGCACGGCGAGCCGGTCGGACGCTTTGTGTTCCTGCACCCCCACACCACCGTCGAGCTGTTCGAGGCAGCGATCGCGGCGATGGACTGACACGCGCACAAATCGCGGCCGTAGGCTCGCACCATGACTGTCGTCGACGCGTTGATCCCGGTGTCGGCCGCACCGGCCGGCCACACCTACCGCACGATCACCGTCGATCGCTACGCCGGCGCGTGCGGCGCCGTGATCTCTGGTATTCGCCTCGCCGACGATCTCGATGACGACACCATCGCCGAGATCCGCCGTGCACTGCTCGACCATGGCGTCGTGTTCTTCCGCGGGCAGTCGCTCACGCCCGACGAACAGGTGGCGTTCAGTCATCGCTTCGGCCCGTACAGCCCGGTGCCGTTCGTGGAACCAATCGCCGGTCATCCCGAGGTGATCGCGGTGGTGCGCGAACCGAGCGAACAGCAGGGGTTCGCGTTCGGCGGCGTGTGGCACTCCGACTTCTCGTTCCTGGCGCAACCGCCCATGGGCTCGATCCTGCACGCGCTCGAAGTGCCGCCGTACGGCGCCGACACGATCTGGGCGAACCAGTACCTCGCATACGAAACGCTGTCGCCGGGCCTGCAGGCGACGCTGCGCGCGCTGAAGGGTGTGCACAGCGCCCGCGACGCGTACGCGCCAAAGATGCAAGCCGTGCACGACTTGTTCGAAGGCATGACGGTTCGCACCGACGAGTCCGCGAATCGAATGTGTGAGCATCCCGCGGTGCGGTTGCACGGTGAAACCCGACGCCCTGCGCTGTTCCTGAACGCGCAGTACACGATCGGTCTCGCGGGTTGGTCGGGGCACGAGGCCCGCTGGCTGCTCGATCGCCTGTTCCAGCACGCGACCCAACCCGCGTTCACCTGTCGGTGGCAGTGGGCCGTTGGTGATGTGGCGTTCTGGGACAATCGCTGTGTGCAGCACATGGCGATGGCCGACGTGTCGGGTCACCGGCGCTCCATGCACCGCAGCACCGTCGCCGGCGAGATTCCACTCGGGGCCTAACGACACGACGGGGCGACCAGACGGGGCGACCAGACAGGGCGACCTTCAGACATCGGACAGCAGCGTTCTCACGCTGGTGACAAGGGCGAGAAGCTGCCGACATCGACCGGGGTGAGTATGGGACGTACCCAACTGGTACCGCCCCATGATGGAGGTGTCTGATGACCGAAACTTTGCGAGACCGACCGAGGCTCCCGGAGCTGTCTCCCATGCTCCGAGCCGCCCAACCGACGATCGTCGAACGATCGCTTCCCATTGGGCTGGGTTCGGCCGTCAAGGCGTTCGAGCAGCTCGCGGCGAGCACCATCGAATCATCCGACGGCGCGGCCACCCTTGAGCTGGCGCATCCGTTGCGATTGCGCGGCTTCGGCGTGGCGTGTGTGGCCACCGTCCAGATCGTCGGCGCCCCCGACGCGCTGACCATCGACATCGCGATGGCCGAGGCGGCCGATGGCACGAGCATGGTGCGCCTCGCGACCAGGGGGAGTCGTCGTCAAGGCTTCGACACCGCGCATTCGGTGCTCCACGACCTGGCCGTATCACTGGAGGCTCGGTGTCGGGATCAACCAGTGTCGGTGCCGCCGTAGCGGCACCGCACACCGCACATCGCACACCGCACGGGGTTCAACCCCAGATGCTCCCTCGCCACATGCTGCCGTTCCACTTGGAACCGTTCCACATGCTCCCCCGCCACATGCTGCCGTTCCACTTCGAACCGTCCCACATGCCGTTGGTGAAGCGGCCATCCCAGGTGAGTCCGTCCCAGAGCTTGGCGGACCATGATGCGTTCGCCCAGGTGAGACCGAGCCACTGGTCGTTGCTCCATGCTGTTCCCGCCGCGGTCGCGGCACTCCACAGTTGGGGCTGCCAGATCCGGCCCGCAAGGTCGCTCTCGCCGCTCAAGGTGTTGACCCCGTCGGTGAGGTGATCGTCGCCGCGTGCAGCTTCGATCGAGCCGAGCCCGTTGCCCGGGACAAACATTTGCGTCGCGACGATCTTGGCGACGCGAACGTCCTTGACGGCGTCGGCGGCCTTGGCGAGGTCGATGGTGCGCATGCCCCGGTCGAGCAGCACACCGTTGCGCAGGGGCAAGCGGCGACCCGTCGCCGAGAGCAGCGCCTTGACCTGGTCGGGGCTGAGGTCGGGGTAGCGGTCGAGCAGGAGTGCCGCCGCGCCCGCAGCCACGGCCGTGGCCTGCGACGTACCGCTGCCCTTGAAGAAGCGCGTACCGACGACACCATCGGAGAAGTTCGTGTCGATGTAGCTGCCCGGGTCACGCAGGCTCACGACCGAGCGGCCCGGCGCCACGAAGTCGGGCCGGCGCAGGATGTCGCCGCGGCTGGAAAAGTCGGCGACGAAGTCGTCCGAACGGGTGCCCGTGCCGTTGTTGTCGAGCGCGCCCACCGCGATCACGAACGGGTCGTAGGCCGGGTTGTCGAGCGAGTCGGTGGCAACGCCGTTGTTGCCAGCCGACACGACGACCACGATGCCGTGACGCCACGCGTTTTCCACGGCGTACATCAGCGGGTCGACTTGGTAACTCTGAATGCCGGTCGTGCCGACCGACAGGCTGAGGACGCGAATGTTGCGGCCACCGTCGTTGCGGTGCTGGACGACCCAGTCGATTGCCGAGACGAGTTGCGTCACGTCAAGGGCGCCGTTCGCGGCGCCGGCCTTCACGTTCACGATCCGCGAACCCGGTGCGATACCGACGAAGTGCGCCTTCGAGAAGTCGTCCAGCTTCGTCGGGTCGGTGGGCGCACCCGCGTCGAGGCCGGCGATGATGCCGCCCATGTGCGTGCCGTGGCCGTACGCGTCGACGCCGTCGAGCGCGTCGCCGTTGGCGTCGAGCGAGACGTCCGGGCCGTCAATGACCTTGCCGGGCGCATCGAGGCCGGGCACCTTGGCGATACCCGTGTCGATCAACGCCACATCGATGCCGGACCCGTCGTAGCCGGCGTCCCAGTAGTCGTCTGCGTTGATCATGCGTGCGGTGTTGTAGAGCGAACCCGGGAACGTGCGCTGGTCATAGCCCGATGCGTTTGCCTCGGCGTCGCTGTGCGCCGAGGTGTCGCCGTCAATCGACGACACAAGGTTGGTGGTGGTGCCAACCACGGTGCTCAGCGTCGAGCCGAGCAGGCCAGATCCCGACCCCGACCCCGATCCGCTGTCGCCCCACGCCGCCGTGAGCGGCATGGCAAAGGGGGCAACGATGGCAAGGGTTCCGACAGCAGCGGCGAATTGGAACTTGGATCGATGCGTGGTCACGGGGGATGCATCGGCGGCGCCGAACCACCAACCGGAGCATGATTGGGATGAAGTGACTCAGATCACCCGAAGAGGCCGTCGCGCCAAACGTGTCCGATGTCGCTCGCGGGTGCTCGGTGCCAGGATGGGGCGATGGAGTTCGACGCGGGGTACGGCCAGCTCGTCACCACGACGGTCCGTATCGTCAGTTGGAACATCTGGGCGCGCTACGGGCCGTGGGAAGCGCGGGCGCCGGTGATCCTCGAGACGCTCCGCCGGCTCGATCCCGACATTGTGGCGCTCCAAGAGGTCTGGGAGGACGACGAACGCAACCAGGCCCGTGAGCTCGCCGACGCGCTGGGGTTCGAGGGCTGCGTGTTCGCGCCGAACCTCGAACACGCGGGCGCGTGGATGGGCCAGGACCGTCCCGACCCACCGGAAATGACCACGCGAGCAGGTAACGCCGTGCTCTCGCGTTGGCCGGTACGCCGCAGCGAGGTCCGTACGCTGCCGCGCCAGGCCGGGCGAGCACACGACGACGAAGGCGAAGAGCGCATCTGCTTGCTCGCCGAAGTCGACGGTCCACGCGGGCCGATCCAGGTGTACTGCGCCCACCTGAGCTGGCGGTCCGACCACAGCGCGCCGCGGCAGGCCCAAGTGGGCGCGATCTGCGAGTTCGTGCGCGAACAACGGCCGCGTTCATTTCCCGCCGTGCTGCTCGGTGACCTCAACAGCGATCCCGAGAGCGACGAGATCCGCATGCTCACCGGCCGCGCGGCCGCGCCGGTGCCCGGCGTGATGTGGCGCGACGTGTGGGAGTGGCTCGGTCATCCCGCACGCGGCGAGCCCGGTCACACGTGGAGCAACGACAACCCGTTTGCAGCCGCGAGCCTCGATGTCGATCGACGCATCGACTACGCAATGGTTGCCGCGCCCAAAGCCGGCGGTTGCGGCCAGCCGTTGCTCGCCATGGTCATCGGCAACGAGCCGCTCCAGGTCGAGGGATGCGCCGACATGTGGGGATCGGACCACTACGGTCTCGCCGTCGAGCTCCGCTACTGACTTCGCGAGGGAGAACAAATCATGACGATGCTCGTGGTCGGCGCCGGCCTCGGCCGCACGGGAACGCATACCCAGAAGGTGGTGCTGGAACGCCTGCTCGGCGGTACCTGCCATCACATGATCGAGGTGTTCGGCCATCCCGACGAGGTGCCTGTGTGGCACGCCGCGGCGCAGGGCGACCTCCCCGATTGGGCCACGTTCCTCGGCGGCTACAACGCGATCGTCGACTGGCCCGGATCCGCGTTCTACCGCGAGCTCGCCGACGCCTTTCCCGACGCGCTTGTGCTCTTGTCGACACGCGACCCCGATGCTTGGTATCGCAGCGCCGACAACACGATCTTCAATGCCTTCCGCACGCCAAAGCCACCCGGCGAGGACGCCTGGTACGACATGATCGTGGCGTTGCTCGGCAATCGATTCTGCATGGAGCTCGACAATCCCGAGGCCATGAAAGCCGCGTTCGTGCGCCACAACGACGAAGTACGCGCGACGATCCCGCCGTCTCGTCTCCTCGAATGGAGTGTCGCCGACGGGTGGGAGCCACTGTGCGCAGCCCTCGGGGTACCCGTGCCCGACGAGCCGTTCCCGGTCACGAACACCACCGGCGAGATGCGCGAGATGATGGGGCTGCCGCCCATCGAGCCCACCGCCGAAACTTCCGCGGAGTAGCCAATTCGCGGTACAACGGTGGTCATGACGACCACGAGCACCGACATCCAGGGCTGGACGGCCAACGGCTTCGAGGGCGTACGCGATGCCTTTGCCGCCAACTTTGCGAACGGTTCGGAGGTAGGTGCGGCATTCGCGGCGTACCACCGAGGCAACAAGGTGGCCGACCTCTGGGGCGGCATCGCCGACCAATCGACCGGGCGTCCGTGGGCCGAAGACACGATGATCCTTGTGTTTTCCACCACCAAAGGCATCACCGCGATGTGCGCGAATCATCTCGCGCAACAGGGCAAGCTCGATGTCGAGGCGCCCGTCGTCGACTACTGGCCCGAGTTCGGCGCGGCGGGCAAGGAACGGATCACGGTCGCGCAGGTGCTGTGCCACCAGGCTGGTTTGGCGTGGACCGAACCACCGATGACGCTCGAAGACGCGCTCGACTGGGACAACGTCGTGCAAGCGCTCGCAGCCGAACCGCCGAAATGGGAGCCCGGAACGTCGCACGGATATCACGCGACTACCTACGGCTGGCTTGTCGGTGAACTCGTGCGGCGCGTGAGCGGCAAGAGCGTCGGTACCTACTTGCGCGACGAAATCGCAGGCCCGCTCGCGGCCGACTTCTACATCGGGCTACCCGAAGCGCTCGAGCCGCGTGTGGCCGAACTCATCAGCATGTTCCCGCCCGGCGTCGACATCGACCCCGACGCACCTGCGTCGGACACGCCGAACCCGGTACGCGAGATGATCATGCAGTTCATGGGGCCCGACACGGTGCTCGGCAAGGCCCTTGCATCCCCAGGCGGCGCGTTCCGTCGCGTCGATGCGTTCAACACGCGAGCAGTGCGCGCTGCAGAGATCCCGGCCGCGAACGGCGTCGGCGACGCGCGTTCGATCGCGCGCCTGTACTCAGCGTGCATTGACGAAGTCGACGGCATCCGCATCCTCACGCCGACACAACTCGATGCCGCGATCACGCAGCGTACGAGCGGCCCGAACACCGTGTTGCTGAACCTCGACATCCAGTTCGGCCTCGGTTTCATGGTGCGATCGAGCCTCATCCCACTCGGCGGGCCGCGCAGCTTCGGCCACTTCGGGATGGGTGGCTCTGCTGGCTGGGCCGACCCCGACGCCGAGTTGGCGTTCGGCTACGTGATGAACCGTATGGATATGGGCATGGCGGGCGACGCGCGCTCAGCCAGCCTCATCAACGCCTGCTACGCCGCACTCTGATCCCTTTCGTTGCGAATGCTCCGCGTGCCGCGCGGAACTCGCCGCTACGGTGGCGATCGAACGCATTGCCTGCGGCGAGGTACTCCATGATCGATGCAATCGAGACGTGTGCGCAGTGCCGCTTCGACAATTCGGCCTATTCCGATCTCGACGTCGCCGGCACGCTCCGAGCCATCGTGCCGTGGTGGGAGCTGATCACCCGAGGCATTGACGACGACGTGCTCCAGCAACGGCCGGCCCCCGATGTGTGGTCGGCGGTCGAGTATGCCGAGCACTCGGCCGAAGTCACTCGGGTCCATGCCACGGGCCTCACAATCATGTTCGACCAGGACGGTCTCGACCTCGGCGCAGCGGCACCGGACGGACCAATCGCCGAAACGCCGTCACGCACGCCGATGGCGGATGCGCTCGCTGCACTCGAACGCGAGGTCGAGGCCTTGCACCCGTTGGCGGATCGCACCGTGGCCGAACCGCACCGGTTCGTGATACTCGGCGGCGATCGCTACGAAGCCGGGTGGCTCATCCGCCACACCGTGCACGACGCGCTCCATCATCTCCAAGACGTGGGCCGTGGGCTGCACGCACTCGGCGTCGGCACGCCATCGCAACAGGGTTCGGTGGCATGCATCAACGTCTCCGATGGCGGCGTACCGAAGCAGCACATCGACGCCGTGGATGTGGGATATCGAGGGCTCGTCGGCGACCGCCAGCGTTCCCGCAAACACCACGGTCGGGTGTGGCAGGCGTTGTGCCTCTATTCCACCGATGCGATCGCGACACTGCGCGCCGAAGGTCATCCCATCGAGGCCGGCTCGGCCGGCGAGAATTTCACGATCAGCGGCATCGACTGGGCCACGTTGCGACCAGGCACGCGCGTGCGTATCGGTAGCGCACTCGCGGAACTCTCGCTGCCCGCGCTTCCCTGCTCGCACAACGCACGCTGGTTCACCGACGGCGACTACGAACGCATGCACCACGATCGCAACTGGGCGCTGACGCGCTGGTACGCCGGCGTGCTCGAAGACGGCCACGTCCGCACCGGTGACGCCGTCGTCGTCGAGTAAGGCACGCGCATCATGGCGAAGCTGATCTACTCGGTCATCGCGTCACTTGACGGTTATGTCGCCGACGCCGACGGCAACTTCGAGTGGGCCGCGCCCGACGAGGAAGTGCACGCCTTCGTCAATGACCTCGAACGGCCGATCGGCACGTACCTCTACGGCCGTCGCATGTATGAGGTGATGCAGTATTGGGAGACCGCATCGACCGGCGCCGACCAGCCCGCAGCGGAATCCGACTTCGCGCGGGTCTGGCAAGCGGCCGACAAGATCGTGTACTCCACGACGTTGGAAACCGTCCACACCGCCCGCACCCGGATCGAGCGCGCCTTCGACCCTTTGGTCGTCCGGCAGGCGAAGGCAGCGTCAACGCACGACATTTCCGTCGGTGGTCCTGAGCTTGCCGCCCAGGCGATCAACGCCGGGCTCGTTGACGAATACCACGCGGTGATCGTGCCGTGCGTCGTTGGCGGCGGGACGCGTGCGCTCCCCGATCGGGCGCGCATTGATCTCGAACTCCTCGACGAACGCCGATTCACCAGCGGGACAGTGCACCTGCACTACCGCATCAGAGCGTGAGGCAGTTGCGTCGGTCATGCGGCGTGTGGGTGGTTGATGGGGATTGACGGTGCGACGCCGGGTTGGGTCCAAGTGCCGTAGTAGGTGGTGTCGGGTCTTCGCCATTCGATCCCGCCTGATGATGCGCCACTACCTCATGATCAGCCGAGTTGCGCGGGCTGGGTGATGTCGTCTTCGGGGAGCGGTTCGTCGGTGATGGCGGTGACGTCAAGGGATGTCAGCTCGACGGGGTCGCCGAACGCCGTCAAGAACGCGGTGTCGGCTGCGTCGCGTCCGGTGGCGATCCGCTGCATGGTGCTGCGCGGCGCGAGGCAGGTGGCGTCGACCGCGAGCCACGTACCGTCGACGTAGGCCTCGGCCACGGCATGGAAGTCCATCGGTTGCAGCCCCGGCGCGTAGACCGACACCAGGCGAGCGGGCGTGTCGCAACCGCGCAGGAGCCCGATCACGAGATGGGCGAAGTCTCGACACACGCCTTGGCGAGCCAGCAGCGTGGCGACGGCACCGTCGGTGGAGCGGCTGGAGCCGGCGATGTAGGCCACACGCATCCCGACCCAACTCGACACCGACTCGAGCAGCGCCAGCCCGCGCAAGCCGCGGAACTCGGCTCGTGCGAAGGCGGCCAGGCGGTCCGACTCGCAATACCGGCTCGGGCGCGCGTACCGCACGAGATCGACGTCGTGCACCGGTGGCGGTGCCGTGCGGCCGGTCACGGCAACGTCGTACGCGACGTCGAGGCGACCGGCCGTGAGATTGTCGACGCGATGCAACCGCGTTCCGTGCTCGTCGAGCACCTCTCGCGCCGTCACGTCGGCGCCGTTGAGCGAGACACGCAGTGACTCCGAAGCGAGCGCCGCGTCCGATGCGACCGCTACACACAGCACGACATCCGCGGGGCCAGCAATGTCGGCTTCCAACCGACATGACAACGAGCGGATCATTTGCAATTCTCCCACGCGCGCATCGCGATACTGGAGCGGGCCCAAGCTGACGGGTTCCCGTCGGTCCCACGCTCGACGTGCTCGACCCGCTCGACCCGCTCGACGTGCTCAGCGGTGTTGGTCGCGCAGGCGCCGCTTGTAGATCTTGCCGTTGTCATGGCGGGGCAGGGCGTCGACGAACTCGACGCGCCTCGGGCACTTGTAGTGCGCGAGGCGCCCGCGACAGAACTCGAGCAGTTCCGCGGCGAGCTCCGCGGACCCGACGACACCGACACGAGGCTCGATGACCGCCAGCACTGCCTCGCCCCATTCCTCGTCGGGCACTCCGATGACGGCAACGTCGCCGACAGCATCGTGTTCGAGCAGCACCGCGTCGACCTCAGCGGGATAGATGTTCACCCCTCCGGAGATGATCAGGTTCGCCGACCGATCGGTGAGGAACAGGTAGCCATCCTCGTCGAGATAGCCGACGTCGCCAAGCGTGAAATAGTCGCCTCGGAAACTCGACTCGGTCTTATCGGGGTCACCGAGATACTCGAACCGAGCGTCGCCGGGCGCATGGAGCCACACCGTGCCGACCTCGCGGGCCGCGAGCGGTGTCCCGTCGTCGTTACCGACGTAGACGTGCTCGCTCGGATACGGCTTGCCCACGGTGCCGGGCTTACTCAGCCACGTGAGCGAGTCGACGAGCGTGCCGGTGCCTTCGGTGGCGGCGTAGTACTCGTAGATGATCGGCCCGAGCCACTTGATCATCGACTGCTTCACGTGTACCGGACACGGGGCCGCGCCGTGCACCACAAGACGTAACGACGAGATGTCGTAGCGCGCCCGAACATCGTCGGGCAGCGCGAGCATGCGGTGAAACATGGTGGGCACCATGTGCGTGTGGGTGACGCCGTGCTGCTCGATCAGTTGCAGCGTCTTCGTCGCGTCCCACTTGTCCATGAGCACGATCGTGGCGCCGTGCGACAGTGTCGGCGTCAGCGAAATATTGAGCGGTGCAGCGTGGTAGAGCGGGCCGGTGCACAAATGCGCGTCACCCGGCGCGTGGCCCGCAGTGTTGGGGACGTCAATCGGGCCGGGGCGATGGTGCACACCCTTGGGATTGCCGGTGGTGCCCGATGTGTACAACATGGAGCGACCCGGCACCGGAGCCCGACCAAGATCGGGCGCACCGGCGGCGGCGAACGTGGTGTAGTCGTCGAATCCATCGATCGCGCCGCCGACGGCGAAGAACCGGCACCCTTCGATGGCCTGCGCCGCCGCGCCGAGCGCGGTCGCGCGCTGCGCCGCATCGGCGACGAGCACCCGGGCACCGCAGTTGTGGACGATGTAACCGGCCTCGGCTCCGGTGAGGTGGAAGTTCACCGGCGTGAACCGGAGGCCCGAGCGTGCGCACGCGGTGATGACTTCCACGAACTCGGGCCGATTGCCGCAGATGAGCGCGACGCCGTCGCCCGGGCGCAGTCCGATGTCGTACAGGGCATTCGCGAACCGGTTCGCGGCCGTATCGAGCTGCGCGAAGGTGCGATCGCCGTGCTCGGACACGATCGCGGGCGCATCGGGCTGGCGGGCGGCCCAGTAGGCAATCGCCATCCCCTGAGCAATGGCCGAGGGGAGATCGTCATGCCAGTCGGTCGATTGGGTCACGTCGCGCAGCGTACCGACGGGTCGAGTGTCTGGTCGCCACTACCCTGCCTGCCCGTGCAGCAATCGCGCGCCCTGTTACGCCTCGCGCGGCCCAAGCAGTGGGCGAAGAACGTCCTGGTCTTCGCCGCGCCGGGCGCGGCTGGTGTCCTGTCGCACGGCGCCTCGCTGACCAAGGCCTGTGTCGCGTTCGTGGCGTTCTGCCTGGCGGCGTCGGGGACGTACGCGTGGAATGACGCGCGCGACGCCGACGCCGACCGCATGCATCCGACCAAGCGCGACCGTCCGGTGGCCTCAGGAGCCATCTCGGTACCCCAGGCCCGAATCTTTGGTGCGGTGCTGTTCGTGGCGTCGCTCGCCGTCGCCCGCGTCGCGACCTGGGCCTTGCTGTGGACCGTCCTCGCGTACGTGCTGCTGACCCTGTCCTACACGCTGTGGCTGAAGCACGAACCGGTCCTCGATCTCGCTGCAGTCGCGGCGTGTTACGTGGTGCGCACGATCGGCGGTGCCACCGCGACAACGGTGCGCGTCTCGACGTGGTTCCTCATCGTTGCGGCGGCCGGCTCGCTGTTCGTCGTCGCCGGTAAGCGAGGCGCCGAGGTGCACCACCTCGGTGCCGACGCCGCACACCATCGACGCGCGCTCGCTGGATACACCCGCGAATTCCTGTTGTATGTGCGCGCGGTGTCATCGTCGGTCGCGATCGTCGCATACTGCTTGTGGGCGTTCGAGTTCTCGGCGCACACCGGGAACAGCGCGTGGTTCCAGTCGTCGATCGTGCCGTTCGTCATCGGCGTGTTGCGTTACTCACTGCTCCTCGAAGCCGGTGAGGGCGGCGCGCCGGAGGATCTCCTGCTGTCCGATTCGGTGTTGCTCGGCGTCGGCGCGATCTGGGTCGGCGTCTTCGCCATCGCGGTGTACTACAAGTGAGCGCGGCAACCGACTACAGCGAGTCATCCGCGCTGCTGCAGGGTTGGGGGGGCACGTCGGCGTCGCACGCGACCGTCTGGCATCCGCACGACGCCGACGAGGTGGCGCGGCGCATCGTGCGAGCGGACGATCTTCCGCGAGGCGTCGTGGCCCGAGGCCTCGGGCGGAGCTATGGCGACGCGGCGCAGAACGCGGGCGGCCACGTGCTCGCCGCGACCGCGCTCGACCGCGTGCTCGACCTCGACCTCGATGCCGGTACCGTCCGCTGCGAAGCCGGCGCGAGCCTCGAGATGCTGCTCCATCTGCTCGTACCGCTCGGCTGGTTCCCCACCGTCGTGCCCGGCACGCGCCAGGTGACGGTCGGGGGCGCCATGGCCGCGGACGTGCACGGCAAGTTCCGGCACGGCTCGTTCTGCGATTTCGTCGATGACGCCACGCTGGTAACGCCAGCGACCGGCCCGATCACCATCAGCGCGCAGCAACACGCCGACGCGTTCTGGGCCACTGCTGGCGGCATGGGCCTCACCGGCACGATCACCGAGGCAACGATGCGCCTGCACCCGATCGAGACGTCGTCGATCGTCGTCGACACGCTGCGCTGCGCCAACGTCGATGACTGCATGGCCGCGATGCTCGACGGCGACGACGACTACCGCTACAGCGTTGCCTGGATCGATTGCCTCGCCACGGGCAAGTCACTCGGTCGTTCCATACTTGAGCGCGGCAACCATGCGACACGAGACGAACTGCCGCGCCGCCGGGCCGCGGCACCGCTCGCGTATCCATCACATCGCCAGCCTGTCGTGCCGTTCACGCCGCCAAGCGGTCTGTTGAACCCCACCACGATTCGGGTGCTCAACGAACTTTGGTTCCGCAAGTCACCGGCGCGTCCCCATCACGCGGTGCGTTCCATCCCCGCGTTCTTCCATCCGCTCGATGGCATCGTCGGCTGGAACCGGGTCTACGGCACACGCGGATTCGTGCAATATCAACCGGTGATCCCCTATGGCGAGGAAGCGGTGCTGCGACGCATTCTCGAACACCTCGCCAAGAATGGCCTGGCGTCGTTCGTGTCGGTGCTGAAACGGTTCGAGACTTCGAACGCCGGCCCCCTTTCGTTCCCGACTCCAGGCTGGACGCTCGCGCTCGACATTCCGGTGGCCAATCCGCAGCTCGCGACGCTGCTCGACACGTTCGACGACTGGGTGCTCGAAGCCGGTGGCCGGGTGTATCTCGCCAAGGACGCCCGCGTCGCGCCCGAAGTGTTTGCGGCGATGTACCCGCGCCTCGAGGAGTGGCGCGCGGTGCGCGACGCGCTCGACCCAGAGGGCCTCCTGTGCAGCGACCTCGCGCGCCGCCTCGGGCTCGTCAGAGTGAAGGTGTGATCATGGGATCTCATGGGCTTGCGATGCCCCCGGGGGCGCGAGGCGCAGCCGAGCGGGGGACGATGCGCGCGAGCACAGGCGAGCGGGGGACGATGCGCGCGAGCACAGGCGAGCGGGGGTAGCGATGCGGGATGCGTTGGGCGACGTGGAATCGGTGCTCGTGCTCGGCGGCCGGTCGGAGATCGCGATGGCGACGGTGCGCGCGCTCGTTGCCCGTCGAACTCGCCGCGTCGTACTCGCGGTGCGCGACCCCGACACAGTGATCGCTGAGCTGTCCGAGCTGCGCGCCGCCGGGGCGACCGAGGTGCGCGCCGTCGCGTTCGATGCCACGCACTTCGACACCCACGACGATCTGATTGCCGGGATCTGGCGCGACGAGGGCGACATCGATGTCGTGCTCTTGGCGTTTGGCGTGCTCGGCGATCAGACCGAGTCAGAACACAGTGGCGCGGTCGCGCGCTCGATCGTCGATACAACCTTTACCGGAGCCGTCTCGGTATTGGTCGCGGTGGCCAACCGCATGGAACAGCAAGGGCACGGATCGATCGTCGTGGTGTCGTCGGTCGCCGCGGTCCGGCCCCGCCGGGCGAACTTCACGTACGCGGCGGCCAAGGCCGGGCTCGACGCCTATACCCAAGGACTCGCCGATCGGCTCCACGGTACCGGCGTGCACGTGATGGTGGTACGGCCCGGCTTTGTGCACACACGGATGACCGCGGGTATGGCCGCAGCGCCCTTTTCCACCGACCCCGACACCGTCGCAACCGCGATCGTCGAGGGGGTGCGCAAACAGTCACACACCGTGTACGCGCCGTCGATACTGCGAGCGGTGATGCCCGTGTTGCGGGCGCTCCCCCGGCCGATCTGGCGGCGCCTGCGCGCATGACGACCACGCAAGGCCTGGCCCTGTTCGACTTCGACGGCACGCTGACGCGCCGCGACACCGTGTTGCCGTTCCTGATTGAGGTCTGCGGCGCGCTCGAGTTGCCTGGCTTCGCCGTCGCCGCGGCACGTGCGTTCGTGACCGGCACGGCCGCGCGCCGCGATGACGCGAAGGCCGCCATCATCAACACCGCGCTCGCGGGTCGCGACGCTGCGGATGTCGGCGCAATCGGCGCGGGGTACGCCCGAGGCGTCGTCCAGGGCGCGTTACGGCCCGAGGGCCGCGCTCGAATCGAATGGCACCGCGCGCAGGGCCACCGACTGGTCATCGTGTCAGCGTCGCTCGAGCCTTATCTCGACGTGGTTGCGACACATCTCGGTATCGACGACTGTCTGTGCACACGGCTTGAGATTGGCCACGATGGCACGCTCACCGGCGCGATCGCCGGCGCGAACTGTCGCGGTAGTGAAAAGGCTCGCCGCGTGCGCGAGATCCTCGAGCCGCGGGACTACGAAGTGTGGGCCTACGGCGATTCGTCGGGCGACGAAGCGCTCCTCGAACTGGCCGACCATCCCACGTGGGTCGGCAAGCGCGCCGCTCGCGGCTAGCCCCAGATCGCGACGGCCAGATCACGACGGCCAGATCACGACGGCCAGCTCACGACGGCAAGCTCACGACGTCATCATCCAGGCCGCGAACACGGCGACGAGCGCGACAACCAGGATGAAGGTGGTCGGTCGGGCGAGGAATCGCTTCGATCGGCGACCCAACCGTCGCAGCTTGCGGCCCACGTCGTACCCCTCGCTGTGCCCGTCTACTCCCGCAGCGAAGCATGCCGCCTACGCCCTGACGAATTCCAACCGAGACCAGTACCCTTCGCGCCATGGAGCGCCCGCGGCTACCGCTCACGTGGGCCGACTGGGTCAGCGGTGAATGGCTCGGCGACGCGAATCCTGTCGGCGCGATGAAGCCGGCCATCGCAGGCTCGCTCGACGGGCTCGCCAAAGCCGTCGGCGCCACGCTCGGAGCACTCGACAAGGGTGCAGCGGCACCACCGTTCATGCTGCAGACGATCCTCGATGGTGCCCGAAGCCGTCTGCGCGGTCGCGTGCTCACTGTGCGCCACGGCGCCGGTGAGCTGCGTCTGCGCCTCGATGACCTGCGTTTCGATCCGGCATCGCTCCCGCTTGCCGTGGGTCAACTCGGCTCGATTCACGTCGACGCAAGCAACGTGGAATGGGTCGGTGGTCAACTCGATGTGCTGCACGTCGAGTTCGCGAACGTGCACATTCGTCCGGGTTTCACGCCGACGCTCGTCACAGCACCCGTGCGCCTCCGGGCCACGATTGGCCAGTCGGCGCTCGACGGCTTCCTCGCGGGTGTCGCCGACAAGGTGCATCTCGATCTCGGCGACGGCACCGCGACTGCTCGCCGGCCCGGGCGCGAGTCGTGGGGACACGCTTCGGTCACGCCGCGACTCGAAGGCGGCCGCGTCCGCCTCGTGGCGACTGGGATCTCCGTGCGGTCTCGCGCGTTCACCACGCCCCGCGGCGGTGTGCCCTCGGTGTTGGTCGATGTGCCGGCACTGCCGGGCCGGATGCGCCTTACCGATCTGGAGCTCGGCGACCATGCGCTCATCGTCGACGGGGTCATCGACGAGCTGCACGAGCCGATGACCGCGCAACAACTCGCTACGGTGTCAGCCCTCGTGCGCTCGGGCGTTCCCGAGCTCGACCTGACACCATGGAGCCCATGACCGACACCGACGCGCCACAGGCCGAGGCTGGGCGCGACGGGCGCGGTGGGGACGACGTCGCAACGCCATGGACGCTCGCGGACGCGATCGCTGAAATCCGCGCGACCGCCCACGGACCGCACATTGGCGCGTTCTTCGACTTCGACGGCACACTGATTCACGGGTATTCGGTATTCGCGTTCGCGCAGGACCGCATCGCGCACCGCCAAGTCGGTGCCTTCGAGGCCTTCCGCGCCGCTCGGGTCGGCATCGAATACGCGCTCGGTCGCGTCGGCTACGACGGTCTCATCGGGCTCGCGGCCGACGCGTGGAAGGGCCGACCCACCGCGGAGCTCGAGGCACTCGGCGAGCGAGTGTTTCGCGATGTCTTGTCCGACCGCGTCTATCCCGAGGCCCGCGCCCTCGTGGGCGCCCACCGCGCCATGGGGCACACGATCGCGGTCACGACATCGGCGACCTACTTCCAGGTCGCGCCGATCGCGCGTGCGCTCGGCATCGACGAGGTCGTGTGCCAACAACTTGAGACCGAAGACGGCGTGCTCACCGGGCGCGTGCAGCAACCAATGCTGTGGGGACCGGGCAAAGCAATCGCGGCTCGGCGCTTTTCGTTCGACCATGACGTCGACTTCGCCGCGAGTTTCTTTTACGCCGACGGCGATGAAGACGTAGCGCTGATGGCCGAGATCGGGCGACCCCGTCCGACAAACCCCGGCAAACGCCTCGCGGCGACAGCATCCGAACGGGGTTGGCCGGTGCTGCGCTTCGCGAGCCGCGGCACGCCGCGGCTTCCCGTCGTCGCGCGCAATGTCACCGGCATGCTCGTGGCGACGCCGCTGGCGACGACCGCCGCCGCGGCGGTCGGCGTCTGGCAGCGCAGCCGCCGCGGGGCAAGCAATGTCGCGACCTCACTGCTCCCCGACATCATGCTCGGCCTCAGTTCCGTCCAGGTCGAAGCCACCGGCCAAGACCATCTCGACGCGTTGCAATCGCAAGCATCCGTCGTGGTCGTACGGCAACGCAGTCGCATCGACGCGTTCGTCGTCGCCAAGGTGTTGCGCCGCGACTGCCACATCGTGGCCGACCGCGCGCTCGCCCAGGATCCGGTCGTGGGCACGATCGGTCGCCTCTTCGACATCGAGTTTGCCCGTGGCGTGGATGAAGCCGACGCCGAACGACAGCGCGCCTACGCCGCGTTGCTCGAAGCGGGAACATCGGTGGTGTTCCTCGTGGGAATGATCGATCGGCCCGACGCGCCGCCCGGGCTGCGCAGCGGGCCAGCCCGACTGGCCGCGACGGCTGGGGTGCCGATCGTGCCGATGGCCGTACTCGACAGCGACTCGCTCGTGACGCGCCGACCGCCCGTGGTGCGGCCCGGCACGATCCATGTCGAGGTCGGAGCCGCGATTGGCGTCGTTGGCTCGGACCGCGCCGCGATCGAACAGGCTGGCGCCGCGGTATGCGCCGCGCTCAGCTGACGTTCGCTCGCTTAGGAACTTGCCGGCTCACTCGCTGACTCACTCGCGGGCGCGTCGGCGCGCGCGACTGCGAGGAAGCGCTCGACGGCGTGCACGGCCGCCCACGTCCGCGGCGACCAGAACAGATCGAAGGCGTGCTGGGTGCGGGGTAGTTCGGCGTAGGCGACCGGTTGGGTCGATTCTTTGCGGAGCATGTCGGCAAAGGCCCGGGCCTGCTCGACGGGCACAAGCGAGTCGTTCGTACCGTGAATGACGAAGAACGGCGGTGCGTCGGGCCGCACGCAACCCATCGGCGACGCGGCTTCCCAATGAGGCCGGCGATCGTCGTCGAGCGTGTGCTGAAAAATGCTGCGCTCGAGCATGCCTTGCATGTCGGAACGGCCGGTGCCGTCGCGGTTCAAGAAGTCGTACACGCCGTAGAACGGCACCGCAGCCTGCACCGTCGTGTCGGCATCTTCGAAACCCGGCTGGAACACCGGATCATTTGGCGTCAACGCCGCGAGCGCACTCAGGTGCCCGCCCGCCGACCCACCGGTGATCGCAATGAAGTCGGGGTTGCCGCCGTAGCGCGCGATGTTCGCCTTCACCCACGCGATGGAACGCTTCACGTCGATGATGTGCGCGGGCCACGCTGCTCGCGGGCTGAGGCTGTAGTTGATCGCGACGCACACCCAGCCCCGTTCGGTGAGGTGCGTCATGAGGGGCTGACCCTGTTCTTCTTTCTTACCGATCATCCATGCGCCGCCGTGCACCTGGAGCAATACCGGTGCCCGTCCATCGAGCGGAAGGTCGGGGTGCTTCCATACGTCGAGCAGGTTGCGACGACCAGCCTCGCCGTAGCTGACGTTGGGCTCGACGCACAGGTTGCGTCGCCCCAGTTCAAAGGGCTGCAGCAAGCGAGCGAGCGGCATCGACGTGTCGGCGTCCGACACGCCGAGGGACGCGGCGCGCGTGCGATAGTCCGAACCCAACTCGTCGACGAGCGCGTCGTCGAAGACCAGGTCGGACCGACCAGCTTCGCGGTGCAGGCGGTACCGCTGTGCCCAGGAAATCGCGTCGATCCCGACCAATGCTCGACCGGCCCAGGAGCGCAACGCGCCCTTGCGGACGGCCCGCGCGGTCACCATGGTTTGCATCGCGGCTGTGTGCAGTGGGAGTTCGCTCACGATCCACCCGGCCGCAAAGGAAGGCACCGACGCCGGTCCGGTGCGGGCGAACGGGCGTACCGCGTTGACGGTTCCTGCGGCCCTCGCCGCGCTGCGCGCGAGCACTCGGCGCGTTGTCCTGAGCATCCCGATCCTCCGGCTGGGTGGTTCGGCCAGGCTACCGAGCGGCTGGGCGCGGCTACGAGCCTCGCGTTCGTCGACCGCTCGATTCGTGCGCAGAACGGCGTGACGCACGCCACGGTGGCGGATCTCGGGCGCCACGCGTCGTCCCAAACGCTGCAAGCTGCGCTAGACATCCATGATGGCCTCGACAGTGCTCGTCACGGGTGGCGCCGGCTACATCGGCAGTCACACCTGTCTGGCATTGATGGCCGCTGGTCACGATGTCGTTGTCGTCGACGACCTCTCGAACAGCTCGAAGGTTGCGATCGACCGCATCAACGAGCTCGGCGATGCGTCGAAGCTCGAGTTCCGATGCATCGACCTGCGCGACGAGCACGCGCTCGATGCGATGCTCTCGGATCGACCGGTCGATGCCGTCGTGCACTTCGCGGGACTCAAGGCTGTCGGCGAATCGGTGGCGCACCCGCTCGACTATTACGACGTCAACGTGGGCGGCACCATGGTGCTGCTGCGGGTGCTCGGCCGGCACAACGTTCGCACCGTCGTCTTCTCGTCATCGGCAACCGTGTACGGCGATCCAGAATCGCTACCGATCCCCGAGGTTGCGCGCCTGGCGCCGACGAACCCGTACGGTCGCACCAAGGCCGTCGTCGAAGAGATCCTCTCCGACGTTGCGGCGTCCGATCCCAGTTGGCACATCGCACTGCTGCGGTACTTCAACCCGGTCGGCGCGCACCCCAGCGGGCGCATCGGCGAAGACCCCTCCGGCACGCCGAACAACCTGATGCCGTACATCATGCAGGTGGCTGTTGGCCGGCGACCCGAGCTCGTCGTGTTCGGCGACGACTACCCCACCGTCGACGGCACGTGTGTGCGCGACTACATCCACGTCCTCGATCTCGCCGAAGGCCACGTCGCGGCGCTGCGCGCGCTCCCCGCACTCCCTGGTTGCCAGGCCGTCAACCTCGGTACCGGCATCGGGCATTCGGTGTTGGAGACGCTCGACGCAGCCCGGCGCGCGAGCGGTCAGCCGATCCCGCATCGGGTCGGACCCCGCCGCCCCGGCGACGTCGCCGCAACCTTCGCCGACGCCACGCTCGCACAACAGTTGTTCGGCTGGAAGGCGTCGCTCGGCCTCGAGCAGATGTGCGCCGACGCCTGGCGCTGGCAGTCGCAAAACCCCGACGGATACAGCACGATCTAGGCCCGCCGCCTGCGGCCGATGCCACGCTGCACCAACATCGCGACGGGTTGATGTCGTTGGTCAGGCGGCCATTGTTTGTGTGAGTTCGGTGAGGCGCCGGTCGAGGAGTTTGCGTTCCTCGATGCGTTGCGGGTCGCGGATAGGTATCGCTTGGGTGGGGTGGCGCGGATGGACCGCGCCGCGATAGGTACCGAGA
>JBBREP010000027.1:0-34101 GCA_038202885.1 Acidimicrobiia bacterium | reverse complement strand
TGGAGTCCCACTGCGCCTCGGCCCACCGCGCTTCGGCGAGACGCTCAGCCGGTCACAGCTCGAAGTCTACGGCGTGGCCGAGAAACGTTTGGAGTACGCGGCTTGTACGCGGTGCACGTCGGCGGCGAGGTTGTCGGCCGCTTCGCAACCGGCGACGACGAGACCGGCCTGCTCGGTCAGTCTCGTGGTTCGGTCGCCCAGCCCGGCGGCGTCGAGCGCCTCGGTGAGCAACTTCAACGCTTCCAGCAGATAGATGCAGACCTGCGGCTGGGTGGACGCCGCGCGCCGCGTCTCGTCGAAGGCCAGGTCGACCAGGTCATCGTGCGTCGGTTGCTGGCGGACGACGAGCCGACGTTTGGCGTCGCCATCGCCGTCGCTTTCGCGTTGGGTGGGCGGAGGATCGCGCCGGAGCAGATCGGCGAGGAGTGCGGTGCTGTGAAAGAGCGAGTCCTGCGCCGTCGTCGGGTCGTTGATTCCCGGTGAAAGCGCCTTCAGCGCGATATCAGCGAGTTGTCGTAGCCCGAACGAGACGTCTTGTTGCATCGTGCGCGTGTTGCCCGTGGTGATGGCGGCAAGTATGCGGCGCTGCGTGTGTTCGAGGTCGGCCGGAAGTACCGACATGGTGCAGACCGGTGCGCCCTCGATTGCATAGCGTCCCGGGTACGCATCGAGCCACATCGTGCCTCCGGCAGGAACGCACGTCAGCAACGCGTCCGGATCGATCTGTTGTACCCACCCGGCGCGATCGAAACGCACGGTGCACGCGGTCTCGGAAGGCGTGGGGATGGTCTCTTCGCGACGCGTGCCAGGCTCCGCGAGCGTCCATTCCGCGCAGATGAGTGCCGCGGCCTCGCGGCGAATGTTCTCGAGGATCTCACTGATATCCATCGAGTGCGCACTGTGATTGATGAATGCAGCGACCGCGAGAATCGTCACGATACCCAAGACGACGGCGATTGCGACGGAGAGGCTCGGGATGATGGGGCTGCCACTCTGTTCGAGTGCGGTGCGGACCGATCGGAGCACCATGAGGCAGTACGTGAACGTGCCGACCACGAGTCCCATCACGCGCTTGTTGAATGGATCGCGGAACAGGGTGTGCACGACTCGAGGCGAGTACTGACTCGATGTCTGCTGAATGATGAGGAGCGAGATCGAGAACGCGATTGAAGCGAACGTGATCGTGGCTCCCGCGATCGTGCTCAATAGCGCCCGCGCGCTCGCGACGGTCGACGTCAACACCAGCGGCAACTGGCTCGATCCCTGATCCAGTTGGCGATCGACGCGCAGGCTGATTGCCGCGAGCGCGATGGCGCCGAAGACCGAGATCATCGGGATTACGAACAGGCTCGACCGGAAGCGCTCGCCAAATGATCTCAACCGCAATCGCACACCATCAGTCTGGCGCGGGTCGCGCGACGACCTGGACTGGGCGATGTCCAAGGTCATGTCGTGGGGCCACGACGTCCCAGGGTCGAACGCTGGAGCCGCGCGGACACAAAAGCCCAGTTCAGCATCCCTGCGCCGGGTGGGGGCTCGGTCGTTGCGCGCGCCGAGGCCGAGGCCCCGTGTACGCAATTGTGGCGCGATCGTGTCAATGCTGTCACCGGCGTATGTCAGACTCCCCGCCACAGGCGTAGGGCACAAGGGAGCTCCAATGCGGAACCATCGAACCGGCTATTTCGTCGCGGCACTCTCCATTGCGTCGATGGCGGCGCCGCTCGCGGGCAGTGCTCCGTCGGCCAACGCGGCTGGCGTCAATGCCCTGGTGAACACCACAAGCGCGGCCGCACCCAGCGCGACCATGACCGCACGGACCTACCGCGCACCCGGGGTCAAGCCTGCCGCGGGGGCGAGCGTCCCCGCGTTCACCAGGACCATCAGTTCGCTCGGCAAGACGTATTCGTATTCGATCGTGGGCAAGGATCCGTTCGTCCATCAGGCGAACCCCGCGACCGTCGTGCAGAACCCGATCATCCCGGTGCGGCTCAACTTCACTGATCAGAACGTCTTCTTTGACCCGACGCTGACCACGCCGGGTTGTGGGCCGGGCACCGCGATCAGCCAGATCTTGAGCTCGCCGCTGTACTCCAACACGACGCTGCACGGGAAGTCCCAGCAATGGATGGAGGATTTCCAGCGCACGCAGTGGTTCCAGCAGACGATGAAGCCGGGCGCGATCAATCCCGGCTACAGCACGCGGGTCAACCCGGTCGTGAAGGCGAAGGTGTCGGTGAACCTCACCGGCTTCCCCGTGGTGTCTGCCCCGTGCGGCAAGGTCGGGCTCGTCGAGATCGGCGCGTGGGACAACTACCTGACCAACACGCTGCTCCCGCAACTGCGGGCGCAGGGCCTCACCGTCCAGCAGTTCCCGATGTTCGTGTTCCTCAATGTCGTGATGTACCAGGGCAACACCTCGAACTGCTGCATCCTCGGCTACCACAACTCGATCTCTGCCCCGGGCGGTCGCCAGACCTACGGCGTGTCGATGTACGACGTCAGCCGCAAGTTCTCCGGCGTGAGCGACATTTCGGTGTACACGCACGAACTCGGTGAGTGGATGGACGACCCGTTCGTCAACAACGGCACCCCGGCTTGGGGCCACCTCGGCCAAGTCAGTGGCTGCCAAGCAAATCTTGAAAACGGCGATCCGCTCTCGGGGACGGTGCACTCCATCAACAAGGGTGGGTTCACCTTCCACCCACAAGAACTTGCCTTCTTCTCCTGGTTCTACCGCGAGAGCCCGTCCACCGGGATCAACGGCTGGTACTCCTCCAACGGCAAATTCAAGACCGATGCCGGTGGCGTCTGCGGCGCCAGCAGCCGCACTGTCTCGGTCTCCTGGTCGGCGGCTGAGGCGGCTCGGCTCAAGACCATGGGGAACGCACTGGGGCCGATCGGACCAGCGCAAGTCCAAAAGAAATCGACCTACATCGTCAGCTACATCCTCGGTTTCGCGTCATCGACGCCGACACCGGTGACGATGCCGCCACCCGGTTCTGCGGTGACGTACACCGACGTCTGGACGTCCGACGAACTTCCGGTACTCGACCGAGTGAAACAGAAGTATGCGCTCAGCGACGCCAACGCGGAACGCTTCGCCACCAAGCTCATCGATTACCTGTTGGCGCTCGGTGGGCATTAGCGATTCAGGTTCGCCTCAGCGACAACAGCGCAACGCGTCGATCGTCAGCCGGACCGCACGGATTGGTGGGGGAAGCCGTACGGCCCGGCTGGTGTTGCCGTGTGGACTACCCCCTCGCACCTGCCGATCAAACCTCGTACACTGCGGCTCTCAGTTATCCCAATCGCCCGTGGGTAGTGCTCTGCCCGGGCAAGATCAACGTGTGGGCTCGGGCAGAGCGGGGGCGCCCGGACGACCCACAGCGGTCCCTGCGAGCGGCCGCCTTGCATCGCTGCGCAGAGATCGGTACGGTATTTGCAGTACGGCGGGGCGAGATCGCCGGGCCGGGCTGTAGCGGGTGCCCCCACCACCCGTGGCGGCCCGGCCCGCGAATACCCCTGCTGAGAGCTTTGCCTGGGGAATAGGCCTGACGGCCCTTTCGGCGGGACACGCGGGTCTTTACGCTGGTGAACATGTTCGCCGCGCACCCGCCGTCACGACCCCGGTTGCGCCTCGAGGTATTCGCGATCGTCGTCGTGGCGATCGTGTTGATGGTGATGGCATCGGCGCTGTCGGGCGAGCCAGAGGGCGCCGTGCGGATGGTCGTCGTGGCGTTCGCGATCGCGCTGGTGATGGACCGCCTCGACGCGCACTGATCGGGCACTGGCGTGGGTACGTCAGCGCGCGAACACATACCCCAACACGAGCACTGCCAAGCCCACCGCACTTGCGAGCGCGAGCGTGCGAGGCCGGACCCAGCGGCAGTAACCGCAACGCCAACGATCAGCGCCGGTCTCGGCGTGGCACCGCGGACACGTCCAACGGTCGGTGGACATCGCCACGAGATACTACGGACCTATACCGCTCGCTGCCACCGGTTCACACACGCATTTCCCCACCGCGGTTTTCCTTCGGTTCCCACTCATTCACTCAGTTCAGGGCACCCACTGCTCGCAGAGTTCGGTGATCTTGGCGTCGCCGAGCGTTGAGCGTGCTGCATGGCGCGAGTCTGCCCGATCGCCACGACGCCCAGCTGTCATTCGTGGCGCGGGCGCCTCGAATGCGCCGAGCGTGCGCTATACGCCGATGACTGTCACCGAATACGGCTCCACGGTGACGGTTCTCGACGACGACGTGGTGTCGCTCACCGTCGCCGCGGTCGGGCCGGAGGCCGCGCCGTCGAGCACGAGGCTCGCGTCGGCGTGCACGGCGTGGGTGGGTGCCGGCAACGGCATCGTGGCGGGCAACTTCACGGTGCGCGGTGCATCGGCGAGGTTGACGACGACGACGCGCATGGTGTCGGCGAGTACGGCAACTGCGAGCACGTTCTTGGGGTCGTCGACGGTGATCGCCCCGGCCGAGTTGGCGCCGCGGAATGCGCCGTACACGGAGCCGAGTGACTGACCGTCGGCCGAGAAGCCATAGCGGACCGTGGCGCGGTCGCCGTTGTAGATCGAAGCTGTCGCGCCACTCGACAGCACGTCGTGGTGGACCGAAAAGCCGACCCGGTTGTCGGCCGCCGACGCCAGCGCGAACCACGCGACCGACAAGCCGTGCGCCCAGTTCTCGCGCAGCGGTCCGCGGTTGGCGATGTACGGCGAGGCGTTGACGTTCCACTCGGTGAACCACGCCTCGACACCCGCCGGCAAGCGGGGTAGGTCGGTCGTGGAGACTTCTTGCCATCGCTGCGCGCCCGCCCGCAGCGCGGGCTGCACCGATTCGGGGGTGCCCGGCACGACGCCAGGCGGCAGGTTCCAATACGTGTGGATCACGACCGCGTCCTCGCCGTGGACGATGCCGAGCAAGCCGGCGTTCCAGCGCCGGACCCGGCCGGGATAGCGCGCGGTTGCGGGGTTCGAGTCGTCCCAACCCGACACCGCGATCTTCACGTTGGGGAACTCGCGGCGGATCGCGGGGATCCACTTGTTGGCTTCGATCGCGTAGTCGGCGCCAGTCGGAAACTTCTCGGTATAGATCGGCATGGACGCGTCGTACAGCTCGTTGCCGAGTTCGACGTATCGCACCGGCATCCCAAGGGCTTCGGCTTCGTGCAGCATGTTGAGTTGGTCGTCGAGTGTGGATGTGACGATGTTGAGGTCGAACATCGGTGTCGCCCCCGTGGCCTGCATCACCGCGGCCTCATCGGCGAGCGTGAGCCCCTTACGCGTCGCGCGGTTGTTGCGGAACGCGCGGGGCAGATCGGGGCGATCGAGGAACTGGCCGGTTCGCCAATCGATCCACATCGTGCTGGTGCCGCCCAAGCGCATGATCCCGGGCGAGAGCTTTGCGAGCTGGGCGAGGAACACCGGGTCGCGCCACGCGGCGGCGTTGCGGGCCACGATCACGTCTTCGAGATTGAACCCGAAGAACGTCGGCGAGATGTCGTGGGTGTCTTGGGGCATGCCCGAAAGCGTCGTGGTCGGTAACGAGCGAGTCGTGCTGGACTTGGTCGTGGTGTGCTGGGCGCCGGAGCGATCTGGAGGCGCACTGCCGCCGGAGCAGGCCGAGATCGCGATCGCCCAGGTCGCGATGACGATCGCGGCGTAGCGCCGGTAGCGCCGCCCCGCGCCAAATTGCTGCCGGGAGCGGTCGTTCGTCGCTGCGTGGGCCCTGTCGTGGCTCGTTACCCGCACGACGGCCCACCGTACCGTGCCGCCGGGACCGTCCTGTGGCGCGCCACGCCGACAGAGACGATCCGCATTCAGGTCGCGTCGGCGCGTGGGCCGGGCGCTGCTACAGCGCGGCGCGAAGCGGGCGTGCGAGGTCGCCCCGCCGCTCGACGATCACGTTGCTGAGGCCAAGCCATGCGGCGAGCGCGTGCAGTTCCGCCGCGAGCGCCGGCGCGACCTCCGTCGGTGCGGCGTGGCCCTCGGTGAACGCGCCGGGCACGCGCAGCACGCCCGCGGCGCGGTCGGCCTTGAGATCGACGCGGCCGACGATGCGGTCGCCGAGCAGGAACGGCAACACGTAGTACCCATACACGCGCTTCGCGGCCGGCGTGTAGATCTCGATGCGGTACCGGAAGTCGAACAGCCGCTCGGCGCGGCTGCGCTCCCAGACGACCGGATCGAACGGCGAGAGCAAACTCGCGGCGGTAATTCGGCGGGGGAGTCGCGCGTCGCGATGCAGGTAGGCGCGGTCCTTCCAGCCTTCGACCTGCACCTCGCGAACCACCCCGTCATCGATGAGCTCCTGGAGTGCGGACCGTGACGCGGTGAGCTTGAGACGGTAGTAATCCATGAGGTCGCGCGCCGTTGCGACGCCCAGCGCTCGCGCGGAACGCTCTAGCAGAATCCGCCGGGCTTCGGCTTCGGGCACTGGCGCCAACGCGAGGATCGGTGCGGGGATCGCGACCTCGGGCAGCACGTATTCACGTTCGAAATTGTTGCGCCTCCTGGCCGTGACCTGGCCCGTCCAGAACAAGTACTCGAGCGCGTACTTGGCGTCGCTCCAGTCCCACCACGGCCCACTGCGACGGTTGCCACGCGACCACTCGCTCGCCGTGACCGCACCGCGGTCGGTCACCGCGTCGAGCACGCCTTCGACAAAACCCGGGTCGCGTTCGCGCAGCGCCGCGATCTGGCGCCAGCCGTGACCGGTGCGCGCGATCTCCATCTTCCACGCGAACAGGGGCCAGTCGGTGACCGGCAAGTACGACGCCTCGTGGGCCCAGTACTCGAAGATCTCTTGCTTGGCGACCATGGCGTCGAGCACGCCGCGCCGATGATCGCCGAGGCGTGCCCACAGCGGCATCTCGTGGGCCCGAGCGAGCACGTTCACCGAGTCGATTTGGATCACCTGGACCGACGAGAACACCCGGCGCGCGTGGCGCCGATCGGCGACGACGTCGGGCCGGCTGCGGTCGAAGCCCTGCGCGCCGAGCGCGATGCGACGGGCCTGCGCGATCGAGAGCGACTCGCTCGTGGTGATCATTCGCCGCTACCGCTCATGCGGGTTCGTCGGCGCGGTCACGTCCGAGCGCGAGCAGCAGATCTTCGTGGAGTTGGTTCCACACGGTGTGGTACGACTCGACGCGCGGTGAAGTGAACCACTGCGCGTCGCCTTCGTCGACCACTTGGCGGAGCGCGAACCGCAAGCGGCGGTCGTGCATGGCGAACCGTTCCACGTGGCGCGCGATACCCCGCACGGCGGGCGCGGCCCGCTCGTGGAGGGTCACGAGGCGGGTCGTGACGCCCCAGTCATACGCCGCGTCGCGGTGGTCGTTCGTGGCCCCCGACGGCAGCACCTGCCAGGCCGAACAGACGACGAGCAGCTCACGATTCAGTGCCGCAAACCCGCCGTAGAATCGCACGACCTTGTCGTATCCGGGCGCGTCCTCGTCGAGGCGAGCCCAGCGTGCGTGGAGCTCGCGGCCGGCGTCGGTGAGCGCCAACCGACCGGACCGACTACGTACGAGTTCGCGCTCGATGACACGAGCGTGCGTGCCGTCGGCGGACGCTGCGAGCAGCCCACACAACCGCAACGTATGCAGCAACGACCACTCGGCCGCCGTCAGGTCGCTCACGCGGCGCACGGTAGCGTGGAGTGATGTCGTGGAGTGCGCCAAGCGATGTCGAAGCGGTCGCGCGCGGTCTGGCCGCACACGAATACCTGGCCGATCCTGGGTTGGCCACCGCGATCTTCCTCGCGTTGCGGATGCAGCGTCCCCTGTTGCTCGAAGGCGAGCCCGGAGTCGGCAAGACCGAGGTTGCGAAGGTGCTTGCTCGTTGGGTGGGCAGCCCGTTGATCCGACTCCAGTGCTACGAGGGCATCGACGCGACCCAGGCCGTCTACGAATGGGACTACGCCCGCCAGCTCCTCCACCTGCGTGCGCTCGAGGCCGGGCACGCGTCGGTCGATGAGGACGAGCTCTACGACGCGCGCTTTCTCGTTCGAAGGCCGCTGCTCGCGGCGATCGACCACCACGGTGACGTACCGCCGGTGTTGCTGATCGACGAGGTCGACCGGGCCGACGATGAGTTCGAGGCGCTGTTGCTCGAAGTGCTGTCGGACGCGTCGGTGACGGTGCCTGAGATCGGCACGATCCGGGCCACGGTGCCGCCGATCGCGGTGTTGACGTCGAACCGCACCCGCGATGTGCACGATGCGTTGAAGCGGCGCTGTCTCTACCACTGGATCGACCATCCCGACTTGGAACGCGAGCTCGCGATCGTGCGGCTGCGTGCACCGCAGGTTCCCGTCGAACTCGCGCGCGATGTCGCGCAGGCCGTCGCTGGTCTGCGTGAACTCGACCTGTACAAGGCGCCCGGCGTGGCCGAGACGATCGACTGGGGTGCCGCGCTGGCAACGCTCGGGATCGACCGGCTCACCGAAGGTGCCGTGGCCGACACGCTTGGGACCGTGCTCAAGTATCGCGAGGACCACGCGCGCGTGCACGAGCACGGTGTGGGCCGGCTCGTGCGCGACGCCACGTCGCGGCCGTGAACACCGACCTCGCCACTGTGTGTTTCGCTCGCATGCTGCGCGTCGCCGGGCTCGACGTGCCGCTCGGCTCGACGATCGCATTCGGTGAGGCACTGGCGCTCGTCGGCACCGATGATCGCGACGCGGTGTATTGGGCCGGCCGCGCGACGTTGGTACGAAAGCCCGAGATGATCGCGACGTACGACCGTGAATTCGCTCGGTTCTGGGACGGTCGGGCGGCGCTGGTCGACGCCGACGCTGAGGGGCTCGACGCCGCCACGATGCTCGCGTTGGCGTTCGACGACGAGACCGGGACCGACGCGCCGGACCGCGACAACCGCGACGACAGTGACGACGACGACGACGACGTCGATGTGCTGGCGATCCGCTGGAGCGATCGCGAGGTGCTGCGCCACCGCGACTTCGCCACCTACACCGCCGACGAGCACCGCCAGGCGCAACGGCTGATGCGTGACCTGGAACTGGTGGCTTCGATGCGGCGCTCGCGCCGGCGCGAACCCACCCGGCGGCCACGCCAAGCTCGCCCCGATGTACGGCGCACCGTCCGCGACGCGCTGCGAACCGGTGGCGAACCGATGCGGCGGCGCTATCTCGCGCCGAGTCAGCGCCCTCGTCGCATCGTGATCCTCCTCGACGTGTCGGGGTCGATGGAGCCCTACGCCCGTGCGTTCGTACGGTTTGTGCAGGCCGCGGTCGTCAGCCGCTCCGGCGTGGAAGCGTTCGCGCTGGGCACTCGTTTGACGCGCATCACCCGTGAACTTCGGTCGCGCGACGCCGACGCCGCGATTTCGGCCGCGGCCCGACGCGTCGTGGATTGGTCCGGCGGGACGCGGCTCGGTCCGGCACTGCAAGCGTTCAACGACACATGGGGCATCCGCGGCATGGCGCGCGGCGCCATCGTGGTGATCCTCTCCGACGGCTGGGACCGTGGCGGCCCCGAGGTGCTCGCCGAGCAGATGGCCCGCCTGGCGCGCGTCGCGCATCGCATCGTGTGGGTCAATCCGTTGAAGGCCACCGACGGCTACGCGCCGCTGGCCCAGGGAATGGCCGCCGCGCTCCCGTACGTCGACGAGTTCGTCGAGGGCCATTCGCTGGCCGCGCTCGAAGCGCTCGTCGACACTGTGGCGACGGCGTAGCGAGGTGCCGAAGATGAGCGTGCCGAAATGAGCATGACGAAATGAGCGTGACGAGGCGATGGGCGTGATGGTGCCATGAGAGAGATCCTGGACGACATCGATCGGTGGCGCAGCGCAGGGCGTCGCGTGGCGCTGGCGCGGGTGGTCGCCACCGAAGGCTCGAGCCCGCGCGACGCCGGTGCGGCGATGGCCGTGAATGATCAGGGCGAAGTGGCCGGGTCAGTGTCGGGCGGCTGCGTCGAGGGTGCGGTGGTCGGTGCGGCCATGGAGCTGCTCGACGGCGCGCGACCGCCGGGCGTGATCACCTTCGGCTACTCCGACGACGACGCCTTCGCCGTCGGGCTCACGTGCGGTGGCACGATCCACCTCTTCGTCGAGGAACTCGACTGGTGATCTACGAGGCGCTGCGCACCATGTTGCGGGCGAAACAACCCGTGGCGCTGGCGACCGTGATCGAAGGTCCCGAGCTCGGCGCCACGATGCTCGTGGCTCCCGAGTCGGCCAGCGCCGGCACCGAGAGCACGCAGCTCGGCACGCTCGGCGATCCCGATCTCGATCGGGTCGTGGCCCGCGACGCGTTGGGCGAGCTGGCCGCGGGCATCACGAGCACGCGACATTACGGCCGCCACGGCGAGGCTCGTGAACGTGTGGTCGCAGTGTTCATCGAAGCGTTCGCTCCGCCACCGAAGATGGTGATCTTCGGCGCCGTCGACTTCACCGCCGCGCTCGCGCGCGTGGCCAAGCTGCTCGGCTACCACGTGACGGTGTGCGACGCTCGAGCGGTGTTCGCGACAACGCAGCGCTTCCCGATGGCCGACCGCGTCGTGAACGAGTGGCCCGATCGGTTCATGGCCGCAATCGGTCACGAGCTCGGCCCGCGTGACGCCATCTGTGTGTTGACCCACGACACCAAATTCGACGTCCCCGCGATCACCGCGGCCGTCGGCACCACCGTCGGCTATCTCGGCGCGATGGGAAGCCGCCGAACGCACGACCAACGCCTCGAACGACTCCGTGACGCTGGGCTCGTCGACGCCGACCTGGCCCGGCTGCATTCGCCGATCGGCCTCGACCTGGGTGCCCGCACGCCCGAAGAGACGGCCATCTCGATCTGTGCCGAGATCATCACGTTGCGCACGGGGCGACCCGGCACGCCCTTGAGCGACGCGGCCGGCGCCATCCACTAGCCGGACCTGGACGGATAGGTTGCCGCCGTGGACTTCGGCATCCAGGACAAGCGCGCGATCGTGGCCGCCGGTTCGGCCGGCCTCGGCTACGCCGCGGCCGCCGCGCTCGTGGCCGAAGGTGCGCGCGTGGCGATCTGCAGCCGCGATGCAGGCCGAGCCGACGACGCCGCGGCGCGTCTCGGGCCCGGCGCCATCGGCCTGGCGTGCGATCTCACCGACGCCACGGCCGCGGCTGGTTTTGTGCGCGACGCAACCGAACAGCTCGGGGGTTGTGACATCTTGGTCGCCAACGCTGGTGGGCCGCCACCGGGCACCTTCGCGTCGACCGAGCTCGACCAGTACCGCTATGCGCTCGAGCTCGATTGCATGTCCGCGATCGCCATGTGCGGCGTTGCCATCGACACGATGCGAGCGAACAAATGGGGTCGCGTTGTGGCCATCACGTCGATCGGGGCCAAACAGCCGATCGGCCTGCTCATGGCGTCGAGCGTTGCGCGCGCCGCGCTGACGTCATTTTTGAAGATCACCGCACGCGAAGTCGCGGGCGACGGTGTGACGGTGAACAACCTCTGCCCGGGATTCCACGCGACGGGCCGGCTCACCGGGCTGTACGACGCCGCGGGCCTCGACGCCCTGGCCGCCACCGTGCCGGCCGGTCGCCTCGGCGACCCAGCCGACTTTGGTGCCGTCGTGGCGTTTTTGTGCTCACACGCCGCGTCGTACGTCAGCGGCACGTCGATTCAGGTCGACGGGGCCGCGCTCGTGGGCCTGCTGTGACGTTCCGTCACGTGGTGCTCTTGCGCTGGCAGGACGACACGGCCCAGGCCGCGCAGGATGCCGTGGTCGTTGGTCTGCGGGGCCTGCCAGGCCAGATCGATGCCATCCGCAGCTACAACGTCGGCACCGACGCGCGGGTCGACGACGCCAACTACGACGTCGTCGTGGTCGCTGATTTCGACGACGCCGACGGCTACGTCGCGTATCGCGATCATCCCGCGCACCGGCGCGTCATCGACGAGCGGATCGTGCCGATCGTCGCCGACCGCGCCGCGATCCAATACCAGGTGGACTGAACGCGCCCTATTTTCCTACCGCAAGGGCCTTGGCCCAGCGATAGTCGGGTTTGCCCGACGGGGAGCGCACGATCTCGTCGACGACGATCAACGAGCGCGGCACCTTGTAGCCGGCGATGTGCGAGCGGCAGTGAACCGCGAGCGCGTCGAGTTCGGCGTGCATCGACGGACGGAATTGCACGACCGCGCTGACTCGTTCGCCGAAGCGATCGTCGGGGATACCGACGACGGTGGCATCGAACACCGCTGGGTGGCTCTTCAACGCAGCTTCGACTTCTTCGGGGAAGATCTTCTCACCGCCCGAGTTGATGCATTGGCTACCGCGGCCGAGCACGGTGATCGTGCCGTCGCCCTCGATCACGGCGCGGTCGCCCGGAATCGCCCAGCGCACGCCGTCAACCTCGACGAACGTGGCCGCCGTTTTGGCTTCGTCCTTCCAATATCCGAGCGGCACATGGCCGCGGCGTGCGAGCAAACCAACCACGCCGGCGACAGTGGGGTGGAAGTCGTCGTCGACGACGGTCGTCCACTCGTTCATACGAAAGCGCGGGCCCTCGTCGGTGACGTCGACAGAACCGTTCGCCCCGGTCTCGCTGGCCCCGAAGCTGTCGAGCACCATGACGTTGGGCATGCACTCGTGCATCTGGCTCTTGATCGTGGGCGACAAGATGGCGCCGCCACTCACGAGCGCGAACAATGACTCGGGTACCGGCCGATGCGCGATCGCGTCGACGAGCGGTCGGGCCATGGCGTCGCCGACGAGGCTGATCGTGTTGACCGATTCGCGCGCGACGAGATCCCACACTCTGTCGGCATCGAACTTGCGGTCGGTCGACATGACGAGCGTGTTGCCCCCGAGCAGCGTGACGAACGCCGTCCACTGCGCGTTGCCGTGCATCAGCGGCGCGAGTGCCATCGTGCGTAACGGCGCCGCGGCGAGGTTGTCGGCGATCTCTTCGGGAGCGGTGATACCGGGCCCGCCGTAGTTACCGCCGCCCATGGCCGCGAAAAAGATGTTCTCTTGGCGCCACATCACGCCCTTGGGCATGCCGGTCGTGCCTCCGGTGTAGAGCACATAGAGGTCGTCGGGGGAACGAGCGGGGAGCGGGGCGTCGGAGTCTGCCGCGGCGAGGGCGGCCTCGTAGTCGACGGCACCGAGATCATCGGTGGCGTCGGTGTCGTCGGCGAGACGGATCAGGTGTTGCAGTCGCGGCAGGTCGGGCTTGATCGCCGAGATCAACATCCCGAACTCGGCTTCGTAGATGACCGCGGCAAGGTCGGCGTTGTCGAAGAGATAGCGGAGTTCGTCTTCGACGTAGCGATAGTTGACGTTGATCGGCACCATGCGCGCTTTGAAACAGCCGATCATCGCCTCGAGCCACTCTGCACGGTTGTACGAGTGGATCCCGATCCACGCGCCCGGTTCGATCCCGGCGTCGAGTAAGTGACGAGCACAGCGGTTCGAACGCTCGTCGAGTTCGGCGAAGGTGAGCCGGCGGTCGCCGGCCACGA
Source organism: Acidimicrobiia bacterium (assembly GCA_038202885.1). GTDB lineage: Bacteria > Actinomycetota > Acidimicrobiia > IMCC26256 > PALSA-610 > JBBREP01. The sequence continues at coordinate 20,624 of JBBREP010000027.1, read as the reverse complement.
GTGCGATGCGATCGGGTACTTGACGGGCAACGATCTCGAACAAATCGGCGAGGTTCAGCTCCATGTTCTGGATGTTAGGTTCCCACCTGTGAGCAAGGCCGTGGGCGCAGCGGGTCCACACCGTGTAGGCCGGTGCCTCCTGGCCATAGGGGTCGTCGGATCACTGCTCGCCGGGTGCGGCGAATCGGTCTCGTCGAGTCTGTGCGCCACGCTGACGAGCGCGCAGCCGGGCTTCGCGAGCAGCGAGCCGCGCCAGAAACTGGCGGCGATCGACGCGGTGATGGCCCGGGTTGCGACGCGAGATCGCAAGTTGATCGCGCCGGTACGCGATTACGCCGCGATCTTGTACGGTCGCTCGCACTGGTCTGAAGCGCGACAGCTGGCGTTCCTCACGCGCTTCTTCAAGGTCGACGCGCCAGCGCTCGACACCCGGTTGCGCGACGAGTGCCGGATCCCGCTCGACCGCCACATTGCGCCGTTCCAAATTCCCGCAGGGGCCGGCACGTGATCCACGCGCAGTCGTACCGTCAGGCGGCGATCGCCACACCGCATTACCTCGCGACGCAGGCCGGCGCCGATGTGCTCGCGGCCGGCGGCAATGCCATCGACGCGATCGTCGCGGCGAACCTCGCGCTCGGTGTGGTCGCCCCGTACCTCTGTGGGTACGGCGGCGATCTGCTCGCGCTCGTCTGGGACGGATCGTTGCATGGCTATCGATCGACGGGTCGTGCCCCGGCCGCGGCGACGCCGGCGCTCGTACGCAACCGGACGGGCCGCGACGAGATGCCCGTGGTCGGACCGCACACGGTCACGGTGCCTGGCGCGGTCGCCGGGTGGTTCGAACTGTTGGAACGCTTCGGCACCCGCAGCTTCGGCACGCTCGCAGCACGGGCGGCGACGCTGGCCGACGAAGGCTTCGTGCTCACCCGCCCGGGCGCGTTCCGTCTGGCCGGAAGCACGGCGATGCCCGGCGCGCTCGGCGTCGATGACGGTGCATTGCGGCGTGCGTATCCACGCGTGCAGCCCGGTGATCTCGTCGCGCAACCCGCACTCGCCCGCACGATTCGTGCGCTCGCCGATGCCGGGCCCGACATCTACTACCGCGGTGTGATCGGATCGGCCATTGTCGCCACCATTGGCGACCACGGCGGTTGCCTCGACGCGGCCGACCTCGCCGCGCACGCCAGCGCGTGGGTCGACCCGCTCCACGCGCCGTTCGCCGGCCACGAGGTATTCGAACTCCCGCCGCCCACCCAGGGTGTGACCGCGTTGGAAATGCTGCGGATGGCGCAGGCCGCGGGCGAGCTCGCCGACGGGGTGGATCGGTTACATCGTCAGATCGAGATCGCCAAGATCGCACTTGCTGACCGCGACGCGTACGTGACCGACCCCGACCACATGACGATCGACCCGGGCGCGCTGCTCACCGACGCATTCGTCGCCGCGCGCGTCGCCGAGCTCGACCCGAGCCGTGCGCTCCCGATGCGGCCGCGACCCGGACCCGATGGTGGCACGGCGTATCTGTGCTGTGTCGACGCCGATGGTCTGTGCGTGTCGCTGATCCAGTCGAACTTCACTGCCATTGGTTCGGGCGTGCACGTGTCGGAGTGGGGGATCAACCTGCACAACCGCGGGGCGTCGTTCTCGCTCGACGCGTCACACAGCAACGTGTTGGCGCCATCGAAACTGCCCATGCACACCCTGATTCCGGCGATGGCGCTGCGCGACGGATCGCCGTCGGTGGTGTTCGGAACGATGGGCGGGCACGTGCAGGCACCGATCCACCTCCAGGTGCTGACGCGTCTGCTCATCGACGGCGACGACCCGATGCACGCCGTGACCGCGCCGCGCTTCGCGGTCGACCCGGCGAGCGGTGCGGTGTCGCTCGAAGCTCGCTTCGACGATGCGTGGTCCAGCGAACTCGAGCGAAGGGGTCACAGCGTGCGCCGTATCCGCGCGTTCGACGACGGCGTGGGCCATGCGCACGCGATCCAGCGACTGGCCCACGGCTGGTCGGTGGGCGCGGATCCGCGGGCCGAGAGCGCAACCGCCGGCCGGTGAAGAAGTGACAAGTGAAGAAGTGACCGAGTGACGATGGGCGCGCCGAGCGGACGTGACGAAGTTGCGAAGTGGGGACAGGATGCACCGACCGACGCGGCTGGCGCCGGCTTGGGGCCGATCGCAACGCTGCCGAACCTCATCTCGCTGGTGCGCTTGTTGTGCGTACCGCTGTTTTTGTGGTTGCTGTTTGGCACCGATCACGCCGCGATCGCGGCGTGGTTACTCGCGGGCCTCGGCGCCACCGACTGGGTCGACGGCTACATCGCCCGGCACTGGAACCAAGGTTCGGAGCTCGGCAAGATCCTCGATCCGACCGCAGATCGCGTGCTGCTGATTGCCGGCGCGATCGCGTTGCTCTTCGAAGACGTGCCGACGCCGGTGCACGTGTTCGTCGCCGTCGTGCTCATCCGCGAGACGTTGATCGGGGCGGTCACCGTCGTGCTCGCGCTCGGTGGGGCGCGCCGGATCGACGTGCTGTGGGCCGGTAAGGCCGGCACCCTCGCAGTGATGTTCTCGCTGCCGTCGTTCGTGCTCAGCGGCCACATCACCGGTGGGTGGCACTTCGTGATGATCACGATGGGATGGGGATTCGGGATCGGCGGCGTGCTGCTCGGCATGTACGCCGCAGGCCGCTACGTGCCCGCAGCTCGCGCTGCGCTTCGTGATGGCCGAGCGGCGCGGCGATAACGTCGGCCCGATGGAGATCCCTGACGACCTTTCGTATTCCGCTGACCACGAATGGGTGCGCGTCGACGCCACGACGGCGACGATCGGCATTACCGATTTCGCCCAGGATGCGCTCGGTGACGTGGTCTACGTCTCACCCGCCGCGGTCGGCGACAACGTGGTTCGCGGTGATTCGGTCGCCGAGATCGAATCGACCAAGAGCGTGTCGGAGATCTACGCGCCGGTCACCGGCACCACCGTCGCAAGGAACGAGCAGCTCGACGCCCAGCCGGAACTGGTCAACCAGGATCCGTACGGCGACGGTTGGATCCTGCGCATCGACCTGGGAGCCGCTGGAGCGGCCGCGCTCGAGGGTCTGCTCGACGCGGCGGCCTACCGCGCGCTCGTTGCCGACGCCTGAGCCACAACGTCTTGAGCGCAGACCTATACCTCGATGTCAGGGTCACACATCGCTAGCCTCGCGGTATGACTGTGTGTGGCAGGTGTGGCCATACCAATGAGCCCCGCGCCAACTACTGCTCGAGCTGCGGCGCTTCACTGGTTGCCTCCGACGAAGACACCACGCTGACGCTCGCCGCGATCAACGCGGCTGATGAAACTGACGATCTCGCGCAGTACCTCGAGGATCTCCCCGCGGGCGTCGGTTTGCTCGTGGTACGCAGCGGCCCGACGGCGGGCAGTTCGTTTCGACTCGACGCCGATCAGACCTCGGTCGGGCGCCACCCAGGCTCCGACATCTTCCTCGACGACATCACAGTGTCGCGGCGCCATGTCACGATCGACCGTGACGGCGGGGTCTACGCGCTGCGCGACGTGGGCTCCCTGAACGGTACCTACGTCAACAAAGAGCGCTGTGACGCCGCCACGCTGCACCATGGCGACGAGATCCAGATCGGCCGCTACCGGCTCACGTTCGTCGAACGGGCACCGGCATCGTGAGCGACAGCGGACCTGGAGGTCGCCACCTGTCGATCGGTGACGTGTTGGCCGAACTCCACAACGAGTTCGACGACATCACGATCAGCAAGATCAGATTCCTCGAAAGCCAGGGTTTGATCGCGCCCGAACGCACGCCGTCGGGCTACCGCAAGTTCGCGCCCACCGACGTCGAACGTCTCCGGTGGATCCTGGCGCAGCAGCGTGATCACTTCCTGCCCCTGAAGGTCATCAAGGACCGCCTCGATGAGCTCGACGAGAGCCAGCTGAGCCTCGACGACCTCGACGAGATGCGCCGACCGGCCCGCCAAGCCGCAGTGGAAGCGTTCTTCGAGACCGCACGCTCAGGGTCGCCGTGGGACGACGGTGGCGAGCTGGCGTCGGCCTCGGGTTCAGGTGGGGTAGCGGTCGGCGGCGTCGCAGCCGTGTTGCGCGACGCCACCGGGATCAGCCTCACGCGCGCCGAACTGGCCGCAGCGGCCGGCCTCGACGAGCACCAGATGGCCGAGCTCGAGTCGTACGGGCTCATCGAGCCGAACCACGGCGGCAGCGAACGACCGCTGTTCGACGAGGCGGCGCTCGTGATCGCGCAGAGCGCGGGACGTTTCATGCAATTCGGGATCGAAGCGCGCCACCTGCGGATGTACAAGGCTTTCGCCGAGCGCGAGCTCAACCTCTTCGAACAGGTCGTGACGCCAATGCGGCGACCGAACAACCCGGATGCCGGCACTCGTGCCGATGCGACGCGTGACGAGCTCGTCCAGCTCGGGCAACGGTTGCGCGCTGGGTTGCTGCACCATGCCGCGCACCGCGACTGATGCCGGTACGGCCGATCCTCGACGCCGGCGGGATACGCGAGGCCGTCGCCGCCATGGCCAGGGCGATCGAGCGGGATCACCCTGACGGCGTGGTGCTCGTCGGCGTGCTGAAGGGCGGCCTCTTGCTGCTCGCCGACCTCGCCCGCGCGATCCAAGCCGTACCCGTCGAGATCGAATTCATTGCGATCTCGAGATACCAATCCGGCGGGGGACGGGTGGCCATCGTGCTCGACCTCGCCACCGACATCCGTGATCGCTCGGTCGTCATCGTCGATGACATCGTCGACACCGGGCTCACGCTGGCATACCTGAGTGCGCAACTACGTGCCCGTGGGCCTCGCGCGCTCTCGGTGTGTGTGCTCGTCGATCGATCCGACCGCCGGCTCGTGCCCGAACCGGTCCACTACCGCGGGGTCATCGTGTCCGAGGACTACCTCCTCGGGTACGGGCTGCATCATCATGAGCTGTATCGCAACGTGGGCCAGGTGGTCGCGGCGGACCCCGAGGCGCTCGCCGCCGACCCCCGGGCGCACCTCGCCGAGCTCTACCCCCGTCCCGGCTGACACGACGGCGGGCCCGATCGCGCCGTGCTGGGGACGCGACACCGGTGGTACCGTCAGCGGCGTGATCCGCATGCAGTTGCTCGGAGTGCGTGTCGAGATCCCGTCGAACCAGCCGATCGTGCTGCTGCGCGAGGTTGAAGGCGAGCGTTCGCTGCCGATCTTCATCGGCAATCCCGAGGCCACAGCGATCGTGCACGCCATGCAGGGCATCGATCCGCCCCGCCCGATGACGCACGACCTGCTGAAAAAGGTCCTCGAAGACCAGCGGGTGGTCGTGCGCCGGGTCGACATCACTGACCTCCAGGACCGCACGTTCTTCGCCGAGGTCGAGCTCGATCGCGACGGCACCGTCTCGCGGATCGACGCCCGGCCCTCGGACGCCATCGCGCTGGCGGTGCGATTCGGTACCGACATGGTGCCGATCTTCGCCGACGAGTCGGTGATGGCCGAAGCGGGCGTCGTGATCAACGACGCCGACCCCGAGCACTCCGCCGAGGCGCAGGTCGAGCAGTTCCGAAGCTTCCTCGACCAGGTCTCGCCCGAAGATTTCGCCTGAAGCCCCGGCGCCGCGGTTCTCCGGCAGCGGCGCCGTGACCTGGACCTATCCCGCCCGTGTCCGATTTAGATCGGTTGAGACTTGGCGTAGAAGTCTCGACCTCGATCGTTGCTGGACGTTGACGTCAGGGTCGGGCTCGTGTTTAGGTGCACATCGACGTAACTACGTCGCTGTGATCCCTGCCTCGGAGGCCCGAGTGATGCCCAGCCCCATCGAAACCACGAGCGTTGCGGTACCCGACCCTGGCGGGTTCCGCGGCCCGCAGGTATGTGCCATCGTGGGCATTACCTACCGCCAGCTCGACTACTGGGCCCGCACCGACTTGGTCCGCCCGTCGATCCACGACGCCGCAGGATCGGGCACCCAGCGCCGCTACTCGTACCGTGACCTCGTCGAGCTGAAGGTGATTAAGAACCTGCTCGACTCCGGAGTGTCGCTCCAGGCCGCGCGCCGGGCCATCGAGTACCTGCGCGAGAACGTTGGCGCCGACCTGGCCTCGGCCCATCTTGTGCTTCAAGGTGCCAGCTCGCTGCTCGCGTATACCGGTGACGAGATCGTCGATCTGCTTCGTCACGGCCAAGGCGTGCTGAACATCGTGGCGCTCGGACCGGTTGTCGAAGAACTCCAAGCGCGCATTGTGCAGCTCGAGTTGCCAATCGCGCGGGGCGGCGAACCGCCGGCCGCATCGACACCATCACGCGCCGCAGCACGGGGAGCGTGATCGGCATCGACGCACCGTTGCCGCACACGCTGGAACGCTTCGCGCACAATTCGGAGCGTCAGCTCGCCAAGCTGCTCGACTTCTACGGTATCGAGTGGCAGTACGAGCCGCGTACGTTCACGTTGCAGACCAATCGCGACGGTACGCCGGCGCAGGCGTTTTCGCCGGACTTCTACCTGCCGGCCTATGACCTCTACGTGGAGATCACGACCCTGAACCAACGTCTTGTGACCAAGAAGAACCGCAAGGCTCGCCGACTCGTCGAGCTGTACCCCGACGTGCGGATTCGCGTGCTGTACCAGCGCGACTACTTGGGGTTGCTCGTGAAGTACGGGCTCGAACCCCCGTCGCAACTCGCTGGGCGCTTCACCCAAGACGCGGGCCTCCTCGGTCGCGAATCGGTCGGCCCGGTCGACGCCGCGTCGCTCTTCGGGCGAGCGGCATCCGCCTGATGCGTACGAGCCCACTGCACGAAGAACACGTTGTGCTCGGCGCTCGTCTGACGGACTTCGGCGGTTGGTCGATGCCGATCCAGTACCGCAGCGTGCTCGAAGAACATCGGGCGTGTCGCACCGACGCCGCCGTGTTCGATGTGTCGCACCTTGGCTCGTTGCGAGTGCACGGCGACAGCGCGTTCGATGCGCTGCAACGGTGTTTCACGAATGACCTCGGCCGGGTGAGTGCCGGTCGCGCGCAGTACACCCATCTGCTCGATGCCGACGACGCGCACGTGGTCGACGACGTCATCGTGTGGTGGACCACCGACGATGAATTCCTCGTGATGCCGAATGCATCGAACACAGCTCGCCTGCGCGACGCGCTGGTCGAGGAGGGCGCGCCGGAATGCGCCGACATCACCACGACACGAGCGGTGCTCGCGGTGCAGGGCCCGCACGCTCGGCGACGGCTCGCAGACATCGCACCGCACTTCTCGGGCGTCGGACGCTTTGGTGTGCAACCGCTTCGCTGGGATGGTCATGATTGCATCGTCGCTGGTACCGGCTACACCGGCGAGGACGGGGTGGAGATCCACATTCCCGTGGCGGGCGCGCCAGATCTGTGGCGCCGGATCGTGGCTGCGGGCGTGACCCCCGCCGGGCTCGGCGCCCGCGACACGCTGCGCTTGGAGGCCGGCTTGCCCCTGCACGGCCACGAACTCGGGCCGGGCATCACGCCATTGCAGGCCCGGCTTGGTTGGGTCGTCGGGTGGGACAAAGGACCGTTCCGTGGGCGCGACGCGCTGGAACGTGAACGCGCCGCCGGTCCGCGCCGTCTGTTAACGGGCCTTGCTGTCGACGGGCGTCAGCCGCCACGGCAGGGTTGTGCCGTACACGCCGCGGGCCGTGAGGTCGGTGAGGTCACGAGCGGGAACTTCTCGCCGATGCTGGGTCACGGCATCGCCTTGGCGTTCGTCGCGTCCGACGTGGCCGACGATGCGCCGCTCGAGGTCGAAGTGCGCGGGCACCTGATTGCGGCCCGCCGTTGTGCCCTGCCGTTCGTGCGTGCAGGTGCCAGCGCGAGTTAGAAACTAGGTGGTTTCGGCGGCGTCGACGCTCTTTTGAGCGCGCACCAACACCGTCGCCCACGCGACGACGACGAACAGCAAGATGGATGCGTTGTTCGCCGGCACCGCCATGAATTCGGCGGTCGTCGAGTTCACGAGCAGCCCAACGATGAGCGACAACAGGATCAACGCGTCGCGATGGCCGACCGTCGCCGGGCGGAAGCGCGCGAGCTGCCACAGCACGAGCCCGAGCACCGAGACGAATGCGGTCATGCCAATGAGGCCCTGGTCGACGAGCACGTTGACGAACGCGTTGTGGCCGCCGCCGAGGCCGATCGAGTCGAGGAAGATGCCGCGCGACGCGCCGAGCCCGTACCCCGAGAACGGCCGCTCGCTGAACTTCTGAATGGCCGCGGCCCACAAGTTGGTGCGGTCGTTCAACGTGGCGAGCTGCGCAGCCGAGTTCCCCCGCTCGAGATAGGCGAGGATGGCGGGGCCGACACCGGCGATCACCGTGATGATCGACAACAGGCCGACGATTACAACGGCCACCTTCGTGCGGGCCGGCGTGTGGAACACGAGCAAGAACGGGATGGCAACGGCGGCGCCGGCGATACTTCCGCGCGTTTTGGTGAGCACGAGCGCAAGCCCGATCCACGTCGCCAGGCTTCCGTACACCCACCGCGGCCACATCCCGAGGACATTTCGAAGATCCGCGGAGCGCGTGTACGCGGCGGCGATGATGAGCCCACTCATCAGGTACATCCCCGCCGGGACGGGGTGAACGTACATCCAGTGAAAACGGCCCGCAACGGTCTTGTTGAGCGGGCCGTGCCACACGTAACCGAGCGAGACGGCAGCGCCGAGCATCATGATGTAGCCGTGTGCGAGGCGGTGCATGTGCGCGACTGTGGCGTGCGACGCGATGGTTTGCGCGAGGATCGCAACGATCATCAGCTGGCCGCCGCGCACGATACCGAGCTTCGGATACACCGAGTAGAACGCCGAGCAGAAGACGATTCCGGCCCATGCCCACAGCGCGAACATGAGGTTTGACGTGCGCGCGAGTCGCGGCGCCCGACCGTACTTGAGGACCAAGAAGATCGCGACCGAGGCGTACACGCCGAGTTCGATCAAGACCTGGACGTCGATCGTGCCGCCGAGCGCTTCTTGGGCCGCGCGGCGGCGCCACTTGAAGTCGCTGGCCATCATCATCGGCAGGACGAGTGCCGGCACCCACCAGCGTTGGAACCATGCGGATCTGCCGCTGATGATGCGCGGCGGCTCGTCGGCGACGATGACCGCGTGCACCACGGGCGCGCGCCGGCTCGGAGGTGCCGCGGTAGTGGTCATGATGCGCGTCCTGATGCGCGCCCCGCGGGTCGTACCGTCGGCCCGGTACCGCGTGGGACGACGAGCGATGCGAGCTCGCGGGTGACGCCCTCGGCGAATCGTTGCCGGCTGAAGGTCGCTTCCACATGACGGCGCCCGGCCACGCCCATGGCGGTGCGGCGGGCGGGGTCGTCATCGAGGGACACGAGGGCTTCGTAGAGCGCGTTGGCGTCGCCGGGCGCGACGATGAGCCCGGTGGTCCCATCGACGACGACCTCAGACGCGCCGCCTGGACCCGTCGCGATGACAGGGATCATCATGCTCTGCGCTTCCAGACACACGAGCGAGAACTCCTCGGGGACAACGGAAGGGACCACCGCCACATCGGCGTCGCCGTATTGAACCTGAAGGTCGGTGACGAACCCATGCCACACGACAGCCCCTTCGAGGCCCTGGCGCGCGGCGAACTGCTCAAGTTCGCGTTGCAACGGCTGATGTTCGGGGAGCGTATCGCCGAAGAGGTGCACCAGCCAGTCACGGCCGTCACCGTACGCGCGTGCGAGGGCCTCGAAGAGGACCATCTGTCCCTTTTTCGGGTGGATCCGCGCGACGCAGCTGATCCGCAAGCGCGCGCCGGGCTGCGGCGGCGCAGCGGGCGCGGGCGGCAGGTCGAGACCGTTGTGGACGACCACCGTTCGGTCGGCCAGTTGCCCACGCACAGTGGCGACCCAGTCGGCGGTGTACTTCGAGTTGCAGATGACGCGCTGGGTGCACCCGTCGATGGACGCCAGGACGGCCTTGGGGAACCATCGAGGCGACGTCGGGCACTCGTGCACGTGGACAGCGTGAGGCAACTTGAGGCGGCGGGCCAGGACGACGCCAAGGCCGGCGGCCAGCGTGTTCGAATACAACACGGCGATCGGATCGTCGCGATGGAGTGCCGTGATGGCAGCCGTCGCGGTGCGCACCCGCATCAGCCACGGCACGAGCCCACGGGGTGCGAGATGCCTGCGGCGCAGGGCGTAGTCGGGGAGCACCACGACGTGTGCGCCAAGGTCGCGCATGATCTCCACGCCTGGACCCGGCGCCGGTACCGCCACGGTGACACGAAACTCCTCGCAGAGTTCGGGCAGGGCGGCGTGCAGGCACCGGTCGGCGCCGTAGCACTCCGAACTGTGCGCGATCACGCAGAGGTGCGGGCGCGCTCCCACGACGCCCGGACTCACGCGATCGACCAACGCGTGGGCACAACCACCGGGCCGCGTGAGGGCGAGACGGCGGCCGAGATGAGCAGTTCCTCGTAGCCGTCGACGACCGCGGCCACGCTGTAGCGCGCCGTGGCACGCCCTTGGGCCTCGACGCGCAGGCCTTCCCCGGTGGGCTCGGATTCGTCGAGCACATCGCCGAGCACCTGCGCCAGTGAATCGAGCGTGAAGTAGCGGCCGGCGGCGCCGAGCGTCTCGCGGTTGAACGGTGTGTCGAGCGCGGCGATGTAGGCCCCGGCGTGCATCGCCTCCACCAGCGACGGGTTCATGCCGCCGACCGAATGGCCGTGTAAGTAGGAGCGGGCGGCGCCGAGCAACTGGAAGAACTCGGAGCGGTCATCGATGTGACCGAGCACCTTGATGCGCGGGTCGCGCGCGGCCAGGTCGTGCAGCCGGGCGGCAACGGGCGAGTCGTAGTTCGCGGCGCCGAGCACGACCATGGGCAGCGGCAGACTGCTGCGGGCATAGGCCTCGGCGATGGCATCGACGTTGTTCTCGGGATTCAAGCGGGCGCCGACGATGAAATAGCCGCGGCGGGTCACTCCGACGCGTTGCAGCACACCCGTGTCCTTGCGCAGGTCGAGCGCGGGCACGCAGTACGGGATGACGGTGGACTGCGCGTGGAACTCGTCGCGGTAGACGTCGGCCATCGCTTCGCAGTCCGATACAAGCGCCGTGGCGCAGTGCCCGGCGACGCGCGCCGAGGCCTTGAAGAACATGCGCCCGGCCTTGCCCCACTTGCCTCGGAGCCATTCTTGGCCGTCGGTGTTCAGCACCACAGGCCGGTTCGTGAACCGGTGCAGGGCGCAGAATGGAGCGTTGGCGACGTTGACCGCGAACACGACGTCGTGGTCTTCAGCTCGAGCCCGCATCGACGCGACGAGGCCGTGGCTCAGGGTGTTCCACTGCTTGCCCGGAATCGCGGGGAGCAGCACCCGGCGCACTCCGAGATAGTCGCCGGTACCGTCGGTCTCGCCGCGGCGGCAGTACATCGTGACCGAGTGGCCGCGGGCGACCAGCTCGGGCAGGAGCGTGGTGAGGAACGTCTCGTAGCCGCTGTAGGTGGACGGGATCGATCGCGCGCCGAACACGCCGATGTCGAGCGGGTGATGCGAACTCATGACGTATCAGCCTTCAGGAGATGGGAGGCCACGAGTGGAGGGCCGTCGTCGTCAGAGGGCGGTGGCGACGCAATTGGGGCAGAACGCAACGTGAGCCACGAGAGCCACAATGTCCCCACAAGCATACCGCCGGCGAGCGACCACGGTGCGAGGTCTGGATTGTTCCGCACGACCACGCCCGCAATCGCAAGGCCGACCGCAGAGTCGGCCGCCCTGACCCAGAACACGCCGCGCGCCCTGCGGCGCGCGACCAGCAGGTTCGACATCGGCTGACCCGCCGCGAACATGACCGCAACAGCCATCCAACCAATGATGGCGACGGTCGACACGTGGGCGTGGTTGGCGAGGAGGTGGTTGGCGATCTGCTGCTTGTACGCGAGGACGACGGCGCCATAGACGACGATCGGCACCACGAGCAGTGCGGTCATGACCGGCACCGGCACAGCCCGGGTCTTGCGCTCCTCTTCCTGGGTGTACATCGGTAGCAACAGCGACGCGACGCCCGACACGTAGGTCATTGCCGGCTGGCTGAACAAGCGCGCCCCTTCGAGATCGCCCAGCACCTGCTTGCTGGCTGCGACGATCACGATCACGCGCACGACGTAGAGGGCAAGCGGCCGGATACCCATCTGGGCCGAGCGCCAGGCCGCGAACTTGGAAAGGTCGCCAAAGGCGTCCTTCGATGGCCTGACCCAGTGCAACTCGTAGCGGGGGAGTTGCAGGAATGAAGCGAACACCGACAGCCCGGCCCCGATAGCCATGGCGCCGACCACGAGTGTGACCGAATACGACCCGACGATCTGACGCAAAAACACGAGCCCGACAAAGGCGCCGGCGGCGTAGATGACGTCGTTCAATACGAGCTGCCAGAACTCGAAGCGTGCCATGTAGATGCGCCGCCCGACCTCCTCCAAGACCCAGAGCAACACCATGCCGCCGAACAGGAGCGCGCCGGCCGGCTTTTGGACGCCGAGCGCCAGCGCTGCGCCCACGACGACGCACACGATCGAGAACGCGAGAATCGACGCGGTCAGCCCTCTGCGGATGCGCGTGTCGAAACGGTCGAGCACGGTCAGCGAGTCGCCCACCCATGCTGTCTGGAGCGACGTGATCAGCGCCGAGGCGTTGATCAGGATGGCGTATTCGCCCAGTGCCGCCGATCCGAGCTGGTGGCGGACCAGGATCATGAGCACGAAGCTCGTGCCCGCGACGACCCCCTGGTCGACGATGGCGCCCGCAGCGCGACCGCCGAGACGAGCGCGCCCGCCCTGGCGCCCAACCCGGCGATTGGTCTCGACGACGGTGGTCACGGGTCGGTGCGGCGCGTCAAGTGCGCGACCCCGTGCGACCACGTGCTACCGACAGATCTGGCGTCTGGTCGCGGTTGAACACGTAGCCGAGCACGGGTGCTCCGAGGAGTGCGAGCCGATCGCGGAGGCGCTCGACACGGCGCAACCGAGTGGAGCGGGGGATGACACACACGACGCCGTCGACGTTGCGGGCGAGTGAAGCGCCCTCGGCGTCGGTCGTGAGCGGTGGTGCGTCGATCACGATGAGGTCGTACCACTCGCGCAAGCGCTCCATGGTCTCGGTCATCGTCTTGGCGCGCAGCAGGCTGGCCATGTCGGGTTCGGACTTGCCGGCTGGCAGTACCGCCACCGACGTGGAGTCGCCGAGCTCGACGGCGCGCAGTGAATCTTCGAGCGGGGCCCGGCGGGTGAGCACGTCGGAAAGTCCGGCCGCGTCGTCGTGGATGCCGGCGAGGCGCGAGAGCGAGCGTCGGGTGCAGTCGGCGTCGATTGCGAGCACTCGACGTCCGTCTCGGGCGAATGCAGCCGCGATGTTGGCCGCCGTGGTGGTGGTGCCGGCCCCGTGTTCGACACCCGATACCAAGATGACACCGCTCTCGAGCGCTGACCACAGTCCGGCCGCGACGAATTCGAACGGTGCCGCGGGCATGTCGGGAAAGCGCGTGAGCGGGCGAGCCGAGCCGCCGCGCAACACCGGGATCTCACCCAGTAGGCGAGCGCTGGTGACCAGACCGGGGACCGACGCGTCGTCGACCGAGCGGCGACGGTCAGCCAGGACCCAGGACGCCACGATGGCGATCATGGCGCCGACGATGCCGCCGAGGATGCCGTCGAGCGCGGCGGACTTGATGCCGAGCTTGTCGGGGACCATGGCCGTCGTGTGCAGCGTGACGCCGGTGCCGAAGCGGTCGGCTTCTTTCTGGATACTGGTCACCTGCACCTGGAGTTGGCGCTTGAGGTCGTACGCCGACGAGATTGCCGTGGGACTGACGCCGGGAACGGCGACCGATTTCTCGATCTGTACGATCTGGCCGTTGAGGCGGGCCAGCGTCGTGTTGCGGCTGACCGAGGCGCTGGCGCCGATGGCCTTTTCGACCTCGTCACGCAGCTTGTTGGCGCACTTGGCCGCGATGACGCGGTCCTTCAGCGTGCAGCTCACGAACACGGCGTCCGACGCAGGGTCGGTGGTGCCGCTGACGTTCTTGCGGAGCTGGGCGACGCTCTCCTTGGCCGTCGAGGCGGTCGCTTCGAGCACGGAGTCGGTCGACACGAACTGGGCCTGGGAGGCCGTATAACGAGAGTCACCCTGCGGCCCGCCGCTGTTGAGCGGCTCGACCAGCACCAACTTGGCCGTGGCCGTGTAGGACTTCGGCGCCGCGAGCCCGAAGGCGACGCCGGCAAGCGCGAAGACGCCGGCGATGACGAGCGCCAGCGTGATGTGCCGCCGCACCGATTCGAAGAGGCCGGGGCCTTCGATCAGCGTGCGGGTGTCAGTTGGGGTTGTGGCCAACGATGCCTCCATGACGAGACGAGCCTCGCGGTTGCCATGTGCTCTTCGGCGAACGGGACGCGGACTTGAGACGAGCGCCAGGCGTCATGTCAAGCCGCAGGGGTAGCTGCAACTCGGGCGGCGCCAGAGTGACCAACGTACCCGAGGTGACGTGTGTCGCTCGACGTATGCGGGCCCTATCGCTAGGATTGTGTGCTCCGAGACAGTCATTGGAACTGGCCGAGGGCCAGCAGAGGGGCCATACAGCAGTCAGCAACCGGTCAAGAGGCCATGAAAGCGGCCGTTCAAAGAGGTCAGGTCAACAAGGTCAGGTCAAAGAGGCCACAGATTGGTGCGCGGGGGCGGGGCAATCTGGCATTGCAGTCCGTACGGAATGACACCGCGCGTAATTGCCGCGAATATCCGTCACGTGTCAGCGGTTGTGGGACGAAAGACGCACGAAGACACCGGCCTCCCGTCGGTGCAACGTTGATCAACAGGTCGGTCAGGGAACGGTCGGCCAGGGTCAGGTGGAGCGCAGGAACATGGACGTTGTCGTGATCACAGGTGCAGGAGGCCTCGTCGGAGGGGCATCGGTGCGGGCGTTCTCGCCGCGCGCCGACCACATCATCGGCCTCGACAACGACATGCGCGCCGCCTTCTTCGGCCCCGATGCGTCGACCCGCTGGTCGGTGGAACGACTGCAGCACGAGGTCACGAATTTCGAGGCCCGCGATGTCGACGTGCGCGACACGTCGGTGATCGATGCCCTCTTCGCCGAGCACGGCGCGTCCATCAAAGCCGTCATCCACACTGCGGCCCAACCTTCACACGACTGGGCCGCACGCGACCCGTTCACCGACTTCAGCGTGAATGCCAACGGCACACTGGTGCTCCTCGAAGCGACCCGCAAGCACTGCCCCGACGCCACGTTCGTGTTCTGCTCCACGAACAAGGTCTACGGCGATACGCCGAACGCGCTGCCGCTGATCGAACAGGGCACGCGCCTCGAACTGGATCCGTCGCACCGCTGGTCGGAGTACGGCATCGACGAGTCGATGAGCATCGATAACAGCACGCACAGCCTCTTCGGCGTCTCCAAAGCGGCCGCCGATCTGCTCGTGCAAGAGTACGGGCGCTACTTCGGCCTGCACACGGTGGCGTTGCGCGGCGGCTGTCTCACTGGTCCGGGCCACAGCGGCACGCAGTTGCACGGGTTCCTCGCACACTTGATGCGCTGCGCCGCGCTCGACCTGCCGTACACGATCTTCGGGTACAAGGGTCTCCAGGTGCGCGACAACCTGCACGCCGACGATCTCGCCGCGGCGTTCGTGGCGATACACGACCAGCCGCGCAGCGGTGAGGCGTACAACATCGGCGGCGGTCGCTTCGCGAACTGTTCGATGACCGAAGCGATCCAGATGTGCGAGGCGATCACCGGTAACACGATGCAGATCACCTACGACGACACGGCCCGCGTCGGCGACCATCGCTGGTGGGTCAGTGACACTCGCAAGTTCAGCGAGCACTTCGGTGGGTGGAAGCCCGAACACGACATCGCTTCCATTCTGGAGGGCATCTACGCCGAAGGGCGGGCCCGTTGGCGGACCTGAAGCGTCGCTTCGATCGCGTGCGCGTGTTCGGCGTTCCTGTCACGCCGTGCACCTATGACACCGCCGTTGAGGCCATCCTGGACGCGGCGCGCGAAGGCCACCCCTATGGCGTCGCCGCGCTCGCTACCCATGGCCTCATGACTGCAGTCCACGACCGCAGTTTCTTGAAGGCCGTGGAACAACTCGACTTGGTGACCCCCGACGGCCAACCGGTGCGGTGGGCGCTCAATCTCGCGATCGACGACAAACTCGCCGATCGGGTGTACGGCCCCGATCTCGCCGATCGCGTCTGTGCGGCCGCGGCGCGCGATGGCATCCCCATCTACGTCTATGGCAGCACCGAGTTGACCTGCGCCGCCCTCGAGCGGTCGCTTGCCCGCCGTTACCCCAACATCAAACTCGCGGGCATCCAACCGGATCGTTTCCGCGAGGCGACGCCGGCCGAGGACGTCGACGATGTCGCTCGCATCGTGGCTTCAGGCGCAGGCATCGTGCTCGTCGGTCGCGGCTGTCCACGCCAGGAGCTCTGGGTGGCGAATCACCTCGACCGCGTGCCGTGTTCGATGCTCGCCGTGGGTGCAGCGTTCGACTATCTCGCCGGTGTGCTCACGCGACCACCCGACTGGATGCAACGGGCCGGGCTCGAATGGCTACATCGCCTGGTACAGGAACCGCGCCGCCTGTGGCGTCGTTACCTCGTGACGAACAGCCAGTTCCTCGTGCGGTTCCTACCGCTGTGGCTCGTCACGAAGGTGAATGCGCGACGCGCGTTCAGTCACTGATTGGTCGCAATCGCGTCGCGATAGATCGCCTCGAGGAGCGGCAGGTTCGCCTGCGGCGTGAAGTGCTCGAGGTAGCGAGCGCGACCTGTCGCGCCGAGCGCGTCGACGAGTTGATCATCGGCCATCGCTCCGAGCGCGTCGGCGAGCGCGTCGGTAGCGCCGACGCGGGCGAGGCGGCCGGCATCAGCCACGATGCTCGCGGTCGATGCGGTATCGGTGCCGACGATGGGCGTACCCGACGCCATGGCCTCGAGCAGTACCAGGCCAAATGGTTCGAGCCACTCGGAGGGAAAGGCAAAGGCACGAGCGGTCTGCATGAGCGCTCGCGTCTGGTCGAGCGGGAGTCGCCCGGCAAAGCGAACCCCGGACGGCACATTGGTGTCGAGGGCCTCGCGGAGCGGTCCTTCGCCAACGATCAGGAGTTCCATGCCGGCAAGACGCGAGGCCGCGGCGCGCCAAGCGTCGAGCAAACGCTCGACACCTTTGCCGGGCGCGAGCCGTCCGGCGAACACGATCTGGCGCGAGCCTGACGGTGGCGAGGTGCGTGCGCCTGGGTCGGTCACGAAATGTGGTTTGACCACGATGCTCGCCGGATCGATCCCGCCGGCGATGTGCACATCTCGCACCGTGTCGCTCGGGGCGATGAACTTCGTGATGCCTTCCCACGCGTGACGGTGGCGCGCAGTGCTGATCGTCGCCGCGGCGAAGCCCGATGCGATCCGCGAGTCGCGGTAGCAGCCGTGCACAATGCCTCGTACGGGGCTGTGTCCCACGCAATCGCGACATACGACACCGTCGCGCAACAAGGTGCTGTCGACGCACAGCAGCCGATAGTTGTGCAGCGTCATCACCACCGGTCGCCCGGCATCACCGAATGCAGGAATGATCGCCGGTGACAGTGCGAACCAGGTGTTGTGCACGTGCACGACGTCCGCGTTGAACGGCTCGGTGGCACTCAGAAGCGCTCGCGCACCGCGTTCGTCCCAGCGAGCGCGCACGAGCGCCGGCAGCGTGCGACGACCCTGCGGATTGTCGAGCTCGTGCACGACAACCTGATGGCCCGCATCGCGGAGCAACGCGGCCTCGGCGGCGACGACAACATCTTCGCCTCCCGCTTCGCGGTAGCGAACGTGCACCAGCAGGATCCGCATTGTTGCGGCGACGTTAGCGACGCGCGCTCGCAGGCGTTGGTCTTTGCCGTTCCTTGGCTCAGTAACCGCGCTTCGTGAGCAGCGCAACCGGCGTGCGCACGAGGATGCGGGCGTCGAGGCGGGCCGAGATGCCGGCGACATACTCGATGTCGGCGCCGACGTGTTCGTGCATCGGACGGCCCGTGCCGCGAGCCGAGACCTGCCACAAACCGGTCAGGCCCGGCTTGACCTTGTGACGGGCGTGCTCCCACTCGGTGTAACTGTCGACAATGAGCGGTAGTTCGGGCCGTGGCCCCACGATGCTCATGTCGCCCCGCAACACGTTCCAGAGTTGGGGAAGTTCGTCGAGGCTCCACTTGCGCAGGAAGCGGCCGACGCCGGTGAGGCGCGGATCGTGCTCACTCTTGTGCGTGAGCCGACGGTCTGGACCGGTGTACTGCGTGCGGCGCGCCCGGCGGTCGGGGTGCATCGTGCGAAACTTGTAGACAAAGAAACGGCTGCCACCGAGGCCCACGCGTTCTTGCCTGAAGAAGATGTGTGAGCCGAGGCTGATGCGCACCGCGAGTGCGCACAGCAGCATCACAGGCAACGTGAGGAACAAGACTGTGCCTGCAACCACACGATCGAACACTGGCTTCGCGAAGGTGACATAGAACCCACCAGGATCACCAACAACATAAATCGTCGCGCTGGGGCGCTCCGGCGCCGCGGCTTCGTGCTGTTCGATCGCTGTGCTCGTCACTGGGTCTGTAGACAATCTGTGTGAGCCCCACATGGCTCGTGCCCCTCCATCGCCGTCTCCGTCTCCGCAACGGTGCGACATTGGGATGATATCCGACCACTGAGCGTGGTGCCAGTGACCAGTGGGCAATGTCACGAACACCTCACAAACCCCTTGACTCTCGGTCGGCGCGCGTGTCTGGCCTCGCAAGCATCGACCGTCAGTGGTCAGGGTGTAGGGCCGGTTGTCACAGTTGGCGTGCCGCCGTTGTGGACGCGCGCCACAGCATCCATACTCGCACGAGGACCCTGGACGCGACCGCGCACCGCAGTGTGCCCGGCACAGTCGGTGGGCGTCGGGTCGTATTGTGTGCACCAGCCAAATGCATGCGAGGCGTGACGCGAGCTATGAGGAGCACGCCGTGACGAGAGCCCCCTTGGGTATCGAGGGCCGCAGGTCGATGCGACCGAGGCGCCGCGCCCCGCGTCTGGCCTCGATCGTGACGAGCGCCGCGGTGGTGTCGGTCCTGGTCGGTGTAGCGCCCCAGACCCGGGCGTCGGGCGCCGCCGGTGCGCGCCGGGTGCGTCTCGAGACGCCGCGTCGCGCCGCGGTCGGGGAGCGCTTCTTGGTCACGGTTGTCGCCGACGGCGCGCCCACGGTCGCGGCGTTCGAGACGACGCTTCGCTACGACCAGCGTGCGCTCGAGGTCCTGCGGGTGACGTATGCGACGGCCCTGATAGCTGGCGGAGGGCGGCTCACGCCCCTGTCTGTGGTCGAGACCACGGATCGCACGGTGCTCGCGGGTTGGAGCTGCAGCGGGCCTGGTTGCGCCGCTGCGGCGCGTCCCGCAGCACCGGTGCATGGATCGGTGGGCCTGGCCACGCTCGAGGTGCGCGCCCGTGTCGCGGGCCGGGTCGAGCTGCGGGCGGATGGCATCACCCTCCTCGATCGGCGCGGCGCGCGCCTGGCCGCGCCCGACACAGCGACGGCTGTGGTGCAGATTGGCTCGGGCACCCGGCCGATCGCCGCGCCCCGCGGGGCGTCTGCGCCACACCACACCCCGACCCCTGTCGCACGCGCGGCGACGACCCAGGACGTGACTGCGCTCGCCGCGTCGTGGGTACGCGCCCACGACAGTGCCGGCGTGTGCCCGCAGTCGGGGTGCGCCGACATCGCGATGCTGCAGCGCGCCGCATCGACGATCGTCCGTGCCACGCCGCAGACCGCGCTGCCACATCGAATCCAACCGGTGGCCACACCGTCGGCAACGCAGAACGCAACACCGAAGTCGGCGCAGCCGTTGGGGGCACGAGCCTTCGCGGCTCCGTCGGACGTGACGGTGCTCACCTATGTCGTCAACTCCACGGCCGACGGCGCCGACGCCGGTACCAACGGCGTGTGCCAGACGACGATTGCCGGCCAGTGCACGCTGCGCGCCGCGATCCAGGAGGCGAACCACGCCACCGGACCCGTTTCGATCTCCTTCGCCATTCCCGGCGCCGGTATCCACACCATCGCACCAGGGCCGGCCCTCCCGGCGTTGACCAACCCCAGCGGCATCACGATCGACGGCTACACCCAAGCGGGCTCGACACCGAACACCGATCCGCTCATCGACAATGCCGTCCGTACGATCGAGTTGGTTGGCACGGGGCCGCAGGGCATCGACGGGTTCTTCGTGGTGTCGTCGGGGAACACGATCCGCGGGCTGATCCTGCACGCGTTCGACCGCCCGATCTGGGTCTACGGCGACGCCGCGAACAACAACTACGTCGTGGGCAACTTGCTGGGGCTCACGCCGTCAGGCGGATACGACCCCACGTACGCACTGTACGGGCCGTCGAGTTGCGTCGTGATCCAGGGGTCCACCGGTGGCGCGAGCAACAACCACGTCGGCACGTCTGCGCTCGCGGATCGCAACACGATCTCGGGGTGCAACCACCAAGGCGTCGCGCTCTACAACATCGGCACTGACTACAACTACATCCAGAACA
>JBBREP010000026.1:0-35225 GCA_038202885.1 Acidimicrobiia bacterium | reverse complement strand
TCGACTGCTTATTGGTCAACCCCACGAGATCAATGATCTTCGGCACCTTTTGCTTCACCGCGCTCTTCGGCTGCCCCGTCACTTCGACGGCAAACGCAACGTTTTCGTACACCGTCTTGTTCGCGAGGAGCTTGTAGTCCTGAAACACCGTCCCGATGTTGCGCCGAAGCTGCGGCACCTTCCAGGTCGGCATCTTGCTGATGTCGCGGCCAGCGATGAGGATCTCGCCCTTCGTGGCAACCTCGTCGCGCAGCAGCATCTTCAGCACCGTGGATTTCCCCGAACCCGACGGACCGATGAGGAAGACAAACTCGCCCTTTTGGATCTCGAGCGACACGTCACGAACGGCAACGGTGTCGGGCGGGTACGTCTTATGGACGTGTGTGAAGCGAATCATGCGGAAGAATCGACAGTATCAGCGCGCTCGCGCACTTTCACTGCACCAACACGCTGACCAGGAACGACGTGTGCGTGCGGCAACCGGACCGACCTATCCACTCAAGCCTTCGCGGCGGCGATACTGGAGCCACGACGTCACGAAGTCTTCGAGATCGCCATCGAGCACGGCTTCGACGTTGCCCGTCTCGTAGCGTGTGCGTTCGTCTTTGACGAGCTGATACGGCGCCAGCGTGTAGGTGCGAATCTGGTTGCCGAACGCAACGTCGCTCTTCGCGCCCGAAATGCGATTCAGTTCGGCCTGTCGTTCGGCGCGCGCCACATCGGCGAGCTTGGCCGCGAGGATCTGCATCGCCTTGGCACGGTTTTGCAATTGGCTGCGCTCGTTCTGGCACGACACCACGATGCCGGTCGGCAGGTGCGTGATCCGTACCGCGCTGTCGGTGACGTTGACATGTTGCCCACCGGCGCCCGACGATCGGAACGTATCGATGCGAATCTCGTCGTCGCGGATCTCGGGCGCTTCCTCTTCGTCGAGCACGGGCACGACGTCAAGCGACGCAAACGCAGTCTGGCGGCGAGCGTTTGAGTCGAAGGGCGAAATGCGGATCAGGCGGTGGGTGCCCTTCTCGCCGTGCAGCTTGCCGTAGGCGTAGCGCCCACGGACGATGAAGGTCGCTGAGTTGATACCAGCCTCTTGACCCTCGTTGCGATCTTCGAGCTCGACGGTGAAACCTTGCCGTTGCGCCCACCGCGTGTACATACGCAACACCATGTCGGCCCAGTCTTGGGCGTCAGTGCCACCGGCGCCCGAGTTCACAAGACAGATGGCGTCGCGCTCGTCGTTGTCGCCGGTGAACAAGGCTCGCAGTTCGAGCTGGTCGAGCTCGCGTTCGAGGTCGCGCGTACCGTTCGCAATCTCGGTTTCCATCGACTCGTCACGCTCTTCACGGGCGAGCTCGTACAGGGTCTCGAGATCGGAGATCTGCTGCTCGAGCGCGACGACGAGCTCGATGTCGTCGCGCGCTCTGGCCATCTCGGTCGTGACGACACGCGCTCGATCTTGGTCGTCCCACAGATCCGGCTTGCTCGCCTCGATCTCGAGTTCGCTGAGTCGCTCGCGCAGCGCATCGACCCGCAGGTACGAATGCGCCTCGCCGACTCGACGACGCAGATCAGCAAGAAGATCGGTGAAATCACGCACAGCGAACGGATGTTAGGCGCGTCTCGGAAGCACCTCTGCGCCCGCCCATGGCGCACAGTCTTCGTCGGTGCGTTTACTTTCCGTGACACACCTTGTATTTCTTGCCGCTGCCGCACCAACACGGCTCGTTGCGACCGGGCGTCTTTTCGACGCGAACGGGTTGTTGCACTTCGGGTACCGAGGCCTCGATGGCTGCGACCCGCGCCGCATCGTTGCTGTCGACAACTTCGGCCAACTCTGCTGCGGCCGCCGACCGTATCGACGATGTGCCCTCAACCGGGTCTTCCGGCGCGCTGTATTGCACGTTGCTCACGCTGGCGACCGGTGCATCCTCGGTGATCACCTGCACATGGAACACGTAGCGAACGAACTCCTCGTCGACCGTGGCCGTCATCGCTTCAAACATGTCGAAGCCTTCGCGCTGCCACTCGGCCAGTGGGTCTTGCTGGCCCATCGCCCGCAAGTTGATGCCCTCTTGCAGGTAGTCCATCTCGTAGAGGTGTTCGCGCCAGTGTTGATCGATGACCGAGAGCATGACGCGCCGTTCGATGTCGCGCTGCACTTCTTCGGTGCGCTCAACTCCGAGCGCTTCGTAGACCGCGACCGCGTCGTCGTGTACGAGCTCTTCGAGCACCGAACGCCGTTCGGCGTTCGCCATCTGCTCACGCGTGAGGTTCGTCGGAAAGAACGAGCGAGCCTCGTTGTACAGGCTGTCGACGTCCCACTCCTCGACGAACTCTCCCGAACAGTGCGTGTCGACAAGGTGCTTGATCGTGCGCTCGATGATCTGCATCGCCTCGTCTTTGAGGTCGAGACCGTCGAGGATCTGTTGACGCAGCTTGTACACGATCTTGCGCTGCTCGTTCATCACCTCGTCGTACTTGAGGACGTTCTTGCGGATCTCGAAGTTACGGTCTTCGACGGTGCCCTGGGCTCGTTCGATCGCCTTCGAGACCATGCGCGACTCGAGCGGCACGTCGTCGGGGAAACTGGCCCCCATGACCTTTTGCACGAGGCCAGTCGCAAAGAGCCGCATCAGCTCGTCTTCGAGCGAGAGATAGAACCGGGTCTCTCCAGGGTCACCCTGACGCCCGGATCGGCCGCGCAGCTGGTTGTCGATGCGGCGGCTCTCGTGCCGTTCCGTGCCGAGCACGAAGAGCCCACCGAGGCCGCGTACCTTGTCGCCTTCGATCTTGCAATCGACGGTGAACTGATCGAGTAGTTCGCGATACCGCGCCGGTTCGGTCTCGGGGTCGAGGCCCTGCTTGGCCATCTCAGCGCGAGCGAGGCCCTCCGGTTCGCCGCCGAGCAGAATGTCGACGCCACGCCCGGCCATGTTCGTCGCGACGGTGACGCCGCCGAGCGCGCCGGCCTGGGCGATGATCGGCGCTTCCCGCTCGTGTTGCTTGGCGTTCAGCACTTCGTGCGTGACGCCGTTCTTGTCGAGCAGGCGCGAGAGCTTTTCGGACTCCTCGACCGAGATCGTGCCGACCAGGATCGGCTGCCCGGTGGCGTGGCGCTGCGCGATGTCTTCGACGACGGCGTCGTACTTGCCGTCGATGCCCTTGTAGATGAGGTCGGCCTGGTCGGCGCGTGCCGACGGCTTGTTCGTCGGGATCGACACGACCGCGAGCTCGTAGGTGTGCATGAACTCGCCGGCTTCGCTGAATGCCGTCCCGGTCATGCCCGCGAGCTTGTCGTAGAGCCGGAAGTAGTTCTGGAGCGTGACCGTGGCGAGTGTTTGGTTCTCGGCCTTGATCCGCACTCCTTCTTTGGCCTCGACCGCCTGGTGCAATCCCTCGCTCCAGCGCCGGCCCTCGAGGACCCGGCCGGTGAACTCGTCGACGATCTTCACTTCGCCCTGGGCGACCAAATAGTCCTTGTCGCGGTGGAACAATTCCTTGGCCTTCAGGGCCTGCGCAAGTTGGTGCACGAAGTTCTGGTTGACGTTGTCGTAGAGGTTCGTGACACCGAGCGACTGCTCGACGCGACCGATGCCTTCCTCGGTCGGCACCACCGTGCGCTTGGCTTCGTCGACCTCGTAGTCGCGTTCACGCTGGAGGCCGCGCACGACGCGCGCGAATTGGTAGTAAAGCTCGACCGCGTCTTGTACCTGTCCCGAAATGATGAGCGGCGTGCGCGCCTCATCGATCAGGATCGAGTCGATCTCGTCGATGATGGCGAAGTGGTGGGCCTGGTGATCGCGGCCCCGGTTGCCCCACTGCGTTTGTTCTTCGATCGCAACACACATGTTGTCGCGCAGGTAGTCGAACCCGAGCTCGTTGTTGGTCCCGTGGATGATGTCGCAGTCGTAGGCCGCGCGCTTTTCTTCGGCTGCCTCTCTGTACCCGGGGATCACGACACCCACCGAGAGGCCGAGGAATCCGTAGACCTGGCCCATCCACTCGGCGTCTCGCTTGGCGAGGTAGTCGTTCACCGTCACCAGGTGCACGCTGCGACCCGTCAGCGCATTGAGGTAGGCCGGCAGCGTGGCGACGAGCGTCTTGCCCTCGCCTGTCTTCATCTCGGCGACCCACCCGAAATGCAGGCACGCACCGCCCATGATCTGCACGTCGTAGTGGCGCTGGCCAAGCGTGCGCCGAGACGCCTCCCGCACCACGGCAAAGGCTTCGGGCAGCAGGTCGTCAAGGTCTTCGCCGGCGTCGACGCGTTGCTTGAACGTCACGGTCATTGCCGCGAGCTGCGCGTCGGTGAGCCGCTCCATGTCGGGCTCCCACCGAGCCACCTCGGGCACGATCGATTCGAGCAGTTTGAGCTTTTTCCCCTCGCCGACACGGAGGAGCTTCTGGAACATACTCATACGTAGACCAGGTTACTGCGGACCGTCGAAGTCGTTGCCGTCAGCACATTGCGGCGAACCACGCGGCTCGCGGCGTCACGTCGTGGCGTCAAGTTCCGGCGTCGCCGTGCATGCCGGGGCCGCCGTCTCGGCGAGCGACGGGCTTGTCGATCCGACGATCGTGGAGCTTGCGGAGTTGCTGCTCGGCCTTTTCGAATGCACGATCGAACGCTGCTGCGTGATCGGCGGCCGAAGCGTGGGCTTCGACCCGATGACGGTTCACGTGCACGATGATCTCGCATGTGCATCGTTCGTCGGCGTGGCCGCTCGCCACGTGTCCGAAATCGACGTCGGCGCGCCGGGCATCGGACGCGAACCGCTCGATTCGAGGTACCCGTCCGAGCACAGTGCTCCGCAGCGACGGGGACACCTCGACGTGCTTGCCGACGACATGCACATCGATTGCCATAGAGATTGCCTCGCCTCACTCGCTGACCCACCGAACACCCGCACCCTATCGAGCCGTCCGACCGTCGCCGTCACTGCGAGGGGGCCGCCCGACCCGATCAGCGCCGGGTGAGATCGGGTCAGATCAGGTCAGATCAGTTACTGGCACGGCCCTCACGCATTTTGCCGAGCGCAGCGCGCAGCGACACCGTGGCGCTCACAAACACCACCACTCCGACGATGACATAGGCCGCAAAGGGCAGTCGGCCGCCGCCCATGACGAGGATCGAGACGTCGGGTGCGATGAACGCGGCGCCGGCGATCAGGGCCCAGCGGTGGACAGAACTCCAGCGGCGGTCGATGCCGGCGCCGACGACTCGGGCCGTGGCGATACCGAGGGGCACCGAGGTGACGGCATCGATGGCGCCATACACCCAGGGGTTCACGCCGTATTCAGACAGGGTGACGGCCACGACGACGGCGCGCCCGATGCCGTAGGCCACGCTGAGGAGTACCCAGACGATCTCGATACGGCGCCGCCGAAGCGTGCGGCGGTCCACTGTCGCGGGTGTGTCGGCCACCGGCACGTCGTTCACGGTACTGCACTCTCAGCCAGCGGAATTATCGGCCGATTCGGGGTTAGCATGACCCACCGGCTGGATCACGACACGAGGGCGCCCGTGTACACACAACGCGACGTGCGTGCCGGCTGGGCGTTGCATGCGTTCACCGCGAGCGGTGTGATCGTCGGGATGCTCGGCCTGCAGTCGATCGTCGAGGGCCACCCGCGCGCGGCCATCCTGTGGCTCGTGGTCGCGATGGTCATGGACGGTATCGACGGTCCCATCGCGCGCAAGATCGACGTACGCGGCTGTATCCCCCATATCGATGGCAACGCGCTTGACCTGATCGTCGACTATTTCACGTGCACCATCGTGCCGGTCGCGTTCCTCGACAAGTTCGGCCTGCTTCCCGAGAACACCGTCGGCGTCACCGGTTTCGTGATCCTGTTCACCGCCGCGCTCTGGATGGCGCGCACCAACATGGAGACCGAAGACCGCTGGTTCCGCGGGTTTCCCGCCGAGTGGAACGTCATCATCCCAACGCTGTATCTGCTCAGCGACAGCAAGTGGTTGAACCTCGCCGTGATCGCCGCGCTCTGCGTGTTGACGATGATGCACGTCGAGTTCCCGCACCCGGTGTCGGTGAAGGAACGCCGGCCGATGTCGCTGCTCTGCATCATCGTGTGGCTCGGGGCGATGACAACGCTCGCGATCGAACAAGACCGTCAGAACCGATACCTACGAGCGCTGTTGGTGCTCGCACCGATGTGGACCGTGTGGCAGGTCATCGATCGCGCCCGCCGCAATCGCTCCGCGGCGCGCGTCACCGCGGGGGCGGCGTCCGCGCAACAGTGAGCGCCTCGATGCTGCGACCCCGAGCGTGCAGCGCGCTGGCCGCGGCCCGCAACGTTGCGCCCGTCGTCGCCACGTCGTCGATCACGAGCACCGACGCGCTGCGGCCATCGCTCGGACGCGCGCCGGCAACGAGCTCGTAGCTCGGCCCGAGCCTGCGCTCGCGGGCCGCACGACCGGTCTGCGCGCTGTCGTCGAGTCGCACAAGCATCGGTCGGCAGGGCACGGCGAGGTGCGTCGCAACGCGCCGAGCGAGCAGCGCCGCATGATCGAAGCCACGCGCACGCCGGCGGGCCGCGGTGGTGGGCGCCCACGTGATCACCTCGGGAATCCGCAGTTCCGCGCGCGCGGTTGCGGCAGCGTGCGCGGCGAGCCAACCAAGCGCGTGGCGGGCGTCGCGGTACTTCACTCTCGCGATCAGTTCGCGCACCACGCCCTCGTAGGCAAACGGGGCAGCCCACGACACGATGCCTGCGGGTGGCGGCATCGGCGGTGGCGGCCGGATTGCAGACGCGCACGCCTCGCACACCGGCGCGGCGCGCTCCCCACAACCAGGACACGCCACCGGAAACAGGGCGCCGGCAACACGGGCCATCAGCATCGTGGGGACGGTACAAGCCCCCTACGACACTCAGTCGTTCGCGGTCGCAGACCCTGCGGCAGGCAGCGCGGACGCGGCGCGCGCGGCGATCGACTCTCGTTCAGGCGGCCATTGATGTTTGAGTTCGGTGATGCGTTGGTCGAACAGGGCGCGTTCTTCTTGCCGTTAGGGGTTGCTATCAGAACGGGTGTTCGATGTCAAGGGCAAAGTGATATGAACCCTCAATGATTGCAACAGTTATCGACCACAGCTGGGACCCGCCGCGAGGCGCTTGCGGAGCCGCTCGCGGACCTCGGGCCACTCAGCGCCAACCACCGAGTAGAGCGCCGAATCGCGGAGGATGTCCTCCTCGCCGGGGACGAGTGACGGCTGCCAACATCGCAGCACACCCTCGAACGTCGCACCGAGCGCCGCGATCGCCGAGCGCGACTGCGCGTTGCGCGCGTCGGTCTTGAGATCCACGCGGCCGACGCGCCAAACATCAAAAGCGTGCCCAAGCAGCAACAGCTTCGCCTCGACGTTGATCCCCGATCGTTGCGCCGATGCCGCAAGCCAGGTTCCACCGATTTCGATGGCATACGGCACGGCTTGGTCGGACCGACGCCTCGGAGTGAGGTAGCGAGTGACGCCGACGACCACGCCGTCGGCAATACGAACCTGTGCGAAGGCGACCGTCTCGTCGGGGCTATCGAGGATGGCATCGACGTACTCGACGACGCCGGCGCGACCCTGCGGGACCGCCGTGTAGCCGTACGTCGCGCGATTCTCCGTCGCCGCGCCGAGCAACCCAGCATCGTGGTCGTGCGTCAACGGTTCCAGCCGCACGAGCCGACCGTGCAGCGTTTCGCCCTCGAATCGTGCCGTATTCACGTAGCCATCTTGCCCGACGCGGCGCCAGCGATCATCCGCTTTTGTTCGACGTGGGCGCGAATTGCACCTGGACCGGACACCCGCCACGGTCGCATACTGATGCCATGGCGGCAACGGGTCTGACGCGGCGCGAGGCAAGCAATCGAGCATGGTTCACGGATGCTCGCGGCCCGGACCGACGGCTACAGACCGGTCCACCGGCGATGCAGAAAGCGCGTCGCGCGCTATCGATCGTGGCGACTCGCTTTGGTCGCCGGCGCGAACGATCAGTCTGCCCGCTGGGTTACTGCGATGCTTCGCCTGCGATCCCGTCGAAGTTGACATCCGCAGTTTCGACGACACTCGCGGTGCGCCCGGGCGCGGCTTGCCAACTCCAGTACATGTTCGTGTGGGCAATGACCTTGTCGGCCGGGGGCAGTCCATAGCTCGAGAAATCCTCCGTGGTGTGCGCGTCCGACACCAGGGTCGCGTCGTATCCCCGGGTGAACGCGCCGTGGATTGTCGACCGAACGCACGCATCGGTTTGCGCTCCGGTGACGACGAGCCGACCCACACCCCGTTGCGCCAATTCGGATTCCAAGATCGTGTCTTCGAACGCGTCGCCGTACCGCTTGTGGACCAAGGGCTCGGACTCATGACGCTCAAGCTCCGGCACGTATTGCCAACCGTCGGTGCCCTCGACCAAGTTCTCATCTGAGTGCTGGACCCACACGACCGGGACTTCGTTGGCGCGCGCCTTGTCGATCAGGTCGCGGATGTTCGCGATCACCGCATCGCGTTCGTGGGCCTTCGCTACAACGTCGTTCTGCACATCGATCACGATCAGTGCGGTGTTCGGTCGGTCGCGCAGGCTGGTCATACGGGTCTCCTCCGTCACGTGCCTCTTGGAGCTGCGGTCACGGCACCTCGATGTAGCAGTCCTGTTTAGTCCATGCTCCTGACCATCCGGAAGGGCGATGTGATGCTCGCGAGGTACGCAGCGAACGCGGGCTCGCGAGCACTGATCTCCCAGAGTCGCTGACGCGCTCGCAGGTTGGAGTCGGTCGCATACTGGGTGGGCGGCGTCAGTTCCACGGCCGTGATTCTGCCCCATCCAGCACGGGCTTATGTCGCCGATGTCACGACTCCGGGTTTCCGATCAAGAACAGCAGGGCGCGATCCGTAGCATGAACGATGAGACAACGAGGGTTCAGGCTCCTGGTCATGTCGGGACTCGTCGGCATCATGGCCGTCACGGGGATCGGCATGACGTCGATCACGACCGCCTAGGCACGCCGCGGCGTCTGAGCAGGGCGCCGCGCGGTGACCAGCCAACCCGTTCCGTCGACGACGGCGCCGTCATCGCCCCAAAGTGATCGCATCACTCGTTCGGCAATCGCACGGGCCTGCGACCGTTGCTCGGCCGTGGCGTCAATCAGCAAACGCGCGGCACCCCCGATCGCCAGTGAACCTTCGACGGCAACATCGAAGTCATCCGTCCCGAACACTTTCATTTTGCGCTCGCAGGATTCGACGGCGACGTCGGCCCATCCGCCGGCACGCAGAATGTCTCGCGTGCGCACGGGGTCGGCAAACGCGAAAGGCCCTGGAGCATGCGGGTCGGGCGGGTCGGGCGGCGCGGGGAAGATCGGCGCCACTTCGCGGGCCAGGTTCGACATCCACGAATTCGCTGCGGGCGGCTGCCAGCACACAAAGCCGAGACGACCGCCTGGTCGGACCAAGGACGTCAGGTTGGCAAACGCAGCCACAGGGTCGGCGAAGAACATCACGCCAAAGCGGCTGATCGCTGCGTCGAAACCTTCGCCGAGATCAGCCGCGGTGACGACCTGGGCGTCGCCCTCCACGAACTGCGCGTTCTCAAGACCCGCCTGGGTGGCACGGTCGCGTGCGCGGGCCAACATCGTGGCACTGATGTCGAGACCGGTGACCCTTCCCTGCGAACCCACCCGCGCAGCCACTTGCAACGTCGTGTCGCCACAACCGCAACCGATATCGAGAATGCCTTCCCCGGGTTTCGGTGCGACGGCCTCGATGGCCGCGAGCCCGAACGGCGCAAGCTGGAGATCCATCCGCTCCTGCCAACGAGCCCACGCGGCACCTCCGGGTTCGTTCCAGTACTGCTGTTGCGCCTTGTTGTTCGGTGCGACATGGGTCATGCCGCCACCCTAGAAGGCGTTCCTCGTGCCGAGTCGGCTCGCCGACGAGGCAGCTACTGGCGGAGTTCTTCGCGCAATCCGCCGAGCGCTGCGGTTGCTCGGGTGGAGTTGACTCCGAGCCACGTGCATGCTGTCGCCAAGCTCGTGAAGGCAATCGATGTAATGCCGGAACCTCTGAGCTCTTCTTCGAACTGGAGCGCCTTGTCCCAGCCACTGTTGGGGATCAGCGCGAATTTGAGGGGCCCGATCGTTGACGCTCTGCTCCGCAGATGCTCGGCCATCTCCCGGACTACTTCGATGCCGAGGTGCGGCGACCCACCGGCGCTGCGAAGATCGGCGAGCGCGCGTGGACCAGGAGGAAAAGCTGGATCACCGAACATCGCCTCCTCGCGGTCGCGCCACTCCTCGGGCGTGACGTCAGCGTCCCAGACGATGAACGTGCAACCAGCTTCTGCGTCGCATTGATAGGCGATACCCAATCTCGCTCACTCCCCCTGGGCTGGCCGTCCTTCCGTGCACGCTATGGCGAGTACACACTGCCGGGCACGAATACTCACGCGCTTGGCATCGACCTGACGCACGACCGAGCCTGCGAGCTGGCCGCAGAGGCGACGCTCGACCGGATGCGCGGCCGGGCCGCCGAGGTCAATCCCCAACGCCAGCTAGGAGATGGTGTCGGTAATCCGCTCGACCTCGCGGATCACGGGGGCGTCGTCGAACGGGTGAAGTCCGACGGTGATTGCGACGTGTGCCGACGTCGCCGCAAACAGCGCCACGGTCGCTGCGAACGCTCGACGTGAGGCTTCGAGACCGATGCCGCTCCAGCAGCCGTCCAGCGCGTCGACCACCTCGGAGTCGGCCCACTCACGAAAGTGAGTTCCAAACGGTCGCACATCGCGGTCCCGCCCGTATCGAGCCAGGTGATCCCACGCGATCATCTCGAACAAGCGCTGCTTCATGTCCCAGTCGCGGTATTTTGCCTTGACCGGTTCGTCTCGAGCCAGCATCCGAGCGTGCATCAACGCGGCCGCGTAGAACTCGTTCACGGCGACGGCAAACGTCGCGTCATCAGGCAGCGCCACCGAGACGGCATGACCTTGGGCAATTCCTGCCGTCAGCCCATCCTTGTCAATGAGTACGCGCACCTGTCGGCCGAAGCGTGCGCGCCCTGCCAACGACGCGGCCGGGGCGATCAGGAAATCGATCTTGGCATCGACGTAGTAGACGAGCCGGGTCGGGTACCAACCAGGATTCGAAAGCGCCTCGACGACGAGTACCTCGCCAAAGCGCTCGTACCAATCGCGACTTTGCAGCAACGGCTGCGGATCGGCGACGTACAAACGCACGTCCAGGTCTGACCACGCATCGACCGCTGGGTCGTCGCGGGCAACCGAACCTTCGAGGACGACGACGCGAACGTTTGAATTCGATTCCGCCCAGCGCACAACACTCCCCAGCACGCCAGCGTGATCCACGCACCAACAATGCCCGATCGACGCGCTCGGGTCGAGTCACGCCGAGTTGCTTGTTGCAGCGAGAGCCGGTTGTGCTCCAGCCGTTGACGCTTCGAGTTCGCCACAACATCACCTTGCCCGACGGAGGCGCCGTCGTCCAGGATGCCGCGTCAGCCGCTCCTGCACCGGGTGCACGCCGTTTTCGAGCACGTCGACTTCGCGCGCGCAGTCGGTCGCCGCAAGCGTGCTGAGAGCGCAGGCGCGCTGTTCCCTAGCATCGCTCGGCTATGGACGATGACGTTCGATCCGGAGACCGTCAATGAGGGAAATCGACACGCTTGAGTTGGACGAAAACGAAGCGATCGGTTTGCGCGTCGTCGGCGCCACACATGTCGGGAGCGGCTTCGCAAGGGCTCGGCTCGTTGACGTCGAGCTGGTGCGGTGCGACCTGTCTGGGGCCGATTTCTCCGAAGCGGTCTGGCAGCGCGTCACGCTGATCGACTGCCGCGCGACCGGCATCGATCTGTCGCAGTCATCGCTTCGCAGGACAACGTTTCGTTCATGCAAGCTCGACGACGCGAACCTGCGCCTGGCGAAGCTCCGCGAGGTGACATTCGAGGAGTGCCTACTTGCGAGGTCGGAGTTGATCTCGGCGCAGTGCCAAGGCGTCACGTTCGCAGGCTCGGACCTCTCGGGCGCCGACGTCTCGCAAGTGCGCTGCACCGATGTCGATCTGCGCGAGGCGCGTCTTGACAACCTCCGAGGTGTCGGCGCGCTTACCGGAGCAACGATCAGCGTGGACCAGCTGGTCGGCCTCGCGCCCGCGCTCGCCGATGCGGTAGGCCTTCGCATCGTCGCTGACGAACGCTGAGGACCGCGCACATAGTCGTCAGGCGAGCAGATTCAGTACGGGGTTGGTGTGAGCGCGGATGGAGTCGAGCCGGCGGTTGACGGCCTGGGTCCACTGATCGTCATCGGACTCGGCGTGGGTGAGGATCCAGAACTGCTCGGCGCGGATCGCGTCGAACACCTTCGACGCGACATCGTCGGGGCTCATGCCCGCGTCGAGCATCGACTGCAACATGTCGCGCATCACCTGGCCCTGCTCGGCCTGTTCGAGAGCCTCGGTCTCGGCGAGATGCGCGGGCCGGTTCCGGTCGGATGCCGCAATCCCGGTGTTGACCCAACCCGGGCAGAGCACCGACACCTTCACCTTCGCACCAGTGATCGCAAACTCGTGGTGCAACGTCTCGGACAGGCCGACGACGGCGTGCTTGCTCGCGTTGTACGGGCCCATGAACGGCGCCGCGACGAGCCCCGCGACCGACGCCGTGTTCACGATGTGCGCCTCGTCCTGCTGCAACAGGATGGGCACGAACGTGCGGATGCCGTGAATCACGCCCCACATGTCGACACCGATCACCCACTCCCATGTCGACAGCGGGGCCTCCCAGCTCAGCCCGCCGCCGCCCACTCCCGCGTTGTTGCAGAACAAGTGCACCGCGCCGTGGGCGTCGAGCGCCGCACGAGCAAGCGCTTCCATCTGGTCGGGGTCGGTGACGTCGCACGCCACGCCGCGCACGTCCGCACCGTCGGCCCGCAATGCGGCAACGGCCGCGTCGAGCGCCGGCTTTTCGACATCACCGAGGACCACCTTCATGCCCTCAGCCACGCACCGGCGAGCGAGCCCGAGCCCGATCCCGCTCGCCCCGCCCGTGATGACCGCTACCCGTCCCTCGAACCGTTCCATCCCCAGAGTGTTTCATCCGACCGGAGAGATGACCAACCTCAGCCGACGCGGCGATCGCACAAACCCGTTCTCATGCCGCCGGCTGAAGCGATCGCTCGCAGCGCCGGACGAAGTAGGCGCAGGAGAGGTGTCCGAACGTGCTGTTACGGTCCGGAGCATGGATCAGGAGCCCGTCGGGCGGGTATTGGGGACCGAGGATGCGACGCCGCTCGATTTCTGGGTGGCCGTCGCCGACGAGCAGTACCTCCAGCTCGACGACATCGTCGTATGTGAGCGGACCGTGCCGGGCCGCGACGAGGCGGTCACGATCGCCGGCATCGTGTCGGAAGTGCGGGCTCGCCACGAAGGCGCTCGCTTCGACTCCGACGTGTTCCTCATCGAAGAGGGCGTGCTTCCCGCCGAGGTCACCGAGGCCGCGCGGGTGCTCACCACCAGGGTCGTTCCCGAGGTCTATGTGCCTCCTCTACCGGGCTCCGAAGTCCGCCGCGCCACGCACGAGGAGCGCGACGGCGCGCTCTATTTCGACGGCATGGTGCGCAAGATTCCGATCGGGTTGGGTCGCGACGGCCAACCGCTGTACGCGAACCTCGACTTCCTCGACGGCACGCGCGGCGCGCACGTCAACATCAGCGGCATCTCGGGTGTCGCCACGAAGACCACCTACGCCACGTTCCTGCTCTACGCCTTGTTCAACACACCGGGGCTCGTCGCCGCGCACAACTGCGGCGCGCTGATCTTCAACGTCAAGAGCGAAGACCTCCTGTTCCTCGATCACGCCAACGCCCGGCTCGACGACACCCAACGCGAGCAATATCGCAAACTCGGCTTGATGCCGGCGCCGTTCGCCAGCGTGCAGGTGTTCGCGCCACCGCGCGTCGGCGACGTCAACGGTGCGGCCGATGTGGCCACGCGCGAACGGGGCGTCGAAGCGTTCTGGTGGACACTCGCCGAGTTCTGCCACGACGAGCTGCTGGCCTTCGTGTTCGCCGACGCCGAAGACGAACGGAATCAGTACACGACGGTGATCCACCAGGTGGCGCGCCGTTTGCGCGACGCGGTCGAGATCGACGAAGGCGCGGTGCTGATCGACGGCACTCCTGTGCGAACGTTCCGCGGGCTCGTCGACCTCATCGAGGAAAAGGTGAGTGGCGATGACGATCTCGAACGCCGCCACTGGGCCGGGCCCAACTCCCAAGGCACGATCAACGCGTTCCTGCGGCGCCTCTGGTCGTCGGTGCCGAGGCTCGACCGGCTCATCCGCAGCGACATCGCCCTGCGCGACCGCCTCCGATCGATCGATACCGGCGGCGCGCAGGTGACCGTCGTCGACTTGCACAACCTGCCCGACCGCGCGCAACGATTCGTCGTCGGTGTCACGCTCCGCCGAGCGTTCGACGCCAAGGAACAACAAGGCAGCCGCGAACCGCTCCTGTTCGTGGTGCTCGACGAGCTCAACAAGTACGCGCCGCGTGAAGGCAGCTCACCGATCAAAGAGATCCTCCTCGACGTGGCCGAGCGCGGTCGCTCGCTTGGGATCGTGCTGATCGGGGCGCAGCAAACGGCGAGCGAGGTCGAGCGCCGCATCGTCGCCAACTCGTCGTTGCGGGTTGTCGGTCGGCTCGACGCGGCCGAGGCGGGCCGGCCCGAATACGGGTTCTTGCCGCGCACGCATCAACAACGCGCCACGATCGCGAAGCCGGGCACGATGTTCGTGATGCAACCCGAGATTCCGGTGCCGCTCACCGTTGAGTTCCCGTTCCCGGCGTGGGCCACCCGCCCCGACGAGGTCGGGATCGATCTCGTGCACGGCGACGGTGGCACTCGCGATGCCGATCCGTTTGCCAAGTTCCCAGGGCGATGAAGCTGCTCCACACCGCCGACTGGCATGTCGGCAAGGCCCTCAGGGGGCGGTCCCGCCTCGAGGAACATGAGCGCGTCCTTGGCGAGATCGTCGAGATCGCGCGCGTCGAGGCCGTCGACCTCGTCGTCGTGGCCGGCGACATCTTCGAGACCTCGGCACCTGCGCCCGACGCCCAGAAGGTGGCGTGGGACGCGTTGCTCGCGCTGCGCGCCACCGGCGCGCACGTGCTCGCCATTGCCGGCAATCACGACAGTCCGCACATGTTCGATGCGGTGCGACCGCTCTTTGCTGCCGCGGGAATCCAGTTGCTCGGTCACCCGTCCGGGCCTGCTGACGGTGGTGTCGTCTCGTTCCCGACCGCGGCCGGCGACACGGTGCGCGTCGCGCTGTTGCCATTCGTGTCGCAGCGATTCGCGGTCCGCGCCCGCGAGCTGTTCGAGTTGAGCGGCGCCGCCGGAAGCACCGAATACACGGCCGACTATCGCGCCCTCGTGCACCACCTGTGCGCGGACGTCGCACCCGGAACGATCTCGGTGCTCGTGGCCCATGCCACCGTGATCAATGCAACGTTCGGCGGCGGCGAGCGGGCCGCGCACTCGATCTTCGAATATGCGGTCCCTCCGAACGTGTTTCCGATCGACGCGCACTACGTGGCGCTTGGCCACCTCCATCGTGCGCAGTCGATTCCTGCGGGTTGCCCGGCGTGGTATTCGGGCTCGCCCATCCAGGTCGATTTCGGCGAGACCGCGAACGCGCCACAGGTACTCATCGTCGAGGCCCACGCGAACACGCCGGCGCAGGTCCGGCCGGTCACCCTGTCACAGGCCGACCGGCTGCTGACGGTTGAGGGCACGCTGGCCGAACTCGCTGCTCGCGTCGACGAACTCGGCGACGCGTGGCTGCGAGTGCGGGTGCGCGAATCGCTGCGCGCCGGCTTGGCCGACGACGTGCGAACCCTGTTGCCGCGCACCGTCGACGTCGCGGTCGTCGGGCCCGCGGGATCGTCGCCTGCGGACACGGCACCGGCGTTCGAGGGTGCCACGCGCCACGGACGCAGCCCGCACGACTTGTTCTCTGACTACTGCCGCGAGAGCGGCATCGAAGACCCTCGCGTCGTCGCGCTGTTCGATGCACTGCTCGGCGAGGTGTCGCAGTGAGGCCGATTCGGCTCGAGTTGGCCGGCTTCGGCTCGTTTCGCGACGAGACCGAGTTCGACTTCGACGGCATCGACTTCTTCGCGCTCGTCGGACCCACTGGGAACGGCAAGAGCACGGTGATCGATGCGATTGGCTTCGCGCTATATGGCAAGGTGCCGCGCCACCTCGACAGCAGCGTCGCGAGCAGCATCGTTTCCCTCGGGGCGATCGAGGCGCGGGTGCGCCTCACGTTCGATGTCGGCGGCGCACGGTATGTCGCGGTGCGGAGCGTCAAGTTACGCAACGACAAACCCAAACAGGAAGTGCGGCTCGAACGCGCCGACGGCACGATCATCGCAGCACAGGTCCGCGAATTCACCGCCGCGATCGAGTCGATCCTCGGGTTGCCGTTCGACGACTTCACCCGGTGCGTCGCGCTACCACAAGGCGAGTTCCAGAGGCTCTTGCAGGAAGAGCCGAAGCAACGTCGATCCGTGCTCGTGCGATTGCTCGATCTCGGCAACTACGAGGCCCTCGGCCAACGCGCACGCGAACGCGCCGGAGCGCTGCGTTCGAAGCACGAGCTACTCGCGCAGCGCCAGGAACAACTCGGCGCGGCCATCGTCGATGAAGACGAGGTGGTCGCGGCCCTTGGAGCACTCGAAGACCTCATCGCCGATGTCGATGCTGCACTGCCGATCGACGCGCAACGAGCTGCGGCGATCGCCGATCTCGAACGCGCCACGACGAGCGCGACCGGACACATGGCTGCCCTGTCGGCCATCGCGGTTCCCGACGACGCCAACGCGTTCGCGAGCGAACTCGACGCGGCACGGGCCGCAGAAGAAACGGCGGTCGCGCTGACCGAAACCAGCTCCGTCGACGTGCAACAGCTCGCGCAAGCCCTCGCAGACCACGGCGACCGCGGGGCGCTCGATCGCGCTGCGCACGCACATGAACAACTGGTGGCGTTACGCGTCACCATCGGACAACGCGCCGACACCATTGTCGATCTGGAACGCGCCGCAGAACACGCCCGCGCGGTGCTCGACGCCGCGACGGCCGCACGGACGACGGCCGACGCCGCCCTCGAAGACTCACGCAACGCGAACCGGGCCCACGCTCTGCTCAGCGAACTCCACGACGGCGACGAGTGTCCGGTGTGCCGCAGGACGATCGACACGCTCCCTGACGTCGCGCCGCCGAGCGACTTCGACGAAGCTCGCCAGGCGGTGAAGTCCGCCCGCGCGGCCGTCGACGCCGCCACCGACGTCGCGACGGCCGCGGCTCGCAATCATGCGACCGCCGCATCGCAGCTGGCAACGCAGCGCGAGCAGGAGGCGCAACTCGTTGCCGCGCTCGGCGAGCTCCACGATCGGCCCGAGGTGGTACGCGAACGGCTCGCGGCGATCCGCACCGCCGAGGTCGCGCTTGGCGCAGCCCGCGACCGGGCCAGCAACGCCGCGGCTGGCGAGCGCACGGCGCGCGCCGCCGTTGCCGAGCTCACCGGGCGCGCCGACCGGCTCGCCGCGGCGTACGACGGCCAACGCGACGCGGTCGCAGCGCTCGGGCCACCTGCTCGCAGCCCGGATGCGCTCGTTGCCAGCTGGCAGGAGCTCGCCGAGTGGGCCACCGAACAGTTCTCCGCCCAACACACCCGGGCCGAGCAGCGCCACGCCGAGATCCGCGAACTCACCCACGTTCGAATGCAGCGCACCGACGAACTCCGCAGCCGCGCCGAGTTGCTCGGCGTGGCGGCCCGCGACCTCGGCCCACTCGCGACCGGGCTCGCAGCCGAACACGCACGGCGCCGAGCACAGCTCGATCGGCTCAAAGAGCTGCGCAGCGAAGCCGCCGAGATCGCATCGCAGATCACGACTGTCCACGCCGATCAGCACGTGGCCGAACTCCTCGGCAACCTGCTGCGCACGAACGCGTTCATCGATTGGTTGGTCGAGGAGGCCCTCACGGCGCTCGTGCACCGGGCGTCGGCGCTGCTGTTCGAGTTGTCGGGCGGGCAGTATTCGTTGCGCAAGGGTGAGTCGGCCGACTTCGAGATCGTCGATCATGCCAATGCCGACGCCACGCGCTCGGTGCGATCACTGTCGGGTGGCGAGACGTTCCAGGCCTCACTGGCCCTCGCACTCGCGCTGTCGGATCAACTGGCCGAACTCGCCGCCAAGGGCGCGCCGAAGCTCGAAGCCATTTTCCTCGACGAGGGGTTCGGCACCCTCGACCCCGAAAGCCTCGACACGGTCGCGACCACGATCGAAACGCTTGGCGCCAGCGGCCGCATGGTCGGGATCGTCACCCACGTGCGCGACCTCGCCCAACGGGTACCCGTTCGTTTCGAGATCACGAAGGTCGCCAATCGATCACGGGTCGAACGGGTGGTGTCGTGAAGTTCGCCGTCGACCCTTGGGATCCCGGTTACGGCAGTGCCACCGATGCCGAGATGACCGACAGCGAGGCCGACGTCGTCCTCGATCTCGAGGTCGAGCCGTCGGATTGGGCGCCGGTGTCCACCGTTGGCGTCGCCGCGCCCGATGCGGTCGTCTTCGTCGACGGCGTACGGCGCCTCGAGGCCCGGGCGTGGGTGAGCGAATCCGACGGCACCGCCGTGGCCGGCATCTTTGCGTCGTACGCCGCCGGCACCGTCTGCTGTGACGCCACCCGAGCCCGTATCGGCGACACCATCGTGGGCCGCGGGATCTACTCCCCCGCCGAGGCACTCGCCGACGTGGTCACCCGCCATGGTGTGTTCCGAGCGCGCACCGCCCGCGACACAGCGATGGAGTCGCTCACGTTCGCGGTTCACGATCAGATGGCCGAAGCCGAGGTGCAGGTGGCCGAGTTGGCGCGCCGTGGTGGCAACGAGTTGATCCTGCTCGACGGCCCGATCCGAAAGCGCGGTCACATCCCCGAAGCGGTCGGGCTCATCAAGTCACATCATCGCCGCTACCTGCCACCCGAGCTTGACGCGGTCGTGGCCCGACTCGGGCCCGGCGAACGCACGCCGCTGTTCCGGATCGACGCACCGCCGTTCGGGCGCACGAGTTGGTACGCGCGTCTACCCGGGGAGGCCCCGGTGCCGTACGCGAGCGTGTTGCGCTGCGAAGCCAGCGGCGCGCTTCCCACCGAAACGCTCGTGGCCCTCGCCGACCGCGTGACCGCGGCCGTCACGCGTTTCGCGTCGCACGCGCACAAAGACACGCGCGCACCGCAGAACCTCTATCCGATCGGTGGCCTCGAACGCGAGCTGCGCCGCCGTCTCGGCGACCAGTACCTGCTCTACCGCGCGCTACGACAAGCCGCCGCCGCGGCCTGACGAACTGCGCCATCCCTACGACAGCGCGGCGACCGCACGACCTCAGGCGGAAAGCCTGGGTCGCGCGGTCGCTCGCAGCGCCGGACGAAGTAGGCGCAAGAGACAGCGCGCCGGACGAAGGAGGCGCAATAGTTAGTATTAGTACCGGTAGTGATCCGGCTTGTAGGGACCGTCGACGGAGACGCCGATGTAGCTGGCCTGGTGCTCGCTGAGCTTGGTGAGTTTGGCACCGAGCTTGTCGAGGTGCAGGCGCGCCACCTTCTCGTCGAGGTGCTTGGGCAACGTGTACACCTTGCGCTCGTAGAAGTCCTGGTGCGTGAACAACTCGACCTGGGCGATCGTCTGGTTCGTGAAGCTGTTGCTCATCACGAAGCTCGGGTGCCCAGTGGCGCAGCCGAGGTTCAGCAAACGGCCTTCGGCCAGCACGATGATCGAGTGACCATCGGCGAACTTCCATTCGTCGACCTGCGGCTTGATGGTGATCCGCTCGATGCCCTTGAGTGCCGCGAGGCCGGCCATGTCGATCTCATTGTCGAAGTGGCCGATGTTGCCGACGATCGCGTTGTGCTTCATCTTCGCCATCTGCGCAGCGGTGATGATGTTGTGGTTCCCGGTACACGTCACGAACATGTCGGCGTCGCCGATCACGTCCTCGAGCAACACGACTTGGTAACCCTCCATGCACGCCTGGAGCGCACAGATCGGGTCGACCTCAGTCACGAGCACGCGTGCGCCCTGACCGCGCAACGACTGCGCACAACCCTTGCCGACGTCGCCGTAACCGCATACGACCGCGATCTTGCCTGCGATCATCACGTCGGTGGCACGGTTGATGCCGTCGATCAGCGAGTGACGACAACCGTAGAGGTTGTCGAACTTGCTCTTGGTCACCGAGTCGTTGACGTTGATGGCGGGGAACAGCAGCGTGCCGGCCTCGGTCATCTGGTAGAGGCGGTGCACACCAGTGGTCGTCTCCTCGGTGACACCGAGGATGCCGGTGGAGATGTTGTGCCAGTATCGATTGTCGTCGTTCAGCTGGCGTGCGAGCGTGTTGAGCACGACGGCGAACTCTTCGCTTTCGGCCGTCGTCGCGTCGGGCACCGCACCGGCCTTTTCGAACTCAACGCCCTTGTGCACGAGCATCGTGGCGTCGCCACCGTCGTCGAGGATCATGTTCGGGCCGGTTGTGCCGCCGTTGCCGTCGGGCCAGCGGAACAACTGCTCGGTGCACTGCCAGTACTCCTCGAGCGACTCGCCCTTCCACGCATAGACCGGGACGCCCTTCGGGTTCTCGGGAGTACCCGTCCTGCCGACGACGACTGCCGCGGCCGCGTGGTCTTGGGTCGAAAAGATGTTGCAGCTCACCCAGCGCACATCGGCGCCGAGATCGAGCAAGGTCTCGATGAGGACCGCGGTCTGAACGGTCATGTGCAACGAACCGGCAATACGTGCGCCGGCCAGCGGTTGTTGCGGGCCGAACTCTTCCCGCATCGCCATCAGGCCGGGCATCTCGTGCTCGGCGAGCTCGATCTCTTTGCGGCCGAACGTTGCCAGACTGAGGTCGGCAACCTTGAAGTCGCCGGACAGGTCCGTGCGCGTAGGAACGGTGGTGGTCATGGGCTCTCAACTCCTTCGGGGCGGGTACGCCGAGTGGCGACCGCGACAACAGCATCGAAAGAGCCGGCCCGGATCACCGGATGACAGCCGCGAACGGCCCGACGGTCAACCA
The DNA here is from genome assembly GCA_038202885.1 of Acidimicrobiia bacterium. GTDB lineage: Bacteria > Actinomycetota > Acidimicrobiia > IMCC26256 > PALSA-610 > JBBREP01. The sequence continues at coordinate 14,078 of JBBREP010000026.1, read as the reverse complement.
CTCTACCCGCAACCTGACACCGCCTGCCACACCAACCGTGTGCCGATCTGCCGGTCGCCGGTGCCGCTAGCGCGGCACACGCTCTCCCGGTGCGCAGGACGCTCGCCGCGCCGGACGAAGTAGGCGCCATAGTCAGGGCATGGGGCTGAGGTCGGTGCAGAGCGCGCCTGGGGTGCCGTCCGCCGCCAAGGGCGTGGTGTTGAGGGCTGGCGACAGTGTCGGCGGCGTCAAAAAGGCTGGCGTGCCGCTGAGGTCGAGGCTGTCGGTGAGATCGTCGGCCCATCCGTCGCGGTGTGTGAGCGCGGGGAGGTTGAACTTGTGCTCGAGCAGCGCGAGTACCGACGTGTGGTCGTGCACCACCTGCGACACGTAGTTCTTGCGCGCAAACGGCGAGACGATCACGGCGGGCACGCGAAAACCGAGCCGGTCGTAGGCGCCCGAAGGATCGCCTGGGCGCACGTTCGGCGGCACGCTGTCGGGAATCGGGGCAGCTGGCGGCGCGACGTGATCGTAGTAACCGCCGTGCTCGTCGTAGCACCAGATGAGCACCGTGCGAGACCAGTTCGGCGACTGCATCACTGCGTTGACGACGCGGGCGGAAAACGCTTCACCGCGTGAGATGTCCTGCGGATTCTCCTCGGACGCAAGCTCCGAATTCGGCTCGACAATGCAGAACGCCGGGAGCTTGCCTGCGGCGGCATCGACGAAGAATCGATTCGCAGTCGGCAACTTGGCCCCGTTGGCCTGCGCGTAATCGAGCCATAGGCCGACGGTCGGGAGAAACGCGTGGTAATCGAGCCACGAGATCGAATGGCGATCGAGCGCCTGCATGATCGTGCCGTTCGGCGGCGGCGGGTCGCTGAGAATATCGAGGGTCGTTCGAAGGTTGCCGCGAGCCGTTCCGGCGAGCAGGAATTGGCGGTTCGGATAGGTCTGCGCCATGCACGACGCGAACCAGCGGTCGCAGAGCGGGAACGTCTCTGCGAGCGAGTAATAGAACGGCAGGTTCGTGCCGTCCCAATACCCCATGGCGCCCGGTCCGCTCGGGCTCCGCACAAACCCGTCCATGGCCCCGTGATTCCACTGTGTATGGGTTGAATTCCAGTTCTGACTCGGATTGTTCGTGGGGCATGTGTTCGAGATGTGGAACGCGCGCACCGGTCCACCGTCGGCGCCGTTGCACGTGTTCGTCGGGCGACCAGCACTGTCGAGCGTGAAGCCGTCGCCGCGCCCCAGCATGCCGAAGTAATTGTCGAACGAATGGTTCTCCTGCATGACGACGACGATGTGTTCGATCTGGGGCAGGAGGTCGGTACCCTCGGGTTTCGACGGATCCCAGCGCTCGCCCGGCGCACGACGACGTCGTGGCGGCACCGATGTCGTCGTCACCTGGGGTGTCGTCGAGCCGCTCACGCCACGCGTCGACGTCGTGGAGTTCGTACTGCTCGAACACGCGGCGAGCGCGGCCGCCGCCGACGCGGCGAGAAAGCCCCGGCGCGACAGGCCACGGCGACCCTCGTCACCGGAGTCGGCCATCACCTCGGACACGGCCGGACCGTAGCGCCTGACGTCCATCAGCGCAGGCCGACTCGCGCGGCTCGGAGGCGGGCTTGTTCACGGCGATCGTGCGTGGACTCGGCGAGCACGGCGAGACGCGCACCCCAACTCGCGACAAGATCGGCGCGGACCCGCTCGTCGGTGACCATCTCGAGCTGCGCGGCCATCAACGCAAGCTGATGTTCGACCTCGGTGTAACGCGCCGTCACCACAGGAAGGCGCTCAGACTTGGCCCGCGGATAATCGGTATCGGCAACGAGGTCGTGCGGCTCGCAACAGAACGCTCCCGCCAGCAAGGCCACGGTGCGCTCGCCCGGTATCGAGATACCCGCCTCGATGTGCGAGAGCGCGACTCGCGAGATTCCGACCCGCTCGGCCAGTTCGGCCTGGGTCCAACCGAGATCGGCGCGGCCCTTCGCCACGCGCTGGCCAAGCGGCTCGTTCGGGAGGTCGTCGATGTCAGCCATCGTGCCAACTGGCTTAGCAGACAATGGGCCATTTGCGGCGTAGAACTATGCGATGGCACCCAAACGCGCATTGATCACCGGCGTCACCGGTCAGGACGGTTCCTACCTCGCGGAACTCCTCTTGGCGCAGGGCTATGAGGTGATCGGCGTCGTCCGTCGCAGCTCGACGCTGAACTTCGAGCGCATCGCCCACATCCAAGACCAGCTCGTGCTGGTTCCCGGCGACTTGCTCGACCAAGGATCGCTCATCGCGATCATCGCGGAGCACCGTCCGAGCGAGGTCTACAACCTCGCCGCCCAGAGCTTCGTGATGACGAGCTTCACCCAACCCGTGCTCACCGGCGATGTCACCGGCCTCGGCGCGGTGCGACTGCTCGAAGCGATTCGCCACGTCGATCCCGACATTCGCTTCTACCAGGCGAGCTCGTCGGAAGTATTCGGCAAGGTGATGGAAGTACCGCAGAGCGAACGCACGCCGTTCTACCCACGCTCACCGTACGGCGCGGCCAAGGCGTACGCGCACTGGATCACGGTGAACTACCGCGAGAGCTACGACCTGTTTGCCACGAGTGGGATCTTGTTCAACCACGGTTCACCACGCCGCGGGCTCGAGTTCGTCGAACGCAAGGTGAGCCATGGAGTTGCGCGCATCAAACGTGGTCTCGCACACGACCTGCATCTCGGCAACCTCGACGCGCGCCGCGACTGGGGTTTCGCCGGCGATTACGTCGAAGCCATGTGGCGAATGCTGCAACTCGACGAACCCGGTGACTACGTGATCGCCAGTGGCAAGACGCACACGATCACCGAGCTGTGCGAGATCGCATTCGAGCGCGTCGGCCTCGACTGGCGCGAATACGTCGTGCAGGACGAGCGTTTCTATCGCCCCGCGGAAGTCGACCTCTTGATCGGCGATCCTTCGAAGGCGCGCACCGCCATCGGTTGGGAGCCGCGCACCAGCTTCGCCGAACTCGTGCACATGATGGTCGACGCCGACCTCGCCGCGCTCGGTTAGCCGCACCGCGCGTCGCTTCGGTGGCATATGCCACATCCCGTTTCGCTGCCGCGATCATCTCGTTATCTTCGCGGCTGGGACGAGGCCGGGTCGCCCGCACGCGCCTCGTGGCGGCACGAGACAAGGCGCGGTGCGACCTCACGGGAGGCTCATGGAGCGCGCGACCGACGCGCTGTCGTCAGGCCAACCGCCAACGACAGCGCCGGGCACACCGACGAACATCATGGCCCTCCACCGGTCTCGACGCGCCTCGGTGATGTTGGGCGCTCGCGTCGTGCTGCTTCCGTTGTCGGTCTCGATTTTGGCCCACAACCTCACGATCGCCGGCGATTGGACGCTCCAGACCTGGATCGTCTCGGTCGTCCTCGGGATCTATTTGGTCACGGGCTCGGTCGAGCTCGTCCGCTCGCTCGGGCGCACCGAGCTCGCCGTGTTCGATGGTGATCTCGTCATCCACGCACCGACGCTGTTGCGCGCCGCCGTTCGCATCCCCCGAGACGCCGTCACCGACGCGGTCGTCACGCCGAAGGGTTGGTTCGGTTATCCCGGCACGTTGCCGTATTCCGAGGGAAATACTGCCGGTGTCACCGCGGAGCGACCCGACCTCGGCTCGAACATCAAGGCTGCGATCACCCTCGACGGTCCCGTCGCGCTTCCCTGGCGGAGGATCCCCAACTTCCGGGGTAGCGACCTCTGTCGGGGCCGCAGCATGCCCCGCCACGCCACGCGCCTCGTCCTGGCGGCATCGAACCGCGACCTCGCGCAGCTGCACGCACTCATCGGCGCGTTCATGGGTTCGCCGCCGGGTACGCCAGCGGTGGCTCGTACCGACCGCGCCCGAGACGTCACGGTTGCTCGCAAGCGCATCCTCGTCGCGCTCGTGCTGTTCGCGGCGATGCTGGCCCTGCCCAAGACGCACCACGACCCGCTCGCCGCGTTGCACCCGGGAGTGTGCCTCGACGCGCCAACGGCGGCGACGTTTCGCGATGTGCAGATCGAGAGTTGCGCCGTACCCCACACCGCGGAGGTGATCGGCTACACCCACAACGCGCAGCTCGCCACCTTCGGCTCACGAGACTGCACGACCGAGTTCGTGTTGTATGCCGGCACCAACCCGAACCGCGAGGGCGTGCGCATCAAGGTCCTACGCCACCACGACAGCAACGACGGCGTGTGCATCGCGGTCACGGTCCTGCCGATGACGCACTCGATCCACGCTTCGGGCGCGGGCGGCGCCGCGTAGCCCTGTTGGCGGCGCGCGCTCAGCCGGCGGCGAGCCGGTCCTTCAACGCGAAGATCGCGTCGATCGGGCCGGGGTCGACGTCGTTGTCGAGCGCGAGGTAGCAGCTCACCCAATCGCCGAGATACATCAGGTCGAGCAGCTGGGCCAAGCGGGTCGTACCGCCAGCCTGCACCGAAATCACCTGGTGCACGGCTTCTTCGATGATCGCTCGGGTCAGCTCGAACCGACGGCCCAGCTGTTCGTGCTCGAAACCGTGCCGCACTTCAATGAGCGAAATGAGCTGGCGCGTGACGTCGCCGTGCTGGCCCCATGCACAGATCTCGTTGTGGTCGAGCTCGGGGTACTGCGCGTAATACGCCGGCGCCTTGGCATTCTCGTTGACGTCGCACTTCCAGCGGTACGCGGCGACCCCACCAAGTGCGCCACCGCCGTACACGAGCGGGATCGTCCGACCAATACGTCGCGCGACGTCCTTGGCAACGTTCTTCGGTGCGTCGATCCCCGGAGCGCACGCGTCGCGCCGCACGGCGAGCTGTTCCTGCGCACTCACGAGCGCATCGTGCGCCGACGCCAACAACCCAGACCGGAACAGCGTGACGAACAACGGCGCGACCAACGTGCCGAGCGCGGCACGCGGAAGGAAGCCGTCGGGGCATGAGAGGTGCAGGGCGCCTGCGTCACGCGCCAACTCGGCAAGCTGTCCGCCGCGACTCACACACACGAGCGTCGCCCCGGCGTCGCGCGCTCCACGCGCCATCGACACCGTCTCCTCGGTGTCGCCGGAGTACGAGACCGCGAACACGAGCGATCGGGGCCCCACGAACGCCGGCGTCCGGATCTGTTTCAGCACGACAACTGGCACCGCGAGTTCGTGGCTCGAGGCGACCGCGAGCACGTCGCCCGCGATGCCCGACCCGCCCATGCCACATACGACGATGTTGTCGACACCATCCGCCTTCGGAAACGCCGAGGGCTCGATCGCGCCGGCAGCCCGATGCGCGCTCGCGAGCTGCTCGGGTAGGCCCTCGACGGCGTCAAGGAATCGCATCGAGTCCTGGGTCACACCTCGAACGTCGGCGCGACGCCCTCGGCCTCGGCCTTCGCCATCAGCCGCTCATGTTCGGCATCGTCGACGGTAGTGGCCTCGTCGATCAGCATGATCGGAATGTCGTCTTTGACCTCGTACCGCCGCTTCAGCCGAGGGTTGTAGAGCGCGGCCTCATCAGCGAAGTACAGCAGCGGGCCTTTGTCATCCGGGCAGGCCAGGATGTCGAGCAGTTTCGGATCGAGTGCCATGACGTCAGTTTCTACTCCCCGCGCACGATCTCGAGCACCTCGGCCGTATGCGCATCACATTGTTCTCGGTCCGCGGCCTCGAGATTCAGCCGTAGGAGTGGCTCGGTATTCGAAGGGCGCAAGTTGCACCACCAGTCGCCGGCATCGACGGTCAGGCCGTCGAGGCGATCTTGGGTGAACCCAGAGAAGTGCTGCGCGACTCGCTCGATCACCGCTGCGGGATCGGTCACGCGGCTGTTCACCTCGCCGGACTGCGCATAGCGCTCGAACGGTTTGCGCAGTTCCGACAGCGGAATGCCGGCACGCGAGAGTTCCTCGAGCACCATCAACGCAGCGATCGATCCGGAATCAGCCCGCCAATTGTCTCGGAAGTAGTAGTGCGCCGAGTGCTCGCCGCCGAAGATGGCACCCGTGTCGGCCATCACTTGCTTGATGAAACTGTGCCCGACACGTGCACGCACTGGTGTGCCGCCGCTTTCACGTACAACCTCGCCGAGCGCCTTCGAGCAGATGAGGTTGTGCACGATCGTCTCACCCGGATGGCGACCGAGGATCGCCTTGGCAACGATCGCAGTCGTCGTCGAACCCGACACCGGTTCGCCGAGGTCGTCGACGAGGAAGACGCGATCGGCGTCGCCGTCGAACGCCAACCCGATGTCGGCGCGAGCGTCGACGACGGCCTTACGGAGATCGGCGAGGTTCTCGATCTGGATCGGGTCGGCCGGATGGTTCGGGAACGTGCCATCGAGCTCGCCGAAGAGCACGGTGAGATGAAACGGCAACGTCTCGAACACCTTCGGAACGACAAGTCCGCCCATGCCGTTCGCCGTGTCTGCGATCACCGAGAGCGGCCGTAGACCGGCGGTGTCGATGAAGCCGCGCACGTGCACACCGAAGTCGTCGAGCATGTCGACCGCGCTCACAGTGCCAGCGATTTCGGCCTTTTCCATCGTGCCTGCTGCAACCGTCGCTTTGATCTGGACGAGCCCAGTGTCTTCGCCGACGGGCGCCGCACCGGCGCGGCAGAGCTTGATGCCGTTGTATTGGGCCGGGTTGTGGCTCGCGGTGAACATCGCACCCGGTGCATCGAGGTGACCCGACGCGTAGTACACGACGTCGGTCGAGCACAGGCCGATCTGCACCACGTCGGCGCCGGCTTGGGTGGCACCTTCGGTGAACGCTTCGGCGAGACCGGGCGACGACGGCCGCATGTCGTAACCGACGAGCACCGTCGGCGCGCCGGTGAAGCGAGTGAACGCGTTCCCGACGCGGCGCGCCAGATCCTCGTCGATCTCGTCGGGATAAATCCCGCGGATGTCATAGGCCTTGAAAATCGCGTCGAGCGACATCGGAACCTCGCCGGGCAAATGGGCCGCGGCGACGGCGGCCGGATCAGAACGAACTCATCCTACCGGCGGTGGCGGATCGTTCCCGACGGTGTCTCCAGCCGTTGGGAGGGCCGGTTCTGGCGCTGGCGCGGGCACGAGCGTGTCCACCGTGACCGGAGTCTGAGCGGGCTCAGGCCCATCGTGATCGGCGCTCGGTCGGGTCCGCGTCGTCCATGCCCGCGGGACGGTCCGCCAACGCCACACCATGAGCGCGAACAGCACGAGCCCGAGGAGCGTGCCGATGCGACCGAGCCAGTCGGCCGAGGTCAGTCCGTATTCAAGGCGCACGTCGTGACGACGTGGGATGACAACCATCAAGTTCGGGGCGACTCGGTACGGCCCATCGGCACCCGCAACGTGCCAATTGGGAAAATACGACGTGCGCACCACGACCGGCTTGCCGATCTCGTCGACATGGAAGCTGATCGAGTCGACGGTCTGGCGCACACCGGTCACCTTGGCCGCGACGATGCGTCGAGGTGGCGCCTTGGCGACCGGCGACACCAACGATGGTCCGATGGCGTGCCAGGAACTCGACGTCGCCGACGTGGTGGCGCCCGGCGCCGACGGAACGTTGATCTTCTCCAGCCGCCGTGGCTTCAGGTCGACGTGCACCCACGACTTCGGGCCTGAACTCGCGACCGAGCGCGCGAAGGTCGCGGGGTCCATCCACAGCGCATCCGTCGCGCACTCCCACGCGTTCAGGTTCGTATCAAGCTGATCGGTCGGCAAATCACCGGCGTCGGGCAGACACGACGTGCGTGTGCCCGCATGCATCGTTGCCACCACCGGTTCGGTGTCGAGCCCGGCAACGAGCGACCAGTCGCGGATCTCGTAGATGTTCCACCCCTTGGGATCCTTGCCGTCGACGTCGGGGATGTCTTTCACGCGTTGGAGTTGCGCCGAGGCGTCGGCCAGCGCTTTCGATTCGGTCGTCCACAGCATGAGGTAGCGCACGCCGAGCATGCGGGCGTGATCGATGCCGCGGTCGAAGTCGGCCGTCGTGCCGTATACCAGGCCACGCACGGGGTTCGATGGGTGCTGCGCGATCTCGCTGACCGTCAGGAAGTGCGCGTCTTTCGTCGCCGACGACTCGAAGTACAGACCTTCCTGCGATCCAATGCAACCATTCGTCCAATAGGGCAACAGCTCGAGCGCGAGGCTCGTGCCGTAGTTGTTGATCGCGTCGGTCTCACCCGCGGACGGCTCCCATAGCGCGCGGCCACAGCCACGCTGCTTGCCGATGGTTCCCATGCTCTGCATCAGGCCGCTGTACTCAGTCCACTGCTGGCCTTTGGCCTGATAGCCCGCGTAGTTCCAGCTCGCCCACGATGACGCGAGTGCGCCGCCTTGGTGATCAGCGGCCAGGCCGACCCACGCCGACACGATGACCAGCGCCACTGCAAGGCGTACCGACGTGACCAAGGCGCGCCGTCGGCGTTGCTCAGGACCGAGGCCGCGACGTAGGTGTTCGGGCATCTCGTCGATGTCGCTCGTGACCGGTGCCGGTGCCGTCGCGGTCGCCGGTGGCTCCGCGACGGAGTCCACGACAGGCTCCGCGGCGATCGTCGACCAGGGATCGATCGGAGACGGCGGTGGCGTGGCCAACGTGCTGGCGTGTTCGCTACGCCATGCCCGCACGCCGTCGACACGCGCGCCTTCGTTGATCCACGCCGACACGGCGCGCGCGCCGTAGTCGCAGATGCGGAACACTTCGGTGGCGCCGAGCGCGGCGAGGAACGCAAGCGCGAGGAAGTAGAACGGGATGAACCGCGTGTTCCACACCGCGAGGTCTTGGGGCCAATACCGAAACGCCACACCGAACGCGACGGCCCACACCACGATGATCAACGTCGATCGCCGCAACCAGTAGCCACCGCCGACAAGCGCAGCGAGCACGAGCGCCCAGATCCACACGGGCGTTGGGAGCGGAATGCTGCCACCGAGCAACTTGAATTCGGTCCCGGGTCCGAACAACCAGTTCGTGTACTCGGTGACCTTCTCGTAGCGCATGCTCGACGTGTAACCCTCGGTCGCGAGCAGCGGAAGACTCCACGTCGCGGTCAGCAGTGCTCCGACAATGGAGACCGGAAGCGCGATCCGCCACGTTCGGCGCGGTCGGTAGCAGAGCCACACCACCACCCCGAGGAAGGCCGCAAACATGGCGACGACGATGTGCGACATCACGCAGCACGCGAGCAGCAGGGCTGGCACCCACGGCCGGCGGCCGGTCCGGAACGTATAGGCCAACGCGGCGACGAAGAAGAGCGCGAGCGAAAGCGCGAGCGTGAAGCTGTACTCCCCCGCGAGCCCGCTCGCGAGGTTGCCGCCGTAGATCGTCCACGTGTTGTCAGCACCGTGATGGCGCAGTTCGAATTGGTAGTACAACGTCGCGACCGAGCACAGCGGCGACGCGGGCCAGGGGAACTCGAGCTGCTCGGCGAACACGTACGCGGCGATCGGCAACGAAATCGGACCGATCACCGTCACGAGCTTGAACGCGACGTTGTAGGGCAGGATCAGGTCGAACGCGCTCGTGAGCAGCGCAGGGAACGGGAAGTAGTACTGGCCGATCGGGAACCCCGAGTACCAGTCAGGCGACCAGCCCTGGAGCCGGCCCGAGAAGAACCAATGGTGCTCGAGGAACCACGGCCAGTAGACGTGGGCGCCCATGTCGCCGCCGTTGGTCGTGGTGTTGCGCAACAGCAACCCGGGGTGCAACCGCACCGCGATCCAACCCGCACACAGCACCGGCACCGCAATGCCGAGCACCCATTCCCACACCCGTTTCGGAGCGCGCTCGTCTTCCAACGGGAGCACCGGCATCAGCCGAGTCTGCCACGTCTCTGGCGCCTGCTTCGCCCGGCGCTGGCGAGCGGCCGCTTACACCGGTGCTCCAGCAACATGGTTGTGCGGCCGCCGCGTGGCTCGAGTAGAACTCGCCTGACCCACTTCGCGACGACCGGAGCAGCCCGAGAGCGAGGAACGAGCAACGCGGGTGCGAAGTTCGTTCGCCGCGCCGGACGAAGTAGGCGCAATGAACAGTAACTATCTCCCAGCGCGTGCCAAGTCCAAGACGTGGTCGAGTGAGATCACTCCGCCGGCGGCGGCTTCCCAACGATTCGTCTCGCACTTGTTACAACGATGGAACACAATTTCTTCGCCGGCGATCCGCATTCGGATCGCAATGAGGTTCGCGCCGGCACATCCTGTGCATACCATCCCAGCCTCCCTGCCAGAACTTCGGACGCCTCTTCATCGGCGGCGCTACTCCAATGCTGAAGGTCGCGGGAAGATCCTCGTGCGCATGGTCAATGATGTGACGCGAGGATCAGTTGGATCGCGCCGAGCAGGTTGAAACCCGAGTGCAACAGGATCGATCGCGACAGCGAGCCGCTGCGCACGGCCACCACGGCCGAGAACGTGCCCAGTGCGAACAAGGCTGGCAGCGCAGGGAACGTGGTGAGATCGAGCAGGTGCAGGGCCGCGAATGACCCACCCGACACGAGGACCGCGCCTGCGGCCGGCATCCTGCGCAACGCGGCGCGCAGCACGACGCCGCGGAACAGGGCTTCCTCGGCCACTGGCGCTACTACGACAATCAGGATAAACAGCACGATTCTGGCCCAACTCGCGGAGTCCTGGAGCTGCTTGCCGATTTCCTGCGTGCCGTGGTGGCCGTCGCTCCAGAGCCGGCTCACGGGGAACAACACGATTCCGACCGCGATGCTGGACGCGATCCCGATGCTCACCCACCACCAGTCGGCCACGCGGACGAAGAGCCCGAGGTCGCGCCGGGCTCCGTTTCCTTTGGCCCGCAGCAAGAGCCACGTGAGGCCGAGCATCACCGCGAATTGCAGCGCCGTCGCCGACGCGGTGTCGATGGCGTCTACCTCTAGCTTTTTGCCTTCGGCGATCGTGCTGGCGTGGCGAGCCGCGATGATCACCGCACCAACGACGTTGGCACCGACCACGCCGACCAGCACCACCCAGACCGCGTCGCCGAAGCCCCAGCGGACGCCTCGATTCGCCACAGTCGGCCGTGGTGGGGGCGGCCAGGGTGTGGCCGGAGGCACGGCAACCATCGGGCCAGCGTAATGACGCCCCGCACCGTCCCTGGTGCACAGCCGTCGCGGCAAGCCGACTCGCGCCGAGCGTTCGGGCCACTGCGTAGTGCACTCAACGACGTTTGCCTTCTCAGACTCTGTGGATGGCCGAGTAGGTGCCGACCCGAGTCGGTCGTAGCATGGCGGGGCGCGCGTGGGCCCACGGCGTCGAGTCCGGCCCAGCGCCTACCAGGAGCGTTGATGAGTCGCAATCCCCAAGAGGGCTGGCGCCCGCCGGAGCCCCCGAATCGACCGCCGAGGCCATCGGGGCAACCGCGCAGCCCGCTCGGGGGCAACCCGCGCAGCCGCTGGATGCCATGGGTCGTCGTGGGCGTGATCACCCTGGCGTTCGTCGTCATCTTCTCGAACGGTTTGCCGGGGTCGAGCACCACCCGCACCAAGCTCACGTTCAACGAGATGCAGGCGCAGGTCAGTAAAGACAACGTCAAGTCGGTCACGTACAACCGCGACAGCGGTGACATCACCGGCGTGTTCATCAAGGCCGTCGACAACAACCTCGAGTTCTCCACGACGGGCCCGCCCGGGAACTTCGACGACGTGACCCTGGCGTTGCTGCGCAAGCACAACGTCACCTTCAAGTACGACAAGCAAGGCTCGAACGTGTGGGGACAGCTCTTGTCCTTCGCGTTGCCGATCTTGCTGATCATTGGTTTGTTCGTGTGGATGAGTCGGCGCGCGCAGGGCCAGATGGGCGCGGTGATGAATATCGGGCGCAGCCGCGCCAAGGTGTACACGACCGAAAAACCGAAGACGACCTTCGCCGACGTGGCCGGCTACGAACCGGTGAAGGAAGAGATCAAGGAAGTCGTCGATTTCCTCAAGCTTCCCGGCAAGTTCCGCGAGATCGGCGCACGCATCCCGAAGGGCGTCTTGCTCGTCGGTCCTCCTGGCACCGGCAAGACGTTGATCGCGCGCGCCGTCGCTGGTGAAGCTGGCGTGCCGTTCATCTCAGTGACCGGTTCGGACTTCATGGAGATGTTCGTCGGCGTCGGCGCGGCTCGCGTGCGCGACTTGTTCCAGACGGCCAAGAAGCAGAGTCCCGCAATCATCTTCGTCGACGAGATCGACTCGATCGGTCGTAAGCGAGGCGCCGGCCTCGGTGGCGGCCACGACGAACGCGAGCAGACGCTCAACCAGATGCTCGCGGAAATGGACGGCTTCGAGGCGACCGAAGGCATCGTGATGATGGCCGCTACGAACCGACCCGACATCCTCGACCCAGCCTTGCTGCGCCCCGGTCGTTTCGACCGCCAGATCATGGTGCCGCTACCGACACAAGAAGAGCGCCTCGCCATCCTCAAGGTGCACTTCCGCGACAAGAAGATCGCGCCCAACGTCAACGCCAACACCGTGGCCCGCGGCACGCCCGGTATGAGCGGTGCCGACCTCGCGAACCTGGTCAACGAAGCCGCGCTGTTTGCGGTTCGGCGCGGCGCCACCGAGGTCTACAAGGAAGACTTCGAGAGCGCGCGCGATCGCGTCCTGATGGGTCTGAAGCGACCGTCGATCATGATGAACGACGAAGAAAAGGAACACACGGCGTACCACGAGGGTGGGCACGCGGTGTGCGCCTACGTGCACGAGCGGGCCGACCCGGTGCACAAGGTGACGATCCTGCCAACGGGCATGGCGCTGGGTATGACCCAACAACTGCCCACCGAAGAACGGTATTCGCACGACAAGAACTTCCTCGAGGACATGCTGTCGGTGTTCATGGGTGGTCGGGTCGCCGAAGACATCGTGTTCGGCAGCCAATCAACCGGAGCGAGCAACGACCTCGTGCGCGCCACCGAAATCGCGCGCAGCATGGTGCGCGAATGGGGCATGAGCGACCGCATCGGACCGATGGCATGGGGCTCGCAGGGCGCGGTGTTCCTCGGCGAGGATCTCGTGCACACCCGCGACTACTCCGACGAGACGGCGCGCGTCATCGACGAAGAGGTCGAACGGATTCTGCGCGATGAAGAAGAACGCACGCGCAAGCTCCTCACCGAGCATCGTGCCGGCCTCGATGCCGTCGCACAAGGCCTGTTGGATCGCGAAACGCTCGACGGTGAAGAGGTCGCGCGTCTTGTCGATTCTGCAATGGGTTACAAGGCCGGCGGTCCACGCAAGGTGGTCCACGCCGATGGCAGCGTCACCGATGAAGGTGACCCGGCCGAAGGCGGCGGTAGCACTCCCATCGATGAGCCCGTCGCCAGCGCTGGCGACTGAACCCGCCGCAGAAGTTCAGCGCGGCGCGGCGCGCAACTCGGCCATCGCGTCCCACAGATCGGTCGCGCTGACGACGCCGAGAAACGATCGGCGCACCACGCCCTCAGCGTCGGCCATGACCACCAGCGGTACCGCGTCGACGCCGTAGCGATCATGGATGTCACGCGCCACCGCGTACTCGATGTCGCAGGTGGCGACATCGGCGTTTTCCAACGGCGCGACCTTCTGCGCCATCGAGACACAACCATCGCAGGTGTGCGACGAGAACACCACCACGAGCCATGGCGCCTCGGGACGAGGAAAGTCGGCCCGGTGGAGTTGTGCCGGCACGGTGCCGACGGTGACCGGCGCCGCTGCAGGAGTGCCACGCCGTCGGTCGACGACGAACGCGACCACGACGGCCACGACACCGAGCCCGAGCGCGATCGCGAGCTGGATGCCCATGCGGTGACACGGTAGTTGCGCGTGCGACACGCCCCTCGATGCAATGCCAGAATCGCCGCATGGCCACGACCGACGAACCGCCTTCACCACCGATTCCGGGCGAAGGTGCGACAGGTGCGAGCACGCCCGCAGCTGCGCCGCAACACACAGTGTCGACGTGGCCGATGTGGGCGCTCGGCCTCGTGATCATGATCGATCAGATCGACCAGAACATCGTGCGTGGGGCCGCCAAGGCGCTCAAGGACGACCTACATCTCAACGACTTTCGGATCGGGATGCTGCTGTCGGCGTTCGTCGTGGTCAACGGGTTGGTCACCGTCCCGGCCG